>CANFCG010000005.1 GCA_947445115.1 Comamonadaceae bacterium | reverse complement strand
TTGGGCGCTTATCTGCATTTTTCTTAAAACGTGATGGTCCGGCCATGATGGACTCCTATTTAAATAATTTCAAAAGATTCAATTTGAACGATGAGTTTTTTACTTTTGGCACTGTGTCGTAAAAAACCATCTAACTTGAGTGTGCTGCCTAGCGGCGTGCTACTTAAGGTTTGTGCTACCAGTCCAAAAGCGACTACTGAGAGATTGACCGTTGCATCGTGACCATTTAGGTCGGTTGAAAGATGCTCGATTTGCATATCTAGCGCGGGGACACCAGCTGGTGTGTATCGCAAAGACTGCCTCTCGTGTAATGTGCCTGCAACTTGGTAGCGGTTCACCTTTAGTGGCGTTCTTCGCGGTCGCCTCGTGACTGACCTTGGCCTGCAAATTCTGCTTGTTGAGTTTTGCGAGCTTCTTCGCGCTCAACCGTTTTCATCATTGAAGATGGCGCGGTTTCAGCTGTCTTTTTGACCACGGTCAAATGACGCAACACAGCATCGTTAAATTTGAAAGCGTGCTCAATCTCTTCCATCACAGCTTGATTGGCTTCGATGTTGATGCACAGATAGTGGGCTTTTGCGAGCTTATTGACTAGGTAAGCCAATTGACGGCGACCCCAATCTTCAACACGATGTACAACGCCGCCGCCGGCGGTAATCATGCCCTTGTAGCGCTCCAGCATGGCTGGGACTTGTTCGCTTTGATCGGGATGGATCAGCAAAACGATTTCATAATGACGCATAGACTCTCCTTGAGGATAAAAGCCGCCCACAGCGTCTAAAGTGTGGTGCAGCAAGGTTTAGCCAAAATTGACCAAGCCCATGATTATAGCCTGCCTAAGCTTCCTGTATCTGCCGCTCGAAGGCCCGCAGGCGCTTAAACACAGAGATCAACTCGACGATATCAGTCCAGCTGTTCACGAGATATTGAAATGATGACTCGACGCGGCCAAAAGCCCGCACAATTTGCTGCATTGCACCTAATGTCATAGCGCCGCCAATAATCGTGGGGCCAAGCGCCAAATATGGCACTAAAACACCGAATTGCAGATAGCTCCATTTAGCAACATCAAAATAAAGGTAATGGAAATACAGCTTAAAGTTATTAAGGCGCACGTAATCGAACAAATCCTTAAGCACAGACTGCGCGGCACGATTGGCGTCATCCTCGCCTAAAACAAGCTCTTTTCGATACGCTGCTTCAACTTTTTGATTGTTGAATTCAAGTCCTGGCAACTTAATGCCCACCAGTGCCAACAAAACGGTACCGCTGAGCGCAAACAAAATTGCCACATAAACCAAAGCGTGATTGATCTGTCCAAACCACGGTAATTCAGTCACCTTCTCAGACAACACCCACAAAATCGGCAAAAAAGCGGCCAGCGTCATCAAGCTGCGCATAAAACTCACACCCAGCCCCTCCATTAGCCGCGCAAATCGCAGTGTGTCCTCTTGCACGCGCTGCGATGCGCCCTCGACTTGTCTGACTTTGTGCCAGTTGGCCGCATAAAAGTCATTCATAGCCATGCGCCACCTAAAAACGTGATGCTTGGTAAAGAAATCCAGCAAAACCGCCAGAACCATGGCCACACCAGCGATTTCAAAAAAAGTTGTGAGTTGCGCCATGTACTCGCTCATCGTGATCAACCCTGGTTTAGCGAGCGCCTTTTGAATCAAATCATAAAAACGACCAAACCATTCGTTAATCTTGACGTCTAGCTCAACCTTGTACCAAGTGGCAAACAAAATCAGCGCAGAACCAAGGATCGACCAGTGCATCCATTTGCGACTGAAAAAGAATGAACGAAACATGACTGCAGCCCTTTAGATTAGAGGTCTAGCGCGGCAATACCCGCTTTGGCAATTTGTGCATCTTCGGTCGATTTCACGCCGCTCACGCCGACCGCGCCAATGCACTGACCGTCCTTCATGATGGGTACGCCGCCCTCTAGCATGCCCTTGAGCGTGGGAGCGCTGAGGAACGAATAACGCCCTGCATTGATGATGTCTTCGTAAATTTTGCTCTCGCGGCGACCCAGTGCTGCGGTGCGCGCTTTAGCGGGTGCAATCTCAGACGAGATCGTCGCCACGCCATCCAAACGCTGCAACGCCAATAAGTGTCCACCTGCATCGGCAATGGCAATCACCACAGCCCAGTTATTTTTAATGGCTTCGGCTTCGCTGGCTGCCATGATTTTTTTGATGTCGGCTAGTTCAAGCGTAAAAGTTGCTTTCATGTGTGTTCCTGATTTAAATGGATGGAGAAAACCCAGTAGCATACGTGAACACGTGGCCAGCGTGTTCACTTCTTATCACTTATGCGCTTTGACATCATCACCCTTTTCCCCGAATTGATACAACCGTATCTGAGCGTCGGTATTAATCGCCGCGCATTTGAGAGTCTGGGTGGAACCCCTGCGCAGATAGAAGTGCACCTTTGGCAGCTACGCGACTACGCGCAAGGCAACTACAAACGCGTAGACGACCGACCGTTTGGCGGTGGCCCAGGCATGGTGATGCTCGCCGAGCCTTTAACCGCATGCCTTGCAGCCATTAAAGATGCTCGGCAAGCCACATCCAGTAAGGCTTCCACGAGCGCCATCCCTGCCGTTCTTTTTTCTCCTATCGGTCAAACGATTGCGCAATCCGTTGTCGAAACTTGGGCGGATGCAAGCGGCGAATTTAGCGAAGGAGCCATTCTCATTTGCGGACGCTACGAAGGGCTCGACCAACGCTTCATCGACGCGCACGTCACGCACCAACTTAGCCTTGGCGATTTTGTGCTCTCGGGTGGCGAGATTGCTGCCACCGCATTTTTAGATGCAATTGCACGACTTCAGCCTGGCGTATTGACGGACGAGCAAAGCCATTTGCAAGACAGCTTCAACCCCTCGATTAACGGTTTGCTCGACTGCCCGCACTACACGCGCCCCGAAGTCTGGAATGGCGTTGGCGTGCCTGAGGTACTGATGTCGGGCAACCACGCCAAGATTGAAGCGTGGCGGCAGGCGCAGCGGCTGGCATTGACGACAAAACTGCGTCCCGACCTATTACCTCAGTCAAAGCTATAATGCGCAGTTGACTTTTCCTCTGCCCGCCGCGTCGTTCTCCTCTTTTTTGGATTGCAACTGGATGCCTTTTGTGTAGCGCGTATGAACTGACAAACTTGAAAGTGATTCAAAAATGAACCTACTCCAAACTCTGGAACAAGAAGAAATTGCCCGTCTGGGCAAGGTGATCCCTGATTTCGCACCCGGCGACACGGTTATCGTGAACGTCAACGTGGTTGAGGGCACTCGCAAACGTGTGCAGGCATTTGAAGGCGTCGTGATTGCCATTCGCAATCGTTCGCTCAATTCCAACTTCATCGTTCGCAAAATCTCTAACGGCGAAGGCGTGGAGCGTACGTTCCAAACTTACAGCCCATTGATCGCGTCGATCGAAATCAAACGCCGTGGTGATGTGCGCCGTGCAAAACTGTACTACCTGCGCGAGCGCAGCGGCAAGTCGGCACGTATCAAAGAAAAGCTCACACGCAAAGCACCAAAAGTGGCCGCAGTGGCTGCCGCGGTATAAGCCTCACAGCTTTTTAATAGCCCCTCAAAAAACCGTCATCGCATCCGCGCTGGCGGTTTTTTTACGCCCCTCGATGTTCGCCCAACGACTCATGAAAAAACTGCCCCTCCTCTCAACCATCCCACAGTTTGACCCAAAACAAGCGCCTCTTCTACCAAGGGACGAGCGCTTTCAAGCATTGCCTGTGGATGCGGTGACTGAGGCGTTTCTCATCGAGCGACTCATGCAAAGTTTGGCATCCGCTCAAACACAAGATGCGCATGTGCCTAAGAATCCAACATTAAAACCTTCCGCCGTTTTGATTCCCATCATGCAGCGCGGCACCGATGCAAGTGGACTCACCGTGCTGCTCACCATGCGCTCCACCAAACTACGCAAACACTCGGGGCAAATCGCACTGCCAGGCGGCAAAATTGATGCGGAAGACACAAGCGCCATCGCCACTGCGCTGCGCGAAGCAGAAGAAGAAATTGGCTTGCCGATGGCCAATTGCCAAGTCATTGGCGTGCTATCAAGACACGAAACAGGTACCGGCTACGAGATCACCCCCATCGTGGCACTGGTCAATCCAGATTACATACCCGTTCTCTCAGAAGATGAAGTGAGCGAAATTTTTGAAGTGCCACTGCTACATATTTTGAATCCGCACAACCATAACCACCACGAGCTATCGTGGACCAACGACGATGGCCCGCAAACCCGCGACTGGTATGGCATACCATCCACCGACTTAGACGGCAATGCGCGCCACATTTGGGGCGTGACAGCCCGTGTATTGCGCAACTTCTACGAACACCTACATGGAGCGCCGACATGATGTATTTATCAAGACTTTTTGTACTGACCATCGCCGTCCTCGGCGCATCTTTTGCTTTTGCCGCTTACCCCGATAAACCCATCAAACTCATCATTGGCTTTCCTGCTGGAGGCCCACTCGATCAGCACGCAAGATTGCTCACTGACAAACTGCAAGCCGTACTGGGGCAACCCCTCATCGTGGACTACAAAAGTGGCGCGGGCGGCGCGGTGGGCGCTGAGAGCGTAGCAAAATCAGCGCCCGATGGCTACACCATCATGCTGGCCAATACAGGTGTTATGGTGATTAACGGCGCGCTCTATTCCAAGCTCTCTTACAACACGCTCAAAGACTTCGTGCCGCTGGCGCGAACCGCCATGCAGCCCCTCGCTTTGCTTGTCAACCCGAAAGTGCCTGCGAACAATTTAAAAGAGTTCATCACCTATGCCAAATCGCGTCCAGGCCAAGTGAACTATGGCTCGGCGGGCAATGGCGGCATTTCGCACCTCGTGCCCGAGATGTTTAAAAATGCGACGGGGCTGTTCATGGTTCACATCCCCTACCGCGGCAGCGCACCCGCGTTTACCGACCTCATGGCTGGCCAAGTGCAATTTATGGCCGAGAGCATTCCGCAAGCGGCCAACTACCATAAGCAAGGCAAAGTCAAAGCGCTCGCCGTGACGAGCCGCGAGCGCAATCCCGCACTACCAGATGTGCCCACGGTGATCGAGGCAGGCAAAGGATTGGAAGGTTTGAAGGGCTTTGAAGTCGTAGGCTTTTACGGCTTTCTAGCGCCCGCGGGCACACCGAAAGATGTCGTTGCAAAACTCAGCGATGCCTTTAAGCAAGTGCTAAACAACCCAGAAGTTAAAACCCGCATGATCAGCCAAGGCGCTGACCCTGCATTTTTGAGTAGCGATGATTTTGCAAAGTTTTTAACTAGCGAAACACCGCGCTGGGCCGCAGCCGTTAAGGCTTCTGGCGCTAGGATGGATTAAAAAATGACTGCGCTTGAGCAACTAAACGATATCAAAACAAAATTTGCGCAATTTCAAGCGAATGAGATACGCACCACAGAACTAACCGATGCCGCGCGAGCCGCTCTGGTATTGGTCTCCAGTCTGCCATCTCAGTTTGGTGAAGTGCTAAATAACATCCTCGACCGACTGGAATCAAGCGCCTTGTTTACCGAGGAAAGCTGCTCGTTTAGCCAAACGGGGTTGCTGGAGAACCTAGAGGTTTGGATTGAGAAAGCCGAATCCCGACTATCGAAACTTGGTGCTTCTTCCATCTAAAATCTTCCACATGAAATTACTCCTAGACTTCCTCCCTATCGTGCTGTTTTTTGGCGCTTACAAAATGTACGGCGTGTACGTTGCCACTGGCGTTTTGATGGCTGCCACCGCTGCGCAAATGGCTTATATCTACTTTAAAGAGGGTCGCTTGGAAACGATGCAAAAGGTCACGCTGGCGATGATTTTTGTATTTGGTGCGCTGACTATTGGCCTGCACGACGATCGTTTTATTAAATGGAAGCCTACGTTTTTGTACGCAGGCATGGCGATTGGCTTGGCTGTAGCACTTTGGATTTATAAGAAAAACTTTTTGCACTTATTGCTGGGTAAACAGCTCACGCTACCAACACCTGTATGGATGAATTTGAATGTGGCATGGATTGCTTATTGCGTCTTTATGTCCGCAGTCAACGGCTTTGTCGCGGCGTTCTACAGTACAGATGACTGGGTAAACTTTAAGTTGTGGGGCTACATCTTCCCCGTGGTGTTTTTGGCTGCGCAGGCCGTGTACATTGCCAAGCATGTGGAAAATTCACATGAATAGTCAGATGGATTGTTTGGCAATCACAGCAGAAAACATCACCCGAACGCTGCAATCGGCTCTAGCGCCGACAAAGCTTGAGGTCATTGACGAGAGTTATCAACACGCAGGGCACGTGGGCGCCAACGATTCTGGCGTGGGAACGCACTTTCGCGTTCGGATAGCTTCGCCTTTCTTTACGAATCTCACTAGAGTTAAGCAGCATCGCCTTGTGTATGATGCGCTTCGTCCCTATATAGACCAAGGCTTGCATGCCTTAGCTATCGAAACTAATTTTTAAACAACTCTTTTTGCAACCCTAGGAAAACTCATGAAGACAAAACTTCAAACACTTGCAGCGATGACTTTGATCGCTATCATGGGCGCAGCCAGCGCGCAAAACATCGCCATCGTCAATGGCAAAGTCGTGCCGAAAGCACGGCTAGAGTCGATTCTTGCCAATAGTGCAGCGCAGGCAAAGGCTCAAAATCAGCAACTTCCACCTAATTTTGAAGCGCAAATCAAAGATCGACTGATTACTTTAGAGATTTTTTCGCAAGAAGCACTTAAGCGTGGCTTAGACGGCTCAGACAGCTACAAAATGCAAGTCGAAATGGCGCGTCAATCAGCCTTGGCGAATGCTTTGATGGAAGACGAAATTAAGAAATCTACCGCTTCTGATGCCGACATTCAAGCGAAATACGACAAATATGTCAAAGAGAACGGCGGTAAAGAATATAAAGCTCGGCACATTTTGGTTGAGAAAGAGGAAACCGCCAAAGCCATCATCGCGCAGCTAAAAAAGGGCGCGAAATTTGAAGTGCTTGCCAAAAAAGACTCAAAAGATTCTGGCTCTGCCGTAAACGGCGGCGATCTAGATTGGGCGGGCGCTGCCAGCTATGTCCCTGAATTTTCGGCGGCGATGGTTAAGCTGAATAAAGGGCAGATGACGGACACACCGGTGAAGTCACAATTTGGTTATCACATCATTCGCGTTGACGAAGTGCGTGATGCGAAACTTGCCACTCTCGAAGAAGCAAAGCCGCAAATCAAGCAGCAAGTTGAACAGGAGAAATTGGCCAAGTTTCAAGAAGACCTACGCAAGTCTGCAAAGGTAGAGTAAGCCAATCAAAACGGGTTGATGCAGCATGTAATAACGCAGGCTGTAGCGGCCTAAAAACGCGAATGGACGCAAGAAGGGGGTGAACGCTAAGTTCAGTCCCTTTTTCTTTGTCATATGGCTGCGCAGCCCAAAGGCGTAGCCCCAGCAAACAAGTACCAGCCATGGCAACAGCGGGAGATAGTCTTCCGTGATTGGTTTTTGCGAGATCAGGCCCATCACATTCCAAGGCGCGTCATTTGCAATAAAGGGCGGATAGAAAAATAGCCATAAAAACGCGCCTCCGACTAGCCACAACCATTGGCCCAATGCCCTCAATCCCCACAGCACAAGCAGCATGATGGCGATGCCGTGAAGCACACCAAAGTAAATAAAGCTCTTTGGGTACATCACGTACGAGCTCAAAGTCACAAGTAGTGCGCATCCAGCAATCTGCAGCCAACGCGTCCAAGAAAAATGCAGCACGCAAGATTGCGACCAGCCGACGCAGAATACAAATAAGCTAACAATGCAAGCGCGTTGCCACGTCCACACGGGATTCGCATAAAAGTCTTGGTTCAGCCAGCCAAAATAGTTTAAGTCAAAGCAAAAATGAAACGCTGTCATCCACACCATCGCAAAGCCACGCAGTGCATCTAATGCTTGAAAGCGGTTTGAACTAGAGTTTGTATTCATAACTTCAACGATAGCCTATAAAGCCCGCGTTAACGCCTGCGATAATCAAGCCTATGGAAAACACGAGCAAACCCACAACCCTGATCTCCCCCGTGGAGGATATTGTGGCCGATATGGCCCGAGGGCGCATCGTCATTTTGGTTGACGAAGAAGATCGCGAAAACGAAGGTGATTTAGTATTGGCTGCCGATCACGTGACCCCCGAAGCCATTAATTTTATGGCGCGCTTTGGTCGCGGCTTAATCTGCCTGACGCTTACACGCGAGCGCTGCGAAGCGCTCAAACTCCCACCAATGGTGCCCCGCAACGGTGGCAAATACAGTACGGCGTTTACCGTATCAATTGAAGCCGCTACGGGTGTCACAACGGGTATCTCTGCTGCCGATCGCGCTCGCACCGTGCAAGCGGCGGTCGCCCAAGGCGCTGTCGCCAGCGATTTGATTCAACCCGGACACATTTTTCCGCTACAAGCAGTCGATGGCGGCGTGCTGATGCGTGCAGGCCACACGGAGGCAGGCTGCGACTTGGCACGTATGGCAGGCTGCTCGCCCACCGCCGTGATTTGCGAAATCATGAAAGACGACGGCGAAATGGCTCGCCTGCCGGATCTGCAAATTTTTGCGGCCGAGCACGGACTCAAAATTGGCACCATTGCCGACCTGATTGCTTACCGTAGCCGTGCAGAAACTTTGGTTGAACGCCGTGCCAGCAAGCAACTGCAAACCGCTTGGGGCGAATTTACGGCACACGCTTATGTCGATGCGCCCAGCCAGTCGCTGCATTTGGCGCTCGTCAAGGGCACGTGGGACGTGGCCTCCAGCGTGTTGGCACGTGTTCACGAGCCGCTCTCCCTGATGGATTTACTGGAGACAGGTCGCCAATCGCACTCTTGGAGCGTCGACAGCGCCATGCAGCGCATTGCAGAGGCTGGCGCTGGAGTCGTGGTGCTACTGAATTGCGGAGAATCGAGTCTAGATTTATTGGCCCAGTTTGAGCAAAGCGATGCATCAAAGGCCAAGCCAGTTGTGGCATCCAGCAGCGCAGCTGATCTGCGAACTTACGGCATTGGCGCACAAATTTTGCGCGATTGCGGCGTACAAAAAATGACCCTTATGGCTAATCCACGTCGCATGCCGAGCATGGCAGGTTATGGGCTTGAGGTCACAAATTATTTACAAAGGAACTCTTAATGTTTGGTGCAGATAAAGGGGTGGCGGCAGATGCCGCCAGCTTATTGGATGGAAAAAAGCTTTACATCGGGATTGTGCAAGCGCGTTTTAATGCAGGCGTGACGGACAGCCTCTTTCAAGCCTGCTATTCAGAGCTTTTAGCGCTTGGCGTGCAAGCCAAAAACATCACCCACGCGACAGTTCCAGGTGCGTTAGAAGTGCCTATTGCACTGCAAGCAATGGCAGAGCAAAACACATTTGATGCGCTGATCGCGCTAGGCTGCATCATCCGCGGTGAGACCTACCACTTTGAGCTTGTGGCTAACGAGTCTGGCGCTGGCGTGACCCGCATTTCACTCGATAGCCAAGTCCCCATTGCTAACGCCATCATTACGGTTGAAAACGAGGCGCAAGCCATTGCGCGTCAAACGGATAAAGGCGTTGATGCGGCTAGGGTTGCGGTTGAAATGGCTAATTTATTGAACGGCATGGCATGAGTGAAATAGCCAAGCTAGTTAAAACGCGCAGCGCATCACCACGCAGCCGCGCACGCGAATTTGCCTTGCAAGCAATTTACCAATTCATGGTCGGCAAGAACGAAATGTCGGCGGTCGATAGCTTTACCCGCGATCTACTTGGGTTTAGCAAATGCAATGTCGAACACTACGATGCATTGGTCTATGGCTGCGCCCGAGAAGCCAGTCACTTGGACGCGCAAATTTCACGCTACCTCGATCGCCCTTGGAACGAAATATCGCCTATCGAGCATGCCATCCTATGGATTGGCACTTATGAATACATGAACTGCCCAGATGTGCCTTGGCGTGTGGTGCTGAACGAGTGCATCGAGCTTGCAAAATCATTTGGTGGCACCGACGGTCATAAATACGTGAACGGCGTCTTGCACCAACTGGCAGGCGAACTAAGGCCAAATGAAATTGACCAACGAGAAGGAAAAAAGGCATGAATCAAGATCTCTCCATCGTCCATTTATTTTTGAATGCCAGCTGGGTCGTTAAAGGCGTAGTTGTGCTGCTTTTATTGGTCTCGATGGCGAGTTGGGCCGTTATTTTTAGCAAGCTCTTTGCCCTCAAACGCACGCAAAATCTAAATGAAGGATTTGAGCGCGATTTTTGGTCTGGCAAACAACTCTCCGAGCTATTTCAAGCTGCGGCACAAAATGCAAAAATGACGGGGCCCATGGAGCGTATCTTTGCAAGCGGAACGCGCGAGTTTCAAAAAATACAGCAATCTTTAACCGCACGGCATACGACCGATGGCGGTTTGTTGTTAGATGGCGCTCGCCGCGCGATGCGTGCCTCGTTGCAGCGAGAACTTGATGTGATTGAGTCCAATCTCTCGTTTCTTGCCTCGGTCGCCTCCGTATCGCCCTATGTCGGCTTGTTTGGCACGGTCTGGGGCATCATGCATGCCTTTACTGGTTTGGCAGCTTTGCAGCAAGTCACGCTCGCCACGGTCGCTCCAGGTATTGCCGAAGCCTTGATTGCCACAGCCATCGGCCTCTTTGCCGCTATTCCTGCTGTGATAGCTTACAACCGTTTCTCGCGTCAAATTGACCGCATTGCCAATCAGCTAGAGACTTTTATCGAGGAGTTCTCCAATATTTTGCAGCGCTCAGTCGCGATGCAATCCACTGCAACAACAGCGTCAGGACGTTAATTATGGCGGCGCTGCAAGGCTCATCCAGAAGTGGCGGTTCGGGTCGCCGTGGTCGTCGCACCATGGCAGAAATCAATATGGTGCCGTTTATCGACGTCATGCTGGTGCTGCTCATCATCTTCATGGTGACCGCGCCGCTCATCACACCAAGCATGATTGACTTACCCAGCGTCGGCAAAGCAGCAAAGCAGCCAGACAAGATTGTGCAAGTTGTGATTGGTTTGGATGGCGTACTCAAACTCAAGGTGGACGGTGCGCCAGATGAAAAACCAGTTGCAAGCATTGAGCAATTAACACCCGCCGTTCTTGCCGTGGTGACACCCAATACAGCGGTCGTGATCAGCGCCGATAAAAACGTGAAATACGAAACCGTCGTTCGTGTCATGGACACCTTGCAGCGCGCTGGCGTGCCACGCGTGGGATTGTCTGTTCAGCTAGCGCCATAACGTAAGAGCGGCCTCAAACATGGCTATCGCGACCGCCACTTTCAACAAGTTTTCTCCGAAGCCTGAGCGATTTGGCGTGGGCAGCATGGGACTTGCTTTCTTGGCGCATGGATTTTTAATTGCAGCGCTGACGTGGGGTACCACTTGGCGTAGCAGTAATCAAATAGTCACCGCGTCGGCTGAACTTTGGGCGGAGCTACCTACGCAAGCCGCGCCAGCGTTAGTTGAAGCACCGCCTGTTGCAGAGCCAGTCGTTGAGAAACCTGCCGAAATAGCGCCTGCTATCGTGACTAAAAAAACCAAGGTGCGCGAAAAACTAGCAGCGAACAAGAAAAAAGAACACGAAGCCGAGCGCCAGCAAGATTTGAATCGACAAGATACTTTGAAGCGCATGATGGGCTTGGCTGGCGCAACAGGCTCGTCTAATAGCTCAGGAAATCAGCCAATAAATGCTGGACAAATGGCTGATTACTCAGCATTCGTGCGATCGGTCATTGCGCCAAACATTAGCTATCAAAACACTGATTTTGAAAAGACAACGCTGGTAACAGAAGTTATGTTCGAGATTGCATCAGACGGCAGCATCTTGCATCCCCGCGTTTCAAAAACCAGCGGCAACAAAGAATGGGATGCCATTGCTGTTCGCGCTGTTGAAAAAACTAATATCATCCCACGTGATAGAAAAGGTTATCGCCCGGATAGCCTCATTGCTCAAGTAAAACCCCGAGGACAATAATGAATTTCGTTGCCCGCAAAGTCGGTAGTTGGCTTAGCCGCTATCTCAGTAAAGAGAACAAAAAGGCCAGCATTGGCATCCCCCCCAGGATGGAAGCAGTACGTCAATGTGTGCGTCCTGGTGATGTGATCTTGGTGGAAGGCAACACCAAGTTCAGTACCGCCATTAAATACCTCACGCAGTCCACTTGGTCGCACACGACTCTGTATCTTGGCACAATCACTGTCAAGGGGAAAATCTACCACGATCAATACATTGAAGCCGATGTGTCCAAAGGTATTGTTCACTCAAATTTAACAGGGCTTAGGGGCTATCACATCCGCATCTGCAGACCGATTGGATTAAGCGAGTCAGACATCCATTTGCTACGCGACTACGCGCTCACAAAACTAGGCGGCACCTACGATTTACGCAACGTCTTCGATCTCGTACGCTATCTCGTGCCTGTGATCCCATTTCCTGCGGCGCATCGAAAAGGATTACTCGCTTTTGGCAGTGGCGAACCAACAAAGGCCATATGCTCAACCTTAGTTGCCGAAGTATTTGAATACATGCATTACCCCATCTTGCCCAAGGTGGATGCAAGGCTGCGCTATCGCCAGCGCAACCACACGCTCTTTACGCCACGCGATTTTGATGTGTCACCTTATTTCAAAATCATTAAGCCGACCTTAGAAAAGGGGTTTGATTTTCATTCGTTTGGCTGGGCTAATAAACCAACTTAAGCGCGTTGGCATCCACCGCGGCATACCAGCTGGCCAATGCCGCATCACTTGGAAAAAACCTAGCCGACTCGCCTAATTGCAATTGCGCTGATGCGCCCATATCACCTTCAAATTTTTCGATTTCAAAGCGAATTCCGAGGCCTTTAAAAAACTCACCTTGGTCGGTGAGTTCACGCTTGGGTGGGAAGTCTTTCATGATAGCCCGCATGGACTGAGAAATCACCTGAAGATTCTGCAGCCCTTTCTGGCTGTGGCCTGCAGCAGTGTCATTTTCAGTTTTTTGTTTAATTTTTATTGTCAAGTATTTACCAAATCGGCAGCGCGCGCTGGCTAAATCCCAGATCTTATTAACGGCAAGCCGATTGCCGCCAGAAAAACGATCGGGCTGTAGCTTGGCTTGCACAATGATGAGCGCATCATCCGCGAGCAACTCTTTATTGGCGTTAATCAGTGCTTCATCTGCCGTCGCTTCAATCACACCCGATTTGTCGTCGAGCTTAAAAATGGCGAGTTTGCCGCGCTGCCCATTTATCACGCGCATGTCGCCCACAATGCCAGCCAGCAAAACGACTTCTCTTGAGTAACTGCCTTCTTGCCCGCCCTCTAAGTCGCCAATCGACTTCGACACAAACTGCCGAACCTCGGTGCTGCTGGCATCAAACAAATGCCCCGACATAAAAAATCCGAGTGCCGTTTTTTCCATCGTGAGCTGATGCCCCACACCCCACGGAATGGTCTCGGCAAGTAGCGGCTCTTGATCGCTTGCCCCGTGCCCGTCGTCGCTCCCCATATCAAACAGTCCGACTTGATTGGCGTTTTTGCTTTGCGCATCGGCAAAATCAAATGCCAGCTCAACACTGGCAAGGCTTGCGGCACGATTCGGGTGCAACGTATCAAACGCTCCCGCTTTAATCAACGCCTCGACCGTGCGCTTATTCAGCTTACTTTTATCGACGCGGCGCATAAAGTTAAAGAGGCTGGTGAAAGCGCCCTCTCCATCGCCCTCACGTGCTGCCACGATAGCTTCAATCGCTTGCCTGCCGGTGCCTTTAACAGCACCTAAACCATAGCGAATCAAGGTATCCGACACAGGTACAAAGTCATGCCCACCGAGGTTGACATCAGGCGCCTCAAACAGCACACCATTTCGCTGCGCATCTTCAAACAGTACTTTGAGCTTGTCAGTATCGCCCATCTCCACCGTCATGTTGGCGCAGTAAAACTCAGCTGCAAAATGGACTTTGAGCCAACCCGTGTGATACGCGAGCAGCGAGTAAGCGGCGGCGTGCGATTTATTAAAACCGTAGCCCGCAAACTTTTCCATCAAGTCAAAAATTTCATCTGCTTGCGCAGGACCGATATCGTTTTTAGCCGCCCCTTCGCGAAAAATCGCGCGGTGCTCGGCCATCTCTTCGACCTTCTTTTTACCCATGGCACGGCGCAACAAATCGGCGCCGCCAAGGCTATAACCGCCCAAAATCTGCGCCGTCTGCATCACCTGCTCTTGGTAGACCATTATGCCGTAGGTCTCAGACAACATATCGGCCACGAGCGGATGCGGATAAACCACCTCCTCGCGCCCATGCTTACGCGCCACAAAGCTTGGGATGTTGTCCATCGGGCCTGGACGGTACAAGGCGTTCAGAGCAATCAAATCCTCAAATCGACTTGGCTTGGCATCTTTTAAAGCGCCTTGCATGCCGCGACTTTCAAATTGAAAAATCGCTTCGGTATTACCCTCAGCAAAAAGCTGGTAAACACGCGCATCACCTAGCGGTAGCGTATCGTAAATGAAGTTTTCTTGCCCCTTATGCCTGCTGCGAATCAGGTTTTTGGCGATCTCCAAAATCGTGAGTGTGGCGAGGCCTAAGAAGTCAAACTTCACTAAGCCAATGGCTTCGACATCGGTCATATCAAACTGACTGACGGCTGAGTCGGTACCTGGTTGCTGGTACAGCGGACAAAAATCAGTGAGCTTGCCGGGGGCAATCAGTACGCCACCGGCGTGCATGCCCACGTTGCGGGTAAGGCCTTCTAACTTTTGCGCCAGTTCGATGAGCGTTTTGACGTCTTCTTCGCGCTCTAAACGTTCTTTTAAAACGGGTTCGGCTTCAATTGCCCCAGCAATGGTGATGTGAGTGCCCGGTTTGTTAGGAATGAGTTTGCTAATGCCATCGCAAAAATTGTAGGACAAATCCAGCACGCGCCCCACATCGCGAATTGCACCACGTGCCGCCATCGTGCCAAAGGTCACAATTTGACTCACGGCATCGAGTCCGTATTTGTGCTTGACGTAGTCGATCACGCGGTCGCGGTTATTGCGACAAAAATCAATATCGAAATCGGGCATTGACACTCGATCAGGATTTAAAAATCGCTCGAACAGCAAGTTGTATTGCAGCGGATCAAGCCCTGTGATTTTGAGCGCGTAAGCCACCAGCGAACCAGCGCCCGAGCCGCGTCCTGGCCCTACGGGGCAGTCGTTATTTTTGGCCCAGTTGATGAAGTCACCCACGATCAAAAAGTAGCCTGGAAAGCCCATTTTTAAAATCGTATTGATTTCAAACTCAAGACGCACTTCATAGCGCGGACGCTGCGAATCGCGAATCACGACCTCCGGGTACAGCTGTGCAAGTCGCTCCTCTAGGCCCGCAAATGACAGCTCGCGGAAGTAGTCGCTAATCGGCGAGGCAATCCCATCTCGAACGGGAGTTGGATAGTCGGGCAACTGTGGTTTACCGAGCACGAGCGTGGTGTTGCAGCGCTTGGCTATCTCTACGGTGTTACTAATCGCGCTTGGAATATCGGCAAACAACTCCGCCATCTCTTCGCTTGATTTGAAGTACTGATCCACGGTGTATTTGCGGGCGCGGCGCTGGTTTCCCAAAATATCGCCGTCAGCGATACAGATACGCGCTTCGTGTGCCTCGTAGTCCTCAGCTGTCATAAACTGCACAGGATGCGTGGCGACGACTGGCAATTTCAACTTAGCAGCCAACGTCACAGCCGCGGCAATATACGCTTCGTCATCACTGCGTCCAGCACGTTGTAATTCAATATAAAAGCGATTTGGAAAAACTTCTGAAATGCGATTCGCAATGACATCGGCACGCTCCAAGTCATTTTGGATAAGGGCTTGCGGCAGGGCACCGCTGGAAGCGCCTGTTTGTGCACCTGAGAGCACGATCAATCCGCTAGAGCGCTCGGCAAGCCACTCCCAGCGCATGACAGCTTGATTGGTAACTAAATTTTCAGTCCAAGCTCGGCTTAAGAGTTCGCATAAATGCAAATAGCCCTGTTTATTCTGCACCAGCAATAACAAACGCGACGTCGACGTGTCGTCGCTGCCCAAGCCCTGCACCCAAACGTCCGCGCCGAGTATCGGCTTGACGCCAGCACCACGCGCTTCTTTGTAAAACTTGACAGCACCGTACAGATTAGAAAGGTCAGTGAGCGCCAGCGCAGGCTGACCGCTATCGGCAGCCGCTTTAACTAACTCGTCAATACGGGTTGTGCCATCGACGACAGAGAATTCGGAGTGGGTGCGAAGGTGGGCGAACATTACTCCATTTTCACCCGAAACCAAGCCGCATACATAGCTGGTAAGCTGAGCAGCGTCAAAAACGTCGCCACGACCAAGCCACCCATAATCGCCACCGCCATGGGTCCCCAAAATACACTGCGTGTCAGCGGAATCATTGCCAAAATAGCAGCGGCAGCCGTTAGCACAATTGGCCTTGCTCGTCGCACGACGCTGTCCACAATCGCCTTCCATGGCGCATCGCCGTCGCTAATGTGCTGCTCGATTTGGTCGATCAAAATGACCGAATTACGCTGAATCATCCCCATCAAGGCGATCACGCCCAGCAACGCAACAAAGCCAAATGGACGATGAAACAAAAGCAAGGCTCCCGCCGCACCGATGATGCCAAACGGCCCTGTGAGGAACACCAAGAGCGATCTGGAAAAGCTCTTGAGCTGCAACATCAGCAATGTGAAAGTGATAAACAACATCACCGGCATCCCCGCCGCAATGGACGCCTGTCCTTTGGCGCTTTCCTCTTGACTACCAGCGACTGTGATGTTGTAGCCCGCAGGCATGGCTTTACGAATCGGATCTAAGAGCGGATCAATCTGCCCCGTCACAGTGGGCGCTTGAATACTGCCTTTGAGGTCGGCGTTGACCGTGATGGCGTAGTTACGATTTTCGCGCCACATGACACCTGGCTCAAACACGAGCTCGGGCTTGGCAATTTGCGTCAGCGGCACAGCTTTACCGCTGCTCGTAAAGACATTGAGCTGCGTGAGCTCATCCAAACTGTGACTCTTAGGCACGCCGCTTTGTGCGTCGCCGCTAAAGAGCCGCAGCACGATATCAATCTGTTTGTCGCCATCTCTAAACGTCGCCACAGGTGCGCCTCCACCCAAGGTGGCGGTTGCCTGTGCGATGGATTTACTGGTCACGCCTAGGCTACGTGCTTGATCTTGATCGACATTTAATTTCACACCATAAATAGATTCATTCCAATTGTCATTCGTACCCAGCATATGCTCATTTTTAGCAACGACTGCTTTGACTTGATCGGCAATGCTGCGCACTTTCGTGGCATCAGGACCCTCCACGCGAAACTGCACGGGATAGTTCACGGGCGGGCCATTCGGCAGCAATTTAGCGCGGCCTCGCACACTGGTGAGTTCGGTGCGAAAGGCTTGCTCCAAGCGGTCTCTGAGCGCATTTCGTTGTTGCAAATCTTTCGGCATCACCACGATTTGAGCGACGTTGTTTTGCGGAAAGATTTGATCGAGTGTCAGCACAAACCGCTGACTGCCCGCGCCAATATTGCTGGTGTAACTGGCAACTTCTGGCTGCTTGGTGAGCCACGCCTCCACTTTACGCACCTCAGCGTCAGTTTTGTCATAGCTTGAACCTTCTGGCAACCAAATATCAACCATGACCTCTAAGCGTGAAGAATCGGGGAAAAACTGCTGTTCGACCTTGCCCATCCCCACGATACCCAGCGCAAACGCTAAAACGGTCGCTGCAATAATTATCCACGGATGCTCTATGCACCACGTGACAGCACGCCTTAACGCGTTCAAAGCAGGCGTATCAAACACATCATGGCTGGCATGCGCCTCGCCAACTGGTTTGGCCTTCAAAATCAAAAATCCAAGATATGGCGTAAAAATAACGGCGGCAATCCAAGACAACAACAGCGCCATCGCCGTCACAGAAAAAATGGTAAAGGTGTATTCGCCAGCCGATGATTTAGCCATTGCAATTGGCAAAAATCCGACCGCTGTAATTAAAGTACCAGTCAGCATGGGGAATGCTGTCGCCTTGTACGCAAAGGTTGCTGCCTCAAACTTGCTCATGCCTTCTTCAAGCTTGCGCACCATCATTTCAACCGCAATGATGGCATCGTCCACCAGCAAACCCAACGCAATAATGAGAGCCCCTAAGCTGATTTTGTGCAAATTGGTATTGGTCATCCCCATGACTAAAAACGTCATCGCCAACACCAGTGGAATGGTCAATCCAACCACCAATCCTGGACGCCAATCTAGGGTAAACGGGAACCTAAATTTGCCCCTTTTGGGCGCTTCGTTTTTATGGAGCCCCAGCGCTAAAAAACTCACGGCCAGCACGATCAGTACAGCCTCAACCAAGGTACGCAAAAATTCATTGACCGATCCCGCCACCACACGCGGTTGGTCTTGCACTTTATCCATCTCAATGCCAACAGGCAGTCCAGCCTCAATCTTGGCTTCGGCAGTAGCAAGAGATTTACCCAGCGCAATAATGTCGCCGCCTTTAGCCATTGACACACCCAAGAGGATGATGTCTTTGCCGTTTTGCCTGATTTTTTGCTGCGTGGGCTCCACATAGCCGCGCTTGATGCGGGCAAGATCACCAAGGCGCACCGTTGTGCTGCCCACCTTGATTGGCATCGCCTCCAAGGTTCGCACAGCGTTGGTCTGACCGCTAACCCGCACTGGCACATTGCTTGCGCCAGTCGTGATTGCGCCACTAGGCGCTACATCGAGCTGCCCTGTGATTTGTGCCAACACGGCATTGATGTCCACACCCTGCTGTGCCAGGCGTTGGTGATTGAAGTCGAGAAACACTTTTTCGTCTTGCACACCAAAAAGTTGGACTTTGGCAACGTCCTTCACGCGCAGCAATTGTTGGCGGGTTTGCTCCACATATTCTTTCAGCTGCGCATCGTTGTAACCATCCGCACTAAAGGCAAACATCACGCCATACACATCACCAAAATCGTCGTTAAAGAAAGGCCCCAGCACGCCAGCTGGTAAATCTTGCTTCATGTCACCAATGGTTTTGCGCGTCGTGTAGAACGAGTTTGCCACGTCTTTCGGCGGCGCGCTATCCTTCAACTGCAAAATCGTCAGCATCTCACCGGGCTTGGTATAGGTACGAATTTTGTCTGCGTAAGGAACTTCTTGCAGCTTCTTTTCAATCTTGTCGGCGACTTGTTCCGCCATTTGCTGCGCAGTCGCACCAGGCCAATAAGAACGCACGACCATGGCACGAAAAGTAAACGGTGGGTCTTCGTCTTGCCCAAGGCTAAAGTAGCTAAACACACCGCCGAGCAAGAGCACTGCAATCAGGTAACGCACCAGCGGGCGATGATTCAGCGCCCAAGTTGATAAATTTGGCATGCTTCGTCCTAATCCTGCAACCGCACTTTTTGCCCATCCGTCAGCGTATGAATGCCCGCTATGACGACCATCTGTCCTGGCGCCAAGCCGGCTGCAACAACCACTTGCGCCTCTGCATTAGAGGCCGGCAGCGTGGGCGCTAATGTCACCACCCGCTTTTTGACCACACTCAGATTGGCCGATGTCTCCACCACCCAGACTGCTGTTTTCCCCTGCGATTCGACCACACTGGCGAGTGGAATCACGATGACCTGCGGTCTTGCACTGACTGTTTTAGTGGGCGTTTGGGCAGTCATCACAACCGTTGCCGTAGCGCCAAGCGGTGCAACGTTATTCGTATCATTGAGTGCAGCTTTGATGGTGAATGTGCGCGAGATCGGATCGGCAGCGGCGGAGATATCCCGAACCGTTGCAGGCAAGGTCACGCCCGATTGAGACCAAAGCTGCACACCCAACGCCGCGCCGCGCTTGAGCGCGCCAACAACACCCTCTGGCACAGCAAAGACGACATCCTTTTGTGCACCCGCTGACACCTTGAGTACTGGCGTCCCTGCCGCCACAATCTGCCCCGTCTCCACACTCAGTGCGGTGACAACTCCATCGGCATCCGCCCGCAAGACACCGTACTGCGCGGCGTTGAGGCCTAGCGCACTGTTAGCCTGCGCCGATGCAAGCATGGCCTGCGTCACGCTGGCTTGTCCCGTTGCCAGCTCCAAGGCGCCACTGCTGATAAAGTTTTGCCGAGCCAACTCTTGCGAGCGCTTCAGCGCGGCTTGTGCCACGTCATCATTGGCTTTGGCAGCCGCCACTTGCGCCACGGCCGCATTGGCAGAGAGTTGCAAATCGACGGGGTCAAGCCGCATCAAAATCTGATTTTTACGCACGATAGAACCAAGCTCGACCAAGCGCTCTACCACTTTGCCGCCTACGCGAAAGGCCATTTGCGATTCAATTCGGGGCTTAATCTCTGCGGAATACACCACTGAAGACGTAAACGGGGCGCTGCCTACGGTGAACGTCTTAACAGGGCGAATCACCTCGGGCAACGCAGTAGCGGTTTGCGGACTGCACGCAGTAAGAAGGGTCAACACGACAAGAGTGGTCACAGCAAGCGCCATCTGCGTCATGCGAAAAGTAGATAAATTCATGGAAAAATCGCATCAATATGAAAGAGAATGATTTTAAGTTGCAGTGCAACAAAAAGCATAGCCATGCGACGAAACCGCTAAAACAAGACGTGATATGACAAGCCTTACCTCCCCTTCAAAAACACCTTCGCCAACTCTCAACATTGCGGCCTACCATTTCGTCGCACTGCCAGATGCGGACGCCTTATGTCAAAACCTCAAAGCAACAGCAGAAGGATTGGAGCTCAAAGGCACGATTCTTGTCGCTACCGAGGGCATCAATCTCTTTTTGGCAGGCAAGGAGGCGCGCATTGATCAGTTTGTGCGCCAGTTGCTAGAAGACAGCCGACTTGCAAATCTAGAGATCAAACGCAGCTGGTCGGATCGCCAACCGTTTAGAAAACTCATCGTTAAAGTGAAGGACGAAATCATTCGGATGAATCACCCCACCATCAAACCCAGCTTTGATCCTAGCGCAGAAATACGCGCACCAGCGGTGGATGCCAAAACGCTCAAACGCTGGCTGGATAAAGGCTGCGATGATACGGGTAAGCCAGTAGTCACACTTGATACGCGCAATGCTTTCGAAGTGGATTACGGTACGTTTGAGGGCGCAATCGATTGGCGTATCGACAAATTCACCGAGTTTCCTGCAGCGTTTCTAGCGCATAAAGCCGAACTAGAAGGAAAGACGATTGTGAGCTTTTGCACAGGGGGCATCCGCTGCGAAAAAGCCGCCATTTATATGCGCGAAGCGGGGTTGGAAGATGTGTATCAGTTAGACGGTGGTATTTTGAAGTACTTTGAAGAGACGCAAGTTCAAAGTGCGGACGGCGATGTCACCAACGAAGGTAACCATTACAACGGCACTTGCTTCGTATTTGACGAGCGTGAAGCCTTGGGGGGTGATTTAAAGCCCAAGGACTTGGGCGAAGAGAGCCGATTCGCCGCTAGTCGGCATTCGGCTAGTCATTTTGCAGCACAGCCAGCACGTCCGATTTAAATTCACGCCTGTACAAAATCACAAGCACACCTGCGGTGGCAAGGGCAAACACCAAAGGCGAGACGAACCAGCCGACCACGGCAAAGGCAAAATAATAGGCTCTGAGCCCATCGTTAAACGACTCAACCGCCAGTGCCACTAGCCGCGCAGCCCTTTCCGCATAAGCCTCGCGGTCATGCTCGCCTGACTGAAACGTACTGGGTGGTGGCATACCACCAATGACTAAAGCAACAAAGGTGTATTGGCGCATGCTCCAACTAAAGCGAAAAAAAGCATAAACAAAAATCACTACCAGTACGATGATTTTGACGTCAAAAATCAGTGCGCTGGTTCGCGCCACAAACGGAATATCGCGTACCAACTCGACCGCTTTATCGCTGGTGCCTAAGATGGCTAGCAATCCGCCAATCACCAAAATGGTGGTGCTGCAAAAAAAAGACGGGGTTGTCGATAAAGTCTGCGTAATCACCGCGTCAATCATGCGCGGATCACGCGACGTGGCTTGCTTGAGCCACTCATAACGATAACGATTGGTGACCTGCAAGAGTGAGAATTCGCTGGCATTGGCGCGGCGCGCATACCACGCATAGCCCGCCCAAGCAGCAACAAACCAAGCAAGCGTGAGCCAATCAAAAATGGAGAGGATACTAAGAAGATTCATGAGCCAATCCTAGCACCCTCCGTTTTGATTCAACTGCTTTTAAGCAACCAGCTTGGCTGTGACGACGGCAACGCGCTTGCCGTAGGCTTCCGCCGTATCTAAATCGCCTTGCGGAATATCAGCAGCTGGGCTAGTCGGGCCGACTTGCGCCATCACACCCGAGTTAGAACCAATGCGGTTGATGGTGCCATCGTTCATCGACGGTTGACCGACCCAAATCATGCCCTGCTGCATCGCGAGCGTGATGAAATATTGCAACGTCGAGAGCTTGTCCCCACTTGGGCTTGCCGAGCAGGTAAAGCCGCCAGCGACTTTGCCAGCCCATGCGCCTGTGAACCATTTTTTGCTAGTCGCGTCGGCGAACTTTTTGAACTGCCAGCTCGCCATGCCCATGTACGTGGGCGAGCCCATGATGATGGCGTCGGCTGCGTCCAGCGTTGCCCACTGCGCGTCGGTCAGATTGCCGTCGGCATCGATGGTGACGAGCTCTGCGCCAGCGCCCTTAGCCACAAACTCAGCCACACGTGCGGTGTGACCATAACCTGAGTGAAATACAACTGCTGTTTTTGCCATGAGAGTTTCTCCTTGAAGGCGATAAAAAGTAAAACTTAGATTCCCGCCTGCGCGGGAATGACGACTTATTACTTGGCGAATTTGCCATCTACGCTGTAAGCACCCGCACCCCACGCGACCACGCCTAGCAAGCCTCCCGCGATGGCGAGGTTCTTCATGAACATGATTTGATTGACCATAACTTGAGCCGCTTCCATCGCCCAAAAATTGTGAAAGAAGATGCCAGAGACAACCGAGAAAATGGCTAGAACCAAAGCCGAAGCACGGGCTTTGAAACCAAACGCGAGCGCCAAGCCAAGACCCACCTCCACCAAGATGGCAATCACTGCGCCCAAGGTCGGAGCTGGTAAACCTTTGGAGGCGATATAGCCCACGGTGCCGTCAAAGCCGCCAATTTTGGAGATCCCTGCTGGGACGAAGAGCAGCGCGAGTAGCAAGCGACCGATGAGTGCATAAGCATTTTGAAATGTTGACATGATGATTCCTTTTGAAAAATAAAAATTAATGTGCGGCTAAGTCAAACACCAGCACCTCTGCACCCTTGGCTGTTGTCAGCCGAAGTAGCGTCTCAGCCTCTAACAGTGCAGCATCGCCGCCTGTCAAAGATTGACCATTGACCGTCAGTTCACCTTTAATCAAGTGAACATAGGTCTTGCGAGCCGGATCAAGCGCTAATTGCGCCGCTTCCGCCCCATCGAATAATCCGGCATAGAGCTTGGCATCGGCGTGAATCGTGACCGCGCCTGCTGCCTGCTCTGCTGCGTCACCACTGGCGACCAATTTCAATTGCCCACGCTTTGTCTCTAGTGCAAACGTCTTTTGCTCATAGCTGGGCGGGATGCCACTCACGTTAGGTTCAATCCAAATTTGCAAAAAATGCGTCTCTTCGTCTGGCGCATGGTTGAACTCGCTGTGCCGCACGCCTCTGCCCGCGCTCATGCGCTGCACGTCGCCTGGTGGGATGCCTTTGACATTGCCCATGCTGTCTTTGTGTGCCACGTTGCCTGATAGGACGTAGCTGATGATTTCCATGTCGCGATGACCGTGCTCGCCAAAGCCCATGCCGGCGGCAATACGGTCTTCGTTAATGACGCGCAGGTTGCCAAAGCCCATGTGCGCAGGGTCGTGATAGCCCGCAAAGCTAAACGAGTGATAGCTCTTGAGCCAGCCATGGTCGGCATAGCCGCGTTCTTTGGATTTTCTAATTTGAATCATTTTGCCGCCTCTACTCTTTACTTTTTTTCTTGCGATAAATGAATTGTGATTTCAAATCATCAATTAAAATCGAATTGTTTTCACGACATCATTCAATTATTTTGAACGCCCACTTTGAACGCTACCGACCTCCTCAATCCTGAAGCCATCCGCATGATTGCAGCGATAGCAGAGCACGGCAGCATGGCCAAGGCCGCGCGTAGCCTGGGTTTGGTGCCCAGCAGCCTGACCTACCGCGTGCGGCAAATTGAGGATGCACTCGATGTGCTTTTATTCGATCGCAGTTCGCGCCAAGCCAGGCTCACTGCTGCGGGCAGCGAGCTGCTACGCGAGGGCTCGCGCGTGATGCAAGACTTGCACGCCGTCGCCAACCGCGTCAAGCGCGTCGCCACAGGTTGGGAGCCGCAAATCGACATCGCGGTCGATAGCATCATTGTCAAATCCACCGTACTAGAGCTGGTTGAAGCATTTTTCGCGCTGGGTGCGCCCACCCGCGTGCGCCTTCGGGACGAGACGCTCTCGGGCACTTGGCAAGCCTTAGTCGGCGGCAAAACCGATCTTGCCATTGGTGCTTATGCCAACACTCAAATACTTGGCATTCAAAGTCTCCCTATTGGCGAAGTCCCGTTTGTCTTTGTCGTGGCGCCGCATCACCCACTCGCACATCTGCAGGGGCCTTTAACCAACGAACAAATCAAAGCGCATCGCATCGTGGCTGTGGCCGATAGTTCGCCTGGACAGGACACCATGAGCGTCGGCATTTTGAGTGGGCAAGACGTGCTAACCGTAGCCGACATGTCAGACAAACTTCAAGCCCAGCTACGCGGCCTTGGCTGCGGCAGCTTGCCCGAGTGCATGGCCAAGCCGTATATTGACTCTGGGCGATTGGTGGTCAAACAAACAAACCGTCCTGCTCGCACCCCAGCCGTCAGCTACGCATGGCGAAGCAGTCCACAGCTCGCCACAACACACCGAGCCTTGCAATGGTGGCTAGACCAACTCGCCAAACCAAAAACGCAAGCCGCGCTGCTTAATTCGCCAAATCTCAGTCATCTCCGCGAAGGCGGGGATCCACGTGGAGTCGCATGACTTACATCGGACGCTTTGCCCCCTCGCCCACAGGCCCGCTACACGCGGGCTCGCTGGTCGCGGCGCTTGCCAGTTGGTTGGATGCACGGGCGCATGACGGAACGTGGTTGATACGTATGGAAGACGTCGATCTACCGCGCTGCATCCGCGGCATGGACGAAGTGATCCTCAATCAGCTAGCCAGTTTTGGATTGATGAGCGACGCGCCCGTGGTTTATCAATCCAAGCGCACAGCGCTGTATGAGGCGGCTCTGGCGCAGCTTCAATCGCAGAGCTTGCCATCACCCAATGGGGTTTACCGCTGTTATTGCTCACGCAAAGAGATAGGCGCGAATATTTATCCGGGCACCTGCCGCCAAGCATTGCCCGCTGGACTTCACCAGAGCACATGGCCTACAGGCCAATACTCATGCCGCTTGCGGGCGAGCGACCAGTTGACAACATGGACGGACAGACGGCTCGGGCAGCAATCGCAAAACGTAGCATGCGAAGTAGGTGATTTCGTCATCAAACGCGCTGATGGCCTGTTTGCTTATCAACTCGCGGTGGTGGTGGACGACCTAGCACAAGGCGTGACACACATCGTGCGAGGGGAAGATTTAGCCGACAACACCGCACGGCAAATTGTTCTAAAAAATGCTCTACAAGCCATACTGGATAAGGCTTCTAGCAGTGCCGTTGGTGATTTTCAATATCTACATGTGCCATTGGTGCTTGCCGAGGATGGTCAAAAACTCTCCAAGCAAAACGGCGCGGTGGCTTTGGATGTGTCAAATCCTATGCGTGAACTCAATCTCGCCGCCGCTAGTCTTGGGCTGCATCCGCAGCAAGGAACGATAGGGGAAGCCCTGATGGCGTGGACGCAGGAATGGCGCAAAATTTGGACATGACTACACCCATCGCACCTATCATCCCAAACGCTTTTGATAGCGACCCCATTCGTCTTGGCTGGATGCAAGGCTCGCCACCGCCCGAGGACAAACTGATTCAATTCGCCAGCGGCGACTATCTATCGTTCCCCAAATCGCGCTGGTCACTCTCCAATGTGCGCCAGCTGCTGCCCAGCACGCAAATCGCCCGAGCGGGTTTGATAGGCAGTGGGATGCCCAGTTCATTGCCCCTCGCAAGCCGCGCCGATCTTGATTCGGTTGCTTTCAAAACAATCGGCAGCAACATCGGCATGACTTGGGGCGAAGCGTTTGACTCCAATTACACAGATGGTCTCGTTGTCATGCACAAGGGACGCATCATCTATGAAAAGTACGCTGGTGCGCTGACCGAGCACGGCTCGCACATGGCGTTCTCGGTCACCAAGTCCTTTGTCGGATTGCTTGGCGCCATGCTGGTTGCCGACGGCAAACTAGACGACGGCGCCCTCATCCCGCACTACATCCCAGAACTAGCCAAAAGCGCTTTTGGCAATGCCACCGTGCGCCAAGTGATGGACATGACGACAGGGCTGCAATACTCAGAAAATTACACCGACCCAAAGGCTGAAATTTGGCAGCACGCCATGGCGGGCGGTGTACTGCCTCAGCCCCACGGTTACGCGGGCCCTGCGTCTTTTTATGAGTTTTTGCAAACCGTACAGCCCATGGGCTCGCACGGAACCGGGTTTACCTATAAAACGATTAATAGTGACGTGCTCGGGTGGCTCATTCGGCGCGTCACAGGGCAATCGTTTGGACAGCTTTTATCTGAGCGTATTTGGCAAAAGCTGGGCTGCGAGCAAGATGCCTACATCTCGGTCGATAACGCGGGCACTGAGTTTGCCGGTGGTGGCCTTTGTACCAACTTGCGCGATATGGTTCGCTTTGGCGAGATGATGCGCGGCAAGGGCTACTACAACGGCGAGCAGATCGTACCTGAAGCCGTGGTGGCGGACATCCAAAATGGCGCCAGTCAAGCGCAATTTGTCACAGGCGGTTACCTCACGTTGCCCAACTGGAGCTATCGCAATATGTGGTGGATCTCGCACAACGAGCATGATGCTTACATGGCACGCGGCATCCACGGACAAGCCATCTATATCGACCCCAAGGCTGAAATGACGATTGCACGCTACGCCTCGCATCACTTGGCGGGCAACATGCTCATCGACCCGACATCGCTGCCCGCGTATCATGCGCTCGCAAAACATTTAATTCAGAACCCATGACACACACTTCTACAGCCGCCCCGCATTCCGTAGTCATCAGCGGAACGGGCATCTACCAGCCCGAGCACATCATTACCAACGAGGAGCTTGTCGAGTCATATAACGCCTACGCCGATTTGCAAAACACCAAATACGCAAGCGACATTGCAAACGGCTCGCGCGAGGCACTCACGCATTCCAATGTCGCCTTCATCGAAAAAGCATCGGGCATTAAACAGCGCTACGTGCTTGAAAAAGATGGCGTACTCGACCCCACGCGCATGTATCCACGCTTTGCACCGCGCGGGGATGACGAAGTATCCTTAATGGCGGAAATCGCCGCAAAGGCCGCAGAGCGTGCCTTAGCGGCTGCTGGTAAAACAGGCGCCGATGTGGACATGGTTATTTGCTCGTCCGCCAATATGCAGCGCGCGTATCCTGCGATGGCGATTGAAATCCAGCAAGCCATTGGCGCGGGCGGCTTTGGTTTTGATATGAACGTGGCGTGCAGCTCGGCCACGTTTGGCATCGAGCAAGCGGTGAACGCCATCAAAGCAGGCACGGCCAAGTGCGTGCTGATGGTCAACCCTGAAATCACGTCCGCGCATCTTGAGTGGCGCGACCGCGATTGTCATTTCATCTTTGGCGATGTCTGCACAGCCGTTGTAGTAGAGGCCGCGTCCACAGCGACATCCAAAGATCAATGGGAAGTGCTGGGCACAAAATTAGCCACCAAGTTTTCAAACAACATTCGCAATAATTTCGGCTTCATGAATAGCGCCGAAGACACCGATCCAGATGCACGAGACAAAAAATTTCAGCAAGAAGGTCGCAAGGTTTTTAAAGAAGTCGTGCCGATGGCGGCAAGCCACATCGAGGCACACCTCGCCTCGCTAGGCCACACCCCGCATGACGTACGGCGGTATTGGTTGCATCAAGCCAATTTGGGAATGAATCAATTTGTACTTAAAAAGCTCGTCGACAAAGAGGTGGGGGACGATATTGCACCACTGATTTTGGACGAGTACGCCAATACCGCCTCGGCAGGATCGGTGATTGCGTTTCATGCGCATCGCGCCGACTTGAGCGCTGGCGACTTGGGCGTGATTTGCTCTTTTGGCGCGGGTTATTCGATTGGCAGCGTCGTGGTGCAAAAGCGGTAGTTGCGCCCCCGCTCTCGCGTTATCTACAATCGTTCGCCATGAACGACACCACTCCTAACGCTCCGCAAAATTTACCCTACCAACGTACGATTCGCAGCTTCGTCATCCGCGCAGGTCGCTTGACGACAGGCCAAGCCAAAGCCTTTGGCACGTTTGGCGAGCAATTTTTAATTACCTACAAGCCCGAGCAGCTGGACACCGCTGCCGCATTTGGCCGCACCGCCCCCACCATCTTAGAAATCGGCTTTGGCATGGGCGAAGCCACAGCGCACATTGCCAGCATCAGACCTGATGACAATTTTCTGTGCTGCGAAGTCCATGCGCCAGGCGTGGGCGCGCTGCTCAAACGAGTCGGCGAGCAAGATTTAAAAAACGTGCAAATCATTCAACATGATGCTGTCGAAGTGCTAGACAACATGCTGGCGGACTCAAGCTTAGACGGCATCCACATCTTCTTCCCCGACCCGTGGCACAAGGCGCGGCACAACAAGCGCCGCTTAATTCAAGCGCCTTTTGTGACGAAATTAGCAAGCAAATTAAAAATCGGTGGCTACCTCCACGCAGCGACCGATTGGCAAAACTACGCTGAGCAAATTTTGGAAGTGATGCGTGGTGAATCTCAACTCAAAAACACCACGGCTCATGCTGACGGCTATGCGGACAAACCCAATTACCGTCCACTCACTAAGTTTGAAAACCGTGGGCTAAAGCTGGGGCACGGTGTTTGGGATGTGGTGTTTAAGAAGGTTTGAGCGATTAGCTAATCTTAAAAAACCCAACTCCTGCTGAGCCACTGCCGACTTCATCTACAGTTGCTTCGCGCACGGCATGAACCTTGATCTCAAGGTCTAAGCTGATACCTGCCAGTGGGTGATTGCCATCAATGACGATGTGCTTGGGATAGATGTCGGTCACGGTATAGAGCGCATCTAGCGGCGCGTCTTTCAACATTTCTTGCACGGGTGGATACTCTTCGCGCAAGTCTTGGAGTGCGGTGCCGTCCAAGCTCATACCCACTTCAACACCTTTGGCAAAGTCTTCTGGGAATGCTTCTCGCGGGATGAGAAAAATGAGCTGGTCATTAAAGTCACCGAAACCTTGCTCTGGCTCGATATAAAGCTTGATTTTTTGCCCAACCAACTCAGCACGTGGCTTGGCTTGCAGCGCTTGGTCGATGGGTGGCAGTAAATCATCGCCGCCCACCAAAAACTCGACAGGATCGCCCAAAACGTCCAGCTCGTCGCCCATAGAGTCTTTCATGACCCACGTGAGTGAGGCGACAAAAGCGGGCGCGGCGGTAGTGGCAGTGGCGGTCGCAAGTTCGGATGCGTGCGTATGGTTGGATGTATCGATTTCGTTCATGGGACAATTGTCGCATCATGAACATTAACGCCCCCCTCCAGTTGCTTGGCAACATCACGCCCGCTGAATTTATGGCTAAGTACTGGCAAAAAAAGCCGCTACTAGTCCGTGGTGCCGTCACCGATAAAACAGGCTTCGAAGCCTTATCCAGTCTGCCCTGCCGCAGTGATCTTTTTGAACTGGCAAGCCGCGAGGACGTACCGTCCCGCCTTGTTGAGCTTAAAAAATCAAAGTGGCAATTGACGCACGGGGCTTTTGCATCTGGTACTGGTGCAGCCAAACTCCCTGCACTTAAAACTCCTGACTGGACGCTACTCGTACAAGGCGTGGACTTGCTGGATGCCGCAACTCACGGCCTACTCCAACAATTTCGTTTTGTCCCCGACGCCCGTTTAGACGACGCGATGTATAGCTTTGCCACGGCGGGCGGCGGTGTCGGACCGCATTTTGACAGCTACGACGTGTTCTTGTTGCAAACTAGCGGTTCAAGGCGCTGGCGTATTGGGGCGCAAAAAAATTTAGATTTGGTGGATGGCGCACCGCTCAAAATTTTGGCTGACTTCAAACCCACAAAGGAATACGTGCTTGAAGCGGGCGACATGCTGTATTTGCCACCGCGCTATGCGCACGATGGTGTCGCACTCGCTGGGGATGATTGCATCACCTGCTCTATTGGATTTAGAGCACCTAAAAAAGTTGAGTTGGCTCGCGAGCTGATGGATCGCTTATCCGAAGATTTGGCTGATCGCATGGACGAGGCGCTGCTCTACACGGACAAAAATCAAATGGCAACGGATAGTCCAGCGCAGATACCTGATGCCTTGCACGCCTTTGCACATGAGGCTTTGCAGGCAGCGCTAGGTAACAAACTAGATTTGCAAATCCACCTTGGCGAGTACCTAACTGAACCCAAACCTGAAGTTTGGTTTGAAGCACATGAGAAAAAAATTACGTGGACAAAAATCAAACCCATCAAGCTAGATGCCGCCACTCGCATGATGTTTGACGATAAGCACATCTTTATTAACGGCGAGAGCTTTGCCGCCAGCGGAGCGGATGCCAAGCTGATGCGCCAATTGGCGAACGAGCGCGAGTTACTGACTAGCGACCTTGCCAAAGCAAGCGGCGGCGCACTCGACTTGCTGGGCGAATGGATTCAAGCTGGGTGGTGTCATGCCTAAAACACTCGCTGACTGGCTCAGCTACTGCGAGAGCATTCATCCCATGGGCATTGACATGGGTCTGTCCAGAGTCGGCGCTGTCGCGAGCCGCATGGCGCTTGGCTTTACGTGCCCTGTTATTACGGTAGCGGGCACGAACGGCAAGGGCTCTACCTGCGCGATGCTGGAGTCGATTCTGTCGGAGGCAGGCTTCAAAACAGGCGTATATAGCTCGCCGCACCTCGTGCATTTTGAAGAGCGTTGCCGCTTGCAGCGCCAAGTCATTAAGTCCGATTTGCTGCTGCCGCACTTAGAGAAAGTCGAATTGGCGCGACTAGCCGAACCAGCCATATCGCTAACTTACTACGAGTTCACGACGTTGGCGATTTTGTCGCTGATGAGCGTGTCCAACTTGGACATTGCCATTTTGGAAGTCGGCCTTGGCGGACGCTTAGATGCGACCAATATCATCGACGCCGATTGCGCTGTGATTACCAGCATTGACCTTGACCACACAGAGCTTTTGGGTCACACGCGTGAAGCGATTGGTTTTGAAAAGGCGGGCATCATGCGCGCCGGCAAGCCCGTCATTTGCAGCGACCCACTGCCGCCGCAAAGCATCATCCAACATGCCGCAGCCATTGGCGCTGATTTATGGTTACTGGCACGTGATTTTCACTTGGGTGGTGACAAGCAGCAGTGGTCGTGGGCAGCGTCGGCAGAGCGCGGACGCAGACAATATCACGGCCTGGCCTATCCTGCACTGCGCGGTGCGAATCAGCTCATTAACGCGGCAGGCGTCATTGCAGCGCTGGACGCCATCCGTCCGTTGCTACCTGTCACAGCACAGGCTGTGCGAAATGGTTTTGCTTTTGTCGAATTTCCGGGGCGCTTCCAAATCATCCCAGGTCAGCCGACTTTGGTGCTGGACGTGGCGCATAACCCGCATTCGGTGGCGGCGCTAGCAGCCAATTTAGACGCGATGAGTTACCACCCCCGCACCCACGCGGTATTTGGTGCGATGGCAGACAAGGATTTAACGTCCATGCTCGCCAAAATCTCGCCGCTCATCGATTGCTGGTACGTCTGCGATTTACCCACGCCGCGTGCGGCGACAGCCTCGGCACTGCAATCCCAGATCGAGGCGATGCTGATGATAGAGAAAAAACGGCTGCACACGCCTAGTGTTTCGCTGCACAGCACACCGCAGGCGGGGCTAGATGCAGCGCTGTTATCCGCCGACCCCACTGATAGAATCGTCGTGTTTGGCTCCTTTTTTACTGTTGGCGGCGTACTACAAAATGGCATTCCCACTCTGACAGCCCCTCATTTGACATGATTGATTCCAATAGTATCCATAGTACGAACTCGACCGCACCGACCGATATTGACCGCCTGCGCCGCCAGGCTAGGCAGCGCTTCCTTGGCGCAGGTGTGCTTGTCTTGATTGCAGTGGTGGGACTGCCATTTTTATTGGACTCTAAGCCACGTCCTGTGTCACCTACCATGACGATTGAAATTGCCAAAATAGCACCAGCAGAAACCCCGAAAGCTATGCCTGTCGTGTCCTCCCAGCCTGTTGCACCACCACCAGCAATTGAAGTCTCTACGCCAGCCGCACCGACAACAGCTCCAGTTCCACCTCCGGCTGTCACACCGACAAAACCAGATGACGGCGCCCGCGCCGCTGCGCTTCTTGAAGGCCAAGCACCCACGGCGGGATATGCCATCCAAGCCGGGTCTTACACCGATAAAACCAAGCTGCATGATGTGCAGGCCAAGCTGGATAAGGCAGGTCTTGCACACTACACGCAAGCGGCAACCGCTAAAAACGGCACCCACCATACGCGGGTAAGAATTGGCCCCTTTGCAACACAACAAGAAGCCAACAGTGCTGCTGTGCGGATCAACAAGCTTGGCATTAAAACGATTGTGATCAAACCGTAGGGGGCTTTCGTTATGGACATCATCAAAACTCTGGGCCCTTTAGATTACGGCTTTCTTGTCGTACTAGGTCTCTCTATGCTGCTTGGCGCTGTCAAAGGGTTTATCCACGTGACGATGTCCCTTGCGGGCTGGTTTGTGGCGCTGATGGCGGCGCATTTTTTCGCAGACTTACTCTCGCCCCATCTTGCCGCCACAGGCTTAGGCGAGACACCCCGTTATGCACTGGCGTTTATTGTGCTTTTTTTAATTGTGCTCGTAACTTGGAGCATCGTCACGATGGTGGTTAAGAAAGCCGCTAATCGCGTTGGCTTAGCTAGCCTTGATCACTGGCTAGGCGCCGGCATGGGTTTAGTCCGCGGCGCGGTGCTTGTTGTTTCGCTCACGACGCTGGTGAGTCTTACACCAGCGGATCAATCGATGGTTTGGCAGGGCTCTGCTGCCGTCAAAATGGCGAAAGCCGCTGCAACTGCTAGCAAATCCATCTTGCCTGCAAAAATCGCGGCACTCGTTCCCTCATCCTAAATTCATCCAACTTAACTATCACCTTATGTGCGGCATTACTGGCATCGTCCAATCTCCCTCTGACGCAAGTCCAATCAGCCAAACGCTCTACGATGCGATGTTGCTTTTGCAACACCGCGGTCAAGATGCAGCAGGCATGGCGACGCTAGAAGACGCTGGCGGCGGACACCGCATCCATTTGCACAAAGGCAAAGGCATGGTGCGGGATGCCTTCCGTACTCGCAATATGCGCAGTTTGGTAGGGAAGATTGGGCTTGCACAAGTGCGCTACCCCACAGCGGGCGACGCCGAAAGTGAAGCCGAAGCCCAGCCGTTTTATGTGAGTGCGCCATTTGGATTGGTACTCGTTCACAACGGCAACCTCACCAACGCAGCCACTTTACGTGATGAGCTCTTTCGCACCAACCACCGCCACACCAACACCAACAGCGACTCTGAAGTGCTACTCGGCGTGATGGCAGACGAGCTAGAAAAAGCGACACGCGGCATCAACCTCACGCCCGAGGATGTGTTCCGCGCCGTGCATGGTGTGCACAAGCGCATCCGCGGCTCCTATGCTGTGATCGTACTGATTGCGGGGCATGGTCTCTTGGCATTTCGTGACACCTACGGCATCCGTCCGCTGTGCCTTGGTACCGACGCTTTTGGCTCGCACATGCTAGCCAGCGAGTCCGTTGCACTGGAGGGCACAGGGCATAAGCTGGTGCGCGACATTGCACCAGGCGAGGCCGTGTTTATTGACACCACAGGCAAGCTCCACGCCCAGCCTTGCGCAGCAGTCTCCAGCCTGAATCCTTGCATTTTTGAGTATGTTTATTTAGCTCGCCCAGATTCGGTCATGGACGGCATTTCCGTCTACCAAGCAAGGCTCAACATGGGGGAGACGCTTGCCAAGCGCGTTATCTCGACTATCACGCCCGATCAAATTGATGTGGTCATCCCGATTCCTGAATCCAGCCGCCCCAGCGCCATGCAATTGGCCCTCCTGATTGGCAAGCCTTACATCGAAGGCTTTGTTAAAAACCGCTACGTGGGTCGCACCTTCATCATGCCAGGTCAAGCGATGCGCAAAAAATCGGTTCGGCAAAAGCTAAACGCAATCACCAGCGAATTTGCGGGCAAAAACGTACTGCTCGTGGACGACTCCATCGTGCGGGGCACGACTAGTCAAGAGATTGTGCTGATGGCGCGCGAAGCAGGTGCGAAGAAGGTCTACCTTGCCAGCGCCGCCCCACCCGTGCGCTTTCCTAACGTGTACGGCATTGATATGCCAAGCGCCTCGGAACTGGTTGCCAACGATAAAACCATTGCCGAAATTGAAGCCCATATTGGCTGCGATGCCTTAATCTATCAAGACTTGGACGCAATGCGCGGTGCAATTGCACGCCTCAACCCAAACGTCAAAAACTTTGATGCTTCGTGTTTTGACGGCGTGTACGTCACGGGCGATGTGAATGCTGCGTCGATTGCTAAACTTAATGCGGAACGAATTTAAATCATGAGCAGCAAAACAAACACGCCAAGCAAACTCCATCTCGATACGCTCGCCGTGCGCGAAGCCGTAGCTAAAAGCCAATACGGTGAGAACTCTGAGTCGCTCTATCTGACCAGTAGCTTTGTGCAGCCCGACTGCGAAACAGCCGCACGCCGCTTTGCAGGTGAGGAAGAGGGCTATATCTACTCGCGCTTTACCAATCCCACCGTGGACAGCATGGAGCGGCGCTTGGCGGCACTCGAGGGCACGGAAGGCGCGATTGCCACGTCTAGCGGCATGTCAGCCATTTTGTTGCTCGTCATGGGCTTGCTGAAAGCAGGCGACCACGTGGTGTGTTCGCGCTCGGTATTTGGCTCAACCATCAAATTATTAGCTTCTGAATTTGGCAAGTTTGGTGTGGAGACAACGTTTGTCAGCCAAACCGATGTGGCCGAATGGAAGGCTGCCATCAAGCCTACGACCAAGCTTTTGTTTGCTGAATCACCAACAAATCCACTCACCGAAATTTGCGATATTCAAGCACTTGCGGACATAGCGCACAACGCTGGCTGCTTGCTCGCGGTTGATAACTGTTTTTGCACACCTGCTCTGCAACGCCCATCCAGCATGGGCGCGGACATCATCGTGCACTCTGGAACGAAGTACCTAGACGGCCAAGGCCGCGTGATTGCGGGTGCGCTGTGCTGCTCTAAACAACTCATCAAAGACAAGTTCATCCCTGTGATGCGTAGTGCGGGCATGAGCCTGTCTGCCTTCAACGCATGGGTCGTGCTCAAAGGCATGGAAACGCTCGGCATCCGCATGGAAGCCCAATCGGCACGGGCGCTAGCGATGGCCGCGTGGCTGGAGACCTTGCCTGGCGTGGCTCGCGTCTACTATCCAGGACTCAAATCGCATCCGCAGCACGAGCTAGCGATGCGTCAACAAAATCAAACGGGCACAGGACTCGGGGGTGCAGTGGTGTCATTCGACGTAAAAGCGAGCAATCCCGCAGAAGCCAGAGCACGCGCTTTCCACGTCATTGACTCGACACAGCTGATGTCTGTGACGGCCAATCTGGGCGACGTGAAAACCATCATCACGCATCCTGCGAGTACCTCGCACGGTCGGCTCACCGAAGAGCAGCGTCAAAATGCTGGCATCCAGCAAAGCTTGATTCGCGTGGCGGTGGGACTAGAGCACCTTGGTGATTTGCAGGCGGATTTACTGCGTGGATTTGAGACGCTGGCTTAAGCGTTTTAAGCCTTCGCCAACTCCGCATCTTGGAGCGCACGCCACATGGTTTTTCCGGCGCCACTCTTGGGTAGTGCGTCAATAAACTCGATGATTTTTGGTGCTTTGTAAACTGCCATCGTATCTCTGCACCAGTCAATGATCTCTTGCTCGCTGACCTTGCCTTTGTGAGTTCCACGTAGCACCACAAAAGCCTTGACCGTCTCACCGCGATACGCATCACGTGCGCCAATCACACAGGCTTCGGCGATGGCTTCGTGTTTGAACATCAGTGCTTCGACCTCAGCTGGCCACACCTTGAAGCCACTCGCGTTAATCATGCGCTTCAGGCGGTCCGTCATAAAGAAGTAGCCTTCCTCGTCCATACGACCAATATCACCTGAGCGGAAAAAGCGTTTGCCCTCGAAGTCAATAAACGCCTCGGCTGTGGCGTCTGGGCGCTTCCAATATCCTCTAAAAATTTCAGGGCCATGCATGATGATTTCGCCCTGCTCACCGATTGCGCACTCTTGGTTTGTTTCAGGGTTCCAAACGCGCGCATCGGTACTCATAAACGGAATACCCAAGCATTGCTGCTTGGCCTTATCGGGCGGATTGCTGTGGCTGGGTGCAGCAGTTTCGGTGAGGCCGTAGCCTTCGACATATACCAAACCATAAGCGTCCAGCAAGCGCTGGGCTACCGCAGCTGGCATAGCTGCGCCCCCGCCGCCTATGTTGACAAGGCTAGTGAGGTCGTAATCAGCAAAGTTTGGCGAGGCCAGTAAATCCATCACCATCGTCGGGATATTCGTCCAGTGCGTGACGCGATGCTTTGAGATCATGCGCCCTGCAAAATCTCTATCCCACCTTGGCATCAATACCAAGGTTGCGCCTTGCAAAATACTGGAATGCATGACGCTGACCATGCCTGTGATGTGGAACATGGGCACCACCACCAGACCCACAATTGCAGCGCTTGCGTTTGCCCATAAGCCTGAGCTAATAGCGTTGTGCATGATGGAGCGATGCGTGTGCTCGCAGCCCTTTGGCAAGCCTGTGGTGCCACTGGTGTACGGAAGAATCGCTAGATCAAGTGGTTTGGCTGTATGCGCTGGCAATGCCGCTGCAAGCGCTGCTGCATCGGCATCCGCGAGCCCCATGATCTCGGGCCAAGTGTGGGTATTTTGACTTGGGCTTGCAGCGCATCCTGCCCGCGCAGTCAATACAGGCGGGGCATAGCGAGCAGACAGCCACGGCAACCACGCCGCTGGCGGTGCGTCCTCACCCGTTACGTTTAAATCAAAAACATCGCTGATATGCGTGATGACGATGTGCGCCAAACGCAGTGCGGGCTCTAAGGCGTTGCTAGCAGCCGCCATGTCGGCAGCAAGATCGGCCGTGGTGACGGCGACGCGCGTGTCGGGGTCTAGGATGTAGTGCTTGAGCTCCTCCGCCTTATTCATTGGGTTGACGGGGACGACCACGGCACCCAGCCGCAAAATGGCAAAGTGCGTGATGATGAGCTGCGGACAATTTTGCATCGACAGCACCACCCGGTCGCCCGCTTGCACGCCAAGGCTATGCAGATAAGCCGCCATCCGCAGCGCCTTGTCGATCATCTGGGCATAAGTCAGATGCGTACCCAAAAACACAATCGCATCCTTGCTTGGGTAGCGCAGCGCCGAGCCCTCTAGGTTGTGCCACAGCGAGGTCTCAGGCAGTGGAATCGAATGCGGCAAACGCTTTGGCCAATGTTTGAAATGCGGGCGATTTGACGGGGCGGCGTGTGTGGAGTTCATTCCCTCATTTTTATCGCAAGCCGCTTGCTTGCGTAATGTGGTTTTCCCTAGCGGGACACTAGCTCGAATGACATAAGTGACGCAGCGGATGCAATCCAGCCGTCCAAGGACTCACAAAAAACGCATCCGCCATCGCGGTTGTCACGTCTTCAATCCGCGAAGGCTGCCACTTAGGCGATTGATCTTTATCGATAACCAATGAGCGAATGCCTTCGACTGTGTCGCTGTGTTTGTTTGGGGTACCTGCAAAGCTATGGAAGACCATATCTCGCTCCATACGCAAATCGTCTGTAAGGCTCATCTGGCGTGCTCTACGGACTTGCTCTAGCGTGACGGCGAGCATCAGCGGCGAGTTCTTTTGCAGCTTGGCGAGTGCTGCTTTTGCCCAATCGGAATCGCTTAACTGTAAGGACTGCACGATATCTTGAATCGTGGCGTTTGCGAAATGCTTTTGCATTAAATCTAGGTTGGTAATTGCTGGCGCTTCATGAGCGGGCAAGCTCAGCAGGAATGACTGTGGATCGTTCCAAATACCCAGCAAATCTTTGGATTCGATCAATACGTCCGCAAGTCTCATGGATATGGCGTCTTGCCCTGAGAGCATTTGCCCCGTCAGCGCCAAATATTCACCCACACCGACAATTGAATTTGCACAGCGGCTTAAAAAATATCCGCCGCCCACATCAGGGAAAAGCCCAATCGCTGTTTCGGGCATCGCCATTTTGGTTCGCTCGGTCACGATGCGTGTGGTCGCGCCTTGCGTCAATCCCATGCCGCCGCCCATGACGACACCGTCCATAAAAGCAATGACAGGCTTGGGATAGTGGTGAACCAAATGATTGAGTGTGTATTCCTCAGTGAAGAACGCTTCTAATGAGTCGCGATTGAGCGCTTCGTTATAGCTCGCATCCGTGACTTGGGAATAAACGGCTTCATGAAAATAACGAATATCACCGCCGGCGCAAAACGCACCAAAAGGCTCGGAGGCATCAGAAGCCTTATTCCATTTGGTTCCACGCAGGAGTACATGGGTAATAGATTCATCATCACGCCATGCGAAGAGCGCTTTTGAAATATCTCGAATCATGGCGAGCGACAGCGCATTCAAGGCTTTAGGGCGATTGAGCGTGAGGCGTGCAATACCGCCCTCTATGCTCGTCAAAACATGACTATCCGTGCTGATCATCTTTCAATCCCAATAAAACGTTACCCACTAAAGCGCTTACGACTAAAGCACCGCCAGTGAGTACCTGATGCGTGGGCACTTCATCAATAAAAATCCATGCCCACGTGATGCCAAAAACGATCTCTAGTAACGCGAGCAGTGAAACTTCGGCGGCTTTCAAAACACGGGCGCAAATGACGGCAAGTGAGCAAGGAATCGCCAGTTGAAATAAACCCAAAAATCCAAGCCACACCACGTCGTGCGCCGTCGCTTGCAGAGGCAACGCAAATGGCAGCATAGTGATGCTGGACAAGATAGCGCCAAGAAAGACGCTAGGCACCAGATCAAGGCTGCTACGGCTTGGCTGAAGCTGTTTCATTTGCTGAATTTGAGCATTCGTCCACATGATGGAGCCGCAAATGGGCACCAAGAGCGCAATCAAACAGCCTGCAATATCGCTAGGCTTACCAACGGAAAATTGCGACCAAAACATGTAGCCAATGCCAAATGCTGCCAATCCGATGGCATAGTAGGTACGGCTGGGTAGCCGATGCCCTGTGACTAACCTAGATACAAGCGCAGTTAAGAGCGGCCCTGCGGCCAAGGTGATAAGCACATTGGCCACCGAGGTGAGCACCATGGCAATCATAAAGGCGCTAAACATCACCGCCCAACAGAGGCTAGACACCCACAGCGCGCGGCTGCACCACGGTACGGCTTTATACCAATGCTTGCCTCGCGTGAGTGGCAGTAGCACCACGAGAGACACCGCCGTAAAAAAGCTACGCCAAAAGGTCACTTCAAAGCTCGCTGCCGAGTCAAGCTGCTTAGTCACAACGCCAGCTGTCGACCATAACAAAGGGCAGAGCACCATAAGTGCTACTGCCCTGTTGTGTGTTATTTTCATAACGGTTGGAGGTTGATTAACGACCTGCTTTTTTACGATCGCTTTCGGTTAGGTGACGTTTACGCAGACGCACACTTTTAGGTGTGATCTCGACCAACTCATCTTCTTCAATAAACTCGACGCCGTATTCCAGCGTAAGGTCAATTGGCGGCGTGACTTTGATCGCGTCTTCTTTGCCACTGACACGGAAATTGGTCAGCTGCTTGGTACGCGTGGCATTGACCACGAGGTCGTTATCACGATTATGGATACCCACAATCATGCCTTCGTACACCGGGTCGTTGGCTTTGACGAACATACGGCCGCGATCGTCCAATTTGCCTAGGGCATAAGTAAAGATTTCGCCAGAGTCCATAGAAATCAGCACGCCATTCTTACGGCCACCGATGTCACCTTTGTGCGCTTCGTAACTGTCAAAAATGTTGGAAATGAGTCCAGAGCCACGGGTCAAGTTTAAAAACTCGTTAGTAAAACCAATCAGCCCACGTGCCGGAATGCGGTACTCAAGGCGAACACGGCCACGGCCATCGGACTCCATATTGACCAACTCGCCCTTGCGCTCGCCGAGGGCCTGCATCACGCCGCCTTGGTGGATTTCTTCGACGTCGGCAGTCACCATTTCAATCGGCTCGTGCTTCTCGCCATTCACATCGCGAAACACGACACGCGGCTTCGAGACGGCCATCTCGTAACCTTCGCGGCGCATGTTCTCTAGCAAGATGGTCAGGTGCAATTCGCCGCGACCCATCACTTCGAAAATACCTTCTTCGTCGGTTTCAGACACGCGAAGTGCCACGTTGTGCTGCAACTCTTTTTGCAATCGATCCCAGATTTGACGGCTGGTGATGTACTTGCCTTCGCGACCTGCCAAGGGGCTGGTGTTGACGCAAAAATTCATCGTAAGCGTTGGCTCGTCCACTTTAAGCATCGGTAGCGGTGCCGGTGTGGTTGGGTCAGTCACTGTCACCCCAATGCCAATACCCTCGATACCATTAATCAACACGATGTCGCCAGGGCCTGCTTCGGTCGCCTGAATGCGCTCGAGTCCTTGAAATTTGAGCACTTGGTTCACACGGCCTTTGACAGCTTTGCCGTCCACGCCTTCCATGACGACCACATCCATCATCGGCTTGATCGTGCCTTGGCTAATACGTCCCACACCAATACGACCCACGAAGGTGGAGAAGTCGAGTGCGGAAATTTGCAACTGGAGCGGTGCCTCAGGGTCACCCTTTTGTGCAGGCACATGCGCTAGCACCGTATTGAACAGCGCCGACATATCAGGGCCCCACTGCTCACCTGGTTTGCCTTCAGTCATCGAAGTCCAGCCGTTAATACCCGAGGCGTACACCACAGGGAAATCTAACTGTTCATCAGTTGCTCCGAGTTTGTCGAACAAATCGAAAGCTGCGTTGACCACAAAGTCAGGACGCGCACCGGGCTTGTCCACTTTGTTCACCACAAGAATAGGACGCAGACCGAGTGCCAGCGCTTTCTTCGTCACAAAACGCGTTTGCGGCATAGGGCCTTCTTGCGCATCAATGAGCAGCACCACGCCGTCCACCATGGAGAGCGCACGCTCCACTTCGCCGCCAAAGTCCGCGTGTCCTGGAGTGTCAACGATGTTGATGTGCGTGCCTTCCCAGCTGACCGCGCAGTTTTTGGCGAGGATGGTAATGCCGCGCTCGCGCTCGATAGCGTTGTTGTCCATCACGGTGTCGACCACTTTTTCGTGATCGGCAAAAGTGCCCGACTGGCGCAGCAACTGGTCAACCATGGTGGTTTTTCCGTGGTCAACGTGCGCAATGATGGCAATGTTTCTAATTTGTTGTCGCATGCTTCTTCTCTCTTACTTTAAAAAAATAGTTTTAAATTCCATCATTCCCGCGCAGGCGGGAATCCATGTTTTGTATCTGCTCAATATCTAATGGACTCAGCAAGCGCGTGGGAATCAACTCCCCCGCCTTGATGTGCGCACTACCCAAAAGCTGCGCCTCTGGCCCATACACTTTCACAAATTCGTTATCCTTAACTTCAGTCCTTCGACGCACGCCGCTTAAAAAACGTCCTGCGTTTTCGTTATCTAAATCCACTCGAGCATACTGACTCAGCATCACATCCACTGGAAGAAGCAATACCTCGCGAGCCACGTCCGACATGGCTTCCAGCTGTGCCAATGTCACCGCTTTAACAATCTCAAAATCACCTGTTGCCGTGCGCCTCAGACTCGTTAAATGACCACCGCAACCTAGCGTCACGCCAATATCCTCACCCAAGGTTCGGATGTACGTGCCCTTGCTACAAGTCACCGTCAATCTCAACTCGTCGTCTTGCAATTTCTGAATGACAAGCTTATGAATCGTTACTTCCCGCGCTGCACGCTCCACTTCAATTCCTTGCCTTGCCAATTCATACAGTGGCTTGCCATCTTTCTTCAAGGCACTCGTCATCGGTGGCACCTGAAAAATCGCCCCCGTGAATGCCTTGCAAACCTTATCCAGTATGGCCTCTGAGGTCATCTCTGCTGCCACATTCCGCACAGCTATCACGCCACCTTCCGCATCACCCGAGCTGGTTTTCACACCCAACTTCAATGTCGCCACATAAGTCTTCACCGCATCCAAATGGATATGAGAAAACTTAGTTGCCGCGCCAAAACAAATCGGCAAGACCCCTGTCGCCAATGGATCAAGCGTTCCTGTATGCCCCGCTTTTTCTCCACGCAACAGCCATTTCACTTTTTGCAGAGCATCATTGCTCGATAGATATAGCGGCTTATCTAACAGCAGCACACCATGCAAAGAACGACGCACAATTTTGATCCTTGCTGGACGTTCCGCTTTCGCCTCGTTCATGCTCAAAACTAATCTTCCTTCGCCTGCGTCGACAACGCTTTCGCAATCAAAGCATTCATGTCAGCCGCAGTCTCTGTGGTGCGGTCATATTCAAAATGCAAAGTCGGCACGGTGTGAATCATCAATCGCTTAAATAAAAGTGAGCGCAAATAGCCTGCTGACTTATTCAAGCCCTCAAGGCACAACTCTTTGTCACCCATCATTTGACTAAAAAAAACTTTCGCATGCGCGTAATCGGGCGTGACATCTACGCCTGTAATTGTCACCATTCCCACGCGAGGATCTTTCACTTCGCGGGCAATCAACTCGCCCAAATCACGCTGGATTTGGTCGGCGACGCGCAAACTACGGTTGGGAATGGAGGACTGCTTTTTCACGCTAATAGATCTCTTTAAGCCAACGTCCGCGCAACTTCTTTGATCTCAAAGAATTCGAGCACATCGCCCACTTCGATATCGTTATAGCCTTTGATGTTGAGTCCGCACTCGAAGCCTTCTTTGACTTCTTTCGCATCGTCTTTAAAGCGTTTAAGTGATTCGAGATCGCCTGTGTAGATAACCGTGTTGTTGCGCAGCAAACGCAACCGTGCGGTGCGGCGGGCATAACCTGTAAGCACCATACAACCCGCAATTGACCCCACCTTGCTGGCTTTGAAGACTTGACGAATTTCAGCTGAGCCAATGACTTCTTCGCGTTTTTCAGGTGCAAGCATGCCGCCCATCGCCGCCCTCAAATCGTCCACGACTTCGTAGAGGATAGTGTAAGAGCGTACATCGACTCCATTGTGCTCGGCATGTTTGCGAGCTTGCGCATCGGCACGGGTATTGAAGCCAATCACCACCGCTTTAGAAGCAATCGCCAAGTTGACATCGCTCTCGCTGATACCGCCAACGCCTGCATACACGATCTGAACTTTAATCTCGTCAGTCGAGAGTTTGAGCAACGAGCTGGCAAGCGCTTCTTGCGAACCTTGCACGTCTGCCTTGATGATGATAGGCAACATTTGCACATCGCCAGCCGCCATGTCGGTAAACATGTTTTCCAGCTTGGCGGCTTGTTGCTTCGCCAGTTTGGTATCGCGGAACTTGCCAGAACGATAGTTCGCAATTTCACGGGCGCGGCGCTCGTCGGCCATGACCATGAAGTCGTCGCCTGCCATTGCTACCTCAGTCAAACCTTGAATTTCGACAGGGATCGAAGGCCCAGCCGATTTGATGGTCTTGCCGTTTTCGTCCAGCATGGCGCGCACGCGTCCCATGCATGAACCTGCCAGTACGACATCACCAGCCTTAAGCGTGCCAGACTGAATCAGCACCGTCGCCACAGGGCCACGACCTTTATCTAGCCTAGCTTCCACGATCAAGCCTTTAGCCATCGCTTCGACTGGCGCACGCAACTCCAAAATCTCTGCCTGCAAAAGCACTTGCTCAAGCAGCTCGTCGATACCTTGCCCTGTACGAGCCGACACCTGCATGAAGGGAGAGTCGCCGCCAAACGCTTCGGGCACAACAGACTCCGCAATCAATTCGTTTTGCACGCGATCTGGGCTAGCACCCGGTTTGTCGATCTTGTTAATTGCCACCACAATCGGCACACCCGCCGCCTTGGCGTGCTTAATGGCTTCTTTGGTTTGCGGCATTACACCGTCATCGGCTGCCACCACCAAGATCACAATATCCGTTGCTTTAGCGCCACGCGCACGCATGGCCGTAAAAGCTTCGTGACCTGGCGTATCTAAGAACGTAATCATCCCACGCGGCGTATTGACGTGGTAGGCACCAATGTGCTGCGTAATACCACCCGCTTCGCCCGCAGCCACTTTAGCCTTACGGATATAGTCAAGCAAGGATGTTTTGCCATGGTCAACGTGTCCCATGACAGTCACCACAGGCGCACGTGGCAACATCTCGGAAGAAGACGCCAACACCTCTTCTTCAGTGAACGCCTCTGGATCATCCAGCGCGGCAACTACCGCTTTGTGTCCCATTTCTTCGACCAAGATCATCGCTGTGTCTTGATCAAGCGGTTGATTGATCGTGACCATTTGGCCAAGCTTCATCAAATGCTTAATCACCTCAGATGCCTTAACAGCCATCTTGTGCGCGAGATCTGCCACCGTAATGGTTTCAGGCACATGCACCTCAATGACGCGCGCTTCCACCGGCTCTTGCTCTACACGTTCTTCGCGGTCATCGCCCTTGCGCTTACCACGTGGACCACCACGCCAAGAGCCACGACCCACGCCGCCCGAGCTATCGCCACGCGTCTTGAGTGCTGCTTTTTTCTTTTGCTCATCCGTCCAAGTTGAGGACAGCTTTTCGGATTTCACTTCCTTTTTGCCGCCTTTAGCATCCGTCGTTGTAGCCGGCTTTTCACCCACCTTGGGCTTAACACCCGTGCCAACAGCAGGCTTGTGCAGCGTACCTTTAACGACTTCAGGCTTTTTAACAGGTTCTGGCTTTTTCGCGATCATCACGCCACGGTTCGGTGAGCTCATCATGGCGCGAATCGCGTTTGCCTCGTCCATCGCTTTTTGACGGCGGTCTTTCAAATCGGCCGCCTTTGCAGCATCATCTCTTTCCATCTGTGCGGCCAGCTCCGCAGGTGTTGGCCCCGCAGGCACAACGACGACAGGCGCCACCGCAACGGCCACGACAACAGGTGCAGGCACAGGCTTAACCGACGAGGCCTCTGGAATAATCTTGTTGCCAAGTGGCCTTTTCTTCACGACCTCAGGCCGCACCTCAACCACCTCAGGCGCCGCAACCACTGGTGCTTGCACAGGCGGAGGGGCAATCTCAGCCGCCGCTAGCGCGACTCGCGCAGCCTCCTTGGCTTCACGTTCACGCCTGCGCTCAGCAAGTTCTTCTTCTTGACGACGAATAAGCTCGGCCTGGCGCATCGCCTCTTGCTCACGTTTGGCCAGCTCCGCATCATCTAATACGTGCTGCGCAGGCGCGGAAATGATGACCTCTTGCACCACAGCTGGTGTTGCCTCTTCATCATCGCGCTGGATAAAGGTGCGTTTTTTCCGTACTTCAACCTGAATCGTACGCGCCTTGCCTGTGGAGTCGGCTTGCTTGATCTCTGTCGTTGATTTCTTCATTAACGTAATTTTTTTACGCTCGCCCGTGGCTGTACCATGGCTAGACTGCAAAAACCCTAGCAGTTTTTGCTTGTCAGCATCCGTTAGCACATCATTGCTGCTAGCCTTGCTGACACCCGCACTGCTCAGTTGTTCGAGCAAGACTTCGTTTGTTTTTTTGAGCTCTGTGGCGAACTCGGCGACTGTAGTCGTGGACATATTTTCTGGGTCTCCATCATGTTTGGGCCGTGAACCAATGTTCACGCGCTTTAATAATCATTGCCTTCGCGGCATCCTCATCGAGTCCAGTCAATTCTTGCAACTCATCCACGGCCAGGTCAGCCAAATCGTCACGGGTGTGAACATTGCCTTCCGACAACTTACCCACTAAGGCGAGGCTCATGCCCTCTAAATCGAGCAAATCTTGCGACGCTTCCTCCACACCTTCTTCGTTTGAAATTTCAAGCGTAAGCAGCGCATCTTTGGCACGGGTACGCAGCTCAGCCACGGTGTCTTCGTCAAAGCTTTCGATCTCTAGCATCTCTTGGATGGGGACATAGGCCACTTCCTCCAAGGTGTTGAAGCCTTCGGCAATCAAAATGTCCGCAACCTCTTGGTCAACGTCGAGTTTTTCCATAAACAGCTTACGGGTCACAGAAAGTTCATCGGCTTGTTTTTGCGCCGACTCCGCTGCGTCCATAATGTTGATGCGCCAGCCCGTGAGTTCCGCCGCCAAACGCACGTTTTGACCACCGCGCCCAATGGCGATTGCCAAGTTTTCCTCATCTACCACCACATCCATGGCGTGACGCTCTTCGTCCACCACGATGGATGACACATTAGCAGGCGCCAAGGCACCAATCACAAACTGGGCCGGGTCTTCACTCCACAACACAATGTCCACGCGCTCGCCAGCCAGCTCGGTTGTGACCGCAGTCACACGGCTACCGCGAACGCCGACGCACGTCCCAATCGGGTCAATACGCTTGTCATCGGTATGCACGGCAATTTTGGCGCGTGAGCCTGGATCGCGGGCACAAGATTTAATCTCTAGCAATCCCTGCTCGATTTCAGGCACTTCGTTTTTGAAGAGCTCCATCATGAACTCAGGGCTGGTACGCGACAGCAAGATTTGCGCACCGCGCAAGGTTGTATCCACCCTCATAATCATGGCGCGAACACGGTCCCCTGAACGCAAATTCTCTTTAGGAATCAGCTCATTACGGCGCAGGCGTCCCTCAACACGGCCACTCTCCACAATAATGTCGCCTTTATCCAAACGCTTGACCGTACCGACCAAAATCTTTTCGCCGCGAGCCATAAAGTCAGCCAGCACCATTTCGCGCTCGGCATCACGGATTTTTTGCAAAATCACCTGTTTGGCCGTCATAGCGCCAATGCGTCCAATCGGCAAAGACTCAATCGGCTTTTCGATGTAGTCGCCTTCTTCTAGGTCCGCCAATTGCTCTTGCGCTTCAGATAACAGCTCTTCAGCATCTGGGTTTTGCAAACCAGCACTATCGGGCACCACCAGCCAGCGACGGAAAGTGTCATAGTTACCCGTATCACGGTCGATTTGAACGCGGATATCGACTTCGCCTTCATAAAATTTTGCTGTCGCTTGCGCTAAGGCAGCCTCAACCGCTCCGTACACAATGTCGGCCTCTACATTTTTTTCACGAGAAATGGCATCGACAAGCATCAACATTTCGCGGTTATGCGAAGGCTTTGCGGCCTCGGCAACTTCCGCTGCTTTTTTCTTCGACACACGCTTCACAGGCTTTTTAACGACTGCTTCCATGACTACCCTTCCGATAAAGTTAAATTCCACGGCCCTTGAAATTAACGATTGGCGCTAAGCGCGCCTCACGAATCTCGGACCACTCAAATCCCAGCGCGTTTTGCGCTGCGGCATCAATTTTTTTCTGACTCACTTTGGCGCCTGGCTTCAATGGCTTTGGCTCATCACGCCAGACAATTTGCCATTGCGCCTGTTGATTCGCGCCAGCGCTCAGATCCGTCTTCTCAAGCGTGCCACGAAATTTCCTGCGGCTCACTGTAATCCCTTGTTCAGACACCTGCCCAGCTTGTCCAATCGGCATCTTCAATGTGATATCAATCACCTCGCCCACAAACCGAGCCAAATCTATTTCATGCCGAAGTAAGCGATCAATCCCAGGGCTAGACACTTCTAGGCGCGAATAATCCACACCTTCAACTTCCAGAACATACTGAAGTTGCCTAGTCACGCGCTCACAATCTTCAACCTGCACATACTGCTCTGCGCTACCCGTTTCATGCGGCAATTCAATCGTGACCCGAAGTAAACCGCCAGCCGAGCGCGTGATTTCGACGAGGTCTAGGCCTAATCCTTTAACGGTTTGCTCGATGATGGTTTGCATAAAAAATGAACGAAAAAAAGGGCGGTTGGTATCCGCCCTGCATGCCTTATTGGTTGATGCGCCAGATTATACGCTACGCAGTCCTTTTAGTCGCACAAAAGCAATTGTGGCCAGTGGTATCACCAAGCCTAAACTAGCCACCCAAATGAGGGTCTGTGTGAGAGCGGTGTAATTGGCCACGACTACTGTGGCTTGCGTAACGGGATCTTTCACCTCTCTAGCAAGTACAAAGACTTGATTCAAGTACTTCGTCCCAAGCTGCGCCGCCGACAGCGCCAGATTGGTAAAGGATGCCATCACCGCGAAATACGTGGCTTTGAGATGCGCCGGTGCAGTTTGTGCAATCCACGCCAACATCGGAATCATGGCGATTTGCGCAAGGGGTGACTCTAACGCTGTGTCGGCGATGCCGATAAATCTAGCATCAATCACGCCGCCCGTCAGCCGAGACGTCCATTCATGCAATCCCATACTCATGCCGATATTGGGTAGCGCAATGATGAACTGAGCAACGCTGAGCCATACGATCGTTGAGGCTACGGAGCGATTAGCCGCCCAGCCTCGAAGTGCAAACAAGCCCACGAGTGTGAGCGCGTAACTGATGAATGACAGCACGGCTTGAAAGTGCTGGTCGTAACCCAGCACATCAATCGCCCACCATGTCACGCCTTCACCAGCGCTTGGCACCGCGCGGAACATAAAAATAACGATCGCGGTTGCCCAGAGTGTTTGCTTGGCCTCAAGTGGCAACTCAATCGTCAAGCTCCGAATTAAGAAAACCAAAATCGCCAGCGAGCCTACAAACACCAGTTCCTGCGCATAGCGCCACGGCGATAAACCCATACCGACCGTGAACGCGATGAAGATAGCACTGCCCACTAAGAGCGTGACGTTCGGCTTTGTGGCTGGGGCGCTTTGGATTTCCGCCTGAGCCCCCTTTTGCATCCAGTGCCAAAGCCAAATACCGAGTACTGAGATGAGTGGAATCGCCAGCGAGCCTTGGTACACACGCAAATAAAGCGTGGATTTCTCTAGCTGCGAGAGCTTGTCCGCGCCTGCAAACAACCACACATTGATCAGCGCAATCAGCAGCGCACCGCTCATCACGGCGATGCGCCCCAGTGTTTGCATCGTCGTGTGCATGGCGTACAAAGCCATCTCAGATATAGGCTGACCGAGAGCGTCCTTCGTAGGAACGACCTCCACCGTCATGGCGTCGGCCACCACATCTTGCAGCACAAAGCCCATGGGCAGCAAAAGAGTCGCAACCACAAACCACGTTTGCGTGCTGGCATAGGCATTCATGGCCGCAAGATTGCCAATCAAGCCCGCAAAAATGGTGTAACTCACCGCCATCAATGCGCCGCCCGCGTACACCAACCAACTTTTATAGCGCCACAGTAAATCGACCACATGCCCAATCGGCATTTTGATGACGTAGGGCATGGCGCCCCAAAACGCAAGACCTGCCAAAAATTCGGCTGATAAATTCAAGTGCTCTTTGACAAAGAAAATGTCTGCAATGCTGGAAAAGCCCTGAATGCCCGATGCAAAATAAATCATCATGGGCGGCAGATACGACCACTGCCACTTCTTTTGCAGATCAGTTGTGCCGTGCGAGAATCGCTTTTTTACTTTTTCAAATAGGTTCATCATGGGTTCAAATACTGGCTTTCTAACAGGCAAAAAATTACTCATTACAGGCGTACTCTCCAATCGCTCGATTGCTTACGGCATTGCTAAAGCTTGCCACGCACAAGGCGCCGAGCTCGCTTTTAGCTACGTCGGCGAGCGCTTCAAAGATCGCATCACCGAGTTTGCCGCAGATTTTGACTCCAAACTGATTTTTGATTGCGATGTCGGTAGCGACGAGCAAATCGACGCGATGTTTACAGACCTTTCCAAGGTATGGCCAACATTTGATGGATTTGTTCACGCCATTGGCTTTGCTACACGAGAATCCATTTCTGGCGATTTTTTAGAAGGCCTCTCACGCGAAGGATTCAAAATTGCGCATGACATCAGCGCCTACAGCTTCCCCGGCATGGCGAAGGCGGCGTTGCCATATTTAAATCCTAAATCTGCGTTACTAACGCTCACCTATTTGGGAGCTGAACGCGTGGTGCCGAACTACAACACCATGGGCCTAGCGAAGGCTTCGCTGGAAGCCTCGGTTCGTTACTTGGCTGAATCACTAGGTCCCAAAGCCATGCGCGTGAACGGCATTAGCGCAGGCCCCATCAAAACATTGGCGGCCAGCGGCATCAAAGGCTTTGGCAAGATTTTGAGCGTAGTAGCCGCAACCTCGCCCATTCGCCGCAACGTCACGATTGAAGACGTGGGCAATGTTGCTGCGTTTTTACTGTCCGACTTGGCCGCAGGCGTCAGCGCCGAAATCACCTACGTGGACGGCGGCTTTAGCAACGTTGTGGGTGGGATTGCCGACTAGCGCAGCACTTTTCCATCTGCAGCGAGCAGGGTGAGCTCAACAAATTTGGAGGCCACGTGTTTAGATTTTCCAAAATCTACATAGAAGCCCCCCAAATTGTGCGACCGAATGGACTCGACTGCTTCAATAAAGGCTTCTCGGCTTGAGCCCGCACCAGGTTTTTTGAGCGCCTCATGAAAAACTTTTGCCGCAACAAAACCCTCCATACTGCTGTAGTTGGGGAATATCTCTGGTTTATTGGCGGCTCGCACTAAACCTAGATATTCCGCTGAAATCGGTGTAGCAATCGTGTAGGGGTAAGGCATCACTTGGCTCACGATAACGCCCATGGCCTCCTTACCCAACTCGGCAGATAGTGCCGACGTACCGACAAACGAGACGCTTTGAAAAGTTCCCGTATAGCCAGCAACTCTAGCCGCACGCACAAACGCAGCGCAAGGCTTGTACGTGCTCACCATCACAACAACATCGGGCTTCGCAGCAACAATTGCCTTAACGGCGCCAGCCACATCCACCGAATTTCGCTCAACTAATCCGACCGCAACCGGTGCAAGTCCATCCTTCGTTAAGGCACTGGTCACGCCGGCTAAACCCGCCTGACCAAAAGCATCATTTTGATAGAACACGGCAATTTTTTTAGCACCAATATTGAGCGAGCGCTGCACCATTGCCTGCGTCTCATCGTTATACGAAGCTCTAACGTGGATGGCATAGCGATTAACCGGCGTGCGCAAGACCTCCGCGCCAGTAAAGGGAGCAAAAAATGGTGTCTTGGCCTGCGTAGCCAACGGCAATGCGACCGCACTTGTCGGCGTACCAATGTAGCCAAACAATGCAAATACACCATCGGCAATAAATTGTTTGGTATTAACCGAGGTACGTTCTGGCTCATAGCCATCGTCCAGCACTCGTAATTCAACTCTTCGCCCGCCAACGCCACCACTGCTGTTGAGTTGATCGAAATAAAGCTGGGCACCCAAATTGAATTGAATACCTAATTGGGCTGAAGGCCCGGTCAATGGCGCGGATTGTCCTAGTACGATTTTTCCATTTTGTGCAAAAGCTTTAGGCAACGAAAAAATAGTCGCACTTAGCATCAAAGTACGACGGGAGATACCTAAATTACGAAGATGTGTAGCTATTTTTATTTTCATTTAAATTTATGATTTTATTGAACAAAAGTCTATATTTATCAATAACTTTAGCATAATGATGTCGACTTGCAAAGTGCAAACCTGACTCACGCAACAGGACGCCTAAGCCTGGATCTTTTATTAAGCGATGGATAGCTAAGGTCAATGCCACTGAGTCTCGAGGATTTTTTAGAATCAGCGCATCCACTTCATCTTGTAAAAATGCACTGATGCCGCAGTACTGTGCACTACTCACCACTACGGGCAGACCATACGACATGGCCTCTAACACCACCATAGCAAAGCTATCCTCTAAAGTCGGATGCACAAGCATATCAGCTGCGCGGTAGGCCAGCGATACATCTGCAAGTGCACCGACAAAATGCACGCGGTCGGCAATACCCAGCTCGGCCGCCATGAGTTGGAATTTAGGCTTTTGCGAAGCAGCACCCACGCAAAGCAGGTGGATATTGCCCTCTAGGGCGGGCATCGCTGCAAGCAAGGCCGGTAGCCCCTTGCGAGCATAGTCATTACCAACAAAGAGGAGGGTTTTTTGATGCAATGACAAACCTAATTTTGTACGTGCCGCCTCCTTCGTGAGCGATACATCTGGCGTACCCACACCTGGCAAGATGATGGGCACCGACTGCGCACCCAAATAGGGATAAGCCGCCAGCGTTTGCCGATGCATCTCATCGGAGACAGTCACCACAACAGGTTGGCGCATTCGTGCAGCCTCCAGCCACACATAAAAACCAAGGCGGGGGCTAGTACACACTTTGAGCCATCGCAGACACAGTCGCCAGCCTGTTAGCGCCTGATGATTGGGATGAAACAGGTTGTACCGAATCGGGCGCACATGCACCGTTTGCACTTGGCCATGCCACGTGTTTTCGTGCGAGTGGATGACATCAAAGCCAGCTTTCGTTTTCCACCATGTATAGGTTGCAAAAACAAGCTGATTAATCCAGCGGGGGCGACGTAGCGGACCCGGGACTTTGTGATACGTCACCCGTGGGTGCGAATGATCAATCGTTTGTGCAAAGACATGTATGTCGAATTCAAACGCACCATCAGTCAAGCGCTGCTCGGCCAAACCCTCCACTAACGAGACCGAATAGCTCTCCGCACCGCCTGCACGGCGTGCGAAGTGGCGGTTGAAGACAGCTAGTTTCATGCAATTGCACGCCAAAATTGCCAGAGATTCGTATTCTTCAAAATGCCGATTCGTGGCAGTTCAAACACGCCATGCGACGAGTCCGCAATCCCGTGTTCGGTCGTGGTTGCGCTATCGTAGCCCGCAGTCCGAGCCATCATGATGTGATCAAAGTCATACTCTCCATACGGATAGCAAAAATGCCTGCAGTCCATGCCAGTCATGGCCTCTAGCTCATTTTTTGATTTCGTCATTTCGTCTTTAGCGATCCCTCTATCGATCAAACTCAAGTTCACATGATGCTGCGTGTGCGAGCCAACCTCTTGTCCACCTGCAATCCATTCGCACATCTCAACCGCAGTCATCAAGGGCTTTGAGGCCACGCCGCGCTCGGCATCCCAACGATTGGTTTGCCCCGCCAAACGGCTGACTGCATAGCACGTCGATGAAAAACCATAGCGCTGTAGCACCGGCAAGGCGTGGGTTAAATTATTTTGATAGCCATCGTCAAACGTAATGCCGACCACTTTGCCATGCCTCTCTGTGGTTTTTTCACAACGCAGATACTGCATCACCTCACTCATGTTCACGCCGCGATAGCCGAGTGTTTTAAGCAACCACATCTGCCGTGCAAAACTAGCAGGGGAGACAATCAAGCTGCGATATTTAGCACGCACGCCTTGCGCACCCACTTTAGGCGGGATGCGGTCAATTTGGTGGTACGTCAGAATTGGGATCATAAAAACTTAGCCATTTTTAACAAAACCGCTGTCTCATGCAGCGGCAATCCCATGATGCCGCTGTAACTACCCGAAATGCTGGCAATAAACGCTGCCGCCTTGCCTTGCACGCCGTAGCTGCCCGCCTTGCCAAAAGATTCGCCTGTTGCGATGTAGGACTCAATCTGGACTTTGGATAGTTTCGCAAAAGTCACCCGCGACTCGGATAGCGCAAAGCTAGTCTTAACTCGAGTTCCAGAGCACCAAGCCATGCCCACGCTGGTGAGGACTCGATGCGTTTTGCCAGAAAGCGCCTCCAGCATCTGCCCCGCAGCCCTTATTCCATCTGGCTTTCCGAAGATCGATCGCCCCATGGCAACCGTGGTATCCGCACACAAAATGGGGGAAGCGTCTGCAGAAGTCCAAAGATTGCGGTGCTTGGCGCGCTCTATTGCTGCACCCAATTTCAGCTTTGTCACGCGCTGAACATAGGTGGCTGGTGCTTCTGCACCGCGAACCAGTTCCAAGCTCTCCGCGTCTTCAGTCTCATCCGCTAAAAGCAATTGATGCGCCACGCCCAATTGCGCCAGCAGTTCTGCGCGGCGCGGGCTTTGGGAGGCGAGGTAAACAAACGAAGGATTCATGTCACTCACGATGATAAGGATGTCCCGCATTCACCGACCACGCGCGGTACAGCGCCTCAGTCAGCAGCACCCGTGCCATGGCGTGTGGCAGCGTCAGGTCGGAAAGTTTGATACGCTCATGCGCAGCTTTTTTGAAGGTGGGCTCTAGCCCATCAGGGCCGCCCAAAATCAGCGCCACATCGTCGCCGCCAAGCTGCCAGTCTTTGACTTTGGCGGAAAGTTGCATTGTGGTGAGATTGGCACCGCGCTCGTCCAAAACAACAATTCTGGGACTACGGAGCGTTTGCAGCACGCCTTCAATCCGCGTACGTTCAGCCTTAAATATGGCATCTAAGCCTTGTCCCGTGCGGGCTTCGGTCTTAACGGTTTTGATCTCAAGTCGCAAATCGTTGGTAAAACGTTTGGCGTAATCGTCAACAGCCGTCTGTGCCCAGTCGGGCATTTTTTGCCCGACGGCCACGATGACTAACTTCATGCCTTTTTAGCGGCAACCTTTTTAGCTGGCGCTCTTGAAGCCGTTACTTTTTTAGCGGGCGCTACTTTTTTAGCTGGCACTGCCTTTTTGGCTGCTACTTTCTTAGCTGGCACTACGGATTTTTTTGCAGGTGCTTTTTTGGCGGGTGGTCGTCCAGAGAACCCACGTGGCTTACCAGCACTGAGCGGTGCTGCCTTTTTAGCCGCAGCCTTCTTCTCAGCCTTAGGCTTTTTCTCTTTCACTTCTTTCACGATTGCCACAGGTTTTGGCGCACCAAATTTCATGCGGATCGGCTTCTCGCCCCACAAATCTTCTAAGTGGTAGTACTGGCGAATGGCAGGCTGCATCACGTGCACGACGATCGCGTGGCAGTCCACAATAATCCACTCGCCATTGTCTTCGCCTTCAATACGCGGCTTATCGAAACCCGCTTCGCGCACTGCATCGCGCACACTAGCGGCCAAAGCGCGGGTTTGGCGATTCGATGTACCGCTGGTCACAATCACTCGCTCAAACAGTGCCGTTTGATCTTCTGTGTCAAACACTTGGATATCAACCGCTTTCACGTCCTCAAGCGCATCCACAATCACGCGCTGCAGTTTTTGTACATCTTTTTTATCCATTGCCACTCGCACGGGTGAGTGCGGCGCTTTTGGGACGGGTACAAATTCTTCGACTGATTTTTTGGTCGATTTCGGAGTGGTGGTTTTTTTTGTAGTGGCCATTATTTTTTTAATAAGAGATTAAGGATTGCCAAGGTAGAGCGAATGCTCATGGATGTAGGCAAGAACCGATGGCTTCATTTTCGCAGCAAATGCAGAATCCAATTCTTTGGCACGAATCATCTGCCTCACATCGCTGGAGCTGACCGCGCGCGGCACAAAGGGAATGACGATGTGCGGGATGGGACTGGCGGCCTCGGCAGCGCTCGATGCCGCACCGCCGCTGCCGCGCACCACGACAGCCAGCGTCGCTAATTTTAAGATCTCCTCATAGCGATGCCATGTATGAAACACCATCAATTGATCTTGTCCAATAATCAGCGTGAATTTAGATTTTGGGTACAGGGCACGCAGCTCTAACAAAGTGTCGATCGTGTAGGATGCCCCGCCCCGATTGACTTCGCGCTCGTCGATCACTGTTTTAGCGACGCCATGAAACGCTAACTTGGCCATCTCAATACGGTGCACAGCCGGGCTAAGGTGACGGCGTTTGTGCACAGCGTCGCCCGTGGGGATCACGTGCACCTCGTCGAACTTAAATTGCGCCAGCGCCGCTTCGGCAAGGTTAATGTGGGCACGGTGCGGGGGGTCGAATGCGCCGCCGTAAATACCGATGTTCAGGTGCGCGTCATTTGTTTTGGTGGTCATATCGCAAGCCAATCTTGAATAGGTAAAAATTCAGTATACAGGGCGGCCTCGGGCGAGTCAGCCTCTGGTTTGTACTGATACGCCCATGATGCCAGTGGTGGCATAGACATCAAAATCGACTCGGTACGCCCACCTGATTGCAAACCAAAGTGTGTGCCGCGATCCCACACCAAATTGAACTCGGCGTAACGACCACGGCGATAGAGTTGAAACGCCCGCTCGCGCTCGCCGTAGGAGACATCTTTGCGACGACTCACGATGGGCAAATAAGCGGGCAAGAACGCATCGCCCACAGCTTGCATCAACAGATGACTATCTGCACCCAGCTCCGAAAAATCATCAAAGAAAACGCCGCCTATGCCTCTTTGTTCAGGCGTGTTGTTCGCTTCATTGATTCGGTGCTTGAGCACAAAATATTCATCGCACCACTTTTTAAAACGTGGATATTTATCGTCACCAAACGGCTCAAGTGCGTCTTTACAAGTTTGATGAAAATGCACCGCATCTTCGCGCTGTCCGTAGTACGGCGTCAGATCCATGCCACCACCAAACCAATGGACATGGGGCTTGCCAGCAGGTTTGGCTGTCAGCATCCGCACATTCATATGTACGGTCGGCACATGTGGATTGCGCGGATGAATGACGAGCGACACACCCATCGCATCGAACGGTGCGCCTTGCAATTCGGGGCGATGCTGCGTGGCCGAGGGCGGTAGTTTTTTTCCACTCACAGAGGAAAATCCCACGCCTGCACGCTCAAACACATCGCCACCTTCCAAGATGCAAGTCGTACCAAAACCTTGCAGCGGTTCGCGCGCATCCTTCTTCCATTCGTCGCGAAAAAAAGGCTTGCCGTCGATAGCTGACAAAGTATCCGTGATGCGCTGCTGTAGCTGAATGAAATAGTTTGAACTCATGACACGATTAAAGATTTATCACGCACGACTGCGGCGTCCAACAAGCGAATCGGCGACATGTTGTCTGGCTTGCAACCGATACGCCCTTCTAATACTTGAGCAATGTGCGCCATATCTAACGCCTCGTCACCCGTGGGCATAAAAAAATAATTGACACCCACCAGCCGACGCGGATAGTCAAAGTAGGCAATGCAAAGCGGCACACCTGCTTCGCAGGCCACGCGGTAAAAGCCACTGCGCCAACCTGGGATTTTTTTTCGTGTGCCTTCAGGTGCCAGCGCAAGCCAAAAAAAACCATCGTCAGGCGTTACCAACATCTGCGATACGGTGCTGGTAATCAAGCCACTCTTCGCCGTTCGATCAACAGGAATGCCGCCGACCCAGCGCATCCAATGGCCAAAGAGCGGAACTTTAAAGAGGCTGTCTTTACCCCAAAACCGAATCGGAATACCAACGCTCCATTTCGCCAAAATGCCCAGCGGAAAATCCCAATTCGAGGTATGGGGATAAACCGCAATCACGCCCTTGTTTCCGGGAACACCATCAAACAGCACACGCCAGCCAAACAACGCAAGCACCCAGCGTGCAAACACGCTACCTTTAAACCGAATAATATTCTTTGGCAGGCCTTTATCCATAAGGCTTTCAGCCGATGACTGCCCGAAAGCCAATGTCCGTGCGGTGTTGAGAGCCCTCAATGTTGATTTGATCAACGACATCGTACGCGTGCATCTGAGCCGCCTTGACCGTTTGCGCGAGCGCCGTCACGCACAAGATGCGTCCGCCAGAACTAACAAGCTCGCCTGCCGCGTTTTGCAGGCTGCCTGCATGAAACACTTGAACTTCAGAGTCTGGTGCCAGCGTTGGAATACCACTAATTACGTCACCCGTTCGCGGCATTGCTGGGTAGCCATGCGCGGCAATCACCACACCCAACGCAGTGCGTCTGTCCCACTCTAAATCAATCGTATTCAGCCGTTCATCGGTTGCGGCAAGCAACACGCCGACCAAATCAGATTTCAGACGCATCAAAATCGGCTGCGTTTCCGGGTCACCCAAGCGGCAATTGAACTCCAGCGTTTTGATGGAGGTCTTACCTTCGGCATCCTTGCCAATCATCAAACCCGCGTACAAAAATCCTGTGTACACGATGCCGTCTTTGGCCATGCCTTTGATGGTTGGCACGATCACTTCGCGCAAAGCCCGTGCGTGAACATCGGGCGTCACAACTGGCGCGGGCGAATACGCGCCCATGCCGCCCGTGTTCGGACCTGTGTCGCCGTCACCAATACGTTTGTGGTCTTGCGATGTCGCCAATGCTGTCACGTTTTTGCCGTCGCACAGCACAATAAAACTGGCCTCTTCGCCTGCCAAAAATTCTTCAATTACGATACGACTGCCCACGGCGCAGCCCACGCCTATCATGGCCTCCACGGCATCGTGTGCTTCGGTAAGCGTCATCGCCACGACCACGCCTTTACCAGCCGCCAAGCCATCTGCCTTCACCACAATCGGGGCGCCATGCTTGTCAACATAGGCATGAGCAGCCGCGAGGGTCGCATCTGTAAACACGTCGTAGTGGGCTGTTGGAATACCATGTCGCAGCATAAACGCTTTACTAAACGCCTTCGATGACTCTAGCTGCGCTGCGGCCTGCGTTGGCCCAAAAATGCGCAGGCCTTTGCTTCTAAATAAATCAACCACGCCCGCAGCCAGCGGGGCTTCAGGGCCCACCACCGTCAGGCCAATTTTGTTAGCAAGCGCCCAATCAGCCAGCTCGTGGATATCGGTGATCGGCAGGTTTTGCAGCCTGCCATCCATTGCCGAGCCACCGTTGCCTGGCGCCAAATACACCATTTGCACACGCGGCGATGCGGCCAATTTCCAAGCCAGAGCATGTTCGCGGCCGCCGCCGCCAATTACAAGAATATTCATTTATTTTTAATTTTTATTTAAAGCACGGCATTGTGAAACACATCTTGTACATCATCCAAATCTTCCAGCACATCGAGTAGCTTTTGCATCTTGGTCGCGTCCGACTCAGACATCTCAATCGCGTTGTCCGCACGCATGGTCACCTCGGCCATCTCAGGCACAAAGCCCTTGGCTTCTAAAGCGGCTTTCACCGCTTCAAACTCCAACGGCGCGGTCAACACCTCAATCGCGCCGTCATCACCGGTAATCACGTCTTCTGCGCCCGCCTCTAAAGCAACGTTCATCAATGCGTCTTCATTCGTGCCTGGCGCAAAAATCATTTGTCCCACATGTTTAAACTGAAACGCCACCGAACCCTCGGTGCCCATGTTGCCACCGTGTTTAGAGAACGCATGACGCACCTCGGCCACTGTGCGCACCTTGTTGTCGGTCATGGTGTCCACCATAATCGCTGCACCGCCAATGCCATAACCTTCGTAACGAACCTCGGTGTATTGCACGCCTTCTAAATTGCCCGTGGCTTTGTCAATATTGCGCTTGACGGTATCAATCGGCATGTTGGAAGCTTTAGCTTTTTCCATGGCCAACCGAAGGCGCGGATTGGCAGAGGGGTCGCCCCCGCCCGTGCGAGCAGCCACCATGATTTCACGCACCACCCGCGTCCAAATCTTTTGTCGCTTTTCGTCTTGCCGCCCTTTACGGTGCTGGATATTTGCCCACTTGGAATGACCTGCCACAACGAACTCCTACATTTTCAAAGAGCTGATTGTCGCATTAGGGGACGGTGAACGACAGGAAGTTAGAAGCGCCAGACACCGTCGTCGTATAGCTAATCTGTAACGTGGCACCCGAGCAATTAACGGTGGGTGAACCTGTCAAATAGACCGTAAAAGGGTAGCTCTGAGCAATGTTTTCGGTTGCACTCACGCCTGTGTAGGGAGTATTGGACACCGTTGTTGGCGTCAAGCCAGAGGCTGTACAGCCCGTAGATGGGCTCGTAATCGCTGCCGAAACTGAGGTGCCAAATGGAAGCGGCAGCAAATTGCCCGTGGTCCCCGTCCCATTAATATAAAACCTAAAAGGTGCAACCGCTGGCGTATTAAATGGACTCACGGTTATGGCTGTGCCAATGGCGTTGTAAGACGAAAAGAAAATGGGGATTTGCCTACGAACGACGCCAGCCAGTGCGCCTGTGCAGTAATTGGTTGTGATATGCGTGATGGGATCCGTGTACGAGTTACGTGTTGGCTGAGTGCCGCCGTAGCCGGTTGAAGAAACTGCAACTATCGAGGCTGCGTTCAAACAAGCAATCGTTCCGCCTTTGGAAATAAGAAATTCACCCGCGTCGTAAACACCATTTTCGTTATCGTCACGGAATGCATCACCTAGGTCAATCAAAGTATCACCCGCATCAAAGGTTCCATTACCGTTGGCATCCGTGTAGTTTTTTACGCCTTCAAGATAAGCCAATACTGCGACACGACCATTAGCCGGTCTTGGGTTTTGTCCCATCAAAACAACAGAGCACTGCGAAAAACCTGAAGCATTCAATCCGCCACTATTAGCTGTAGATGTTGAACAAGACCGATTGATCTGCCCACCCGAGCTGACAAAATTAATCACCGTGCCATCAGGCACAGGATTGCCATTAGCATCAGCCACACGCGCCGTGATTGTGGTCGTATCGCCATCCCACAACCAAGCATCCATGTTTGTTTTAGACGCCGTCAAGGTAATGGTTTTTTCCTGCGCAGGACCAGACGCCACGGTTAAACCATTGGAGGTTGTTGTAATCGCCGTGTTAGTGGCCCATTGCGCCGTAATCGTGACCGCTCCTGGTACATTTCCCGCATAGACCAAAACTGTTGCCACGCCCAAGGCATCAGACGTCACGGTATACGCAGACGTATTGCCAGAAGTACCAAAGGTCACGCCGCCAGGATTGCCCGTTAACGTAAACGTAACGCTTGTCGAGGGCGCCACAGCGCCATTAGAGAACAAAGATTTAAACGACAGTGTGGATGTTGCAACGGCACCAGAGCTGCTCAAAAACATTTGCGCAGGCGAGGCAGAGACAAAGCTAATCGAGCCCGTGGTGGGCGCGGCTACTGAAATCGTGGTACTAGCGGTTGCCCCTGTCGTTGTGGCTGCCACGGTGTCAGTGCCTGAGCACAAGGTGCCATCCACTTTTACCGAGCTATAGGTCGCATTAATCACGCCGCTGCCATTCGTCGTGGCAATCGTGGGAGACACTTGCCCACACGTTGCCGAGAGTGCCACGCTGACAGAGGAAGTCGGAACAATGCCATTACTCAAAACCGTTAGGCTGATGGCCGAGTTAGCCGCCGAGGCAATACTTGAAGGCGAGGCCGCAAAGCTAGTCAGCGTAATCACGGGTGACGCCACTACGAGATTGGCATAAGCCGTAGAACCACCCGCCGTGGCCTGCACCGTCACTGCGCCGCTGCAAAGCAGTCCACCCGCCGTCGTCGCGCTATAGGTGGCTGTTGCCACGCCAGAAGAGTTAGAAGTCGCGGGGTTCGTCGAAGTGATTTGTCCGCAAGTGGTGCTAAACAAAACCGAGACGCCCGCCGTGAGCGCTTGATTGACTAAAGTGTTGATCGATAGCGTGGTCGTGCCGCCTGAGGTCACACTACTGCTGGTTGGCGTCAGTGTGCCAAGGGTCGTCGTCGGCGTGGGGATGATGTTGAAGTTGACTGCCCTGGTCACCGTGCCAGTTGTCGCCGTAAAGCTAGCGGAGGCGGTTGATGCACCCGCGGTCCCGGGCACCAACACAATTTGCGCCACGCCGCTGCCATTGGTCAGCGCCGTGCCAGCCGAAGGAATCAAACTTGCTGCGCTAGAGGGGACAAAAGTCACAATCGCATTGGACGCCAAACCCGTTGTGTCAGTTGCTGTTGCCACTAGGCGATAGTTGGTGCCCAGCGTCATGCTGTTGACGACATTATTGCCGCTATCCACCAAGCTTAAAGAAAGAGAGGCCGCGCTGCTGCCTACGCTAAGGGTTGTGACACCGTAGTTCAATGAGTTGGTGACCGTGACACGGGTAGTCGTACTGGTTGCAGCTGTGGTTGACGTGGCAGCCGTCGTTGTAATTTTGTTAACCGTTGCGGTTGCGCTGGCGGTTGAAGCGCCCGCTGTGCTCGGCACAAAAACCATGCTGGCAACCCCCGCACTATTGGTCAAAGCTGTACCCGATGAAGGGCTCAAAGTTCCAAGAGATCCAGCGGAAAAGGTCACAATTTCATTGACAGCCGCACCGCCCGTTTGCGTCGCCGTTGCAATAAGGGTGTAACTGGTCCCTGCCACCATCGTGCTTACAGCAACACCTGAAGCATCCACCAGGCTCAGCGTTAATGCCGGCGTATTGGTCGCACTGCTATCCTTCGCCCCCCCACAAGCCACCACCATGAGTGCTAAAAAAAGTGATACCACGCCCTTAAGGGCCATCGTCAGGTCAAATTTTCTAAGCATTCGGTAATTCATCGGCATCCTGTAGAGGTTATCGACCCACGAGGGGAAGAGCATGGCAAATTGTAGTGGTTTCAGACGCTTTGGAGTCCTGTGATGTTGTGCAACGCTGGCGAGCCATTGGGATGTGCAAACGTAGCTAAGTTTTATGCAAGACATTGATCACATCTGCCAACACAGGGCGGGTGATGGTGACACTGCCAAACCCGGCGCCCATAGCCGAGATAAAAATGCGCTCGTGCGTGGCAATGGCACGGCTAGTCTTCCAATCACGCGAGGGCACTAAAAGCTTGAGATGCTCAATCGATTGACTGCTGCTAAACAGCCAAATATCTTGTTTCGCACTCGTGGAAGCCTTATCTGGCGTGGCTTGCAGCAAGGCTCTTTGCGCGTCTGTTAAGTTAGGCAAGCGGCGCTCGTAAGTCGCCACAAAATCCACCACCGCCCCAGCTGTTGTGAGCTGATCGGCTAACCATGGACGCCCTTCTTGCTCACCCAAGTTATTTGCGCCGCGCACCACCAGCACATGCTTGCCTTGCCAGTCCCGCTTGCCTGCTACCTGCCAAAGCGCTTCTGAATCAAACTGATTCGAGTGGCTATCGGGCGCATCAATAAACCCCTCCTGCAAGCCATGCTGGATAAGGGCTGCACGGGTGCCTAGCCCAGAGACCAAGCAGCGCTTGGCCTGCAGGACCTCATTTTTGACGACTTTAAAAAAACCTTCGACAGCGCTGCGGCTGACAAACACAAACGCGTCATAGCTTTGCTTTGCATCAAACACAAACGGAATGCTGGCAATCTCAATCAACGGCAAAGCCACGGCAGATAAGCCCTCCGCTTGCATCGCATCCACCCAGCGGGAGCATTCGGGCTCGGGGCGGGTGACGATGATGCGCATGGATTTTGTTGTCATTGCAATTGCGCGGCGATGGATTTACCTAAGTGCTCAGCCTCGTCAATCGTCCGCACGTTGGCTCGTCCTTCAGCCCGTTTGATCACACCCGTCATTTCATCGCCAAACGCGGCGCGAAGATACATTTCATCGCCTATCAATGTGGCATGAGCCGCCAGCGGCATCGAGCAACTACCGCCCATGGCACGGCTCACAGCGCGTTCGGCATAAGCTGCCAGCATCGTGGGCTGATGAATCATGGGGGCGAGGAGCGCCAAGAGGTCGCTTCGATCCGCGCGAATCTCTAAGCCCAGCGCGCCTTGCGCAGCAGCGGGCAGCATGTGCTCGGTTTCAAAAACAGCGCGGATACGGTTTGCAAGGCCAAGGCGTTTCAGTCCTGCGGCAGCTAAAACGATGGCGGCGTAGTTGCCAGCATCCAACTTACCAAGACGCGTATCTAAATTGCCACGTAGCGGCTCAATTTGCAAATCGGGCCGCAAAGCCTTAATCAGCACGGCACGGCGCAGGCTGGATGTACCCACCACGGCGCCTTGCGACAATTCAGCCAGACTTGCAAAATGATTGGAGACAAACGCATCGCGCGGATCTTCGCGCTCCAGCACTGCCGCTAAGGCAAAGCCTTCGGGCAGCTCCATGGGCACGTCTTTCAGCGAATGCACAGCAAGATCGGCGCGGCCATCCATCAGCGCAGTCTCTAGCTCTTTCACAAACAAGCCTTTGCCGCCAACCTTAGAGAGCGTTTTGTCCAAAATTTGATCGCCCAGCGTCGTCATGCCGAGCAGCGTGACCGTGCAGCCCTTGGCTTCCAAAAGGCTTTTGATATGGTTGGCTTGCCACAGCGCAAGGCGCGATTCGCGGGTGGCAATGGTGATTTTTGTCGAAAGAGAGGGCTGATTCATAGGCAGGGATAATAACGGTATGAACCAATTAGACACAAAATCACAAGCGTGGTCGGCGCTGTTCTCCGAGCCTATGAGCGACCTCGTCAAGCGCTACACATCCAGCGTGTTTTTTGACAAACGCCTGTGGCAAGCCGACATAGCGGGCTCGCTGGCGCATGCCGAGATGCTGGCCGCGCAAAAAATTATTAGCAAAGACGACCTCGCCTCGATTGAGCGCGGGATGGCGCAAATCAAAGTCGATATTGAATCGGGCGCATTCGAGTGGAAGTTAGATTTAGAAGACGTGCACCTCAACATCGAAGCGCGGCTGACAACGCTGGTAGGCGACGCTGGTAAGCGCCTGCACACAGGCCGCTCGCGCAACGACCAAGTGGCGACCGACGTGCGCCTGTGGTTGCGCTCCGAGATTGACCTCATCGTGGACTTGCTAGCCGCACTGCAAGCCACACTGGTCTTAATTGCCGAAAAAAATACGGACACCATCCTGCCCGGCTTCACGCATTTGCAAGTCGCCCAACCCGTTAGCTTTGGTCATCACATGCTGGCGTATGTCGAGATGTTTGCCCGCGATGCCGAGCGCATGCAAGACGTGCGCAAGCGCGTCAATCGCCTGCCGCTGGGCAGCGCTGCGCTGGCAGGCACTAGCTATCCGCTAGACCGCGAACGTGTCGCTAAAACACTTGGCATGGTGGACGAGCGCGGAGCGCCGCAAGTCTGCCAAAACAGCTTGGATGCCGTGAGCGACCGCGATTTTGCGATTGAGTTTGCAGCAGCCGCATCACTGGTGATGATTCACACCAGCCGCTTGTCGGAAGAACTCATCATTTGGATGAGCCAAAACTTTGGCTTTATTCAAATTGGCGATGCGTTCACCACGGGCAGCTCCATCATGCCGCAAAAGAAAAACCCCGACGTGCCAGAACTTGCACGCGGCAAAACAGGGCGCGTGGTAGGGCACTTAATGGGACTGATCACTCTGATGAAGGGGCAGCCCCTCGCCTACAACAAAGACAACCAAGAAGACAAAGAGCCGCTGTTTGATACGGTAGACACAATCAAAGAGACGCTCCGCATCTTCAGTGAGATGATGGCTTCCGTCACCATCAAACCCGAAGCCATGGAACGCGCCGCGCTCAAGGGCTACGCCACGGCGACCGACCTTGCTGACTACATGACCAAAAAGGGTTTGCCTTTCCGTGATGCACACGAAACGGTTGCCAAAGCAGTGAAATACGCCATTGCACAGGGTGTGGATTTAAGTGCGTTGTCGCTTGAAACCTTAAAGACATTCAACGCCCATATCGAAGCAGATGTGTTTGATTGCTTAAGCCTGCGCGGTTCGCTAGAAGCTCGTTCCACACTGGGCGGCACAGCGCCAGCGCAAGTGCGGATGCAAATTGCACGGCACAAAGAGCGTCTCAAAATTTAAGTCAAAACATTTAGAAAGCTAGTCCCATGCTCTGCATCCCACCCTTATCCAAAATCACCTGCATCGAAGACCTGCGCGTGGTGCACCAAGCGCGCACGCCGCGTATGTTTTACGACTACGCCGATTCGGGCTCGTACACCGAGAGCACTTACCGCGCCAACAGTGACGACTTCAAAACGATGAAATTTCGCCAGCGCGTGGCGATCAATATGGAAGGCCGCACCACGGCAAGCGTGATGCTCGGAGTGCCCGTGGCCATGCCTGTCGCTATCGCCCCAGTGGGCCTCACGGGCATGCAAAACGCGGACGGTGAAATCAAAGCCGCACGCGCTGCCAAGGCGTTTGGCATTCCATTTACGCTGTCCACCATGAGCATTTGCTCGATTGAAGACGTGGCCAAGGGCACAGATGGGCACCCGTTTTGGTTTCAGCTCTACATGATGCGCGACCGCAAATTTATGGAACGCCTCATGGACAGAGCCAAAGCGGCGGGCTGCTCGGCGCTGGTGCTCACGCTAGATTTGCAAGTGCTGGGGCAACGCCACAAAGACATTAAAAACAGCATGACCGCGCCGCCCAAACTAACCATCAGAAACATCGCCAACATGATGACCAAACCCACGTGGTGTATGGGAATGCTGGGCACGCGCCATCACGGTTTTGGCAACATCGTTGGGCACGTCACAGGCGTGGACGACATGAGTTCGCTCTCTAGTTGGACGGCCAGCCAGTTCGACCCGCGCCTCAATTGGGAAGACGTGCAGTGGGTCAAAAACTACTGGGGCGGCAAGCTAATTTTGAAGGGCATTCAAGACCCAGACGATGCGCGCCTAGCGGTGCAATCGGGCGCTGATGCGCTCACCGTCTCCAACCACGGCGGACGGCAACTAGATGGCGCGATCTCATCCATCGCCGCCCTGCCCGCTGTTGTGCAAGCGGTCAACGAAGCTGGTGGCACAGCCGCTGGGATAGAGGTCCACATGGACGGCGGCATCAGGAGCGGGCAAGACGTGCTCAAAGCCTTGGCGCTAGGTGCAAAAGGCGTGTACATCGGCCGCGCCATGGTGCATGGACTAGGCGCCTATGGCGAAGCAGGCGTGACCAAGGCACTCACCATTATTCAAAAAGAACTGGAAACGACAGCAGCGCTGTGCGGCGTGACGAAGCTAGATAACGTGACGACGGGGATTTTGCAGGCTGGGACGTTTTGAGGCGGTATAAATGTTGTTCTTTATTTTTTCTTAAGTAATTTCGTCACACGCTCAAAATCCACATCCACAGCGCGAGGCAAAATATCTTGCTGTTGACGGTAATTTTCGTATTCCGCTTCGGCTTTAATTTTGGCAGTTTCAGTTGAAATTTTTCCTGCATGATCTAGCAATTGGCGGCCTGTGCTTTTTAGGAATTCATCTAGCTTGCTAATCCAGTCCTGCATCCGCATAGGCTTACGCCCTAGCGCTTGCAGCTCGGCATATTCGATGTAGAGGTTGACGATGCGGTTGAGCACATTGAGCTCATCTTCGCTTAAATAATTTTTAGCAACTGATGCATCTTCTTTGCGTACCACGCCACTCGCGCTTGTGGTTTGCAAGCCCATCAGGGGCTGCGAGGCATTGGCGCGTTGATGGATGATTTCGGCAGCGGTATGACCGTGTGTCGCCCAGTGCATTTTGTTTTGCACCGTCGCAAAAAATGCTTGGGTGAGTTCGGTATTGGGTGAGTAGTCCACGCTGGTGGCATAGATGTCGAGTACTTTGAGGTAGAAGCGTCGCTCGGAGCTGCGGATGTCGCGAATACGCGCCAGCAGTTCGTCGAAGTAATCAAGCTGGCCTTTGCCTGGCGGGTTTTTAAGCCGCTCATCGTCCATGGTGAAACCTTTGACGAGATATTCACCGAGGCGCGAAGTAGCCCATTGGCGAAACTGCGTGCCGCGATGACCTTTGACGCGGTAGCCAACGGCTAGGATCATCTCCAAACGATAAAGTTTGGTTCGATAGTTTTTACCATCTGCGGCAGTTATTAAGGAATCTTTAATAACTGAATCTTTGCTCAATTCACCTTCTTTAAGGATATTTCGGATGTGAATATTGCAGTTTGGCACGCTCGTAGCAAATAGTTCGGCAATTTCTAACTGCGACAACCACACACTATCATCCTGCGCTTTAAGCTGAACACGAGTGAGACCGTCTTCGGTTTGATAAAGGATGAGTTCGTTCATGAATGCAATGAAGGGCTGCGAAGTGGGACAATTTGATTTTCTCAGTTTACCAACTAAACCCTGACCCACACCATGCGCCGAATTGCCCACCTCGACATGGATGCGTTCTACGCGTCGGTGGAGTTGCTTCGCTATCCGCAGCTTAAAGGACTGCCCGTGGTGATTGGTGGCGGCAGGCGGCGCGAGGACAATGCCATGCTCGCAAGCCTTGCTGCGGATGGAAATAGAAGAGGCCTGCACGAGATCCAACTTGACGAATTTCCGCGCCTGCACACCTACACAGGGCGCGGCGTGATTACCACCGCCACCTATGCCGCTCGCGCTTTTGGTGTGGGCTCGGCAATGGGGCTGATGAAGGCTGCCAAGCTGTGCCCCGACGCGATTTTGTTGCCTGTCGATTTTGACGAGTACCGCAAATATTCGCGGGCGTTTAAGGCCGTCATAGAGGAATTTTGCCCTGTGATGGAAGACCGTGGTGTGGACGAAGTGTACATCGACTTCACAGGCATCATTGGCGGGCAAATTGAAGGCGGGCGAGCGCTTGCCGAGCAACTGCAACGCGCGATTTTTGAGACGACGGGGCTGACCTGCTCGGTTGGCGTTGCGCCCAATAAGTTGCTGGCAAAAATGGCGAGCGAGTTCGATAAGCCCAATGGCGTGTCCATCGTTTACGAGGATGATTTGCAAACCAAAATCTGGCCGCTGGCGGTGCGCAAAATCAATGGCATTGGTCCCAAGGCGGAGATCAAACTCACACAGCTTGGCATTAAAACTATTGGGCAATTGGCGGCGCGAAACGAAGCCACGCTGATTGAGCATTTCGGCAAAGCTACGGGTAGTTGGATGAGCCGTGCGGCGTGGGGCTTGGATGAGCGCGAATTGGAGACAAGCAGCGAGCCCGTCTCCATTAGCCGCGAGACCACATTTGAGCGCGACATGCACGCGGTGCGTGACAAAACGGAACTCGGCGCTATCTTCACGCGGCTGTGCGAGCGGCTAGCCGACGACCTCCAGCGCAAGGGTTACAAGGGCAAAACCATTGGTGTGAAGGTGAAGTACGACGACTTTAAAACTGCCACACGCGACCATACGGTGGATGTGCCTTTGAACGATGCCACAGGTCTGCGAGCCGCAGCGGGCTTGGCTTTGAAGCGCATGCCGCTAGAGAAACGCATACGCCTCTTGGGCGTGCGCGTGGGACATTTGGTCAAAGCTTAGTCAAAACTTCGACTGACTCAATTCCTCAAACACCCTTGCATAAAACGCATGGCGCGAGGGGCTGATAGCGGTCTCAACCTGTGCGTCCGACACGTTCGCCAACACCGCGCACTGCGGCTCTTGGAGATGTTTACAGTTGTAAAAACGGCACTGTCCGTCGTACTGCGCGAAGTCGGGCATCAGTTTTGCCAGCAGCATTTTGTCCACATGGTGCAGACCGAATTCTTGAAAGCCCGGGGAGTCGATGATGGCGCTTTGTTTGTTCCCATCACGTCCATCCTCTAGCCAAAACCAGCTCGTGGTGGTGGTGGTGTGCTTGCCAGAATTGAGTGCCGTTGAAATCTCACGCGTCGCTAAATCTGCGTCTGGCAGCAAGAGATTAATGAGCGAACTTTTGCCTACGCCCGAGGCGCCCATGACGAATGTAGTTTTGCCAGTCAATAGCGGCATTAATGCCTCGCGAGCCTTATCGGGCTTGGCCTCCAGCAGTGCCGAATCCGTCGAAGTCTTGGGTTTAATAGACAGCCCCAGCACCTCGTAGCCCATGCGTTTGTAGGGCGCAAGTCGCGTCATGGCCTCAAAAAACGGCACCGTCAAATCGGCTTTATTGAGCACGATGATGGGTTTGATTTTGGCTGCTTCGCAAGAGATCAGCGCGCGTGCGAGTTGGCTCTCGGAGAACACGGGCTCGGCGGCAAGAACGAAGAGCACTTGGTCGAGATTGGCGGCAAACTGTTTGCTGCGAATGTCATCTTGACGATAGAGCAAGTTGCGGCGTGGTTCTAATTTTTCAATCGTGCCTTCGTCTTTGCTGGCTTGCCACTGCACGCGGTCGCCCACCACGCATTGATTTTTTTTGCCACGTGCGTGGCAAATCACGCGCTCGCCTTCTGCTGTTTCTACGACAACATGATGGCCGTGTAGACCAACCACCAAGCCCTTATTCATCATGCTGCGAGCCTCATGCCGTCAACCTTGCGAGTCGTTCGGTTGCGGGAGGATGCGACGCATAAAAGCTCATATACAGCGGATCGGGCGTGAGTGTGGAGGCGTTGTCCTCGTACAGCGTCAAAAGTGCCGAAGCCAGCGCCGCGCCGTTGCTGTGTTTCACGGCGTAGGCATCAGCCTCAAACTCGTCTTTGCGCGAGAAAAAGGAAAACACTGGCGTGACAAAAAACATGAACACGGGCACAGCAATCATGAAGAGCAAAAGCGCGAGCGCATCGTTGCTGCCCGTCAGTGAGGGCTGCACGCCCAGTCCCGTATAGAACCACGTCTGTGTGGCCAGCCAGCCCAGCAAGCCAAAGCCCACGAACGACACAACGAACTGCATCACCATCCGCTTGATGATGTGCTTGTGGTGCGCGTGACCCAGCTCGTGTGCCAGCACGGCTTCCATCTCGTCGATGTTGATTTGTTTGAGCAGCGTGTCATAAAACACCACACGCTTAGTCGATCCAAAACCCACAAAAAACGCATTGGAATGTGCCGATCGTTTGCTGCCATCCATCACAAAGAATCCGCTGGCGTTAAAGCCGCAGCGCTGCATCAATGCTGTCACGCGAGCCTTCAAAGCCTCGTCTTCTAACGGTGTAAATTTATTGAATAGCGGCATGATGATGGTGGGCGCAATCCACATCATGAACAGGCTAAACAAAGTGAGTGCACCCCAAGCCCAGAGCCACCAGTTTTGCCCCGCAGCACCCATCAGATAGAGCACGAGCGCAATCAACGGCAAACCAATCGCAGCGCCAAGGAGTGTGCCTTTAACCAAATCGACAAACCACGTTTTCCAAGTGGTTTTGTTAAACCCAAAACGCGCCTCTAACCCAAAGGTTTGATACAGCGACAGCGGTAAATCGATGACGGAGCCCACCATGGTGAATGCCAGTAAGAGCAATATTTGTTGCCAAAAACTTGAACCCATCCAGTCAAGCACGGAGGCGTTTAACAGTGCAAGTCCGCCCAGCAGCGTCCAACCCAAAAGAGTGACGCAACCCAGCACGTCCTCCCAAAAGGCGAGGCGTGATTTAGCCAGCGTGTAGTCCGCAGCTTTTTGATGCGCGTCCAGCGCGACTTTATGGGCAAAGACTACCGGCACAGCGCCTCGGTGCGCGGCCACGTGGCGTGCTTGGCGCATGGAGAGGTAAGAGCGGACTAAAACCCCCCCCAGCAGGGCAGCTGAAAAAAGAATCGTGAAAGAAGTCGAAGTGATCGAAGAGGCAAAAGGTGTGTACATCGACTGATTTTAGTTGTGCACAATCCTGCATGCGCCACTTAGTCAATTGCGGTTACTATCGCCACTCATTTCAACCCTTCTGGAGCTTTTTATGATCCTTGCCACTACTACTCGTCGCCAAATTATTACCTCTAGTGCGGCCTTAGCGGGCGCGGCTTCCGCCGGGTTTTTAGCCACTGGGGCGCAGGCTCAAACCAGCAAATTACGCGTCGGTTTGATGCTGCCCTACACAGGCACATTCGCTCAATTAGGCGTGGCAATTGAAAACGGTTTTCGCTTAGCGTTGAACGAGCAAGGCGGAAAATTAGGTGGCCGTGAAGTGGAATTTTTTAAAGTTGACGATGAGTCTGAGCCGGCAAAAGGCATTGAAAACGCCAATAAATTGGTGCAACGCGACAAGGTCGATGCCATCATTGGTACGGTGCATTCTGGTGTGCAAATGGGCATTCAAAAAGTGGCTCGCGATTCGGGCGTTTTGAGCATCATCCCCAACGCAGGCTTAGGCGCTGCAACCCGTGCCCTGTGCGCGCCCAACGTGTTTCGCACCTCATTTACCAACTCGCAACCCACCCACGCGCTGGGCCCTGTTTTATTAGCCAAAGGACAAAAGAAAGTCGTATGGATCTCTTGGAAATACGCGGCAGGCGACGAGTCGCTTGAAGGCTTTAAAGAAGGCTTCATTGCAGGCGGCGGCTCGATAGTGAAAGAGCTGGGGCTGCCATTTCCTAACGTCGAATTCCAAGCGCTATTGACGGAAATTGCGGCACTTAAACCTGACGCCGTCGTGTGCTTCTTCTCTGGTGGCGGTGCGGTCAAGTTCTTAAAAGACTACGCGGCGGCAGGACTCAAGGGCAAGATTCCACTCTACGGCTCAGGCTTTCTTACCGAGGGCGTTTTGGAAGCGGCAGGCAGTGCGGCTGAGGGCGTAATGACAACGCTGCATTACGCGGACTCGCTGGATACTCCGCGCAACAAGGCTTTCCGCTTGGCGTATGCCAAAGCTTTTAAAATGCAACCCGACGTGTATGCGGTACAAGGCTACGACGCAGGACTGTTGCTCATTAAAGGTGCCAACGCGGTCAAGGGCGATTTCACGAAAAAAGTAGATTTATACAAATCAATGGGAGGCGCTGTCATTGATAGTCCGCGCGGCAAATGGACGATGAGCAAAGCGCATAACCCAATTCAAGATATTTATCTGCGCGTGGTGAAAAACGGTGAAAACAAAGTGCTGAGCGTCGCCGCCAAAGCTTTGTCCGACTCAGGCGCTGGCTGCAAGATGGGCTAACCGCCCATGGCGATGGACTTCCCCACCTTCCTCGTTCAACTGCTCAATAGCGTTCAATACGGCCTCCTGCTTTTCATGCTGGCAGCGGGATTGACGCTGATCTTTGGCATCATGGGCGTGGTCAATTTGGCGCATGGTAGCTTTTATATGCTGGGTGCTTATCTTGCGTATGCACTCAGCGGACTCTTGGGCAGCCTCACCTTAGCCATCCTCGTGGGTGCCTTGCTCTCGGTCGTGTTTGGGCTTGCGCTGGAGTGGCTTTTATTTCGTCATTTTTATAAACGTGATCATCTAGACCAAGTGCTACTTACGTTTGGCTTGATCTACATTTTTGAAGAACTGCGCTCCATGCTGTGGGGCGACGACGTGCATGGCGTGGCTATTCCCGATCTGCTCTCTGCCTCTATTCCTCTGACGGACACGCTCTCCTATCCTGTTTATCGCTTGGCAATGGCGGGGGTTTGCGTGGCTTTGGCACTTGGACTGTATGGGCTGATTAGCAAAACCAAACTCGGCATGAAAATTCGTGCAGGTGCATTTAATAGCGATATGGCAGAAGCACTCGGCATTAATATTAAACTGATTCACGCCGTGGTGTTTGCCTTGGGCGTAGCGCTGGCTAGCGTGGCAGGCATGATTGCCTCCCCCATCAGTAGTGTTTATCCGAACATGGGCTCTAGTGTTCTCATCATGTGTTTTGTAGTCGTGGTGATTGGCGGCATTGGCTCGGTGCGTGGTGCGCTAATTGCCGCGCTCTTGGTCGGCTTTGTGGACACCTTTGGCAAGGTGCTGCTTCCTTCGATTTCGGGGATGTTGGTGTACCTACTGATGGCAGCGGTGTTGCTGTGGAAGCCTGAAGGTTTATTTAAAGCATGAAACACTTATGAGCGTAGTGAAATCCAATTTAGAAATCCTACCAAAAGGCCTACAGGCCACACTGATATTGGCGTTGCTGTGCCTTGTCGCCTTTCCGTTCGTTGGCTCAGACTTTTACAAAGAGATGGTCACGCGGATGATGATCCTCGCCATCTTTGCCATGAGTCTCGATTTGCTACAAGGCGTGACTGGACTTGTGTCGCTGGGACACGCCGCCTACTTTGGCCTCGCGGGCTATGCACTCGCCTTCCTCACGCCCGAAGGCGCGGCGGTCAGTCTTTGGTGGACGCTACCGCTGGCTGTGCTGGCATCAAGCCTTGCAGCACTGGTGATTGGGTTTTTTGTAGTCCGCACGCACGGCATCTACTTCATCATGGTGACAATGGCGTTTGCACAAATGGTCTACTTCTTGTTTTTTGACAACAAGATGCTGGGCGGCTCGGACGGTCTGTATATCAACTTCAAACCTAGCACGTCTATTTTTGGTGTTCAGACGTTTGATTTAGACAACAAAACGCACTTCTACTATTTCACGCTGGTGATGATGCTCGTCGTCTACGCCATCCTACGAAAATTGCTTTGGAACCCCACAGGACGTGCTCTAGCGGGCATTCGCATCAACGAGCACCGTATGCGGGCGATGGGCTACGGAACATTTAGATACAAGCTCACCGCCTTCACCATCGCAGGCGGCTTGGCCGGTTTGGCTGGCTATTTGCAAGGCGCGCAAAGCGGCTTCGTCAACCCCGAGCTGATGGGCTTTCACATGAGTGCCCATGCCATCATGATGTTGGTTTTAGGCGGCATGGGTAACTTTGCGGGCGCCATTGTGGGTGCGTTTAGTTTTGAGATTTTGCTGTCGCTTTTCAAAGATCTGCCAAATGGTTTGGGGAAACATTGGCAACTATGGATGGGCACTTTTATCGTCCTCATCATCATCTTTGCCCCACGTGGCTTGATGGGTTTATGGGAGAAGAAGCATGACTAATCGGTCTTTGCAGGTCTTGCTACGCGCCCAAAAACTAACTAAACGCTTTGGCGGCTTGGCGGCGGTGAATGATGTATCGCTTGATCTCGTGCGAGGTCAAATCCACGCCGTGATTGGTCCCAACGGAGCGGGAAAATCCACCCTCACCAATTTGCTATCAGGTGATTTGCAGCTCACATCAGGGAGCCTCATGCTTGGCGATCAGGACATTACGGGCTGGTCGATGGAACGTATCGCGCGTCACGGCTTGGGACGCAGCTTTCAAAAAACAAATGTCTTTTTGCCGCTCTCCGTTTTTGAAAATGTCCGCCTAGCTGCGCACTTTGATCTTGACCGAACCAAGCAAGCGATTCGATCAGCAAAGTTAGAGCATCAAACCCACACGATCGCGTCCAACATGAGCCACGGCGAGCAGCGCCAATTAGAAATTGCAATGTGTTTGGCGACTCATCCGACCGTGCTGGTATTGGATGAGCCTTTGGCTGGCATGGGCGTGGCCGAGGCTGAACGCATGATCGAGTTGCTGCATAGCCTGAAAGCCGAGCACGCCATTTTGCTGGTGGAACACGATATGGATGCCGTGTTTGCCCTTGCGGACGTGCTGACCGTCATGGTGGATGGACGCGTGATTGCAACGGGTACGCCAGCGGCTATTCGTGCGGATGCTAGCGTTCAAGCGGCTTATTTAGGGGAAGAACATGAATAATTCTGCCCCGCTGATTCAAGTTAAAGATTTAAACACTTTTTACGGCGCCAGCCATATTTTGCAAAACGTGAATTTCTCGGTCGCACGCGGCGAGACGATTGGCCTGATGGGTAGGAATGGCATGGGCAAGAGCACGCTGCTCAAATCAATCATGGGGCTGGTAAGAGCCCCCGTTGGTCGCGTCAGTGGCACAGTCTCAGTCAGCGGGCAAGACATGACGAACGCAGCGCCCTACAAGCTCGCGCAAATGGGCATCGCCTACGTGCCCGAAGGACGCGGCATTTTTGGCAATTTGAGCGTGACCGAGAACTTGCTCATGGCGGCTCGCGCTGGCTCAAGCAATGCGGCTAAAGCGCGCGCCAAGGCGGGGCAAGACTGGGATTTTGACAAAGTGCTCGCGACCTTCCCGCGTCTTAAAGAGCGCCTCCATCACGGCGGACAACAACTCTCTGGTGGAGAACAACAAATGCTCACCATTGGGCGGGCCTTGATGACAAACCCTGATGTGTTGATCTTGGACGAAGCCACGGAAGGCCTTGCGCCGCTGATTGCCCGCGAAATTTGGCGCATTTGCGGCGTGATTCGAGACACAGGAATTTCATCCATCATTGTGGATAAAAACTGGAAGCATGTGACGCAAATCACCGACAGAAACGTCATCCTCGTCAAAGGACAAGTGGTGTTTGATGGCACAACCGGCAGTTTGCTGGCGCAGCCAGAATTGCTCACGCAGCATCTTGGGGTTTAATTGGCTTGGATTCCCGCCTTCGCGGGAATGACGAACACATAGAAATTTTTGATGACATCCACACCTGCGCCAGCAACCACGCCTACCACCCGCAATACGCACCTTTCGCGGACGCCTAGCGACGAGGTGCTCGTCCTCAAAAAAGCAGATCAAAACCTCATCTGGCTGGATTGCGAAATGACGGGGCTCGATGCCGATAAGGAAAGACTGCTAGAGATTGCCGTGATCGTCACCAGTCCTGATTTGACGGTGCGCATCGAGGGGCCTGTGTTCGTCATCCACCAGTCCGACGAGTTGCTTAGCAAGATGGACAAGTGGAACCAAGGCACACATAAAAAAAGCGGCCTCATCGACAAGGTGAAAGCATCGACAACCACCGAAGAAGAAGCGCAGACTCAACTCCTCAAATTTATTGGCAAGTACGTCGGCAAAGGCCTATCGCCTTGCTGCGGCAATACCATTAGCCAAGATCGCAAATTTTTGGAGCGTTATATGCCTAAACTGGACGCTTATTTCCACTATCGCAACATTGACGTGAGCACGCTCAAAGAATTAGCCGCACGCTGGGCTCCCGCTGTCAAAGATGCATTCAAAAAAGCACAAAAACACACGGCGCTAGCGGATGTGCATGAATCAATTGAAGAATTGATTCACTACCGCACTCATTTTTTGAAGCTGTGAAGTACAATCTATCTTTAGCTGTTAACCGCTAGCCAAGTGCGGATCAACTAAAAATCCACTACCAGCAGATTTCCCGAAAAACACAATTTCTCGGGCGTTTCCCACAAGGCCAGCCGCACTCTTTTTGGAGTTCACTGATGCCTTCTATTTCCCCTGAAATCACCCTTTCGGCGCTCCTAGCGGCCAAGCACCCCCCCGCTATTCTTGCCCTTGCCGACGGCACTGTTTTTGTCGGTCAATCCATTGGATTTAGTGGCCACACAGTCGGCGAAGTCGTCTTCAACACCTCCATGACGGGTTATCAAGAAATCTTGACTGACCCAAGCTACTGCCAGCAAATCGTCACCCTCACCTACCCGCACATTGGCAATTACGGAATCAATACGCAAGACGTCGAGTCCAGCAAGGTCTATGCAGCGGGTCTCATCATCAAAGATTTACCACTCATCGCGTCCAACTTTAGAAGTACGCAAAGCCTGAGCGACTACTTGATTGAATCGAAAACCGTAGCGATCAGCAACATTGATACGCGCCAATTGACACGCCATTTGCGTACGCACGGCGCACAAAACGGCTGCATCATGGGCTTAGCTGTGGGCGTTGTAGTGGCACAAGCACACATCGATCAAGCCATTGCACTCGCAAAAGCAGCGCCCAGCATGTCGGGACTCGATTTAGCCAAGGTCGTTAGTACCAAAACCACCTTTGAGTGGACGCAAACGGAATGGATGCTATTTGGCGCAGACAACATACCAGACTTTGGCACGCAATCAGCGCCGCAGTTTCATGTTGTCGCCTACGACTTTGGTGTGAAGCACAACATCCTGCGCATGTTGGCCGCACGCGGCTGCCGCGTCACCGTTGTGCCCGCACAAACGCCTGCCGCTGATGTTCTTGCATTGAAGCCAAACGGCGTTTTCCTCTCCAACGGCCCTGGCGACCCAGAGCCATGCGATTACGCGGTGAGTGCCGCTGCAGCCCTTATGCAGAGCGGCCTGCCACTGTTTGGCATCTGCTTAGGCCACCAGATCATGGCACTTGCCAGCGGCGCAAAAACTTTCAAAATGAAGTTTGGTCACCACGGCGCAAACCACCCCGTGAAGGACTTGGCCACAGGTCACGTCGCCATCACTAGCCAAAACCACGGGTTTGCGGTGGATGAGAAAACATTGCCTGCGAACCTAAAACCCACGCACATCAGCCTGTTTGACGGCACGCTGCAAGGCATAGAGCGCACAGACTGCCCAGCGTTTAGCTTTCAAGGTCACCCCGAAGCCAGCCCGGGGCCACAAGACATCGGCACGCTATTCGACAAATTCATCGCCATGATGGCCAGCAAAAACTAAAAGAAGAGCAAAAATGAAAAGAACAGATCTTCAAACCATCCTCATCATCGGCGCAGGTCCCATCATCATTGGGCAAGCTTGCGAATTTGACTACTCGGGCGTGCAAGCTTGCAAGGCTCTGCGCGAAGAGGGTTACCGCGTGGTGCTGATTAACAGCAACCCAGCGACCATCATGACCGACCCCGCTACGGCGGACGTGACCTACATCGAGCCGATTACATGGCAAACGGTCGAAAAAATTATTGCGATTGAAAAACCCGATGCGATCTTGCCAACCATGGGCGGGCAGACGGCCCTCAATTGCGCGCTCGATTTATGGCACAACGGTATTTTAGAGAAGTACATGGGCGCAGCAACGGGCATGCCCGTCGAGCTGATTGGCGCAACGCCTGAAGCGATTGATAAGGCCGAAGACCGCCTGAAGTTCAAAGACGCGATGACCAAGATTGGTCTTGGCTCAGCTCGCTCTGGTATTGCACACACCATGGACGAGGCTTGGGGCGTGCAAAAAACGCTGGGCTTCCCCACGGTGATTCGCCCCAGCTTTACGCTAGGCGGCACGGGCGGCGGTATTGCCTATAACGCGGAAGAGTTTGAAACGATCTGCAAGCGCGGACTGGAAGCCTCGCCGACCAACGAACTCTTAATTGAAGAGTCGCTTTTGGGGTGGAAAGAGTACGAAATGGAAGTCGTGCGCGACAAAGCGGACAACTGCATCATCGTTTGCTCGATTGAAAATTTAGACCCAATGGGCGTGCACACGGGCGACTCGATCACCGTTGCACCTGCGCAAACGTTGACGGATAAAGAATATCAAATCCTACGTAATGCATCGCTTGCTGTGTTGCGGGAAATCGGGGTGGATACAGGTGGATCGAACGTGCAGTTCTCCATCAACCCGAAAGATGGGCGCATGGTGGTGATTGAAATGAACCCGCGCGTGAGCCGCTCATCAGCGCTCGCGTCTAAAGCCACAGGATTCCCAATTGCTAAAGTCGCGGCCAAGCTGGCTGTGGGCTACACGTTAGATGAACTCAAAAACGACATCACGGGCGGTGCTACGCCTGCTAGTTTTGAGCCATCCATCGACTACGTCGTCACCAAAATTCCGCGCTTTGCGTTTGAAAAATTCCCGACTGCGGATAGCCGACTCACGACGCAAATGAAGAGCGTGGGCGAGGTGATGGCGATGGGCCGCACTTTCCAAGAATCGTTCCAAAAAGCACTACGAGCCCTAGAGGTTGGTGTAGACGGCATGAATGAGAAAACGCAAGACTTGGAATTACTAGAACAAGAACTCGGCCACCCAGGCCCCGAGCGTATTTGGTACGTGGGCGATGCCTTCGCCAAGGGCTACACAGTTGACCAAGTGTTTGCACTCACCAAAATTGACCCTTGGTTCTTGGTGCAAATCGAAGAGATTGTGAAGATTGAGTTGGCGCTAGAAAAATCTAAGCTCGGCGACATCGACGCAGCGCAAATGCGCACGCTAAAGATGAAAGGTTTCTCCGATCGCCGGATGGCAAAACTCTTGCAAGCCACGCCCACTGCGGTTCGCGAGTATCGCCACGCCTTGAAGGTTCGCCCTGTCTACAAACGCGTCGATACCTGCGCCGCAGAGTTTTCTACGCAAACAGCTTACTTGTATTCAACCTATGAAGTCAGCGAAACACTGGGCGTGCAAGCCGAGTGCGAGGCAGCGCCTGCGCAGAAGAAAAAGATCATGGTGCTGGGCGGTGGTCCTAATCGCATCGGCCAAGGCATCGAGTTTGATTACTGCTGCGTACACGCTGCGCTCGCTATGCGCGAAGACGGCTACGAGACCATCATGGTCAACTGCAACCCCGAAACTGTCTCCACCGACTACGATACCAGCGACCGCCTCTACTTTGAGCCCGTTACCTTGGAAGACGTGCTGGAAATCGTGGCGATTGAAAAACCCATTGGTGTGATCGTGCAATACGGCGGTCAAACACCACTCAAACTCGCGCTGGATTTAGAAGCCAATGGCGTGCCCATTATTGGCACCACACCCGACATGATTGACGCCGCCGAAGACCGCGAGCGCTTTCAAAAATTGCTACACAAACTAGGCCTGCTCCAGCCGCCAAACGCCACGGCGCGTACCGAGCCGCAGGCCTTAGAAGCCGCGTCCAGCTTGGGCTACCCACTGGTCGTGCGCCCAAGCTATGTGCTGGGTGGCCGCGCGATGGAGATCGTGCACGAGCAGCGCGACCTTGAGCGCTACATGAAAGAGGCCGTCAAAGTCAGCCACGACTCCCCCGTGCTATTGGATCGTTTTTTGAACGACGCGATTGAGTGCGATGTGGACTGCATCCGCGACGCATCGGGCGCTACTTTAATTGGCGGCGTGATGGAGCACATTGAGCAAGCGGGCGTGCACAGTGGCGATTCGGCTTGCTCGTTGCCACCGTATTCGTTGTCTAGCGAGACCATCACAGAGATCAAACGTCAAACCGTTGCCATGGCTGGCGCTTTGCATGTCGTCGGTTTGATGAATGTGCAGTTTGCCATCCAACACCGCGATGGCAAAGATGTGATCTACGTGCTGGAAGTCAACCCACGGGCAAGCCGCACCGTACCGTTTGTGAGCAAGGCAACGGGCATTCAACTAGCCAAGGTGGCGGCGCGTTGCATGGCGGGCCGAACGCTTGCCGATCAAGGCATCACCAAAGAAGTCACACCGCCCTACTTCAGCGTGAAAGAAGCGGTGTTCCCCTTCGTCAAGTTCCCAGGCGTAGACACCATTCTTGGCCCTGAAATGAAATCGACGGGCGAAGTGATGGGTGTGGGAGATACCTTTGGTGAAGCGTTTATTAAAAGCCAAATCGGCGCAGGAACCCGCATTCCACGTGCCTCTGATGCAGTCAAGACTGTCTTTATGACGGTCAAAAACAACGACAAGCCGCGTGCCGTCAAAGTAGCCAAAGCCTTACTGGATATGGGCTTTGATCTGGTGGCCACAGGTGGCACGCAAGCGGCCATTAGCGCAGCAGGCTTGGCGTGCAGCGTGGTGAACAAGGTGGCGCAAGGCCGTCCACACATTGTGGACAGCATCAAAAACAACCAGATTTGTTTGGTCATCAATACCGTGGAAGAAAAGCGCAATGCGATCAGTGACTCGCGTGCGATTCGTGTGAGCAGCTTGCTTGGCAGAGTGACAACATTCACCACCATTGCCGCCGCCGAAGCGGCTGTGGCGGGTATGAAGTATTTGGATAATCTTGGTGTCATTTCTGTTCAAGAAATGCATAGTCGTTTGAAATAGAATTCACGCATACGATAACCCACAGGGGACAGTGCAGCGAAGTCTGCACTGTCCCTTTATATTTCCTAGAACGAGCAGACTATTCAATGGCAACAAGCACTTACCCCATTACTAAAAACGGCGCTGAAAAGCTCAAAGCTGAACTCCTCAATCTCAAGATGAAAGAGCGTCCAGCCGTCATCATGGCAATCTCTGAAGCACGCGCGCAAGGCGATTTGTCCGAAAACGCTGATTACGACGCAGCCAAAGAGCGCCAAGGCTTTATCGAAGGCCGCATCAAAGACATCGAGGGCAAGCTAGGCGCGGCCTCGGTAATCGTTCCATCCGAACTTGATGCGGGAGGACGAGTCGTATTTGGCGCGACGATTGAGCTGGAAGACGAAGACACGGGCGCTTCCATCAAGTATCAAATCGTGGGCGAGGACGAGGCCGACATTAAACTTGGGTTAGTCAATTTTTCATCGCCTATTGCTCGCGCTTTGATTGGCAAAAACGAAGGCGACAGCGTTGAGGTTGTCACGCCCAGCGGCACAAAGCACTACGAAATCGTTGCGGTTCAATACATTTAATCAATTCCAAAAAGCAAAAAGCCCTTGATTTCTCAATCAAGGGCTTTCATACTTTGGTGCGGCTGGCAGGAATTGAACCCACGACCCTCTGGTTCGTAGCCAGATACTCTATCCAACTGAGCTACAGCCGCGACAAACCGAATTATAAAGCAGGTTGTCCTATTTGACAAGCCTGTCTCCAAACAGTTTTTCCACCACTGGCTTTATCTAGCTGTAAAAGCATGGCTTCGTGTTCGCCCATTTCACTCTCATTAGCCTGCAAAACAGTGAGTTCAAATTGACTGAAGTCAACGCTCATCGTAGCAACTGACTTCTGCTCGCTTGCACTGTCCATTAAAAGTGCATCCTGTCCGCGAGTGAGGCCGATATAAACGTCAGCCAGTAGTTCCGCATCTAACAGCGCTCCGTGCAGCTTACGACCCGAGTTATCCACGCCCAAGCGGTCGCACAGTGCGTCTAGGCTGTTGCGCTTGCCAGGGTATTGGTGCTTGGCCATCGCCAACGAGTCCACCACCTTGGTGACCACGCTGGAAAAACGATTTTTGCCTGCGCGTTTGAGTTCTGCCTCTAAAAATCCCACGTCAAACGGCGCGTTATGGATGATGATTTCGTCTGCCCCTGCGATGTAGGCTAAAAAATCATCGGCAATGTCGACAAACTTGGGTTTGTCGCTCAAAAATTCGGTCGTGAGGCCGTGAACACGCAAAGCGCCCTCATCGCTCTCGCGCTCAGGATTGAGGTAGTAATGTTTATTGTTGCCCGTCAGCTTGCGATTAAGCAACTCCACGCAACCCAGTTCCACCACGCGGTCACCCGTAGCAGGCGAAAGCCCTGTGGTTTCGGTATCCAGCATGATTTGGCGCATGTCGGTTCCCTCCTACGGTTTAATGAAGTTCTTTAGCGTGATTGATGGTGTATTTTGGAATTTCCACCACCAAATCCGTTTGCCCCACATACGCTTGGCACGATAAGCGGGAATTGGGCTCTAGCCCCCATGCTCGATCAAGCAAATCTTCTTCGTTTTCGTCCAATTCATTCAGACTAGTAAAGCCCTCGCGCACGATGATGTGACAGGTCGTGCAAGCGCAACTCATGTCGCAGGCGTGCTCGATCGCAATGCCGTGCTCCAAGAGCGCTTCGCAAATACTATCTCCGCTGGAAGCCTTGATGGACGTGCCCTGCGGGCAAAGCTCAGGATGTGGGAGGATTTTGATAATGGTCATAATTAGATATTCTCGATGTTTTTGCCCGCCAGCGCACGCGTAATGCCCGCGTTCATGCGTGCGGCGGCGAAGGCTTCTGTCGCCTTGCCTAAATTGGCGGTCGCTTGCTCAATCGCCTTAGCATCCTCCAGCGTTTTGGATGCCATGCAAGTCGCCACCAACTCGTCAATCTGCGCTTGCGATGCCGCGTCCAGCAAATCACGGTCACTGCCTAGCGCCGACTGCACAGCAATCACCATGCGATCAGCCTCTAGCCGTGCTTCTGCCAGTGCCCGCGCCGCCATGTCTTGGCTGGCGGTAGAAAAACTCTCGCGCAACATGGTGGCGATTTGCTCATCCGTGAGCCCGTAGCTGGGCTTGACGTTAATCTGCGCCGCCACGCCCGAGTGCTGCTCCACCGCTGCCACGCTGAGCAGGCCGTCCGCATCTATCGTAAACGTAACTCGAATCTTGGCTGCGCCCGCCGCCATTGGCGGAATGCCGCGCAGCTCGAACCGCGCCAAGCTGCGGCAATCCGCCACCAAGTCGCGCTCGCCCTGTACCACGTGCAGTGCTAGCACCGTTTGCCCATCTTTGTAGGTCGTGAAATCTTGCGCCATCGCGGTCGGAATCGTCTGATTGCGCGGCACGATACGCTCAACCAAACCGCCCATGGTCTCGATACCAAGTGAGAGCGGAATCACGTCCAGCAGCAGCATATCGTCCGCATCCGTACCTGTTTTATTACCCGCCAATTGGTTAGCTTGAATGGCAGCACCAAGCGCCACTACTTCATCAGGATTGAGATTGGTGAGTGGCAGCTTGCCAAAGAACTCGCCCACAACCGCCTGAATATGGGGCATCCGCGTCGAGCCACCCACCATCACCGTGCCATCGATATCCGCAGGTTTGAGTTTGGCATCGCGCAGGGTTTTTTTAACCGCTGCCATCGTGCGATCGGTCAGCGGCTTGGTGATTTCTACAAACTGCTCGCGCATAATCGTTTGCTCGCCAACCTGAACCAGCGATTCAATTGTCAGTTTCTCTTTGATTTTTCGTGCTTCAAATTGACTGATACGCCCTTTAAAAAATTCAGTCAACGCGTGGTCGTAATCATCCCCACCCAAGGCAGAATCACCGCCCGTGGCGATCACCTCAAACACGCCTTGCGACAACCGCAAGATGGAGATATCAAACGTGCCTCCACCCAAATCGTAGATAGCAAATACACCTTCGGATGCGTTATCCAAGCCATACGCAATCGCCGCCGCTGTGGGCTCATTAATCAAGCGCAGCACATGGAGACCCGCGAGCTGCGCCGCATCCTTTGTGGCTTGGCGCTGGGCATCGTCAAAGTAGGCGGGAACGGTAATGACGGCGCCAAAAATATCGTCATCAAACGTGTCTTCGGCTCGGTAACGAAGCGTCGCCAAGATCTCAGCGCTGACCTCGACGGGCGACTTCTCGCCAAAGGCAGTTTGAATAGCAACCATGCCATCTTTTGCGGCCAAGTGGTACGGCAGTGATGCTACGTGAGCAATATCCGCTAAGCCACGCCCCATCAGTCTTTTGACCGACGCGATGGTGTTGGCAGGATCACTCACTTGCGCAGCCACTGCCGCAAAACCAATCTCGCGTTTGTCATTCAAAACGTAACGAACAACCGACGGCAAAAGCACGCGTCCTTGCTCATCGGGCAGGCATTCCGCCACGCCGCTTCGCACACTCGCCACCAGCGAATGCGTGGTGCCAAGGTCAATGCCGATGGCGATACGGCGCGCATGAGGATCGGGCGCTTGGTTGGGTTCGGAGATTTGCAGGAGAGCCATGAGTAATGCGTGTTTTTAGAGTCGATCTGCTAATTCAAATTCAAATTTATCGATAAACATAAGCCGGCGCACCATATCAGACGCGGCTTGCGGGCTATTACTCTCGTCTAAGGCTTGTCCACATTGGGCTAGCAATGTTTGTTTGTGCGCAGACACCTCGGTCAAGAGTGTTTCAATTTGTTCATCGCTGGTTGCCTCATCCGCAGCTTCGCGCCACTCAATTTGCTGCATCAAAAATGCGGCGGGCATGGCGGTGTTGTTTTCAGCGTTGATGGCGGCGCCGCGCAACTCACAAAGATACGCAGCTCGTTTGAGAGGATCTTTTAATCGCTGATACGCCTCGTTAATTCGCACACTCCATTGCATCGCCAACCGCTGTGCCGATGCGCCTTGCGACGCAAATTTATCAGGGTGCGCTTCGCGCTGAAGCGCTTTCCATTTATCGGTTAGCGCTGACGCATTTAAAGCAAATTGCTCTGAAATTCCAAACAGCGAAAAGTCATTGCTGGCAAGGCTTAACGGCGAATCACCCATTGCGAACTAGACGCGGAATGACTCACCGCAGCCGCAGCGATCGCGCTCGTTGGGGTTGCTAAATTTAAAGCCTTCGTTCAAGCCTTCGCGTGTGTAGTCAAGCAGCGTGCCTTCGATGTATGGCAAGCTTTTCGGATCAACCAGCACCTTGATGCCGCGGTCTTCAAACACAACGTCTTCGGGCGCTTGTTCGTCAACGTATTCCAGCTTGTACGCCAGACCCGAGCAGCCTGTGGTCTTTACGCCAAGGCGCACACCCAAGCCCTTGCCACGCTTGGCGAGGTAGCGATTGACGTGTCGGGCAGCAGTTTCAGAAAGCGTAACGGACATGAAAATTTAAGCGGCGATGGCCGTTCCCATTTTTGATTTGTAGTCATTCACTGCCGCCTTGATCGCGTCTTCCGCAAGGATGGAGCAGTGAATCTTGACGGGCGGCAAAGCCAACTCTTCAGCGATTTGGCTGTTTTTGAGTGCCGCCGCTTCGTCTAGCGTCTTGCCCTTGACCCACTCGGTCACTAGCGAGCTAGACGCAATGGCCGATCCGCAGCCGTAGGTTTTAAAGCGTGCGTCTTCAATGATCCCCGTGACAGGATTCACCTTGATTTGCAACTTCATCACGTCGCCGCAAGCAGGTGCACCGACCATGCCCGTGCCAACGGAGTCGTCGCCCTTGTCGAAGCTGCCGACATTGCGTGGGTTTTCGTAGTGATCGACTACTTTGTCTGAATAAGCCATGATGTGCTCCTTTGAAAATTCAAAATTAATGTGCTGACCACTGAATCGTAGAGATATCAATGCCGTCTTGGTACATCTCCCACAATGGCGAGAGATCGCGTAGCTTGGCAACGTTTTCCTTGATGGTCTTGACGGCGAAATCCATTTCTTCTTCGGTTGTCCAACGGCCAATCGTCATGCGAAGGCTAGAGTGCGCAAGCTCGTCGCTGCGCCCCAGGGCACGCAGCACATAGCTTGGCTCTAAGCTGGCGCTGGTACAGGCCGAACCACTAGACACCGCGAGTCCTTTGATACCCATGATCAGCGACTCGCCTTCCACGTAGTTAAAACTCATGTTCAGGTTGTGCGGTACGCGGCGCGTTTCGTGTCCGTTGATGAACACTTGCTCGATGTCTTTCAAGCCATTCAGCAAACGATCTCTCAAAGCCGCGATGCGTTTGTTTTCATCAAACATCTCCAACTTGGCGATGCGGTAAGCCTCGCCCATGCCGACGCATTGGTGCGTTGGAAGCGTGCCCGAACGCATACCGCGCTCGTGTCCGCCGCCGTGCATTTGCGCTTCTAAACGGATGCGCGGTTTGCGCCGAACATAGAGTGCGCCAATGCCTTTGGGTCCATAGGTTTTGTGCGAGGTGAGACTCATCAAATCAATCGGCAAGGTCGCGAGGTCAATATCCACGCGGCCTGTGGCTTGGGCAGCATCGGAGTGGAAGATCACGCCGCGCTCGCGGCAGATATTACCAATTGCTGCCACATCTTGAATCACGCCGATTTCGTTGTTGACGAACATCACGCTAGCCAAAATGGTGTCGGGGCGAATAGCCGCTTTGAACACATCCAAATTCAGCAAACCGTCTTCTTGTACATCAAGGTAGGTCACTTCAAAACCTTGGCGCTCCAACTCGCGCATGGTGTCCAGCACGGCTTTGTGCTCGGTCTTGACAGTGATGAGGTGCTTGCCCTTGGTTTTGTAAAACTGCGCCGCGCCTTTGATGGCCAAGTTGTTCGACTCGGTCGCACCCGATGTCCACACGATTTCGCGCACATCAGCACCAATAAGGGCTGCGACATTGCCACGCGCATCTTCCACAGCTGCTTCTGCTTCCCAGCCCCATGCGTGCGAGCGCGACGCAGGGTTGCCAAAATGCTCGCGCAGCCATGGAATCATGGCATCGACCACGCGCGGGTCGCACGGATTAGTGGCGCTGTAGTCCATGTAAATGGGGAAATGAGGTGTACTGTTCATGATTTACCGCCAAAGCTGCTAAACGAGCCAATATTAAATACCGAATTGGGCGCCTTCAAAGTCATCGGCTTAGCGATGACTTGCTTTTTGATGCCCGCGCCCTTGCCATCGATTGACCACCCGTTGTCGATTTGCTCCGCAACCAATTTATCGAGTGTGATCGCATCCAAAAACTTAAACATGTGCTGGTTGAGCGACTCCCAGAGGTCATGCGTCATACACATGCCACCGTCATCAGCGCAATCTTGCCGACCACCGCAGCTGGTGGCATCAATCGTCTCATCAACCGCCGTGATGATGTCGGCGACAGACATCAAGTCCATGCTCCGCGACAGCGTGTAGCCACCACCTGGTCCGCGCACCGCTTCGACTAAGGATTTACGCCGTAATTTGGCAAAGAGTTGCTCAAGATACGAGAGCGAAATCTGCTGCCGCTCAGCAATGCCAGCCAAGGTGACAGGACCATTCGCCACGCGAAGACCAATGTCAATCATGGCAGTAACTGCAAAACGACCTTTGGTAGTGAGGCGCATGATGAATAAGTGCTCTAAAAAGTAAGTAGTTGACTGTTTCACTCAAGTTTAACAGATTCCCTACTAAAACGCTAGGGATTAGAGCAAAGAGACCGCCCCAAATGCGCGTTCTTTCAGCTGCACCAACTGATCTCGCAGCCGCGCCGCCTGCTCAAACTCCAAGTTCTTTGCCGCCTCAAACATTTGTTTCTCCAACTGCTTGATCCGCTTAGCGAGGTCTTTCTCTGTGAACTCTTCTACACCCGTAGCGCGTAGCATGTCGCGGCGCTCGGCCTCACGAGCCATGTCTTTGCCGGCTTTGCTGCTCATCACGCCGTCAATCATGTCGCGGACTTTTTTGTTGATGCCTTGCGGGGTGATGCCGTTCAGCGTGTTGTGCTCGATTTGTTTGGTGCGCCGCCGCTCAGTCTCGCTCATCGCTTTTTTCATGGACTCGGTGATGCGGTCGGCATACAAAATCGCGTGACCGTTCACGTTACGCGCTGCGCGGCCAATGGTTTGAATCAAACTTCGCTCGCTGCGCAAAAAGCCCTCTTTATCCGCATCCAAAATCGCGACTAGCGAGACCTCGGGGATGTCGAGTCCTTCGCGGAGTAAGTTAATGCCAATCAGCACATCGAATGCGCCCAGGCGTAAATCGCGCAAAATTTCTACGCGTTCAACGGTGTCGATATCACTGTGCAAATAGCGTGCCTTGACGCCGTTATCGGTCAGGTATTCGGTTAGCTGCTCGGCCATGCGCTTGGTGAGTGTCGTAATCAACACACGCTCACCTTTTTTAGTGCGCTCGCGGATCTCGTAGAGCACATCGTCCACCTGCGTAACGGCAGGGCGAACTTCGACGATGGGGTCAATCAGCCCTGTGGGGCGCACGACTTGCTCCACCACTTGCCCGCTGCGCTCCAGCTCGTACTGCGTGGGCGTGGCGCTCACAAACACCACTTGACGCATCCTCGCCTCAAACTCTTCAAACTTCAGTGGGCGATTGTCTAGGGCACTGGGCAGCCTAAAGCCGTACTCCACCAATGTGGTTTTGCGCGAACGATCGCCTTTGTACATGGCGCTGATTTGCCCCATCATCACATGGCTCTCGTCAATAAACATCAGCGAATCCTTGGGCATGTAGTCCGTCAGCGTGCTGGGCGGATCGCCAGGCGCTGCACCCGACAAGTGCCGCGTGTAGTTTTCGATGCCTTTGCAGTGCCCAACCTCGGTCAGCATCTCCAGGTCAAACTTAGTGCGCTGCTCGATACGTTGGTGCTCGACCAGCTTACCCATATCCAGCAATTGTTTGGCGCGTTCACGCAGCTCTTCTTTAATCGTCTCAATCGCCACCACCACACGGTCGCGCGGGGTGACGTAATGGCTGGCGGGGTACACGGTAAAGCGCAGGATACGGCTTTTGATACGTCCGGTGAGCGGATCAAATAACTGCAAGGTTTCCACCTCATCATCGAACAACTCGATGCGGATCGCTAGTTCTGAGTGCTCGGCTGGAAACACATCCACCGTATCGCCGCGCACGCGAAACGTGCCGCGCGAAAACTCGACATCATTGCGGTCGTACTGCATCTTGACCAAGCGCTCAATCGCATCGCGCTGGCTCATCTTGTCGCCCTCGCGCAGGGTCATGATCATGCGGTGATAGCTCTCGGGCTCGCCAATGCCATAAATCGCCGAGACGGATGCAACGATGATGACATCACGCCGCTCCAAAATGCTCTTGGTGCACGACAGGCGCATCTGCTCGATATGCTCGTTAATGGCACTGTCTTTTTCGATAAACATATCGCGCTGCGGCACATAGGCTTCGGGCTGGTAATAGTCGTAATAGCTGACAAAATACTCGACAGCGTTCTTAGGAAAAAACTCGCGGAACTCAGAGTACAACTGGGCTGCGAGGGTTTTGTTGTGTGCAAAAACCAGCGCGGGTTTGCCCATGCGGGCTATTACATTGGCCATCGTAAACGTCTTGCCAGAACCCGTGACGCCTAGCAAAGTCTGGAAGGCTTCTCCGTCGTTTAGACCAGCGACCAGCTTATCAATCGCTTCAGGTTGATCGCCTGCGGGTGGGTACGGCTGAAAAAGTTGAAACGGTGAGCCCTCGTAGGAGACGAATTGCCCCGCAGGTGCATTGGCATCGGTGGAGGCGGTAGCTTGGGGCGCAAGCAGGCTGTTGACAAGATCCGCCATGCTTAGTGCTTTTCAATTTGATTGATGGCTTCCAAATCAATCACCACATCGCACGACGCAATGGTTTCGGGACGGTGCGCAATCACAATACGTGTCATGGTGAGCGCATGGATAGCATGGTTGATTGCTTTTTCTAGTGCCACATCTAAATGACTGGTTGCTTCGTCAAGAATAATAATGTGTGGCTCACGATATAGGGCACGCGCCAGCAGCAAACGCTGCTTTTGCCCGCCAGACAAAGCGGTGCCCATGTCCCCGATCAGCGTGTTGTAACCCATACTCATTTTCTCTATCGATGCGTGGATACTGGCCAACTCCGCCACATGCTTAAGACGTGCCATATTGGGTGATTCATCAAAAAAGCAGATGTTGTCAATGATCGAGCCAGCAAACAATTGATCGTCTTGCATCACCGCATTGACTCTCGTTCGCCATGCTAATAAATCCACCCTAGAAATATCTGTCGTACCTTTCATGATACGGCCATCCGTTGGTTCCAGCAAACCCAGAATCAATTTTGCCAGCGTCGTTTTCCCGCAACCCGATGGCCCCACGATGGCGATTGACTGACCTTCGGGAATCTCAAGCGACACATTTTTTAAAACATAAGGATCCACATCGGAATAGCGGAAACTCACACCTTCGATTTTGAGAATCCCCTCAGGAAAAGCCTGTGATCCCATACCCGCAAGGCCTGTGCTCGAGTGACTCTCTTTTGGCGTGAGCACAATATCGGCCAAACGCTCTGATTGCAAACTTAGCATTTTTAGTTCAATCGACTTGTCAATCAAACCCATCATGCGCTGAGTAAAAACACTTTGGTACGCAAAAAAGGCAAATAGCATACCTATTGAAAACGTGTTATTTAAAATGAGCTGCGAGCCTAGCCAGACAACCGAAATACCCGAGATGCTGGCAAGGGTACCGCTCGCTACGCTATATCCCAGCATCAGACGCTGCGTTTTAATCGTTAAATTTGTGGTGTCAATCAAATGGTTATGCCACAGCGCCTGCCTATGGGACTCACGGGCAAAGAGTTTGATGGCCTGTATGCCGCGCAAACTCTCCATAAAAGTGCTTTGCTGCTTCGCGCTCAAAACAATCCCCTCTTCGGTTGCTTGCCGCAGCGGGGCATAGGCCATCACTCGAAGCAGCCCATAAATCACAACCGAGGCAATCACGATCCAAGAGAGTGTGGCGCTATAGATCCACATCATGACAAACGACAAAAGAGCCAAAATACTGTCAATAATGCCTTCGATAAAACTGGTCGTCAGCGTACGCTGAATGGAGCCAATTGCACCAAATCTTGACAGCAAATCGCCCAAGTGCCGTTTTTCAAAAAATGACTGCGGCAAACGAATGAGATGGGTAAAAACATTAATTGACCACTGCACGCCAATTTCAGTCCCTAGCCTCAAGACCAGCCAACCACGCAACGTGCCAATGCCGACTTGCAGTAACGCTAAAAATAAAAATCCAAGTGACAGCAGTGCAATGAGGTTTTTATCCCCTCCAATTAAAGCGTGGTCAACGATAGATTGGATGTAGAGCGGACTGATGAGCGCGCAAACCTGAAGCGCCAAAGAAATGATAAATATCTGTGTCATTTGGCTCTTCACGCCAATCAATCGACCCAATAAATCACTCAAACTCACGCGTCGCCGTGCATTTTTCGGTTTGAAAGCAGGCGTTGGTAATAGTTCCAGCGCTACGCCAGTGAAGTGCTTGGAGGTTTCATCCAGACTTAACGTTCGGATACCCCGCGCAGGATCATGAATCACCACCGTATGTGCTTTAACACTTTGCAACACCACAAAATGATTCAAATCCCAATGCAAAATACATGGCAATTGCAAATCTTTCAGCTGTCCGAGCTCTAGCTTGAGGGGGCGACTGGCCAAATCTATTCTTTGCGCGCCATCCATGAGCTGCGCCAAATTCATACCTTTGAGCGAAACGGAAAGTTTGACGCGTATCCCCGGCAAATCCAACTGCGTCCCATGCGCGCCGGCCACCATGGCTAGGCAGGCGAGCCCGCACTCAGCGGCTTCGGTCTGATAGATCATGGGCAGCGGGCGCTTGCCACTAAAAATCAATGTTTTTTTCATGCGGTCATCATCTTGAGTACTTACCGTGCAGCGAGTAAATGGGCTCCATCACCCACTCCAAAACAGTCCGCGTATCCAGCAGGACATCCGCCTCCAATTGCATGCCACTTTGCAAGGCTTGCGGCGCGCCGTAAGCTTTTGCATTTTGACTGTCCAACGCTACACGCAGTCGATAAACAGGCTCTTCACTCGCCGCAGGCGCCACCTTTACAGCCATTGGAAAGGGGAGCTCTGCTAGCAAAAAGGGGGTGCGTGAAACCTCAACCACTCTGGCTTTATATTGCCCAAATTTTTGATACGGATAAGCGCCGTATCGAATCATCACATCTTGTCCTACGCGCAAAAATCCGACGTCTTTACTTTGTGCATAGAGATGCCCTTCCAGCTCATCAGCCTGACTTGGATTGACTTTATTTTGTGGCAAAAGCACCATCAGTGAACGATCAAGTGAAACTAATTGACTAGGCTTAACAGATAGGCCGGAGATAACGCCGGCTTGCGGACTCGTCACCAAGATTTCTTTTTTGGAACCCAAATCAATTAAATCTTGCTGAGCTTGATTGACATTACGCTTTAACTCGGCAATTTGCGTCAACTTGCGCATGGGCAGTTCGGCTTTTTCAGACAGTAACGTTTCTAACTCACGCCGCAGACCAGAATGGGTGCGCAACAAAGCTTGCAATTTAACTTCTTGATCTGCCACAGCCTCTTGCTTTTCCTGCACCACAGCGTCTGAGACATAATTTTGCGCGGCTAAGTCGATATTGCGCTTCAAGGCACTTTTTGCATAACCCACTCGGCTGGATTGCGTTTTTTGCTCAACAAACAATTGCGCCATTTCTTGATCTAACGCCGCAATTCGAAGCGTCAAGCCACGATCCGTCTGATCAAACAGTTGCCCCTGCTGCTTAATGACGCTTTCAAAATTATCCTTGCGATCTTGTATTTGCTTCGCACTGCGCGCACGTGCGTCGCCGCCCGTGCTATCTGGACGCTCGTCAAGCACGGTCACCAACGCCTGCCCAGCGGCAACAACATCACCTTCAGCCACATGAATTTTGGTTGCGCGTCCCGCTTGCGCACTATAAATACGAACCACACCACCCACGGGTATCAAATAACCAGAGACCACGACGCGACGGGTGTATTGTCCAAACACAACAAGAGCCAAAATGCAGGTGATGCACACAACGATGAGACTCGTGAGGCCCCACGTCATCCAGCTGCCACGAACCACGATCTCGCCATGCAGACGAGGGTGATTAGCAGCCAGCACATCCTTACGGAATAGTTGCATCGATTGACACCCCATTTAATAAAAATGGGACTCTGAGCAAACCCAGAATCCCATTCGAAAATACGACTTAAATTGCGGTAGATAGCGCGGGCTATCCGACTTCTTTAACGGTCGTGGCGATCACCATGGTGACGACCACCCTCATGACGACTATCGTCGTGATCATCACGACCCCCATCACAGCCAGTAGGCGTGGACACTGGTGGTAGCGTAGGCGTCGTTACCGGTGGTGGCGTAGGGGTAGTTGGCGCTGCAACCCCAGCCTGCACCAGAGCTAATTCCTGTGTATTTAATAAACGCATATCAATCTCCAAAAACGAATAAGAGGTGTTTGATTTTTTTAGTCTATAAAAGTCAAACGCCGGCGATATTATCATATATTTATTCAGAAAATTTTATAGCAAAATAACGCGGCATATCCACAGCGCTATACTTCTAATCGCTCCGGGGTGCTGCAAAGCTGAGATGACAAAGTCAAACCCGTGAACTTGAATCGGTTCGTACCGACGTAAGAAGAGCTGTCAGGCCAATGCAAAAGCTGCACAACCTGTCGGAGCACCCCCCCCTCAATCTTTTTGATATGACTGGAATCCGACATGAGCGCCAAGACGACCACCGACATCGCTACCAACCCCGACCCCGACACATTAGAAAACTCGCTTGCACGCGCGTGTGAGCCCTTCCCCGCCTCCACCAAAATTTACATTCCCGGTGAAATTCACTCGGATCTGCGCGTGCCGATGCGCGAAGTGTTACTCACCAATGGTGAACAAGTCACGATTTATGACACCTCGGGTCCCTACACCGACCCAACTGCCAAAATTGACGTGCGCAAAGGCCTGCCAGACGTGCGTGGCAGCTGGATTGTTGCTCGCGCCGATACCGAACAATATGAAGGCCGCATTCGCCAATCCATTGATGACGGCCTGCGCCGTGCCTTGGATGCCAACGACCCCGAAGCAGCTCGCATAGAAACGCTACGCGCCGAAGCCGCAGCCTTGCAGCGAGCACCACGCCGTGCCAAAAGCGGCATGAATGTGAGTCAAATGCACTACGCCAAGCGCGGCATCATCACACCAGAAATGGAGTACGTCGCGATTCGCGAAAACGCCAATTCCGCTTGGGCAGCCGAGTATTTGGGTGACACCGAGCGGAACAATCGCCTACGCGGCAACCCCATGGGCGCCGTGCTTCCCACGATCATGACACCTGAATTTGTGCGCTCCGAGATCGCCCGTGGCCGCGCCATCATCCCCGCCAACATCAACCACACCGAGCTAGAGCCGCAAGCGATTGGGCGCAACTTTCGCGTCAAAATCAACGCAAACATTGGTAACTCTGCGGTCACGTCCAGCATCGAAGAAGAAGTCGAAAAACTGGTCTGGGCGATTCGCTGGGGCGCAGACAACGTGATGGATTTGTCCACGGGCAAAAACATCCACACCACGCGCGATTGGATCGTGCGCAACTCGCCTGTGCCAATTGGCACCGTGCCAATTTACCAAGCGCTAGAAAAAGTCGGTGGCGTGGCTGAAGATTTGACTTGGGAAATTTTTAGAGACACGCTGATCGAGCAAGCCGAACAAGGCGTGGACTACTTCACCATCCACGCAGGGCTACGTTTGCCGTTTGTGCCGATGACCGCCAAACGCCGCACGGGCATTGTGTCGCGCGGAGGTTCGATCATGGCGAAGTGGTGCATTTCGCATCATAAAGAGAGCTTCTTGTACGAGCACTTCGAAGACATTTGCGACATCATGAAGCAATATGACGTGAGCTTCTCGCTGGGCGATGGCCTGCGTCCTGGCTCCGCTGCCGACGCCAACGATGAAGCCCAATTTGCCGAACTGCGCACGCTGGGTGAACTCACCCAAGTGGCGTGGAAGCACGATGTGCAAACCATGATTGAAGGCCCAGGCCATGTGCCGATGCACCTGATTCAAGCCAATATGGATGAGCAACTCAAGACGTGCCATGAAGCGCCGTTCTACACCCTCGGACCTCTGACGATTGACGTCTCCCCTGGCTACGACCACATTGCCAGCGCCATTGGCGCCGCCATGATTGGCTGGATGGGCACGGCGATGCTGTGTTACGTGACACCAAAAGAGCACCTCGGACTGCCAAACCGCGAAGACGTGAAACAAGGCATCGTGGCGTACAAAATTGCAGCACATGCAGCGGACGTTGCCAAAGGACACCCAACGGCACGGGCGCGTGACGAGGCGCTATCGAAAGCACGCTTTGAGTTCCGCTGGCAAGATCAATTTAATTTGGCGCTCGATCCCGAGACGGCAAAAGACTTTCACGACGAAACGCTGCCCAAAGACTCGGCCAAAGTGGCACATTTTTGCTCGATGTGCGGCCCTAAGTTTTGCTCGATGAAAATTTCGCAAGAAGTGCGGGATTACGCGGCGATTGAAGAAGGCATGAAAGAAAAAAGTGCCGAGTTCAAAGCCCAAGGCAGCGAAATCTACATTCCGATCCACGCGGTGTAAATGAAGATTGGCATTGCTGGCGCAGGCTTGCTGGGGCGCTTGCTAGCGTTTCAGCTGGCGCGCGCGGGTCATGCAGTTACCGTCTTTGACCCTGCCACAAGCCCCGAGCAGCGTGGCGCGGCGGGCTGGACGGCAGCAGGCATGCTCTCGCCCATGGCGGAACTAGAAACAGCAAACCTTGCGGTATTTGAGCAGGGCGTGCGGTCACTAGCGTTGTGGGCAAGCATCGTGGCCGATTTAAAAGCCTCTGCGCCCGAGCATCACGTGATGCTAAAAATGATGGGGAGCTTGCTACTTGCACATAAAGGCGACGAAGGCAGCGCCCGCCGCATGATTGATTTGCTGGCGCATAAAACGCCCGCTGGACATGCAGAGCATGCCCCGAAGCCCTTATCCCGTATGGCCTTGCGCAGTGCCGAATCAGCCATTCACACATCAGGCTCGGCGTGGATTTTGCCGCATGAGGGACAAATCGACAGCGTGCAAGCGATGACGGCGATGACCGTTGCAGCCACCACGCTTGGCGTGACTTGGCGTTGGAATGAGACCGTCACTTCACTGCAGCAAGGCGTTATCAAAACTGCAAAGCAAGACTTCTCTTTCGATTGGGTATTTGATGTGCGCGGTACAGGTGCGCGTCCCGACTTATCCGTCCGCGGAGTCCGTGGCGAAATATTTTGGCTGCACGCGCCAAGCGTAGAACTCCAGCGCCCAATTCGCCTGCTCCATCCACGCCACCGCGTGTACCTCGTCCCTCGGGATGGCAACCGCATCGTCGTAGGCGCCAGCGAAATCGAAAGCGAAGACCGCTCACCCATCTCTCTGCGCAGTACGGTCGAGCTACTCGCCGCCGCGCACAGCGTGATCCCCGAGCTTGCCGAAGCCCGCATCATTCACAGTGAGACGAATCTGCGCCCCGCCCTATCAGACAACTTACCGCGCTTAGAAGCATCGGACGGGCTCACGCGCATCAATGGCTTATTCCGTCACGGCTGGCTCATCGCGCCAGCGCTTGTAAAGCAAGCCTTAGCCGAGATAAGTCTTTAGAAGAACCGCAACATGGCCATCACATTCAGCACCATTTCCATTACTCTTAACGGGGCGCCACGCGCCGAGCCAGGCGGCACAAGCCTTGCAGCGCTCATCGCCTCGCTAAGCCAAAGCCCACAAGCCTTAGCGACAGCGGTCAATCAAGTTTTTGTGCCACGTACCGAGCGCGAAGCCCGCGTGCTGGTGGATGGCGACGCGGTGTTTACGTTTCAACCCATCACAGGTGGCTGATAAAAAATGAACTCATCCAAACTCAGACTAGGTGACGTAGAGCTCACCAGCCGCTTCTTCATTGGCACCGCGCTCTATCCCTCACCGCAAATTTTGAGCGAAGCAATTGCGGCCTCGGGCGCAGAAGTGGTCACGGTTAGCCTCAAGCGTCAGCTCTCGCAAGGCGCTGCTGGTGTGGCGTCCAACGATTTTTATGCGCACATTCAAAAGAGTGGTGCGCGCTTGTTGCCGAACACTGCGGGCTGCCGCACCGCACGCGAAGCCATCACGCTGGCGCACATGGCGCGGGAGGTGTTTGGCACGAACTGGATCAAGCTAGAGGTCGTGGGTGACGAGTACACCTTGCAACCCGATCCGTTTGAACTCGTGACAGCAGCAGAGCAGTTAACCAAAGACGGCTTCGAAGTTTTCCCGTATTGCACCGACGACTTAGTCAGCTGCCAGCGCTTGCTAGACGTGGGCTGCCGCATCTTGATGCCTTGGGGCGCACCGATTGGCTCGGGGCAAGGTCTCATCAATCCGTATGCGCTGCGCACGCTGCGTTCGCGCTTGCCTGATGCGGTGCTCGTTGTCGATGCTGGGATTGGCTCACCGTCGGACGCGGCGCAGGCGATGGAGCTGGGTTTTGATGCCGTGCTACTCAACTCTGCTGTGGCGCTGGCACATGATTCGGTGGTGATGGCTCGCGCTTTTAAGCTGGCGATTGAGGCGGGACGTTTGGGCTACGAGGCAGGCGTGATGGCCAAGCAAGACTTGGCTGTGGCGACTACGCCCGTCACGGGTCAGCCGTTTATCTTATGAAGATCGTTTGGAGCATCGCAGGCTCGGACAGCGGCGCTGGCGCTGGGTTGCAGGCTGATCTCAAAACCTTCGAAGCCTTTGGCGTGCACGGTTGCACGGTGGTGGCCGCGATTACGGCGCAAAGCTCGGTAGCCGTGACGTACATCGAAGCGGTATCGTCCGAAATGCTGGATGCACAGCTCGCCACGTTGGCGCTCGATATGCCGCCTGCTGTCATCAAAACGGGGATGCTAGGCAGTGCTAACAATTTGTACGTTGTGGCGAAGTGGGTGGACAAGTTGCGCGAAACCAATCCCGCGCTTGCGTTGGTGGTTGACCCTGTGCTGGGCGCGACGACGGGCGCCTCGTTTGCGGACGAAGCGCTGCTAGCCGCTTACCGCGAGGTGCTTTTGCCACGAACAACAATTGCAACACCCAATGCTCGGGAAGCCTCATTTTTATTGGGCTGCGAGGCACTTGCTTCTGCAAGCCAATACCAGAAGGCCGTGCAGGCTATGCAGCGTTTGGGGTGCCAAAACGTTGTCATCACCGGAGGTGATGCAACCTCCAACAATTGCTCAGATTACGCCCTCACCCCACACGCCCACGCGGCATTTGAGGGCTGGCTCTCGCTGCCGCGCGTGGACACACCGCACAACCACGGCACAGGCTGCGTCTTTGCATCTAGTTGCGCAGCGGCGCTGGCGCTGGGCTTTGTGCCGATTGAAGCGCTCGTGCTTGCCAAGATGGCGACCACGCACGCGCTGCGCTCGGGCTACGCAGTAGGCGCTGGCGCAGGACCTGTGCGCCCGCGTGATGACTTTGCTTGGCACGTACAAAATTTGCCAACGCTGAGCTCAGCGTATGCCCCGCAAGCCTTACCTACATTGGCTTTTAAACCCTTGATTGACGCAGACATGGGGCTTTATGTCATCGTGGATAGTGCTGCGTGGGTAGAGCGTGTGCTAGCCGCTGGCGTGCGAACCGTGCAACTCCGCATCAAAGATTCCGAGCCAATCAATCTGCGCGAAGAAGTTAAAAAAAGCGTCGCATCTGCCAAAAAATGGAGTGCCCAACTCTTCATCAACGACCATTGGCAACTGGCCATGTCCGAAGGTGCCTACGGCGTGCATATTGGACAAGAAGATTTAGAAGCCATCGGGCAAACTGTCCTGCAAGCCATAGCTGATGCGGGCTTGCGGCTAGGAATTAGCACGCATGCGTATTTTGAAGTCGCCAAGGCTTGGCAGATTCGCCCCAGCTACATTGCCTGCGGACCGATTCATCCAACCGCCGCTAAAGCCATGCCGTGGATACCGCAGGGGAATGACAACTTGGCGCATTGGTGCCGCTTGTTGCCCCTCCCCGTGGTTGCAATTGCGGGCATGGACACGGCCAGAGCGACGGAGGCTGCCGCCTGCGGCGCAGCAAGCGTCGCGGTGATTAGCGCGGTCACGGCTGCAGCCGATCCTGAAGGCGTGATTCGCGAATTGCAAGCGGCGATTGCGCTTGGACGATTGATATCAAAATGGCCTGTGCCAAACTTGGCAAGATCGACGCTGGCTTTGGATTCCCGCCTTCGCGGGAATGACATGGTTACGCGGGGATGACTAGTTTTTTAAGGATTTAATTTATATGGCAACCGCAATCGACTCCGCAACTTGCTCTCCGCTGCTCTGCCCCAATGGCACGCTGCGAGCCTCCATCAATTTGGGCAATCCCATTCTTGCTAATAAGAGTTCGACAACGGGCGAAGTGTTTGGCGTGTCGGTGGATTTGAGCCGCGAGCTGGCCAAGCGACTCGGTGTGCAACTAGAACTCAAAATTTTTGATGCAGCGGCCAAATCAGTCGCCGCCGTCACCAGCAACGAAGCGGACATCGGATTTTTTGCCATCGACCCGTTGCGCGGGGAAGGCGTCAGCTTTTCCGCCGCCTACATCCATATTGAAGGCTGCTATTTAGTGAAACAAAACTCACCACTCACTGCCAACGAGCAAGTGGACAAAGCAGGCGTGCGCATTACCGCCGCCAAAGGCAGCGCCTACGATCTGTTTTTGACGCGCAACTTAAAAAACGCCAATCTTGTGCATTCCGTGACCTCGCAAACCGTGGTGGATACGTTTGTGCAAAACGGCTCGGATGCGGCGGCAGGCGTGCGCCAGCAGCTGGAGTCGGATCGTGACCGATTGGCAGCGACCACCCCGCTGCGATTAGTCCTGCCCAGCTTCATGGTGATCCAGCAAGCTATGGGCATCCCTAGCAATCGCGGCGAGGCTGCAGCCCAATATCTACGCGATTTCGTCGAAGAGATGAAGCGTTCAGGCTTTGTGGCGGGGTCACTCAAGCGGCATGGGATTCAAGGCGCGGCCGTTGCGCCGCTTACCTAAACTCAATCCTTTAAAATCAAATCCTTTTGTACTCTAGGATTTGATCATGTCTCTCTTCTCTGCCGTTGAACTTGCCCCACGTGACCCGATCTTGGGCTTAAACGAACAATTTGCCGCTGACACCAATCCCAAAAAGGTCAACCTCGGTGTGGGTGTGTACTTTGATGACAACGGCAAGCTACCCCTCCTCAAGTGCGTGCAGCAAGCAGAAAACGCCATGATGCAAGCGCCTAAAGCGCGTGGCTATTTGCCAATCGACGGCATTGCCGCGTACGACAAAGCCGTGCAGTCTCTCGTGTTTGGCGAGACTAGTGAGCCATTTACCTCTGGCCGTGTGGCAACCGTACAGGGTCTTGGCGGCACGGGCGGCCTCAAAATTGGCGCGGACTTTTTGAAGCGCATGAGTCCAAACGCCATGGTCTTAATTAGCGACCCTAGCTGGGAAAACCACCGCGCGCTGTTTACCAACGCAGGTTTCACGGTTGAGACCTACGCCTACTACGACGCAGCAAAGCGCAGCGAGGGAGGCATCAACTTTGCAGGCATGTTGGCTGATTTGAACGCTGCCGCTGCTGGCACGATCGTCCTCCTACACGCTTGCTGCCACAACCCTACGGGCTACGACATCACCGCCGCGCAGTGGGACGAAGTGATTGCCGTCATCAAGGAAAAAAAATTGACGGCGTACTTAGACATGGCCTACCAAGGCTTTGGTTATGGCATTGCCGAAGATGGCGCAGTGATTGCCAAGTTCATCGCCGCAGGACTCGACTTTTTGGTCTCCACCAGCTTTAGCAAAAGCTTTAGCTTGTACGGCGAGCGCGTGGGTGCGCTGTCCGTGGTGTGCGCTAGCAAAGAAGAATGCGTGCGCGTGCTCTCGCAACTCAAAATCGTCATTCGCACCAATTACTCCAACCCACCGACGCACGGCGCGTCGGTGTGCGCTGCAGTGCTCACAACCCCCGCGCTGCGTACCTTGTGGGAAGAAGAGCTGGCAGAAATGCGCGTTCGCATCAAAGCCATGCGCACAGGCTTGGTCGATGGCCTCAAAGCTGCTGGCGTCAAACAAGACATGAGCTTTATCACCCAGCAAATCGGTATGTTTAGCTACTCGGGTCTCTCCAAAGACCAAATGACTCGCCTGCGTACAGAATTTGGCGTTTACGGCGTGGACACAGGTCGTTTGGCGATCTCTGCACTCAACACCAAAAACCTTGGCTATGTGTGCGAGTCGATTGCCAAAGTGATGGCATAAAAATGACGACGAGCTCGCCTGTGCGCACTCGGATTGCGCCTTCACCCACGGGATTTTTACATCTAGGCACTGCTCGTACGGCCCTTTATTCATGGGCGTTTGCACGTCATCACGGCGGTAAATTTGTGCTGCGAATTGAAGATACCGATGTGGCACGCTCCACGCAGGATTCAGTCGATCAGATTTTGGCTTCCATGAAGTGGCTGGGACTCGATTACGACGAAGGTCCGATCTACCAAATGCAGCGACTTGAGCGCTACCAAGCGGTGATCGACCAGTTGATCGCAGAAGACAAAGCCTACCGCTGTTACAGCACACCCGCAGAACTCGACATCGTGCGCGAAGCCAAAAAAGCGCGTGGCGAAAAGCCACTCTACGACAACCGCTGGCGACCCGAAGCTGGCAAAGCCCTGCCAGACGTGCCTTGCGACGATGCTGGCAAGCCACTACCGTTTGTCGTGCGTTTCAAAAATCCTGCCGAAGGCGACGTGACGTGGAACGACTTAGTCAAAGGCGATATCACGATTAACAACCGCGAGATTGACGACCTCATCATTCAAAGAACGGACGGCATCCCGACCTACAACTTCGCCGTCGTAGTGGACGATTGGGATATGCAGATCAGTCACGTGTTTCGCGGCGACGAGCACATCAACAACACGCCTTGGCAAATCAACATCTTCAATGCACTTGGTGCGCCTTTGCCGCAGTTTGGACATTGCCCCGTCATCTTGGGCGATGATGGGCAGAAACTCTCAAAACGGCGCGGCGCGGTCAGCGTCACGGCTTACGAAGACAACGGCTATTTGCCTGAAGCCATGCTCAACTATTTGGCACGTTTGGGCTGGAGCCACGGCGATGAAGAACTCTTCACCTCCGAGCAAATGGTCAGCTGGTTCGACGGCACGCATTTATCAAAAAGCCCCGCGCAATGGGATCCTGCTAAGCTCTTGTGGGTGAATGCGCAGTACATGAAGCAGGCTGACAATGCACGGCTGGCGGATCTAGTGATACCACGATTGAAAAAACAGAACGTGTGGACTATGGATCAGCGCGATCGCGTTGTTCACGGATGCTCACTTTTCAAAGAGCGGTGCGAGACCGTCAATGATCTTGCCGAATGGATTTCTTTATTGATAACCGTGACAAGGCCTTCAGCCGAAGAGATAAATACCCATGTACCTAAAGAAATTTGGCCTGCAATCTTAGATTTAGCTGAAGAGTTCAGTTCTTGCGTGTGGACTAAAGAAAGTATCTCATTATCAATAAAGTCCGTTCTTAAAAATCACAACATAAAAATGCCTCAGCTAGCGATGCCAACCCGTCATCTTTGCTTTGGAACTGGTAGCACGCCGGCTATAGATGCTGTGTTTGAAATAATGTTAAAAGAAGACGTAATTGCAAGATTAAACCGATTAAAGGAATTTATATGAGAGTCAAATCAATTTTCGGTGTAGTAGCTTTACTAAGCGCCACAGTTATCTCAGCCCAGACTTACCCCACCAAGCCCATCAAGGCGATTGTTCCTTTTGCGGCAGGTAGTGCCACAGACCAAATTGGTCGTGCCTTTGCGGCACATATGGCGCAAACACTGGGGCAGCCTATCGTGGTGGATAACAAAGCAGGCGTCAACGGCATGCTTGGCGCAGATGCCGTCGCCAAATCAGCCAATGACGGCTACACCATTTTGATTGGCACCAACAGCACCAATGCCGCGTTGAAGAGCTTGATGAAGTCACTACCCTACGACCAAGACACCGCCTTTGCGCCGCTGGGTTATTTGGGGTCGGTACCGCTCATCATTGCGGTTAATAACGACGTACCAGCCAAAACGTTGCGCGAATTTGTAGCGATGGCCAAAGCCAAGCCCGAACACGTGACCTTTGCCTACGCCAGCACCTCGCAGCAGGTCTCATCCGAGGTGATGGCATCCATGGCAAGTATCAAGATGACGCCCGTGCCCTATAAAAGCGGCCCCGCCGCCATGACCGATTTGCTAGGCGGACAGGTGATGATGTTTAGTGCCGACCTTGCCGTGACACTGCCGCAAGTCAAAGCAGGCAAGATTCGCGGCCTAGCAATCACGTCAGCCAAGCGCTCGGCGGCCATCCCCGATTTACCGACAGTCAACGAGGCACTAGGCATCAAAGACTACGAAATCATTGCTTACTTTGCGATGTTCGCGCCCGCGGGTACACCACCCGCCATCGTGACCAAACTCAATCACGCGATTAACGCTGCGGCCAATAGCAAAGAAATTCAAGATAAATTCGCGTCACTCGGTTTCGCCATTGACCCCGGAACGCCAGAAGCCTTGGCAGCTCGCAACAAAAACGAGGCCGTGAAATGGGCGAAAGCGATTCGTGATGCCAAAATTGAACAACAATAAGCTTAAGTCGAAGAGTTTTTTCTTGCCTGCCGGTTAATTCCACGCTATAATTTGAGGCTTGATTGAATTCAACGGTAGAGTTGAGTGAAGTAGAGAATATGAATCAGCGAGTCGGGGGTATAGCTCAGTTGGTAGAGCGCTTGCATGGCATGCAAGAGGTCAGCGGTTCGATTCCGCTTACCTCCACCAGAAGGTTCAATCAAAATGTTAAGAATTGCCTCAATTTTTGACCCTATCGTCTAGAGGCCTAGGACACTACCCTTTCACGGTAGGTACCGGGGTTCGAATCCCCGTAGGGTCGCCACTTAATGCGGAGTGGTAGTTCAGTTGGTTAGAATACCGGCCTGTCACGCCGGGGGTCGCGGGTTCGAGTCCCGTCCGCTCCGCCAACTATTGGAAAGCCTCTGTAAGTCATTGACTTACAGAGGCTTTTTCATTTTTCTAGAGATTTTGGCGCAGTATTTTCAGTAGATTTTCAAGCACGGGGGTCATAGCGCACATGTAGTCGGGTGGGCTGACATCGAGCAACCCCATCACGAATCGAGCGATCGACTCTTCGGGTATCGCCGCCATCTGTTCGCCACTAGGGTCGATGCCGCTTTGATGAACAATCAAGACACCTCCTAGCGCATGCTCGCCAGTCAACGCTTGGCGCTGCCGACGCCTGACGCCAATGTCCCAAGCCTGCATTTGCGTCGGCAACCCTCCAGGGCTGTACGACGTGACTCGTCCCTTTTCCATAGCCTGCTCGTCTGGTACGGGCTTGACGCTGAGGCAGCGATCGCCTGGCTCCACATAAAAGAGTAAACCTTGGTCACCCGGCCGACAGATCCGCTGCAAGGCGGCCATTACTTTATTACGATCTTTATTATTATAAAAAGACAGCGTGGTGCAAGGAAACATCGATGGCAACCGCGTAAACGGCACATCAACCCCAAGATGCTCCAGTAACCGCTTGGCGTCCCTGAGCGTCCAAATTTCATCGCGGGATGACATAGCGTGGAAGGACGCGGCAGGGATTTGCCCGTAGCCAGAGACAACTAGCAAGGTCACGCCACGTTCACGGCTAAGCCGCAGTAAATCAGCAATGACCAAATCAAGCTCCTGTAGCGCCTTGCCCACAAGGGTGTCAGCACGTACGGCCACGCGCTCGGCAGGCGGTAGCCGCTCAGCGTCGCGGTAATAGCCGCCGTCTAAGTGCATCGCACTGGCCAGAGTACCTAGCGACAGGGTGGAAAAGTCGGGGACATGCCGAGTAAAGATTGAGACAAATTCATAGAAGGCGATTCGAGCGCTAATCAAGATGCGGTGCTTATTCCGTAGCGACAGACCATCGCCTCGAAAAAGAGAGCGTAGCGTCCCAAACCGCATACGCATCGCACGCGAAATCAAAAAACGAAATAACGCCACCCGTACATTCCAACGGCGCAACGTCACGTCTTCACCCTGATCTGACAGCCGCGAGAGCAAACGCAAGATGCGCTGATAAGCGATCACAGACCGAGGATGGGCATAGTCATCTGGACCAAACTTGTCTGGCAAATAAAAGTCCAAGGACTCGGATTTGAAGTCTTTCCATGCATGACTATACGCCGTACCCCATACGCCTACTCGGCAACCATGCGCTGCCGCAAGCGTCCACAAGGGAGGAAAAGCCATGGGATCCGTTTGATTTAAAAACTGCATGCCGTGCCGACTGGCAGTGACGCCCCGCATGAGCGACGCCGACGACACCCAATAGCGCAAATTATCTGCGGGCTGCATTGTGGTCACCGAAGCCCGCACCGACGACCGCATGAGCTGCGCCATTGGCGACTCTGGATGATCACTCACATGCGCATTCAATACCCACCACGGTGCCTCCAGCAACTCGACTAATAAAACAGGGTGTTCCGATGCAGGCGCTTTTGATTGTTGCACCTCCAACTTGACCTGCTTAATATAAGAAAATCCCTTACTTACTAACCGAGTAAAAATATTATTCAGAAACAACTCTCTGTAGTGGTTATATTTTTATCATACACATGAATCAAAAAAATAGCTGTCCCATGTTTGACATGAATTTATTTTTAATAATGAAATAAATGATCTACGGCAATTAAATGAATTAGGAGTCCCTCATGTCACAACCCGAGCCACATCCAGACGGCAGCATCGACACCACCATCATGGGTGCCGTCTTGCAGATCGCCATCAACCGCCCCGCCAAGCGCAACGGTTTCACCCCAAAAATGTTCCGCGAGCTGGGCGAAGCGTATACGCGCTTAGATGACGATCCCGCTTTGCGCGTCGGGGTCTTGTGCGCCCAGGGCGATCACTTCACGGCAGGGCTTGATTTGCCCACGATTGCGCCACTCATGCAGCGCGGCGAAAAAGCCGTGCCTCTGGGTTTAGTTGATCCGCTCAACCTCGGCATGGA
>CANFCG010000004.1 GCA_947445115.1 Comamonadaceae bacterium | reverse complement strand
CTTGGAAATATCACCGCTTGGGGACGTGCAGAGTGCGACCTGTCGCAAACCGATTCGCTCTACGCAAAAGTTGTTGCCGCTAAGCCAGACGTCATCGTCAACGCTGCGGCCTACACGGCCGTGGATAAAGCCGAATCCGAACCTGAGCTTGCGCGTGCAATCAACGCGCTAGCACCCGCCCTACTGGCACAGGCCGCATCCGATATGGGCTGCAGGCTCATTCACTATTCCACAGATTATGTTTTTAATGGTTCAGGTAGCACACCTTGGACAGAAGATGCGGCAACTAACCCGCTCAACGTTTATGGCAAAACCAAATTGGCGGGCGAGCAAGCCATTACCGCCAGTGGTTGCAAGCATTTGATTTTTCGCACCAGTTGGGTCTACGCCAAAGAGGGCAGCAACTTCGCCAAGACCATGCTGCGCTTGGCCTCAGAGCGTGATGCGCTATCCGTGATTGACGATCAAATTGGCGCACCAACGGATGCGGCTTGGTTGGCGGATATGACGTTTCAAGTGCTCTCTACGGCAAGCCAATTGTTTGCCTGCGCTTCTGGCATTTACCACGCCGCAGCCGCTGGCGAAGTCTCTTGGCATGGCTACGCTAGCTACCTCATCGCCAAGGCACGCCAGATGGGCTTCCCCATTAAAGTTGAAGCACAAGCCATATCTGCTGTGGCTTCTGAAGCCTTCCCCACCGCGGCCCAGCGCCCACGCAACTCGCGGCTCGATTGCTCTCAATTAATTGCCACATTTGGCATCACTCCACCTCCTTGGCAACAAGGTATCGATCAACTACTGACGCATCTCAAACCATGACCGCAACATTAACAAAACGTAAAGGCATCATCTTGGCTGGCGGCTCGGGTACGCGGCTGCATCCTGCCACGCTCGCCATCAGCAAGCAGCTATTGCCCGTGTACGACAAGCCGATGATTTATTACCCGCTGTCCTGCCTCATGCTGGCTGGCATCCGCGATGTGCTCATCATCAGCACGCCGCGCGATACACCGCTTTTTCAGCAGCTCTTGGGCGATGGTTCGGCTTGGGGCATGAACCTTGAATACGCCGTGCAGCCCAGTCCAGACGGGCTTGCGCAGGCCTTCATCATTGGTGAAAAATTTATTGGCAGCGACCCTTGCGCCTTGGTGTTGGGCGACAACATTTTTTATGGTCACGACTTTGCCAAACTGCTGGGTGATGCCGACAAGCAAGCCAGTGGTGCCACCGTATTTGCCTATCACGTGCAAGACCCCGAGCGCTATGGCGTGGTGGCATTTGACGCGAGCGGGAAGGCCAGCAGCATCGAAGAAAAACCAGCGCAGCCTAAAAGCAATTTCGCCGTGACGGGCCTTTATTTTTACGACAACGATGTCGTGCAGATTGCCAAAGCGGTCAAGCCCTCTGCGCGAGGCGAATTAGAGATCACCGCCGTCAACGATGCGTATTTGCAGTCAGGCAAGCTGAACGTGCAAATCATGCAGCGCGGCTATGCGTGGCTGGATACGGGCACCCACGAGAGCCTACTGGAGGCCAGCCAATTTATCGCCACGCTAGAGCACCGCCAAGGGCTCAAGATCGCCTGCCCCGAAGAGCTAGCTTGGCGTGCAGGCTGGATTGACGCTGCGCAGCTAGAAAAGCTAGCCGCACCGCTGTCTAAAAATGCGTATGGCAAATATCTCCAGCATTTGCTCAAAGAGCAGAGATTTTGATGCAAGTAAAGACAACACCTCTAGAAAATTTACTCATCCTAGAGCCAAGGGTTTTTGGTGATGATCGCGGCTTTGTATTTGAAAGTTTTAATACCGCGACATTCAAAATCGCCACAGGCTTGGATATCAATTTTGTTCAAGACAATCACAGTAAATCAAACAAAGGTGTTTTGCGCGGGCTACATTACCAATCCGCGCCGCACGCACAGGGTAAATTAGTGCGTGTAATACAGGGCGAAGTCTGGGATGTGACCGTCGATATTAGAGACGGCTCTGCCACACGCGGGCAATGGTTTGGCGTGCTCTTATCAAGCGACAACAAGCGCCAATTGTGGATTCCGCCAGGTTTTGCGCACGGCTTTGTCACGCTATCTGACACGGCAGAGTTTTTGTATAAAACCACCGATTTTTATAGCCCCGCGCACGAGCAGTGCATTGCCTGGAACGACCCTGTGCTAGCGATTGATTGGCAGCTAGCGCGGTTAGGCGACGTCTTGCCACAGCTCTCTGGTAAAGATAAGATGGGCGCGGCTTTTGCTAATTAACTGTATAACGTCAACAAATACAAAATTACCCACTATGACCCTTCAAACTACGCACTCCACCCTCCCCGTCATCCTCTGCGGAGGCTCTGGCACACGCTTGTGGCCACTCTCTCGCGAGAGCTACCCCAAGCAATTTCATCGCTTTGTGGGTTCGCACACGCTGTTTGAAGACACGGTGCTGCGTGCAACGGCCTTGCCCAATGGGGATGTGGGTAACGTCAACGAAATTGCCATTGTTTGCAACGAGGCACACCGTTTTATGGCTGCCGAGCAAGCCGCCCGCGTGTTTAGCGGCAAGGTGCACATCGTGCTAGAGCCTGCTGCCCGCAACACTGCCCCCGCTATTGCGGCAGTGGCGCATTTGTTCCCCAACAAAACACTGGTGGTGCTGCCATCTGACCACTACATGCCCACGGCAGATACGTTTATTGACTGTGTCAAAGCAGCCCTGCCAGCCACCGCCCAAGGCTATTTGGTCACCTTTGGCATTACCCCCACAGCACCCGAAACTGGCTATGGCTATATTGCCGCAGGCCAAGCGCTGCAAGGGCTGCAAGGCATTTCTGGTGTTGATAAATTTTTAGAAAAGCCTACCCTTGAGGTCGCCAAAGCCTTGCTAGCCACAGGCACCCACACCTGGAACAGCGGCATGTTTGTCATGCGCGCTGCCGACTTTTTGAGCGAACTCAAAATCCACGCATCTGCGGTGTTTGAAGCCACCAAATTTGCCGCCTCTAAAGCCAAAATAGAAACCGATTTTGTCCGATTAGATAAAGTCGCCTTCGAGTCCAGCCCCAGCATCAGCGTGGACTACGCCGTGTTTGAGCGCACCACACGCGCTGCCGTCACCCCGTTTAATGGCGCCTGGAGCGATCTTGGCTCTTGGAGTGCCGTGGCGGACTTATCCACCCAACTAGCCGCCTCGCAAGCCATGCTAGACCAAGCCAACGACACGGCGCCGACAGAAGACGGTCAGCATGTGCAAATTAACTCCAGCGGCAACCACATCCACGCAGACAAGCCCGTGGCACTGGTTGGCGTTAGCGACCTTGTGGTGGTCGATACCGACGATGCCCTCTTAATTACCCATAAAGCCGATAGCCAGCAAGTGAAAGACGCCATGGCGCTGCTGGCCAAACGCAGCCCCGAGCTAGCCAAAAACCACCGCAAAGTCCAGCGCCCCTGGGGTTGGTACGACAGCTTAGATTTAGGTAGCAATCACCAAGTCAAACGCATCATGGTCAAACCCGGCGCCAGCATTAGCCTGCAAACGCACGAGCACCGCGCCGAGCATTGGGTCATTATTAAAGGCGAAGCACAAATTACGTTAGGCACAGACATCAAAACCTACCAACGCTACGACCATGTCTTTATTCCAAAACGATGCCTGCATCGCCTGCAAAACGTCAGCAAAACCGACGTAGAACTCATCGAAGTGCAATGCGGCGACTATCTGGGCGAGGACGATATTGTTCGATATGAAGATGTTTATGGGCGGGTGGTGTAAGCTCTATGAATGCGGACACTCTTTTAACGTTGATCGCTCAGGGGGAATCTCAAACCTTAGAACTCAAAAAATCACCGATAGAACGCTAGAAGAGTTAGCTCAAGAATTCCAAGGGTTTGAGCCACCGCTGCTGCCAAGCATAGAGCGCATTTTGCTAGACAACGGACTCGAAGCCCTACACGTACAGGTCAGGCGTTCCAGCGTGCTGCCCGTCTCCTTCCGTGGCGTACCCTACGAGCGTGTGCTCAACACGACTCGCACGATGCCAAGAACCAACTACCAACGGCTACTGGTTGACGATGGCCAGTTATCACGCGCTGCCATTGCCTTGTTTTGCCAAGACGACATCCAATATCCTGATTTTCCGCAGCTCAAGCTCAGACTTGCACGTTTCAAAGGCATCACACGAAACGAATTTTTAGACAATAAACAATACTCGGGGAACGCCTTTTCACTCATGCGCCGAGCCGAGCGATTTTTGCTCGATAGGCTGCCGATTGCGGGGCGTGTTGTGCCGGGTCAACTAGAGCGTATCGATACTCCCGCTCTCCCCGTCGAAGCCATCCGAGAGGCACTCGCGAACGCTTTTATCCACCGCGACTACACCAGCGGCGCAGGATCGATTGGCGTCGCACTATATGACGACAGATTAGAAATCATTTCCCCAGGCAACCTACACTTCGGCCTAACACCCGAAACGTTGCTGCAACCGCATGAATCAAAACCATGGAACCCACTAATCGCCAACGTCTTCTACCGACGTGGGCATATCGAAACATGGGGGCGCGGTACGCTCAAAATTGTCGAGTTGATGACGAGTGCAGGACTAGCCGCACCCAACATACAAAACACTCTAGACGATCATGTCATCGTGACGTTTGATTTAACAAAACTACGTGAGGGTGTAAATGAGGGTGTAAATGAGGGTGTAAATGAGGGTGTAAATGAACCCCTCTTGACCATCGTTAGCAATCATCCTGGCTTGCGCGCTCCAGCGCTGGCTAAAAAACTGCAAACATCCTCTAAAAATGTAGAGCGCTGGCTCAAAACTCTGCGCAACCAGCAGCAAATAGAATTTCGCGGCGCCCCAAAAACAGGTGGGTACTACGTATGCCATTGAATCGAACCGTAAAGTGGTATAGTTCAGACGCTGAACAGATCTATTTTTATGAATGCTGACACCCAATTTCAAGCCCTGCGCTTACTCCAAACCAGCCCCCAGCTAAACCAGCGCGAAATTGCGCAGGCGCTGGGCGTGAGTCTTGGCACAGCCAATTATTGCCTGAAAGCCTTGCTAGATAAGGGCTGGATCAAGATGCAAAACTTTATGGGCAGCAAAAACAAGCTGGCCTATAGCTATCTGCTCACCCCGCAAGGCATCAGTGAAAAAGCGGAATTAACCACACGGTTTTTGCAGCGCAAAGTGGCTGAATATGAAAAATTGCACGCAGAGATTGCCGTACTGACAACAGAAGCAGAAGCGCACTCAGGAGTGCTTGCATGACCATCCGTTTATCGACCCAAGAGCAGTCCGCCATTACCAGTACGGTTTATTTAGCCGACCCCAGCGCACAAATTTATCTTTTTGGCTCACGCGTTGATGCTGATGCCAGAGGCGGCGATATTGACCTGCTACTTCTATCTACAAAAATTAACTTGATGTCTAAGCTTGATATTCTGGCAAAGCTGCACCATAGCCTAGGACAACGCAAAATCGATCTTGCTATTGCACCAAATGCTGATCGCCCCTTTGTGCAAATGGCGATGCAGACAGGAGTGCGTCTGTAATGCAAGCCAAACTCACCTTATTGCAAGAAGAATTGGCAGGGTTAGAGCTGGCAGCGCAGCATCTGGACTACTCCATTACGCGGTGCGCCAATCTAAGTGACTGGATGGCGCTTGGCGGACCCACTTTAGAGCAACTAGAGCGCCTAGAGTCACTCACCAGCCGCTTTGCAAGATTATCTGATCTGCTGATTCAACGTATGTTTCGTTTAATCGATGAGATAGAGCTAAATGGCGATAGCACCATACTAGATCGAATTTATCGAGCAGAAAAGCGTGGATGGGCGAACGCCGCCAACCTCATTCAAATTCGCGAGCTACGCAATCTGATTGCAAATGAATATGCATCCGAGTCGATGCATGAAATTTATACCACGGTGCTGTCGCTAGCGCCAATTCTTTTAGCTAGCGTGCCCAAAATTACGGATGCAGCGCATCTGCTGCTGAAACAACATTTACCAAGAATCAAACCCGAAGCATGAAACCAACGTCTCTTCAAAAAACCGCCCTCATCACAGGCCAGGACGGCTCGTACCTAGCTGAATTCTTGCTAGACAAAGGCTACATCGTCCACGGCATCAAACGCCGCGCTAGCTCCTTCAACACCGAACGTGTGAATCACATCTATTTAGGCAATAACCACCAAGTCAAGCGCATCATGGTCAAGCCGGCTGCCAGCAACAGTTTGCAGACGCACGAGCACCGCGCCGAGCACTGGGCCATTATTAAGGGTGAGGCGCAGATTACGCTGGGTACCGAGGTCAAAACCTACCAGCGATATGACCATGTTTTCATCCCTAAGCAATGCTTACATCGCCTGCAAAACGTCAGCAAAACCGACGTAGAACTGATTGAAGTGCAATGCGGCGACTATTTGGGTGAGGATGATATTGTTCGGTATAAGGATGTGTATGGGCGACAGCTGGGGCTCGGACGTGATTGATGCTGACACCAAAACGCAAGCTTGGTACGTTGTCCACTGCAAACCAAAATCCATAATGTTGTTAAGAGACCAAACATGAGCCTAATTCAAACAATCTCATTCCCTCCCCTTGGAGATGACCGCGGGTCGTTAGTCGCACTGGAGGCTAATAAAGCCGTACCTTTTGATGTCAAGCGGGTCTACTACATCTTCGGCACATTACCTCATGTGTCTAGGGGGTTTCATGCGCACCGTGCATTGAAACAAATCGCTGTTTGTGTGGCGGGAAAATGTCGCATGATTCTAGATAATGGCAAATTTAAGGAGGAAGTTTGGCTCGACTCTCCTACTAAAGGCTTATTAATTACAGAGCTAATTTGGCATGAAATGCACGATTTCAGCCCTGATTGCGTGCTCTTGGTTTTAGCCGATGAGCACTACGATGAGATGGACTATATACGCGATTACGACGACTTTAAACAATTGATTTTAGGGCGTAAACATGTCTGATTTGATTCACCCCAGCGCCATCGTTTCAAACAAAGCCCAATTGAGCCCAGGTGTTTCGGTTGGACCTTTCACCATCATCCACGACAACGTCGAGATTGGCGAAGGCACCTCCATTGGAGCCTATTGCGAGATTGGCTTGTCCAACGCGTTTTCAGAATCAAAAAAACTGGTGATCGGTAAAAATTCGCACATTCGTTCACACAGTGTTTTTTATGAGGGCTCCGAGTTTGGTGAGCGATTGGTCACGGGCCACCGTGTCACGGTGAGAGAAAAAACCATCGCAGGCAAAAATTTACAAATCGGGACCCTGGGCGATATTCAAGGCCATTGCACCATCGGTGACTACGTGCGCTTTCACAGCAACGTCCACATCGGTCAGAAGAGCACGATCGGTAATTTTGTTTGGATCTTCCCCTATGTGGTGTTGACCAATGACCCACACCCACCCAGCGAAACCCTCATTGGCGTGACGATTGGCGACTACGCAGCCATCGCCACCATGAGCGTGATCTTGCCCGGTGCTGTCGTAGCAGAGGGGGTTTTGGTGGGAGCGCACTCTTCACTTAAGGGCGAAACACAAAAAGATTGGGTGTATGCCGGTAGCCCCGCCAAACCCATCTGCCCAACCAACAAAATCAAACTTCAAGACGGTTCGAGTCGAAACGCTTATCCATGGACTGAGCATTTCCATCGTGGATATCCCGAAGAACAAGTGAACAATTGGAATAAAAAATGATTCCCTTTCTTGATTTAAAAGCCATCAACCAACAACATAGACAAGCCTTGATCGACTCGGCCACCCGCGTCATCGACTCGGGTTGGTATGTGTTGGGCCAAGAGGTCAAAGCCTTTGAGCAAGAATTTGCCAGCTACTGCGGCGCCCAGCATTGCGTGGGCATGGCCAACGGCTTGGACGCTCTGGTGTTGACCTTGCGGGCTTGGAAAGAGTTGGGCAAGCTCAAAGAGGGTGACGAGGTCATTGTCCCCGCCAACACCTACATTGCCAGCGTTTTGGCCATCACCGAAAACCGGCTCAAGCCCGTTCTGGTGGAGCCCGACGCGCAAAGCTACAACCTCTGCCCCCAGAAGGTGCGCCAAGCCATCACGCCCAAAACCAAGGCCATCGTGGCGGTGCACCTGTATGGGCAATTGGCCCCCATGAAGGCGATCATGGAGTTGGCCGATGAACACGCGCTCTTGGTGCTGGAAGACTCGGCACAAGCCCACGGAGCAACGATTGACGGCAAACGCGCTGGCAATTGGGGTCACGCATCAGGCTTTAGCTTCTATCCTGGTAAAAACTTAGGAGCTTTAGGCGACGCTGGTGCCATGATCACCAACGACCCAGAACTGGCGCAAACCGTACGTGCCTTGGGCAATTATGGTAGCCACAAAAAATATGAAAACCTTTTCCAAGGTCTCAATAGCCGTTTAGATGAAATGCAGGCAGCGCTGCTGCGAGTGAAACTACAACACTTGAACGCCGAAACTTTGGTGCGAAAACAGATCGCAATGGCCTATGCGCAAGGCATTACCAACCCTTTAGTAAGTTTGCCAATTGGACGTAATGCGACCTTGCTGGACTTGGAAAACCATGTGTTTCACCTTTTTGTGGTGCGGGTGCGTCAGCGCGCTGCTTTCCAAGCGCAACTCAAGGCAGCGGGTATCGACACTCTTATCCATTACCCCATCCCCCCGCATCAGCAACAGGCTTACAATTCATACAACCAGTTGTCTCTACCCTTGACTGAGTTGATTCACCAAGAGGTAGTAAGTTTGCCGATTGGCCCAGCCATGAGCATGAAAGATGTAACTGCGGTGATTCGGTCTGTGAATGCTTTTGCCGCTTAACCACTTGCATAAGTCTACTCGTAATGAATGAACAACTAACACACCACGATCTAACTATCGTGGTCAACACATGCGATGCGTATCACGATGTGCTGGACATTTTTTTTCATGCGCTAAAGGAATTCTGGCCCAATTGCCCATACTCAGTTGTCATCAACACCGAGTCAAGGGCATACAACCATCCTGCCCGAGTTCATCATCACGCCAGTCCCAGCGGGATAGATGATTGGGGTGCACGTCTACGATCAACACTTCAAACTATTGATAGTGAATATGTGTTGATGCTGTACGATGACTTCATTCTAGATGCACCCATCAGTAAACCTCGACTCCTGCAAGCATTGGGTTTGTTGCAATCTCAAGCGCATGCTGTTGTCGCCTACCTGATTAACACGGCAATGCCGTTAGTGCGCACAGATACTGACGACATCTTCATAGCCCTCAAAGATCATGTGGACTACCGATTGAACTCAGCCCCAGCTATCTGGCGCAAGCATGTATTATTAGACTACACCAACGACGGCGACACGCCATGGGCATGGGAAGTATTTGGTAGCTACCGAACCTGGGGTGATAGTCGACTTTTCTATTCACTCAACCCAAAACAAAGCGACATTTACTCCTATAACCATGCTAAAGGTGGCGCCATTTATCGCGGAAAGTGGGTGCGCGAAGTGATCGAGCAAGTGTGGCGTAAATATTCGCTCAACATTGACTGGAGCCAGCGCGGCTTTTCCTCAGACACCACGTTTGAAAAACGCTCCTTTATGTGGAAGCTGCGTTTTATGCAAACTGGCTACCGCATGGTGGGCATAAAGGCGTTGAATTTTTTAGCAAGTTACATACGCCACAAACTGAATGCAAACTAATTCGAAACACTCTTTTGCCTTCTTGGTTTTAACCTACAACCATGAAGGCTATATTTTCGAGCATTTAGAAAGTATTAAATACTTAGTGCTAACTTATGGCGCAAAAATTGACGTTGACTTGATCGTCAATGACGACTGCTCTGGCGACAAAACCCAGCAACGCGTCAATCAGTGGCTACATCTCAATGCTCATTTATTTCGACATATTCATACTTTATATCACCCCAAAAACATTGGAACCTGTGCCAGCGTGCATCATATGCTTTTGCGGTTAGTGGCAGACCGCTGCAAAATGACAGCAGGCGATGACGTGTATTCGTTTGAGAATATTTTTGAGCTTACCCAACACGAACCCGAAGTAGCAATGCTATCTGGCCGAGCCTTGTATTTGCGGGGTAACGTGCTGGGCGTTGACCAGCGTTCCAGCGTGCTTAGCACAGCCACACAAGTAATTTATAAAAAAAATAGTTTGTTGCATCGCTTCAAACACTTTTCATACCAAAACGCACCCAACCTGCTTTATGCTGCACCCTGCTTGCTGCACCCCAAGGTGCAGGACTATTTGCAGCGGTTCGACGTGACGGAAGACTGGCCCCTGCAAGTAGCGATTGCGCGCCAATTTCCAACCCTTCGCTTTCAACTCATTGATGCCGTGCTGGTGTACTACCGCAGAACCGCTGGCTCAACCTACATTGTGGCCAACCAACGATTTGTCAAGGACAAAATACTAGTCTATAACGACCTCATCAACCAGGAAGCCAAATGGCTAGAACAGTTACGACTGTTGAGCCGCAAAGCCTGTTTCCGTATGAAACACAAAATTTTAAGCAAAATACTTAACTTAGATATGTACTTCTTCGCTGCCGCATTATTATTAAATCTAAAAAAAATATACTCTACGCATTCGAAAGTAAACATAGCAGTCGCCAAACACTTAAGCCACTACAGCCAGATTAAGCAAAGTGCCGAACAGCTGCAAACTCAGTTGAGCAACCAATCGTGCTCGGGTTAGACAAAAGCATTTTATGGATTGTTGGTGGGCAAGTTGTTGGCTTGCTCAACAACTTTTTATTGCTAAAACTATTAACCGTAAACCTCAGCATAACCGCATATGGCTACTTCGCATTGTGGATGTCTGTTATGCTTTTTGTGCGCCAGCTTATTTATGACCCCCTATCCATCGTAGCCGCTAAAGAAGTCGTGACTGTGCCCTTTTTAGGGGAGAAGGGAGTCAGCGGTTTTCAGGTTGTCAAGTACCTGACAGACCGAATCATGTTTGGCTTACTACTAGTTGGTGCATTGTCTGTGGTTGGTGAAATGGTTTTTTATAAACAAATTTCAACTACTGCCTACGTTTTAATGGGCTGCATTTATTTGGTTGCCAATGGCGCACAAGGGATTTATCTCAACATGTTGAATGCCCTAAAGCAAAGAAAATGGGCCTCCATTGGGATAGCTGCCGACTCATTTGTCAAATTTTGCTTAGTATTGTTAGTCTTTTTTTTAGAGGAAAAAAGCGTTTTCGCCACTCTACAGGCCGTGGCCATTAGTTCGTTGTTGGTTTTCATAGGTGTACAGCACGCTACTAGCCATCGGTTTGATAGGGCCACTTCTATAACAGACTCCGCGAAATGGCCTCAAGCCAAGCAACTTGTTGTTCTAAGCACCCCATTTTTTGTCCCCACCTTGCTAACGGCTCTCAAGGGGCTTGGAGACAAGGTGTTTATGGCCTCGTTTATTGGGGTTGAGGAGTTGGCGGCATACAATGTACTGTTGCAACTTGGTTTTATTCCCATGATGTTGATAGTGGGGGTCATTCAAACTTTTGTAAGTCCCGACATATATAAGCTAGCCAGTGATAATACTAACAATCAACAAAAGACTGTGGCATATATACAAGGTATTGTTATTCGCATTGGGTTGCTATCTGTAGTTGCCATAATTATCTCGCTGTTGCTATCACATTTGGTGTTTGAAATGCTTGTCGGTGCTAAATACACAGCGTATTCAATTTATTTACCTTATTTTGTGCTGGCAGGTGCCATCGGTGGCATAGCGGGATTGTTAAACGTTGGCATTATTGGTGTATTTAAACCAAAGCGAGTTGGTTCACTAATGGTGATTTCAGTTTTAGTAGGGCTAGTTATTTTAATAATTTCAATGCTAGTGTATGGATTTAAAGGTGCTATTGTAGGTCTTATTTTATCCAATTTATTCATGATGCTTATTTTTGGACACTCTCTTTTGGCAAGCTCATCAAAAATAAATAGAATTTATTTATTTTCATTATGAAAAAATACTTGCCATTATTTCTTATTGAAATTTATCTATTAATAACATTGATAATTTTTTATTTTGGGCCAATAAAATACAACATTCACAATCCTTTATTGTTTTTTACGTTAATGCTGATTTATCATTCATTTTTTATATTTGGTTACGTACTTGCTTGCAAATTGAAATCAAATAAAAAAAAATTAGCATCAGATAAAAAATTCTCCAACTCCAATTATTGGGCATTATTTTCATTTGGATTTTTGGGCGTATGGGCGGCATATAAAAACATCATGTTGATAGATGGAATTATTCCTTATGATTTTTTTGATAATTTGATACGCGGCTTTACAGAGCCTGGCCTCGCATACACTGAGCGCATGATGAGTTTAGAAGCGATACAAGTATCCGACTCTCGTCTATTCAATATTTTTTCGTTATTTTTTTCGTTTGCCAAACTGTTATTCATATTTTATTTTTTACATTTTTGGGAGGATTTAAATCGAACCAAAAAGACTATTGCAATCATTTATTCTCTATTTTTTATCTCTGCTGGCATATCCGCTGGCGTAAACAGTGTTATTTTCATATTTTTTATATTTTCCTCAATTTCATTACTAGTTATTCTATATGACAGAAAATATATTCATCTAAAGAAAATTTTACTCCTTAGTGGAGCTCTCTTTCTCATCCCAATAGCTTGGTTTGGAGGAATAATGTCCGAGAGAGGTGGTGGATTTGAATATTTTGCATCAACATCCCCGCTAGGAGATATTAGCACATCATCGTCATTTAATTTGCATGACACATCATCATTTATTGATTTTTTATACTATTCATTTGTCTGGCTATCTTATTATGTTTGTCAAGGTTATTACGGTTTTTCTTTAATTTTAGATCTGGATTTAATATGGACATATGGGTTTGGCAATTCTGAATTCCTTCAACGTCAGTTGTTAATGATTTCAGGTATTGATGTATCTTCAATAACTTTCCAATCAAGAATAGATCATTTGTGGGGCAAGTCTGCCCAATGGCATTCATTTTACGGGCAATTCGCCAATGATGTTGGTTTTATTGGCTTGGCATTTTTATTATTTTTAATTGCATTTTTCTTTGCTAAAGTTTGGAAATCAGTTTTACAAGAGAAAAATTTTTTCGGATTGGCTTTAATGCCAATCTTCACAATCATGTTTATATTTTTCCCCGCAAATAATCAAATATTTGGGTATATTGATACCTTCTCTTATTTTATATTTGTGACTTTATTATGGTTTTTCAATTCAAAAATGAAAGTATGAATTAATGTTTAATAATAAAAAACTTTTAATCACAGGTGGCACTGGTTCATTTGGCAACGCCGTCCTACGCCGTTTTTTACAATCCGACATTCAAGAAATTCGCATCTTGAGCCGTGATGAAAAAAAACAAGACGACATGCGCAAGCTGTACAACAGCCCTAAGCTTAAGTTTTATATTGGCGATGTGCGGGATTACCAGTCGGTACTCAACGCAGTGCGTGGAGTCGATTACATCTACCATGCTGCCGCACTTAAACAAGTCCCTTCTTGTGAGTTTTACCCATTGGAGGCTGTTAAGACAAACGTGCTTGGCACTGAGAACGTATTGGAAGCTGCTGTGGTTAGTGGGGTTAAGCGTGTCGTTTGTCTGAGTACCGACAAAGCGGTGTACCCCATTAACGCCATGGGTATCAGTAAAGCCATGATGGAGAAAGTGATTGTGGCTAAATCGCGTAATAGCGCTGCAACCACTATTTGCACCACACGCTACGGCAATGTGATGGCTTCTCGCGGCTCGGTGATCCCGTTGTTTGTGGATCAAATCAAACGTGGCTTACCCATTACGATTACCGACCCAGCTATGACGCGCTTTATGATGACGCTAGATGATGCCGTGGACTTGGTCCTCTACGCATTTGAGCATGGCAGCGCAGGTGATATTTTTGTGGAAAAAGCCCCCGCTGCCACCATTGAGGTTTTGGCTCATGCGCTGGTGCAGTTACTGGGCGTCCCGAATCACCCCATTCATGTGATTGGCACACGCCACGGCGAAAAGCAATTTGAGGCATTACTTAGCCGTGAAGAGCGGGTTCATGCCAGTGAAATGAGCGAACTTGGCAAAGTAGTCAATACAACCGCTATTAGCGCCAAACAAGTTGATGCAGGAACGGGTTACTTTAGAGTCTCCCCTGATTTAAGGGATTTAAATTACGGCAAATTTGTGGAACTTGGCGAGCGCCAATTGACCGAAGCGGTGGATTACAACTCTCACAATACCGCGCAATTAGATGTGGCAGGTATGAAGGCGCTGCTCCTCAAGCTGGCACCTCTTGTCCGCATACAAGAAGGCTTGCAATCAGGTCAATCTTTGGCGCAAGTATTGGCAGAGCATGGCGTTTTTGGAGACTAAACCAGATGAAAATATTAGTGACAGGCGCTGACGGGTTTATTGGTAAGACGCTACGCATGCGCGCAACCGAACAAGGCCACACGGTTGTGCCATTTACGCGCGAGCACGCAATTGATGAGCTGGCCGCCCTTCTGGTCGGCGTGGATGCCATCATTCATCTAGCTGGTATTAATCGCCCACAAACTGAAGATGAATTTGCAACAGGTAACACAGAGCTAACGCAGGCGCTTTGTAATGCCATTGCCGCGCGAGCCAGTGCAGCCAATAGCTCTGCCCGTTCGCCAACGCTGATTTTGGCTTCTTCGACACAAGCAGAGCAAGACAATCCCTATGGTCGCAGCAAGCTTGCAGCGGAACAAGCCGTGCAGTTACTTGCCAGCCAGCATGGCGTGCGCACGCATATTTACCGGCTACCCAATGTGTTTGGCAAATGGTGCAAGCCCAATTACAACTCTGTGGTTGCCACGTTTTGCCACAATATTGCGCAAGATTTACCGATACAAATCAACGACAGCAGCAAGGTGCTGCATTTGGTTTATGTGGATGATGTGGCAAATGGATTTTTAGAGCTTCTTGCTAGCAATGTTGATGCTTGCGTGCAAACCATTCAGCCCGAATACAGTACGACACTAGGTCAGCTTGCCAAGCATATTCAAGCATTCAAAGCCTCGCGGGCTACTGGCATTACCGAACCCGTAGGCGTCGGCTTTGACCGTGCGCTTTACTCCACTTACGTCAGCTATCTCAAGCCCGAACAGTTCTCGTACCCTCTAGTCAAACATGCAGATCCGCGTGGTGAATTTGTAGAGATGCTAAAAACAAAGGATGCTGGTCAGTTTTCATACTTTACGGCATATCCTGGCATTACACGCGGAGGTCACTATCACCACACAAAGACTGAAAAATTTTTGGTGATTCGAGGTACCGCATTATTTAAATTTCGCCATATGGTGACAAACGAGCGATTTGAGCAAATCACCAGTGGCGATTTGCCGACCGTTGTAGAAACGATCCCTGGTTGGACACACGACATTACCAACATTGGGAGTGCTGAAATGATTGTGATGCTCTGGGCGAATGAAATTTTCGACAGGCAAAAACCTGACACTATTAATAGCCCTTTGTAAGCATGAGTATGATAAAAAAACTAAAAATCGTGTCAGTTGTTGGCACACGTCCAGAAATTATCAGATTATCGAGAGTGCTCGCTAAATTAGATGAGCACTGCGAGCACATCCTTGTGCACACAGGGCAAAACTACGACTACGAACTCAATCAAGTTTTTTTTGATGACTTAGGCGTGCGCAAACCCGATTACTTTTTAAACAGTGCCGAGGGCAGTAGCAGTGCGGCACACACCATTGGTAACCTCATCATTGCTGTGGATAAAGTTTTAGCAGACGTTGCCCCCGAAGCCATGCTGGTATTGGGTGACACCAATAGCTGCCTAAGCGTGATCCCTGCGAAGCGGCGGAAAATCCCGATCTTTCACATGGAAGCAGGCAACCGCTGTTTTGACCAACGCGTGCCCGAAGAGACCAATCGCCGCATCGTCGACCACACGGCAGATGTGAACCTAACTTACAGCACGATTGCCCGAGATTACTTGCTGCGCGAGGGATTGCCCCCAGATTTAGTCATCAAAACAGGCAGCCCGATGTTTGAAGTGCTGAGTCACTATCGCCCGCAGATTGAAGCATCGGATGTGCTGACGCGCTTATCGCTGCAAGCTGGGCAATATTTTGTTGTGAGCGCACATCGCGAAGAGAATATTGAATCGCCAGAATCGTTTACTAAACTAGTGGCCGTTATTAATGCGATCGCGCAAGAATATCAGCTTCCAGTTATTGTCTCTACGCACCCACGCACGCAAAAACGAATTGATGCAACGGGAGCTACATTCCATCCGCAAGTGCGATTACTAAAACCGCTTGGTTTCCATGATTACGTGAAGCTGCAACTCTCGGCAAAAGCGGTGCTTTCGGATAGCGGCACGATTAACGAAGAGTCATCCATTCTTAATTTCCCAGCTCTCAATCTACGCGAAGCGCATGAGCGCCCAGAGGGGATGGAAGAAGCGTTTGTGATGATGGTGGGCTTGGAGACTGAACGCGTGCGTCAAGCTTTAGATATATTGAGTACGCAAAAGCGCGGAGACGAGCGTAATTTACGCACTGTGGCCGACTACAGCATGCCTAACGTATCGGATAAGGTTGTACGAATTATTCACAGTTATACCGATTATGTGAATCGCGTGGTTTGGAAGAAATATTAACTTTAAATAGTTATGAATATTCTTGTTATTTCCCAGTATTTCTGGCCAGAAAATTTTCGCATTAATGATTGGGTAAATGGCATGTTAGAGCGTGGACATAGCGTCACCGTTCTCACTGGAAAGCCTAATTACCCTAGTGGTAATGTTTTTGAAGATTATAAAAATAACAGCGCCGCATTTAATAAATATGGAGAGGCTAAGATTATCCGCGTGCCAATGATTGCGCGTGGGCAAAAAAAATGGCAACTAATTTTAAATTATTTAAGCTTTTCTTTTAATGCCTCATTCATAGGATTATGGAAATTACGTCACCAAAAATTTGATGTTAATTTTGTTTTTGGAGCATCTCCTATCACAGTAGTGATACCTGCACTAATACAAAAAAAAATCAAAGGAACGCCAACTGTTTTATGGGTGCTTGATTTATGGCCTGAGTCTTTGCGTGCAGCAGGCGTAATTCGCTCTAAAAATATATTGGCTATCTTATCTAGAGGGGTTGCCTTTTTATATCAAAAGTCCGATCTAGTATTAGGTCAATCACAAGCCTTCGTCAGTGCGATTAAAAATCTTGTCCCTAAACACTCAAACATAGGCTATGCACCCAATTGGTCTGACCAATTTTTAAACACAGACAAATCAGAAGTTGCGACGGAAATTAGGTGCGATAAAAATAAATTTACATTGCTATTTACAGGCAATGTAGGGGAAGCACAAGATTTTCCAACAATTATTAATGCCGCTGAAATCCTAAAGGAAAGCCCTATACGAATAATTATCATTGGTTCTGGACGAAAATTAGCCTGGCTAGCCAATGAAGTTAAGTACCGTCATCTAACAGATACAGTTATATTATTAGGCTCGTTTCCGCTAGAAAGAATGCCATCTTTTTATGCCGTGACAGATGCATTTTTAGTAACATTAATTGCCGATGAAACGATTGAAAAAACAGTCCCTGGAAAAATTCATGCGTATATGGCATATGGGAAGCCGATTATTGGTGCCGTCAATGGCGAAGCTGCTAAAGTGTTAACAGATGCACGGTGCGGCTATGTAAGTCCTGCAAGCTGCGCGGAAAAGCTAGCTGAGAATATTCTAACGTTAAGTCGTGAATCAAAAACGGGATGGGATAGCATGGGCTTAAATGCGCAGGCTTATTACGTGAAAGAGTTTGAGCGAGAAAAAGTATTAAATACATTTGAAACGCATTTGTACCTAACCGCCAAAGTAGATTAATAAAAAATGCTGAAACGAAGTCTTGATTTTTTAATGGCGATTATTCTTTGTCTGCCACTTTTACCAATATGTCTATTGGTTTGGCTAGCCGTCCGCCTAACATCCAGCGGCTCTGCGCTATATTGGTCTGAACGCATAGGGCAAGATAATCGAATTTTTAAAATGCCAAAATTTCGCAGTATGAAAATTGGAACTCCCGCTGTAGCCACGCATTTGCTTAAAGATGCTAATTCTCACCTTACGCCTATTGGTGGTTTTTTGCGCAAATCCAGCCTAGATGAATTGCCGCAGTTATGGTGCGTACTGAAGGGCAACATGAGTTTGGTGGGGCCACGGCCAGCGCTTTATAACCAAGCTGATTTAATTGCTGCTCGCACAGCCGTGGGTGTAGAGGCGCTGCGCCCAGGTATTACTGGCTGGGCGCAGGTCAATGGGCGTGATGAGCTGAGTATTCCTGACAAAGTCAATTTGGACTATGTGTATTTGAAGAAGCAATCGCTGATGTTTGATCTGCGCATTTTGTGGTTGACAGCTTTGAAGGTACTGCGCCGCGATGGGGTATCGCACTGAACCATACTGATTAGAATTGAGTTTTGGGAGATCTATCATGTTAGTACAAATACAGCTACCCGACGATTACGTCAACTATCAAACGTCTGAGCGAATTGAACGTGAATTGCCATCAGTTTATGCATTGTGGCTCTTCAAATCTGGCATGGTCACGCTCTCAAAAGCAGCGAAGTTAGCAGGGCTTGCACTATATGACTTTATGCAATTTTGCTCTGCCAACCAAGTCCCTGTGATTGATATTTCCAAAGAAGAGTTAGCCGCCGAAGTAGCGGGTATGCGCATAGCAGGTGCCATGGCATGATTTTGATTGCAGACAGTTCTGCATTATTAGTGACCAAGCAAGCTGGCTTGGTAGATTCCGTGCGCCCTTTGTTAGACAAAATCATGCGCCCGCCTTTATTCTTTAGCCTTGAACTTTACAAGCAAGCATTGATGCTTGCAGACGAATAGCCTATGCAACAAAAATTCCGCAACCTCCCACGCCGCGCTAAGCAAGCTATTGCTGTTAGTTTTGATATTGCTGCCGCGTGGTTCACGCTTTGGCTGGCGTTTTCGTTTCGGTTTAATTTGCTTTTTTGGCCTTTAGCCGATCAAAGAATCATCTTTTTGGTTGCGCCTGTTATTGCCATCCCGTTATTTATTCATTTTGGCATGTACCGCGCCGTCCTTCGGCATACGGGGTTTGTTGCCATGCAGTCGATTGCTAAGGCTGTTGCAGCCTATGCTTTTGTTTTTGCGCTGGTGGCTTATTCGCTGCAACCTGAGGGTGTACCCCGCTCGATTAGTTTTTTGCAGCCTTTACTTTATTTAATATGCATTGCCGCTAGTCGTGCCATTATTCGGTTTTGGTTGAATCAACATAGTAGTAGAGAAAAAGGGTTTAGCGTTGAGCGTATTTTGATATATGGCGCTGGCAGTTCGGGTATTCAAATTGCTAATGCACTCAGCCATGCGCGGCATTACGCCATTATTGGCTTTATGGATGACGACACCAGCTTGCAAAATAAAACCATTAATGGCTGGCCAGTTTATAACCCTATCGAGCTAAACCATATACTGGTGCAGCACAAAATTAATGGTGTTTTGCTGGCGTTGCCGTCTATCAGTAAAGCACGGCGTTTTGAAATTTTAGAGTCGTTCCGTGACAAGGCCGTGCATGTGCGCTCGCTGCCAACCATATCGGATATTACCAGTGGCAGTTTGTCGCTGGCGGATATTCAAGAGTTGGATGTGGACGATTTACTTGGCAGAACCGCGATTCCGCCCGATAACGGGTTAATGGCAAAAAATATCGCGAATAAAGTGGTCTTGGTCACGGGGGCTGGTGGCAGTATTGGTAGCGAGTTGTGTCGTCATATTTTGCTGCAAAACCCAAGGGTGCTTTTGCTGCTAGACCATAGTGAGTATGGCCTGTACAAGATTCATCAAGAGCTGATTGCGCGTAAAAATACGCGCTCATCTTTTGCACAAACACAGTTGATTCCGCTTTTAGCCAATGTGCGCGATACGGCGAGGTTGGCATTGATATTTGCGAAGTGGAAGCCGCATACGATCTACCACGCAGCCGCTTATAAGCATGTGCCTATGGTGGAGCACAATGTGGCCGAGGGTGTTGCCACCAATGTGCTGGGGACCTACAACACGGCGGCGGCAGCCTTGCAAGCAGGCGCCTCGCATTTCGTTTTAATTAGCACCGATAAAGCCGTGCGCCCCACCAATGTGATGGGTGCAAGCAAACGCACGGCAGAGCTTGTGCTGCAAGCGTTTGCTGCCACTCAGGCACAAAATAACAATGACGGCACCACGTTTACGATGGTGCGCTTTGGCAATGTGTTGGACTCGTCGGGCTCGGTGGTTCCTTTGTTTCGTAATCAAATCAAAAATGGCGGGCCCATTACTCTGACGCACCCTGAAATTACGCGCTATTTCATGACGATCCCGGAGGCGGCACAGTTGGTGATTCAAGCCGCTGCCATGGCAAAGGGCGGCGATGTCTTTGTGCTGGATATGGGTGAGAGCGTCAAAATTATGGATCTTGCCAAACGCATGGTGGCGTTATCGGGCCTCTCGATTCAAAATGAAAGTCACCCCAATGGTGACATCGAAATTAAAATTACAGGCCTAAGACCAGGTGAGAAGCTGTATGAGGAATTATTAATTGGCGACAACCCTTCGCTCAGTCAACATCCAAAAATTATGCGCGCCAACGAGGATTATTTAAACTGGGAACAATTACATCCTCAGCTTGATAGATTACTTCAGTACTTAAATAACAATGATGTCGAACAAATCAAATTAGTTTTATCTGAATTGGTCAATGGGTATAATTCAGAATCATCTACCGTCGACTGGTTAGTGGACAATAAGATTTAGTATTGATACCTAGGAGTATTTCAAATGCAATCATTCGAACAAATTCAAGCGCAAATTGTAGACCTGCAAAAACAAGCCGATGCTATGCGCAAGCAAGCCATGTCAGCGGCTATTAAAGAAATTAAACGCCTAGTTAATTTATATAGCCTAGGTTACGCAGAGTTGGGTATTAGCACCACGGGTAAAGCAGCCCCAAAAAGCGCACCAACAAAAGCAGCTAAAACGGCGGCTAAGACAGCAAAAGCGCCTAGAGCCAAAAAGCCATCTGCCGACAACCGCGCTGCTGTTGCCCCTAAGTTTCGCGATAGCGAAACAGGTCAAACATGGAGTGGCCGCGGTAAGCCGCCCACATGGTTGGCAACCAAAATGGCCGCTGGTGCTACCAAAGAATCGTTTCTGATTTAAGGCGCTTGGCAGGTTTGTTTTGTGAGGCTTCAAAAATTACTCGCGCCCAGCCATATCTTGCTGGGCTTAGACATTGCCAGCAAAAAACGGCTTTTTGAAGAAGTCGGCTTTTTATTTGAGCGAACTGCAAAGTTAAACCGCTCGGTCGTCACCGATAGCTTGTTTGCTCGTGAGCGGCTAGGCTCTACGGGTCTGGGTTACGGTGTCGCCATTCCGCACGGACGAATCAAAGGGCTCAAAGACCCGCAAGTGGCGGTGCTACAGCTCAACACCCCCATCGGGTTCGAAGCAGCAGATGGCATCCCCGTCGATCTGCTAATCGTGCTACTTGTCCCTGAAAACGCCACGCAAAAGCATCTCGATCTACTCGCAGAAATTGCCGAATTATTAAGCGACGAGTCAAACCGTGATGTATTAAAAACCGCATCCACCGTGGAAGCCGTTATGGCAAGCCTGTTATGAAACCCAACTTTATTAGTGCCAACGAGCTCTTTCAATTTCATCGAAAAACACTGAAGTGGGAATGGGTTGCGGGGCAGCAAGCGAAAGAGCGGCATTTTGATGAGGTCGCCGTTCGCGCGGCTCGCTCTGCCGCCGATTTAGTCGGCTATCTCAACTACATCCACCCTTACCGTGTTCAGATTTTGGGTGAGCGCGAGGCTGCATACATTGGCAACGATACCTCGGAAGATGCAGAGCGTCGCCTTGCCCGTATTGTGGATTTAGAGCCCCCTGCTTTGGTGCTGTGCGATGGCGTGGTGCCTAGCGAGAGCTTGCTGAAGCTGTGCGATGACGCGCAGATTCCGCTCTTTACCTGCGCCGACTCAGCCGCTTACATCATTGACGTACTCCGTGCCTATTTGTCTCGCCATTTTGCTGACCGCGACACGGTGCATGGTGTGTTTATGGATATTTTGGGGTTGGGGGTACTGATTACGGGCGAGTCAGGTCTTGGCAAAAGCGAGCTGGGATTAGAGCTGATTTCGCGTGGCCAAGGCTTGGTGGCGGACGATGCCGTCGACCTTTTCCGCATCAACCAAACCATTATCGAAGGGCGTTGCCCTGAGCTGCTGCAAAACATGCTGGAAGTGCGCGGCATTGGCTTACTTGACATCCGAGCCATCTTTGGCGAAACAGCGGTGCGTAGGCACCTTAGGCTGCGTTTAATTGTGCACCTGGTCCGCCGTGAAACCATGGAGCGTGACTATGACCGCTTGCCCGAAGAGCCGCTGCGCCAAGACGTGCTGGGCATCCCTATCCGCAAGGTGGTGTTGCAAGTGGTGGCCGGGCGCAATATCGCTGTTTTAGTAGAAGCCGCCGTACGCAATACGATTTTGCAAATGCGCGGGATCAACAGCTACGACGAGTTTGCTAAACGGCAGCGAGCCTTGATGGACAAGCCGTCTTAGTGCAGTGCGCGTAAAGACTGAGCGCGTGGTCGGCTAGTTCAAAGCCTTTTGATTTGGCAACAGCGTGCTGTTTAGCCTCGATGTCCGCATCAAAAAACTCTTCGACTTTGCCGCAATCTAGGCAAACCAAGTGGTCGTGATGCTGCGCATCCGCCAGTTCGTATACGGCCTTACCCGCACCTGAACTCATGGCATCACCGCTGGAAAAATGGTTGCGACTCAATATGCCGGCTTGCTCGAACTGCGCCAAAACTCGGTACACCGTCGCCAGGCCAATGTCTTGGTTATCTTGCATCAAACGGCGGTACACATCGTCGGCACTTAGATGCCGCTGGTGGTCTGCACTTTGGGTTTGAAATAGCTCCAAAATTTTTAGGCGCGGCGTCGTCGCTTTCAAGCCAATCGTCTTTAGGTTTTGCATAGAATGTTATTTTTTACTTGATCGTGATTCAGCGTCATTCTATGTTCCGAACTTACCTCCGATTTTTTTTGCTCGCCCCTGCACTGCTTGTACTTGGCTTGAGCCTTTCTGGCTGCGTGACGAAACCCTATAAAGCGGACGTGGTCCAGGGCAATTTTGTCTCTAGCGAGCAAGTGGCGGCACTGAAAGCGGGGATGTCCAAAATACAGGTTCGCAACATTTTGGGCACGCCATTGCTGACCGACCTCTTTCATGCGGATCGCTGGGACTATGTTTTTACGATTGAACGTGACGGCGTGCCCTCACAGCCACGTCACCTAACGACCTACTTCAAAAGCGAGACGCTAGAGCGCTGGGAAGGGGACGCGGTGCCCAGCGAATTTGAATTTGTGAAATCACTGGACTCAGGCCGAAAGATAGGCAAGGTCCCATCTTTGGCTGCCAGCGAGAAAGATTTAAATGATTTTGCTCAACGCGAAAACTCAAAACTAAAAACCACGGATAGCCCGACCGCTGCGCCTGCCGCCGCAAAAGATTACCCATCGCTAGAAACCCCATGACTACATTTAATACAACCGAAAAATTAAAAATTGCCGTCGCTGGTAGCTCGGGCCGTATGGGCAAAATGCTGATTGACGCCATCAACGCTTCAGATGATTGCGAACTTGCAGGGCAGCTCGATATCGGCATCGATATTCATGCTGAGCTGCAAAATGCCGACTACCTGATCGACTTTACCCGCCCCGAAGGCACGATGGCGCACATCAAGGTGTGCCAAGAACTCAACGTCAAGATGGTGATTGGCACGACAGGGTTTAGCGACGCCGAAAAAGCCGACATCGCGGCAGCGAGTCAAAACATTGCCATCATGATGTCGCCCAACATGAGCGTGGGCGTCAACGTGACGCTCAAGCTGCTAGAGCTAGCCGCAAAAGCCATGAGCACGGGTTATGACATCGAGATTATCGAAGCCCACCATCGCCACAAAGTGGATGCGCCATCGGGCACAGCGCTCAAAATGGGTGAAGTGATTGCAGGTGCGCTAGGCCGCGATTTGAAGGACTGCGCCGTTTATGCACGCGAAGGCGTGACGGGCGAGCGCGACCCCTCCTCCATTGGCTTTGCCACCATTAGGGGCGGCGACATTGTGGGTGACCACACGGTGCTATTTGCGGGTACCGGCGAGCGAATCGAGATTGCGCACAAATCCAGCAGCCGCGAGACTTATGCCCAAGGCGGTCTGCGTGCGGTTCGCTTTTTAGCAATGCAAAAGACGGGCATGTTTGACATGTTTGATGTGCTTGGATTGAAGTGAAGCTCTACATCGGTAACAAAAACTACTCGTCGTGGTCGATGCGTCCGTGGGTGCTTTTGCGCCAAGCAGGCATTCCGTTTGAAGAAATTAAAGTCTTATTCGACTCGTTTGCACCCGAGTCCAACTTCAAGCAAACCATGCTCAAAGTGAGTCCGCGTGGGCAAGTGCCTGCGTTGGTGGACGGCGATTTGGTGGTGACTGATACGCTAGCGATTGCCGAGTATTTAGCTGAAAGCTACCCTGAAAAGAATCTTTGGCCAGCGGACAAAATTGCTCGGACCAAAGCGCGCATAGCCTGCGCTGAAATGCACTCGGGTTTTGCGGCATTGCGCAGCAATTGCATGATGAATATAGAAGCCAGCTTGCCGCACATCGGACAAATTGTGATGCGCGACAAGCCTGCTGTTGTTGCCGATGTGGCACGCTTGGACGCCTTGCTGGGCGGTCTTCTTGAGGCATATGCCCATACTCATGATCGGCACCAGAGCGGCATGTTGTTTGGCACATTTTCTATTGCCGATGCTTACTTCGCGCCGGTTGTCATGCGTTTTAAAACCTACGGCCTACCCGTCAGCCCCGCTGTTGCCGCGTATATGGATCGCCTCTGCGCTATGCCAAGCGTAGCTGCGTGGATAGCAGATGCAAAAGCTGAAAATGAATTCCGTGATTTTGAAGAGCCCTATCGATTGGCTCGTTAAAAGAAAAAACGCTCATGAAAATCTACCTAGTTGGCGGCGCCATTCGAGATGCGCTGCTAGGTTTAGAAGTCAAAGACCGTGACTGGGTCGTCGTGGGAGCAAGCCCGCAGACCATGTTGGATAAGGGCTACCAGCCAATTGGCAAGGACTTTCCTGTTTTTTTAAATCCAAAAACACACGAAGAATACGCCCTCGCCCGCACCGAGCGCAAGACCGCCAAGGGCTACCACGGGTTTGCGTTTTATGCCGACGAGGATGTGACGCTAGAACAAGATCTGAGTCGCCGTGATTTGACTGTGAACGCCATGGCGCAAGATGCGGACGGCACGCTGATTGATCCGTATCACGGGCAGCGCGACATCCAGCAAAAAGTGTTGCGGCACGTGACCCTAGCCTTTCGCGAAGACCCCGTGCGCATCTTGCGTGTGGCGCGGTTTTCTGCACGGTTTTCCGATTTCAGCATCGCACCCGAGACCATGATTTTGATGCGTGGCATGGTTGCCAATGGTGAAGCCGATAGTCTGGTTGCCGAGCGCGTGTGGCAAGAAATTGCAAAAGGCTTGATGGAGGAAAAACCATCCCGAATGTTTGAGGTTTTGCAAGATTGCGGCTTGCTGCCAAAGATTTTGCCCAGCTTGGTCAATCACGCCCCTGCCCTGCAAGCCTTAGATCTAGCAGCCTTGCAGCACTATCCATTAGCGGTGCGGTTTGCCACGTTGCAATTACCCGCTCAATCTCTCAAAGCACCCAGCGATTGCATTCAGCTTGCACAAGCCGTGACCAAACTTTTGAATGGCTACAAAGCCAATTTGAACGCACTTGAGATGTATCAGTGTTTGGAGCGCGGTGATGCGATTCGTCAGCCCGAGCGTTTTGTTTTGGCACGGCAAGCCTTTGAATGTGTGCAGCCCAACATTAGTACAGGCCCGCTAAAAGACGCCCTGCAAGCCACACTAGCTGTGGCTTCCGAGCCCATTGCACTGCAAGCCTTGCAGGGTGGGCTCTCTGGGGCGCAAATTGGCGATCTGATTGCGAAAGCACGTATCCAAGCGATCGAAGAGACCCTAGCCTCGCATCGCCTTTGAGTGCGCATGCACCGCGTCCACTAGCGCAGACACATGCTCAGGCGGCGTGAACTGGCTAATGCCGTGTCCGAGGTTGAAGACGTGCCCCGTGCCACGCTTGGCGGCATCTGCGTGCGGCTTGCCAAAGCTATTGAGCACTCGCGCAACTTCTGTATTTATTTGATCGGGATTAGCAAACAAGATATTCGGATCGATATTGCCCTGCAATGACTTATTCGAACCAGCACCTGCCTCCAAAATCGCGCGGGCTTTGCCTAGATTCATCGTCCAATCCAAGCCCAGCACATCGCAGTCAAGGTCTTTCATTTCGTCTAACCACAGCCCGCCGCCCTTGGTAAACACCAGACGCGGCACAACGGCGCCGTCTGTGCCCGTGCGTTTGAGCTGCGCGAGTACCCGCTTGGTGTACGCCAAACTAAACGTCTGGAACGCGCCATCCGCCAGCACGCCGCCCCACGAGTCAAACACCATCACGGCTTGCGCGCCCGCGTCGATTTGCGCGTTCAAATACTGCGCCACGCTATCGGCGTTAATCGCCAAAATGCGGTGCATCAGATCGGGACGCTGATACATCAGGGTTTTGACCAGTCGATAGTCGTCTGAGCCTTTGCCTTCAACCATGTAGCAAGCCAGCGTCCAAGGGCTACCCGAAAAGCCAATCAGCGGCACGGCTTTATCGCCGCGCAGTGCTAGCGCTTTGCGGATGCTGGAGACGGCATCAAACACATAACGCAGCTTGTTCATATCAGGCACAGCCAGCTTGTCCACGGCAGCCTCGTCACGCACCACACTGGCAAAACGCGGGCCTTCGCCCTCGGCAAACGTGAGGCCAAGCCCCATGGCGTCTGGCACGGTCAAGATGTCAGAGAACAAAATCGCAGCATCGAGTGGATAACGATCGAGTGGCTGCAAAGTCACCTCGGTTGCGTAATCTTTGTTGGTCGCCAGCCCCATAAAACTGCCCGCCGTAGCACGTGTCGCGCGGTATTCAGGCAAATAGCGACCTGCCTGACGCATCAACCAAACAGGGGTGTAGGGAGTGGGTTTGCCAAGGCAGGCGTCAAGAAAAGTCGTATTCATAAATTAAAAATTACAAAGTCCCGTAGGAGTGAAGCCCACTCAAAAACATATTTACGCCAAGGAAGGCAAAGGTCGTCACCAAGAGGCCAATCAACGCCCACCAAGCCGCAAACGAGCCGCGGAGCCCTTTGACCAACCGCATGTGCAGCCACGCCGCATAGTTCAACCACACGATGAGCGCCCAGGTCTCTTTCGGGTCCCAGCTCCAATAGCCACCCCAAGCCTCTGCTGCCCAAAATGCGCCTAGCACTGTGGCGATGGTGAAGAACGCAAAGCCCACGGCAATGGCTTTGTACATCAGGTCGTCCATGACTTCTAGCGTGGGCAAGGTGCTTAAAACACCCGCACTAGGAAAACGCTTTTTCAGCAAATAAGCCGCTGCCACCATGGCAGATAAGCTAAATGTGCCGTAACCAATAAAGTTGGCGGGCACATGCACTTTCATCCACCAGCTCTTGAGCGCAGGCACCAGCGGCTGGATATCGGACGCATCGCGCACAAAGGTGTACCAAAGCAAAAATCCCACCGCGGCGCTCACCACCAGCATCACAAATGCACCCAGCGTCTTCGTGTTGTAAATCTCTTCGTAATACAGATAGAACAGTGTCGTCAGCCAGCAAAACAGCACGAACACTTCGTAGAGATTCGAGACGGGGATGTGCCCGATGTCCGCGCCAATCAAGTAGCTTTCGTACCAGCGCACCATCATGCCCACCAAGGCTGCCAGCACCGCCACCCACGCCATCTTGGAGGCGATATTGGCAAAGGCAGTGGCTTGCGATTTAACGAGCAGCCCGAGCCAATAAAACAGAGTACTCAAAAAGAACAGCACGCTCATCCACATGATCGCCGTTTGGCTGGCTAAAAAATATTTCAGCATGAAGGCGGTATTGGCTCTAGGCAATTGACCTTGGTAAATCCAAATCGACCACAGCGAGAGCACGACAACCGCCAGCACTAAAACACGGATGGGCCGCCAAAACCACGCCATCGCCACCAACGCAGGGACAGCGCAGACAAGAATGCCCACTTCGTAGTAGTCCATATAGGCGTAATAGCGGGAAAGACAAAAGACGGCGCCAGCTAAAACCAGCGCGGCAAACAGCCAATCGAAGGGGCTGCGTTTGAAGTATTGATTCATAACCTAGAGTTTAACGGCTGACCTATGGTTTACACGGAGCACGCGCAACAACTAATCGGCTTATGATAGCGCTACCATTTATTGATCAACCCATGAAACCACTCAAAAAAATTCTACTCACAGGCGCCGCAGGTGGGCTTGGCAAGGTACTGCGGCAAAGTTTGGCCGCCCATTGCGACACGCTTCGCCTCTCTGATGTATCCAGCATGGGCGAAGCCGCCGCGTTTGAGGAAATCATCACCTGCGACTTGGGCGACAAAGAAAAAACGATGGCGCTATCACAAGGCGTGGACGCCATCGTTCACCTAGGCGGCGTGGCAACCGAGCACTCATTCGAGACGATTTTGGATGCCAATATTCGTGGCATTTTTCATCTGTACGAAGGTGCTCGGGTTCACGACGTGCGCCGTGTGGTGTTTGCCAGCTCCAACCACGCGATTGGCTTTCACAAGCAAGGCGACGTGATTGACTCCGATTGCCTACTGCGCCCCGATAGTTACTACGGCCTCTCTAAAGCGTATGGCGAAAACATGGCTCAATTTTATTTTGATCGCTATGGCATCGAGACGGTCAGCATTCGTATTGGTTCGTCTTTCCCAGAGCCACATGACGCAAGGATGCTCAAAACTTGGCTGTCCTACCGCGATCTGTCTGAGTTAGTTCGCTGCTCGCTCACTGCGCCCAACGTTGGTCACACCATTGTGTATGGCGTGTCAGATAACAAAGACAGCTGGTGGGATAACAGCAAGGCTGCACACCTAGGTTTCAAACCGCAGGACAACACAGAACAATGGCACGCGAGTCGCGAGGCCATGCCGCAATTGGCGTCTAGCGATCCAGCCAAGATGTACCAAGGTGGTGGGTTTACAAAAATGGGACCGTTTGCGTAAGGCCGCCTTAGATTCCCGCCTGCGTGGCGGATGACGGAATTTTTTAGTTTTTTTATTTTTTACAAGGAGTATTTCATGTCTTTCAAAGCTCTCTCAAAAATCGCTATTGCTGCCACTATCGCGCTTGGCTTCGCTGCGCAAGCCACCGAGTTCCGCTCGGCGGATACGCATCCGGATGGCTATCCGACCGTTGAAGCGGTCAAGTTCATGGGGAAGCGCTTAGCTGAACTCACTAACAACAAGCACTCGATCAAGGTCTATCCAGCGTCTGCTTTGGGACAAGAAAAAGATTTGATCGAACAAACCAAAATTGGCGCACTGGCCATGTCGCGCGTAAACATTGGCCCGATGAACAACATCTGCGCCGAGACGCAAGTGCCAACGTTGCCGTTTTTGTTCCGCTCGAAAGATCACATGCGTCACGTGCTGGACGGTGCGATTGGTGAAGAAATTTTGGCAAGCTGCGCACCGCAAGGCTTTATTGGTCTTGCTTACTACGACAGCGGTGCACGTTCGATCTACACGGGTAAAAAGCAAATCAAATCGTTTGCCGATGTCAAAGGCATGAAGATCCGCGTACAGCAATCTGATTTGTGGGTCTCACTGCTAGAGGCAATGGGCGCTAACGCAACGCCGATGCCCTATGGCGAGGTGTACACGGCGCTTAAAACAGGCTTGATTGATGGCGCAGAAAATAACTTTCCAAGCTACGACAGCGCCAAGCATTTCGAGGCCGCCAAGTACTACGCCATGACCGAGCACTCGATGGCACCAGAGGTGCTTTTGTTCTCCAAACGCACATGGGACACCCTCTCCGCGGATGACCAAAAAGCCATCAAACAAGCGGCTAAAGAGTCTGTGGTCTACATGCGCAAACTGTGGGATGAAAAAGAAATCGCTTCGCAAAAAGCCGTCGTAGCGGGTGGCGCGATCATCACGCAAGTGGATAAAGCACCGTTCCAAGCCGCCATGAAACCTGTCTACGACAAGTTCATCAAAGACGACAAGCTCAAGTCACTCGTTAAACGCGTGCAAGACTCAAAGTAATCCGTGGATTCCCGCCTTCGCGGGAATGACAACCCAACAGCCGCCATGAATACCTACAACAAAATTTGTCAATTTCTCTCCACGACTTGCATGCGCCTTGGCATTGCAGGGCTTGTCTTGTTAATTGCCTGCGTCACGTGGCAGGTGTTTGGGCGCTATGTGCTCAACAACACACCTACGTGGGCAGAGACTTTTGCGCTGCTGCTCGTTTTATACGTGACCATGTTTGGCGTGGCAGTTGGAGTGCGGGACGCCGGGCACATTGGGCTGGAGAGCTTGCTGGTATTGGCCTCCGAGAAGGTGCGTACGCGTATGGAGTACCTGATTCATGCGCTGGTGTTGGTTTTTGGCGTAATCATGGCCATCGAATGTGCAAGCCTTGCCAAATCGGTTTGGGATTACAACTTGCCCACTCTCCCCATTTCGGAGGGCTGGCGCTACGTGCCTGCTTGCATCGCTGGCGTGCTGATTGTGCTGTTTAGCATCGAGCATATTTTGAAACTTTTGGGGTCTGACCCCACCCACCAAACAACTTCTGACGAAGCCCAATGACCGTTCAAAGGGGTCTGACCCCAATAGTTTCAAAATGACCATCCCACTCATCATCCTTTGCGTTTCGTTTTTTGGCCTGTTATTACTAGGCGTTCCCGTCGCTTTTTCCATTGGCCTCTCGTCGCTGCTCACGCTTTTGTACGAAGGCTTGCCACTTGCGGTCGGTTTTCAGCAAATGACCTCGGGCATGAATGTGTTTTCATTCCTCGCGATTCCTTTCTTCATATTTGCAGGTGAGTTGATGCTCTACGGCGGCATTGCCGATCGCATCGTCGTGTTTGCTAAATCACTGGTAGGCCACGTGCGTGGTGGTCTCGGGATGAGCAACGTCGTTGCCTGCACGTTGTTTGGCGGTGTCAGTGGTAGCCCCGTGGCGGACGTATCGGCCATGGGTGCAGTGATGATTCCGATGATGAAAAAGGAAGGCTACGACGCGGACTACGCCGTCAACGTCACCACTCACGCGGCGCTGGTGGGAGCACTCATGCCCACCTCGCACAATATGATTATTTATACGCTGGCCACGGGCGGCAAGGTGTCGATGGCGGCGCTGATTTTGGCTGGCATTGTCCCGGTCATCATCCTCACGCTGTGCAACTTGGCGGCGGCTTACGGCGTGGCGGTTAAGCGCGGCTACCCTGCGGGCACGTTCCCAGGCTGGTCTATCGTGGCACGCAGTTTTGCGGCGGCGCTGCCAGGGCTATTTATCGTCGTCATCATCTTGGTGGGCATCTTGAGTGGCGTGTTTACCGCCACCGAGTCAGCGGCTATTGCGGTGATTTATGCACTTGGCTTGACCCTCTTTTTGTACAAAAGCCTGACCACAGAAAAGTTTATCAAAGCTGCCAGCAAAGCTGTCAAGACCACAGGCATCGTGCTGCTACTCATTGGCATCTCGTCTATGTTTGGCTACCTCATTAGCTTGTACGGCGTGGCGGAGTTGACGGGGCAAGCCTTATCCAGCGTGACTTCCCAGCCATGGCTCATATTTTTACTCGTCAACGTCATCTTATTTGTGCTGGGCACATTCTTAGATATGGCGGCGACGATTCTCTTATGCACCCCCATCTTCTTGCCCATCTGCCAAGCCTACGGCATGAGCAGCGTGCAGTTCGGTATGGTGATGCTGATTAACTGCGCGCTGGGTCTGAATACGCCTCCCGTAGGAACCACGCAGTTTGTCGGCTGCGCGATTGGCGGCGTGTCGGTCGGCACGGTGATGAAAACTATTTGGCCGTTCTACGGCGCGCTGATCGCTGCTCTGTTTATGGTGACTTACGTACCTGCGTTTTCGCTATGGCTGCCTAATTTGGTTTTAGCGAAGTAAAAACACCATGAAATGCTATCTACCACTTGCCCTGATCGGCCTGCAAGCCATATCCGGCTTGGCCTACAGCCAGGCCACGACTGGCACAGCGGGCAGTTACCCCAATCACCCCGTCACGCTCGTTGTGCCTTTCGCCCCAGGCGGCGGGACGGATATTGGTGCGCGTTTGATAGCCAACAAGCTCACGCAAAAATGGGGACAGTCCGTCATCGTAGATAACAAAGGCGGCGCTGGTGGTGTGGTGGGTGCCGATGTGGTGGCGAAAGCCAAAGCCGATGGTTACACACTCCTTTTTGGCAACGTGGGCACGCAGTCCATTAATCCATCGCTCTATAAAAAATTGCCTTACAACGCGGATACAGCCTTTGCGCCTGTGTCATTGGTGGCTGAGTTGCCTTTCTTTTTACTCACCTCGCCCAGCTTCGCACCCAAGTCCGTCAAAGAGCTGTTGGCGTATGCCAAAGCCAACCCTGACAAAGTGACCTTCGCCAGCTCCGGTAATGGCGGATCGCCGCATTTATCCGCGGAAGTTTTTTCTGCCATGGCAGGAGTCAAAATGACGCATGTGCCCTACAAAGGCGGCGGCCCTGCGATGAACGACATGATGGCGGGGCACGTCAACATTCTCTTTGCCTCGGTGCTGGAGTCCGTTGGACAAGTCAAAAGCGGTAAGTTGAATGCGCTGGCAGTCACCACCAAAACACGATCGAGCACGCTGCCCGATGTGCCCACCATTTCAGAATCGGGGCTGACGGGTTATGAGTCTGGCTCTTGGATTGGCGTGCTCGCGCCCGCTGGCACACCACAAGCCATCATTAACAAAATTGCCGCTGATGTGAAAGAGGCTGTTCAGCAAGCCGACATGCGCGAGGCGTTTAGCAAGCAAGGCGCAAACCCCATAGGCTCGACACCCGCGCAGTTCAAAGCTTTGATTGATTCAGACTTGAAGCGCTATGCCAAAATCATTCAAGAGAAAAATATTTCTATTGATTGATGCCTGCAATACGCCATGACGACTAAAAAATCCTACGCTGAACTTCGCTCCGCCCGCTGGTTCGCCCCCGACGATGTTCGCTCTTTTGGTCACCGCTCACGTGTGATGCAACTGGGCTATGGCCCAGCAGACTGGGTGGGCAAACCCGTCATTGCGATTTTGAATACATGGTCGGACATGAACACTTGCCACGGGCACTTTAAGCAGCGCGTGGAAGACGTGAAGCGTGGCGTGTTGCAGGCGGGAGGCTTTCCGCTGGAGTTTCCTGCGCTGTCGCTAGACGAGCCAACGATGAAACCGACGACCATGCTTTATCGCAATTTGCTCGCGATGGAAACGGAAGAGCAAATTCGCTCGCATCCGATTGACGGCGTGGTGCTGATGGGTGGCTGCGACAAGACGACGCCAGGGCTCATCATGGGTGCAATGTCGGCAGGCGTGCCGTTTATCTATTTGCCTGCGGGCCCGATGTTGCGCGGTAATTGGCGCGGCAAGCCGCTCGGTTCTGGTTCGGACACATGGAAACTGTGGGACGAGCGCCGCGCGGGCAAACTCACAGCCGAACAGTGGACGGAAGTGGAAGGCGGGATTGCGCGTAGCCACGGCCACTGCATGACGATGGGCACGGCCAGCACCATGACAGGCATTGCCGAAGCCTGCGGCTTTACGCTACCGAATGCGTCCAGCATTCCTGCCGTGGACGCAGGGCACATCCGTATGTCCGCCGAATGTGGTCGGCGCATTGTAGATATGGTTTGGGAAGACCTCACGCCAGCAAAAATGCTCACGCGCCAAAATTTTGAAAATGGGATTACGGTCGCTATGGCGATGGGCTGCTCCACCAACGCCATCATTCATTTGATTGCCATGTCGCGCAGAGCTGGCGAGCACTGTGCTGTGTCGTTAGAAGACTTCGACGCAGCCAGTCGCAAAGTCCCCGTCATTGCCAACATCAGACCCAGCGGCGACACCTATTTGATGGAAGATTTTTATTACGCAGGCGGCCTTGGCGGCATGATGACGCGCCTCACCGATCACTTGCACTTGGATGCAATAACCGTGAGCGGCGTGACTTTGAAGGAGACACTCAAAGATGCCATGGTGCACAACGACGATGTGATTCGTCCCTTGAGCAACCCCATCTACGCGGAAGGCGCACTGGCAGTGCTTCGCGGCAATATTGCCCCTGGTGGTTGCGTCATCAAACCGTCGGCTTGCGCGCCCAAGTTCTTTAAGCACACAGGCCGTGCGTTGGTGTACGACAGCTACGAAGCGCTTAAAAAAGATACGGACAACTTAGATTTAGATGTCACCGAAAACGACATCCTCGTTTTGCGCAACTATGGCCCGCAAGGCGCGGGCATGCCCGAGTCAGGGATGCTGCCGATCCCAACCAAGCTAGTCAAGCAAGGCGTGAAAGACATGATTCGTATCTCGGACGCACGCATGAGCGGTACCAGCTACGGCGCGTGCATCTTGCACGTGAGCCCCGAAGCGGCGATTGGTGGACCACTGGCGCTCGTGCAAACAGGCGACACGATTACGGTAGACGTACCCGCCCGGACGATCAATTTAAACGTGAGTGATGCTGAGCTAGCTGCCCGCAAAGCCATATGGGATAAGGCTTCCACCAGTACAAAACCACGCTGGGAACGCGGCTACGGCTTCATGTTTAAACAGCACGTGATGCAAGCCGAGACGGGCTGTGATTTTGATTTTTTAGAGACTAGCTTTGGTGCGGCAGTGCCTGAGCCTGATATTCACTGAGAGCTTGTCATTCCCGCGAGGGCGAGAATCTACTTCGCAAAAAGTTGCGACTGATCCTCAAACGCCTTGAACTCCAAGGCGTTGCCGCTGGGATCTAAAAAGAACATCGTGGCTTGTTCGCCGACCAACCCTTTAAAGCGGATCACAGGCTCAAGTTCAAACTTCACATGGTGACTGCGAAGACGCGCTGCTAGCGCATCAAACTGCGCCATCGTCAACACCACGCCGAAGTGCGGTACAGGTACGTTGTGACCATCCACATCGCTGGAAGCCGCGTTCCGCTTGGCCTCTACGAGGTGCGTCACAAGTTGATGTCCAAAGAAATTAAAGTCAATCCAGTGCGGTGAACTGCGGCCTTCTTCGCAACCCATCACTTCGCCATAAAACTGACGCGCGGCAACTAAATCATGAACGGGGAACGCCAAATGAAAGGGCTGGATCATCACTGCTGCTGCAAGTTAATGGCTTTCGCAATTGCGCGATAAGTGGCGACTTCGCGCAAGTAGAAAGCATGCGCCTCACTGGGCAGCATAGGAGGAAAAATGGTTGAGCCTGAATCTGCAAAATGCTTTTTCACCTCAAGCGTCTCCATTGCGGCTCTTGCTGATTTATTGAGGGCCATGACTACATCATCAGGAACTTTATTGTTGACATGAAAGCCCGCCCAAGCTGAGAAAACAAAATCATCAAAACCTCGGCTAGATTTAATGAGTGGTGCTTTGGGGAACCTTGCACTCGGTGCCGTACCTGCAATGGCAAGAATTTTCATCGCCCCACTGTCAATAAAGCCTGGGAAAGGCCCTGCCACGGGCAGAAAAGCATAATCAATTTGTTGACCAATCAAATTAGTCATGCATTGAGGAAAGCCGTTGTAGGGCACATGCAGCGCTTTAATATCCGCCGTTGTATTAAATTTTTCAGACATCAAGTGATAGTTGGAGCCGATTCCTGATGTGCAAAAGGCCAAAGGCTTGTCCGTGCTTTTCTTTGCCAAAGCAATCAACCCCTCTAGGTTGTTCACACCTAAATCCTTGCGAACCACCAACATAATGTCCGCCTGACCCAGCATGGCAACGGTCTTGATTTCTTCGGGCTTGTATTTGGCATTCACATTGGTGAGTGGCGTGGTGATCAGTGCAGCAATATCAGAACTCATCATGGTGTAGCCGTCGGGCGCGGCATTCAGCGCCTTCATGACGCCCAGTGCGCCGCCTACGCCCGCCACGTTATCCACCAGCATCGGCTGCCTGAGCGTCGTCGTCATTTCTTTGGTCATAAACCGTGCTACAAAATCTGCGGCGCCTCCTGCTGGGTAAGGCACAACGACATTAATAGGCTTGGTAGGGTAGGACTGTCCGAATGCCCCGAAAGCCAATGCCAGCATGGCCGCGCACAGTACCGACTTTTTAATCAAGTGATTTAACAACATAGAGTTCTCCTAATAAAAATAATGATGACTAACTTGGCAGCCGCACATCGAGACGCGAAAAGCCACGAACAAAAGATGAGAACACCCGCGTCGGTTCGTCCACCACTTCAATCTTGGGGAAACGTTTTAAGATTTCTTCCCACAAAATTTTGAGTTGCAACTCCGCCAAGCGGTTACCCACGCAGCGGTGAATACCAAATCCAAATGACAGATGTTGACGCGGCCGTGCGCGGTCAATGATGAAGCGATATGGCTCAGGGATCGCCGCTTCATCGCGGTTGCCCGAGATGTACCACATGGCGAGCTTTTCGCCTTTTTTGATTTGCTTACCGCCAAGCTCCGTATCCACCAGCGCGGTACGCCGCATATAGGCTAGCGGCGTTTGCCATCTGATAATTTCGGGCACCATGCTGTCAATCAAGGCTGGATTGGCACGCAGCTTAGCCATCTCTTCTGGGTTTTGAGACAACGCGAGCACGCCGCTGGTCATGGAGTTGCGCGTGGTGTCGTTACCGCCCACAATCAAGAGTATCAAGTTGCCCATAAATTCCATGGGTCCCATATTGCGAGTCGCAGGACCGTGTGCCAACATGGAAATGAGGTCGGTACGCGGTGGTGCATTGACGCGCTCATTCCAGAGTCTGGTGAAATAACCCAACATCTTTTTAAGCTCTGCCATTCGCTCTTGGGGCTCTAGGGCATTGGGATTGGTCGCCTTGAGCGAAGTCGCAACGTCCGACCAATATGGCAGCAAACGTCGATCCTCAAGTGGGAAGTCAAACAAAGTTGCCAGCATGTAAGTTGTCAGTTCAATCGAAACTTTATCGACCCAATCAAAAGTCTCATTGCGCGGCAAGCTATCTAAAACTTTGCCCGTGCGCTCGCGAATCAAATCTTGCCAATTGACCAGATTGGTCGGGGCAACAATGGGCGCAACCGCTTTGCGCTGCTCGTCGTGTTTGGGGGGATCCATTGCGATAAACATTTTGAGCTGCTGCTCGTCACCTTTGGGGAAATCCATCAGCGTGATGGCAGGCTCGGAGGAGTAAATAGCGGGGTTGGTGTCCACGTGCATGATGTCCTCATAGCGCGTGACCGACCAGTAACTGTCCATACCCGGGACTGGGCTGTGCGAGCGATGAACGGGGTCTTCGCGGCGTAAGCGATCAAAAACCGCAAGCTCTGTTCCATCCATAAAATGCTGCGGATCTGCGGGGTTGAGTTGATCTAGAGGCAAGCTGTTAATTTGATCAAGTGTCATGGTCATCTCCAATTAATGTTGCGCTTCGGGCATCGCCACGACAAGGCCATCCAGCGCTTCGGTCACGATGATTTGACAAGCGAGGCGTGAGTTGTCTCGCAGCTCTGAGGCAAAGTTAAGCATCTCATCCTCTCTGGCATTGCGAGCCCCTGCGCGGGCTGTCCAAGCAGCGTCCACAAACACATGACAGGTCGCACAGGCACAGTTGCCGCCGCAGTCGCCGTCAATACCGGGAACGTCGTAATCGGTCGCTGCGCGCATGAGATTAATGCCCACGGGCACATCCACGGAGTGCTTCGTTCCGTTAAATGCAATAAAAGTCACTTGAGGCATTTGAATTTCCTTTTTATGATGGATGACGAATGAGATCAGCAGCGCGTTCAGCAATCATGATGGTGGGGGCATTGGTGTTACCGCCAATCAAGGTCGGCATGATCGACGCATCCACCACACGCAGCCCTTGCACGCCGCGAACGCGTAGTTCCAAATCGACCACTGAATCTGCATCGCTGCCCATGCGGCACGTACCGACAGGGTGATAAATGGTGTCGGCGCGATTACGCAGGTACTGTTCAATCGCCGCATCATCATCAACCAAAGGCTCATCAATAATAGGATCACCCCGCACAGACGCAAAAGCTTTTGATTGCATGATGGCTTGTGCAGCCTTGTAAGCGCGAATCATGGCGGCCACATCGCGTGAATCGCTTAGATATTTGGGGTCAATTAAAACGGCGGCACTGGCATCTTTGCTAGCAAGTCGAACTGTTCCACGCGCGTAAGGACGAAGCTGGCAAGCATGGAGTGCATAGCCTTGACCCTTGTGCTTTTTGCGTCCGTGGTCATCCCCCTGCGCAATCACAAAGTGCAGCTGTACATCAGGCTTATCCAATCCCACCTCTGTTTTAATAAACCCCCCCGATTCTGAAAAATTACTCGTGAGCAAGCCTGTTTTTCTTTTTTTGTAAGCTTGCCACATTGACCAAAATCGCAGAAAAAAACCAAGGCTTGGACCAAACAAATGCTTGCTGTTGTAATGCCTCGTGATGAGGCAATCAATATGGTCTTGCAAGTTTTCACCGACATTTGCACTGTCCGCCACAACAGGTATGCCGAGTGATTGCAAATGTGCTGCAGGGCCAACGCCCGAGCGCAGCAGCAGCGCAGGTGAGCCAAACGCGCCAGCGCACAAAATCACCTCACGGTTGGCAAGTAGCCTCAGCGATGGTCCTTGTTGCTGAGCTTGCTTTGATTTTTCCACGGGCTCAATCTGGCTGTATGCAATCCCGCTAGCTCTTGCGCCTTCAAAAATCACGCGCTCAACCGTCGCATTTTTTATGATGTGCAAATTTGCCCGTGACTCCGTCCCCGACAAGTAGGCTCTAGCTGCATTGCAGCGCACACCCTGCTCTTGCGTGACCTGATAGTAGCCAACGCCTTCTTGCTGCTCGGCGTTGAAATCCTGATTCAACGGGTGACCCAATTCCTGAGCAGCCTTCAAGAAATAGCTATTGAACAGACTAGGTGATCTGAGGTTGGAGACTTTGAGTGGTCCCGTTTTACCGTGCCAATTTGCAGAGACATCTGTCAAATTGCCTTCGCTCTTTTTAAAGTACGGCAACACATCTTGCCAACTCCAACCCGTGCAACCCAAGCTCGCCCACTCGTCATAATCTCTGGCATTGCCACGGATGTAGCACATGGCATTAATAGACGAGCTACCGCCCATAACTTTGCCGCGTGGTTGGTAACCACGCCTTCCATTCAAACCTGCTTGCGGCACAGTTTTTAACGCCCAATTCATACGCCTAGTGGGAACAGTGCCAATCAAGCCTATGGGAATCGTCACCCAATTGCTGGCATCGCTGCCGCCCGCTTCAATCAAAGCCACGCTTACGCTCGGGTCTTCGGATAAGCGCGAAGCCATGACGCAGCCTGCAGAGCCACCGCCCACGATGATGTAGTCGAATGTAGTGTTGTTCATTGCAATCCTTTACTAAAAAAATTATTCAGGCAAAACCGCCGCATCCACCACAGGAAAATTACCCCCAAATTTATCTAACGTGGTGAAGAAAACACGCAGTCGTGTGGCATCTCCAGACAGCACCAATTGCCCAGACTGCACGGCATCGGCAGGGGTTAATTTTTGTTGCAAGATATCTTGCAAGACGGAGCGCGCCAGCTTGAGCGTGATATCCACGGCGGGCACAGCATCCAAGGCATCCGCGCGGATGCTATTCATCGCGCCATTGTTGATTTCAATCAACCAGTGCTCGCGGCTATCCGTGAAATGCCACATCATTGAAAACGATATTCCTTTACCGCGCACGGCATTCCAGCGCACGGCCAATGCGTCAAATAAAAGCTCGCTGCTCACCGCTGGTAATAGCGTGCCGCCCAGCACTTGGGTGAACGGCTTTGGCGTGCCGTTTCGGTATTCTTGCGCCGCCAATAAAAACGCATTGCGCCACGTCGCAGACTCTGCTTGAAAGCCCATTTGCTCCATCGCCTCGGCAGCCAGCAGACGCGCCGCTTGGTGCTCGGGATGTGCATACACCGCGTGCTTCATAACCTCGGCCACCCAGCGGTATTCGCCTTTGTCCAAATCGATTTTTACCTTGACCAAAACCGCTTCAATACCGCCCATGTATTCGATCGTTTTTTTCGCAGCAGGTACGGGCGGCAATGCGTGCAAGTTAGCAGGATGCGCGTCATACCAACTCAAATAACGCTGGTACACCGCTTTCACGTTGTGCGACAAGCTGCCGTAATAACCGCGTGCGTGCCACAACTTGCTCAAACCGCTAGGCATACGTAGCGCTTCAGCAATTTCGGCAGGCTTCAATCCATGATTCATCATCCGCACGGTTTGGTCGTGGATCACGCGGTACATGTCACGCTGCTCGCTCAAAAATTGTTTGACGTTTGAAGTACCCCAAGTCGGCCAGTGGTGCTGTGCCATCAATACATCCACACGGCCTGCGTAATGGTGTAGCGCATGGTTGAGGTACTTACTCCATGCCAAGCTATCGCGCACTTGCGCCCCGCGCAGAGGGCACAGGTTGTGCATCAAGTGGTTGGTGTTCTCCGCCATGTTTAAGGCACGCAAGCCGGGGAAGAAAAAATGCATCTCAGACGGCGCTTCGCTATCGGGAGCGAGTTGGAACTCAATCTCCACACCGTCAATCACATGAGTCTCAAACGGCTCGTTGATCGTTTGCGTCGGGGCAATTAAGCCGGGCTGCGCCTTGGGTAAATTTTTGCCTAAACCCGAATCAACTTGCGCGGCCACCCCTACGGGCAACGTATGCCCAAATTGAAACTGCGCTCGGCGCGCCATAGCCACACCCGCAATCACGTTTTCAGCCACGGCGTGATGCATAAAACCTGCTGGGGCAATGACGGCAACTTTGCCAGCATCAACATCGGCCTGACTCACCAAACCATGCACGCCGCCAAAATGATCGCCATGGCTGTGGCTGTACATCAATGTGTGCAAAGGGCGCTTGTGCGCGGGGTCGCGGTGCTGGCGGTATAGCGCCAGCGCAGCGGCAGCTGTATCAGCACAAGAGAGCGCGTCCAGCGCCAGCAAGCCCGTGTCGCCTTCAATAAAAGTGATATTGGCAATGTCAAATCCACGCACTTGGTAAATGCGCTCAGTGACTTTAAACAAGCCGTGATTCAGATTGAGCCGTGCTTGCCGCCAAAGGCTTGGGTTAACCGTAGGAGCAGGTGTTTCATCGCTTAAAAAAGCATAAGGACGGTGGCTCCAAATCGCTTGTCCCGCCAATGGTCCACTGGTACGTAGAACCTCGGCGTACTCTATCGTGCCAATGAAACCGCGCTTGGCATCTTCAAAATCCTGCCCATCTTCTGCGGGCAGCTCTTGCTGCACCAAGCGATGAAAGTCGAGTGTGGAGCCGTAGGCTGTATTCATGCCTCATCCTACCTAAACCCACACTCCTATTTCTTAGGGGATTACCCGCTAGATTTACTGCGCTTCTAAATGAATCGACTTCGCAATCGCGCGATACATCGCCGTCTCTTTGGCATAAAACGCATTCAACTGCGCAAGACTCATGGGAGCCAGTAAATACGACCCCGAAGCTTCCAATTGTTTTTTCACATCAGGGTTGGCTAGCGCTTCGTAGACTGATTTGTGAAGAACGGCTGCCGCACTATCAGGGACTTTCGCGCCCGTTTGAATGCCAGCCCAAATGCTAAACGTGAAGTCTTCAAATCCGCGCACGGCGGTGATCAAAGGCAGCTTGGGGAAGCGCGGTGACGCTGTCGTAGATGCTACGGACACGGCTTTGACATTACCTGCTTCCACGTAGCCAGGAACTGGGCCTGCGATAGGTAGGAAGGCGAAATCGATCTGCCCACCACCGAGTGCTTGCAGCACAGGAGCAAGACCATTAAAGGGCACATGCAAACCTTTGGCGCCCGCCGTTTGAATCATCTTCGCGCCCATCAAGTGATAGAGCGAACCAATGCCAGTAGAGCCATACGACAAACCCTTGGGATCAGCTTTGAGTGCTGCTAAAAATTGCTCAGTCGTTGTGGCTGGAAAATCTTTACGCACCGCCAACATCATGTCGCTACGACCTGCAACAGCAATCATGCGCACATCTTCGGGTTTGTTTTTGGCAGCCGACATGCCTAGCGGTGTGAGGATGAGTTCCAGTGGCGATCCTGCAATGAGGGTATAGCCATCAGGCGTAGCGTTAGTGGCTTTAAGCACGCCGAGTGATCCCGCAACGCCCACAACGTTTTCCACAATAATGGGTTGCCCTAAATTGCTTTGCATTTCTTTGGACACGACACGCGCCACAAAGTCGGATGCGCCGCCTGCAGGGAACGCGACGATCATGTTGATAGGCTTGCTGGGGAAGGTTTGCGCAAAAACCGCGTGTGCCGCAATAAGCGACAAGCTAGCGAATAGCGTTTTGAGGATGATGGACAGTTTCATAGATGCTCCTTGATAAATAAAAATAGAAAAGAAAAACCGAAATTGAAAAACATGGATTCCCGCCTTCGTGGAATGATGGGTTAATTAAGTAAAAGCGAAATCTACTTCTGGCTTGAGCCCGCTAATGATGCGTGCAATGCTCTTGCCCGAGCCGCACGAATGCGTCCAGCCTAGCGTACCGTGCCCTGTATTCATATACAAGTTGCTGATTTTGCTGCGTCCAATAATCGGCACATTGCTTGGTGTGGCAGGACGCAGACCTGTCCAAAACTGAGCTTGCGTCGCATCGCCCGCGCCAGGGAAAAGCTCTTCGGTGCGACGAACAATCGCTTCGCAGCGCACGCGGTTTAAATCGCGGTCATAGCCATTAAATTCAGCCGTACCCGCAATGCGCAGCCTATCGCCTAGGCGCGAAAAAACCAGCTTGAATTCGTCATCGGTCAACGAGACTTGATGCGCATAGGTGGGGTCTTTCACGGGCATGGTGACTGAGTAACCTTTAGCAGGATAAATGGGCAAATCAATACCGAGTGGCTTGGCATAGAGCGGGCTCAAACTTCCCATTGCCAGCACATAGGCGTCGCCTTGAATACGCTGAAATCGCCCCTCGCTATCGGTGGCTTCGACATGGTCAATCTCGCTGCCTACGCCGCCCTTGCTGCGCAGCGCTGTAATGGTGTGACTCATTAAAAATTCAACGCCCATTTTTTTGCATTGCTCGACTAAGCCACGCGCAAATTGATTCGCATCACCCGACTCGTCTTCTGCCGTGTAGGTTGCACCTGCTAACTGCGGACGAATGTGCGCCAGCGCTGGCTCAAGCCTTACCGCTTCGTCCGCGCTAATCACACGGCGATCACAACCCAGTTCGCGCATTTGAGCAGCAGGGCCTTCAGCCGATTCAAACTCTTTTTGGTTGGTATAGAAGTGCAAGATCCCCTCTGTGCGCTCGTCGTAATGCAGGCCAATGCTGGAGCGCAAAGCTTGCAAGGTGTCGCGGCTGTACGTACCAAGGCGCACGATTTGCTCGATGTTGTAGCGGGTTTTAGCAGGTGTGCATTGGCGCAAAAATTGTAAGCCCCACAGCCATTGCCGCGCATCAGCACGCAAGCGAAACAGCAGCGGCGCATCCTCTTTTCCCAGCCACTGCAGCATTTTGAGCGGTGCGCTGGGGTTGGCCCAAGGCTCGGCATGACTGACCGAAATTTGCCCACCGTTGGCAAAGCTGGTTTCGGCAGCGGGACTGGCTTGGCGGTCGATCACGACCACATCGTGACCTTGCTCGCGTAAGAAATAAGCGGACGTAACGCCCAGCAGGCCTGCGCCTAGAACAATGACTTTCATAGAGATACTCCGGCACTGAAGCCTTGGAGCCGCTCTTACTGTCCTTGGTACCTGAGAGATTCAGCGCTTGAAAGGTTCAAGCGCCTTGCTCCTTCGGTGCGCCCAATTCATTCAGCAATGTGAATGCAGGGCGGCTCTCCAGACGGCATATCAATAGCAAGCAGTACATGGACCTGAGCGTTTATAAGAGATTGCGCCTTCGGTGACAGTCTGCGCCTTAAATGAAGCGACTGTTCTCTCCTGCAAGTTGGCGATCTTAACCGCCGCAGCAGCCCGCACTGCACTATCGTGCAATAAAACTAAAACGTTACCGACTCACGCGTCCAGCCACGTGCTTGCTCTGACAAACTCACGCCAAGCCCAAGGCGCGTCGGCACAATCATGCGACCATCCTTCACTTCTAACCGCTCATTGAACAGCGGCTCTAGCCATTCGAAATGCTCGACCCACGGCTCGGTCGGGTACGCAGCGGCTAAGTGGATATGCAGCTCCATCGCAAAGTGCGGTGCCAGCATCACGCCAGCGTGCTCAGCTTGCGCAGCGACTTTGAGATAAGGCGTGATACCGCCGACGCGCGGGGCATCTGGCATCAAGTAGTCGCAGGATTTGTGACTAATTAAATCGAAGTGTTCCCTCGCGCTTGTCAGCATTTCGCCCGTGGCAATCGGCGTGTCAAATTGAACGGCAAGCGCAGCGTGACCCTCATAGTCATAGGCATCCAGCGGCTCTTCAATCCAAATCAAATTGAATGGCTCAAAGGCACGGCACATGCGCTGCGCCGTGGGTCTATCCCACTGCTGGTTCGCGTCCACCATGATGGGCACGTGCGCACCCAAAGCCTCGCGCACAGCGCTCACGCGCTCAATGTCTTTTGCCGTGTCGGGCTGTCCCACCTTAAGCTTGATGCCACCTATGCCACGGGCAATGGAGGCTTTGGCGTTGACGATGAGTTGATCCAGCGGTGTGTGCAAAAACCCGCCCGACGTGTTGTAGCAGCGCACAGAGTCACGATAACTGCCAAGCAATTTAGCCAGCGACAAGTTTGCCCGCTTGGCTTTTAAATCCCACAGTGCCACGTCAAACGCGCCAATGGCTTGCGTAGAAAGACCGCTACGTCCAACCGATGCGCCAGCCCAGCACAGCTTATCCCACAGCTTGGCGATGTCGTTTGGGTTTTCGCCAATCAATGATGGTGCAATCTCGCGGGCATGGGCAAATTGCCCTGGTCCGCCTGCGCGTTTAGAGTAACTAAAGCCCAGTCCCTCGTGTCCGTCTGCAGTTTGAATCTCGACAAATAACATGGCGATTTCCGTCATAGGTTTTTGTCTGCCCGTCAGCACCTTGGCGTCGCTAATGGGGTTTGCCAGCGGGAGGTAGCAGGACGAGACTTTGATGTGCTGAATGGCGTCGTTGTTTGAGTTCATTTTTTTAATTAGGTTACTGGTGCTGGATTAAAAAGAACTAGCGCGTTGTGCAGTCTCCAATGCTCGGCCCATGTTTTTTTGCGCCCACTAGCCACATCTAGCATCAGGTGAAACATCTCCCAGCCCACGTCCGTTATGGTCTTGCTGCCGTCCGCTATAGTTCCTGCGTTAATGTCCATCAGATCATGCCAGCGGCGAGCCAAGTCGCTGCGGGTCGCTACTTTGATAACGGGCACAGCCGCCAAGCCATACGGCGTGCCGCGTCCCGTGGTGAAGACGTGCAGATTCATACCCGCCGCCACTTGCAGCGTGCCGCAAATAAAGTCGGATGCAGGTGTGGCGCAGTACGTGAGTCCCTTGCTCTTAAGCTTTTCGCCTGGCGCAATCACGTTGCTGATGGCGCGTGAGCCTGATTTCACAATTGATCCCATCGCCTTTTCTACGATGTTGGAGAGGCCACCCGCCTTGTTGCCAGGCGTGGTGTTGGCGCTTCGATCCGCGCTACCGCGCTTCAGGTACGCGTCGTACCACGCCATCTCGCGGATCAGCGCTTCTGCGATTTCGGGGGTTGCCGCACGAGACGTTAGCTGCGCAATCCCGTCGCGCACTTCGGTGGTCTCCGAGAACATCACGCTCGCGCCCGCCCGCACTAAGAGGTCGGTGCAAAAGCCAACAGCGGGATTGGCGGTCACGCCGCTAAACGCATCGCTGCCGCCGCACTGCACACCGACGACTAGCTCGGATGCGGGCACCGTTTCACGACGACGTTGATTCAGGCGCTCCAAATGCGTTTTGGCAGTCGCCATGACCGACTCGATCATCGACATAAAGCCCACGTGCGCGTCGTCTTGCAAACAGACGTTATCGAAGCCGAGATCCGTTCCCGCCGCGACAGCTTTTGACCGCTCGTCACTAATCGCAATCGAGCCGGGAGGCAATAGTCGCGCGGGTTGCAGCTTTTCGCAACCAAGACTCACCACCATCACCTCGCCGCCAAAATTAGGATTAGTGCTGATGTTGCGCAGTGTTCGAATCGGGATTTCTGCACCTGGCGCTTCAATCGCGACGCCGCAGCCATAGGTATGCGCCAGCGACACGACATCGTCCACGTTTGGATACAGCGGCAACAGCTCTGATTTGATGCGCTGTACGGCAAAATCGGTCACGCCTGCCACGCACTGCACGGTCTGGGTGATGGCCAAAATGTTGCGCGTTCCGACCGAGCCGTCTGCGTTGCGGTAGCCTAGGAACGTATAGCCAGTGAGGGCTTCAGCAGGGTTAGGCTTGATCGTCGCCATGGGCAAATCCACCAAGCCACGGGCTTCGGGCATGACCAGTAAGCGCTCGTGTACCCACGCGCCAGCAAGGATATCCTTTGCCGCAAAGCCAATCGGAATGCCATAACGCAGCACGGCTGCGCCTGCGGCTAAATCGACCAGCGCCACTTTATGCCCTTGCGGTACTTTGTCCTTAAGCACCAGCCCCTTGGCATGTGCGTCCACTAGGATCGTGCCTGCGGGCAAGCCACCATCGTTGGCAACAATGGCCACGTTGTCTCGCGGGTCCATAGAAATGGTAAGCGGACTCATTTTTATCTCCTATCATTCGTATAAATTCATTTTCATTCTAAACCAAATGACAGCGCTACCATTACCCTCGGCATCCTTGCAAAAAAAATCACGCCGAGGCAGTGGTGCGATGACGCTACAAGACGTAGCTAAGTTGGCGGGTGTTGCACCCATCACCGCCTCCCGCGCCATCAACAAACCTGACAGTGTCTCGGCTGAGGTGCTTCTAAAAGTTCAAGCCGCCATTGACCGCACAGGCTATGTGCCCAATCGCATGGCCGGTTCGCTCGCCTCCAGCCGCTCGCGCATCATTGCCGCCGTTGTGCCCAGCACGGTGATGTCGGTATTTATGCAAACGGTAGAGACACTAAACAACACCCTATTCGACGCGGGTTATCAGCTCATGTTGGGTCAATCCAGCTACTCACCCGAGCGCGAAGAGGCGCTCTTAGAAGCCGTGATTGGTCGTCGACCTGATGGGATTTTTTTGGCGGGCATTTTGCAGCCAGGGAAAGCCAGAACTCGCCTCTTAGCCTCAAAAATTCCTATCGTTGAATCTTGGGATTTAACCCAAACGCCCATCGATATGTTGATTGGTTTTTCGCACCTAGAAATTGGCCGCGCCGTCGCTAAACACTTGATCGATAAAGGCCGCAAGCGCTTTGCGCTGGTGATGGCAGGAGACGAACGTGCCGATAGGCGCGCCACGGCCTTCAAGCAAGCCGTGCACGCTGCGGGACTGGGTGAGGTCTATGTGGTCAACGTGGGGGACTCGCGCACCTTAAAAAGCGGCCGCGATGCTTTTGTCAAAATTTTGGCATCCTGTCCTAGTTCCAATGCTATTGACGCAATTTTTTGCAGCTCCGATTTGCTCGCCATGGGCGTCGTGACCGAAGCCATCGCAAAAGGCATCAACGTCCCTAAAACCTTATCTGTCATGGGTTTTGGCGATGTGCCCTTTGGTGCAGATGTTGAACCAGCGCTTTCCACCGTGCGCATCAACGGCAGTGATATTGGCCGCTTAGCAGCGCAATATCTAATGGACAAAGCTGAAGGTCGTCCGATCGACAAGCCGATTGTGGACGTGGGCTTTTCGATCATCGAACGAGCGAGCACCTAGCCCGCATCCGCGTAAGTCCCTAGATCAAAATTTTCATTTGTCTAAATTTTCTTGTTACAATCTTAAAAAATGGTAGCGCTACCATAGTCAATCAGTACATCACTTTAGAAAGACCACCATGAACCCACAAGAACTTAAGACCATCATGTCCAGCGGCTTGCTGTCATTCCCGCTAACCGACTTTCACGCCAATGGTGACTTCAACGCCAAGGGTTATGCCGATCGTTTAGATTGGCTGGCACCTTACGGCGCATCTGCGCTGTTTGCTGCTGGCGGTACGGGTGAGTTTTTCTCGTTGATGGGCGACGAGTACTCGCAAATCATCAAAGTCGCGGTGGACACTTGCCGCGGCAAAGTGCCCATCATTGCGGGCGCGGGCGGCTCGACACGCTTTGCGATTCAATGTGCGCAAGAAGCCGAACGCTTGGGCGCGCACGGCATTTTGTTACTGCCACATTACCTGACCGAAGCAGGGCAAGAAGGTTTGATTGAGCACGTCGCACAAGTCTGCGAAAGCGTGAAATTTGGCGTGATCGTCTACAACCGCAACGTCTGCAAACTCACACCAAAATCACTGCAAATCTTGGCAGATCGTTGCCCCAATTTGATTGGTTTTAAAGACGGCGTGGGCGACATCGAAACCATGTCCTCTATCTATATGGCGATGGGCGACCGCTTTGCTTACCTTGGCGGATTGCCAACAGCCGAGGTCTACGCAGCCGCTTACAAAGCGCTGGGCACGCCCGTGTACTCTAGCGCCGTGTTCAACTTCATCCCGAAAACAGCAATGGATTTTTATCACGCTGTGGCAAACGACGACATGGCGACGCAGCACAAGTTTCTTCGCGAATTCTTTATGCCTTACCTTGACATCCGTAACAAAACGCAGGGCTACGCGGTCAGCATCGTCAAGGCGGGCGCGACGTTGGTGGGACATAGCGCTGGACCTGTACGCGCACCGCTCTCTGATTTGAAGCCAGCCGAAATGGAGCAGTTGGATGCGCTGATTAAGAAGCTTGGCTCGCAGGCCATATAAATAAAGGCTTCCCACATGGCACCCTCTACAACACCCATCGTCATTACTCTACGGGTCATCCCTGTTGCAGGACACGACTCCATGTTGATGAATCTTTCGGGTGCACATGGCCCGTTTTTTACGCGTAATATTTTGATCCTGACTGACTCCGCAGGGCGCACAGGCGTGGGCGAAGTGCCGGGCGGCGAAAAAATTCGCAAAACATTAGAAGACGCCACCGAACTGGTTGTTGGACAAAACATTGGCAACGTACAAGCCGTGCTAACTAAGATGCGCACACAGTTTGCTGATCGTGATGCGGGCGGTCGCGGCCTGCAAACTTTTGATTTGCGCACCACGATTCATGCTGTCACAGCTGTTGAGTCTTGCATGCTCGATTTGCTAGGCCAACACCTTGGCGTACCTGTTGCCGCTTTGCTTGGCGAAGGTCAGCAACGCACGTCGGTTGAAATGCTAGGCTATCTCTTTTATGTCGGTGACAAAGCGAAAACAGATTTAGCGTACCGAGACGAGACAAGTAGCAGCGACGCATGGTTTGCCAATCGCAACCAAGTCGCCCTCACACCCGAAGCCATTGTTGCGCAAGCCGAAGCCGCACGTGCCAAGTATGGCTTCAACGACTTCAAACTCAAGGGCGGCGTGCTGGCTGGCGAAGCTGAAATTGAAGCCGTCTCAGCACTACACAAGCGCTTCCCAGAAGCTCGCGTGACGCTAGACCCAAACGGCGGTTGGTCACTCAAAGACGCGATCCGTTTGATGCGAGACATGCAGGGTGTTGTGGCATATGCCGAAGACCCCTGCGGCGCGGAAGAAGGCTTTAGTGGACGTGAAGTGATGGCGGAATTTCGACGCGAAACGGGCTTACCTACAGCAACCAATATGGTGGCGACCGATTGGCGACAACTCCAGCATTCGTTATCTCTACAGAGTGTGGACATACCGCTGGCTGATCCGCATTTCTGGACGATGGCGGGCTCGGTGCGCGTGGCGCAAACCTGCCGCGATTGGGGACTGACATGGGGTTCGCATTCCAATAACCACTTCGATGTGTCGCTTGCCATGTTCACGCATGTGGCCGCCGCCGCCCCTGGCAAAGTGACCGCGATTGATACGCATTGGATTTGGCAAGATGGTCAAGGTCTCACCAAAGAGCCGCTGCAAATTAAAAACGGCCACATCACCGTGCCCCAAACAGGCGGCCTAGGCATTGAACTCGACATGGAACGCTTGGAAGCTGCACATCAACTGTATTTGCAGCATGGACTTGGCAGCCGAGACGATGCCACAGCGATGCAGTACCTCATCCCAAATTGGAAGTTTGATAACAAACGTCCGTGCATGGTTCGCTAACCCCTGTCATTCCGGCGAAGGCGGGAATTCACGAATGATTTAGAAAGCAATTTATGAAAAAACTCTCACTCTTATTTGCATCGGTGCTTCTAGCTGCATCTGCCTTTGCGCAATCTGATTACCCCAGCAAGGCGGTCAAAATCATTGTGCCATTCCCAGCAGGTGGCACGTCCGACGTGATGGGGCGCTTGGTTGCCGAAGAGCTTGGCAAGATCCTCAAGCAACCCTTCATCGTCGATAACGTGGGCGGCGCAGGCGGCGTCATTGGCACAGAAAAAGGCGCGAAGTCCGTGTCCGATGGCTACACGCTGATTCAAACGGGCGTGGGGCAAAGCGCCGTGGCACATGGTTTAGATTCGAACGTCAAGTACAACTCAATCACCGACTTCGTCCACATCTCGCAGGTCAACTCAGGTCCGAATTTGCTGGTCGTGCATCCATCATTGCCCTTCAAAACTGTCAAAGAGTTAGTCGCATACGCCAAGGCTAACCCTGGCAAACTGGACTACGGCTACACGCCCGCTGCCTCAGGCCATATGGCGATGGAGCTGTTTAAACAAACGACCGGCATCTTTATGACGGGCATCCCTTATCGCGGCGGCGGCCCCATGATGACTGACATGCTGGGCGGCACGATCAAGATCATGTTCATCAACCAAGACACGGCGCTTCAACACGTCAAGGCTGGTAAGCTGCGTCCGCTGGCGGTAACGAGCGCACAGCGCAATCCTCTCTACCCTGATGTACCCACGGTGGCAGAGTCAGGATACAAAGGTTTTGAAGCGATTTCATGGTCGGGCATTTCCGCACCCAAGGGCACGCCCAAAGCCGTGACCGACAAGTTGGATGCCGCCATGCAAGAAGTTTTGAAATCACCCACCTTCCGCGCACGCCTTGAATCTATTGGCTTCGTCGTGCCACCCGCAGGTAGCAAGGCTTACACCGTCTTTGTCAAAAGCGAATTAGAGCGCTGGACCAAAGTAATTAAAACCGCAGGCATTAAAGCCGAATAAATAAATTAAAAAATGAAAACACTTCAATCCTTCAAAGCCCGCACGGGTGAACCTTTTGGCGCACCGCTTTTAGCCCATACACCCGAGCAAGTCGATAGCATCGTTGAAGCAGCATCGACTGCCTTTGCATCGTGGCAAGCCAGCAGCGGCACGGCTCGCAGCTCTTTATTACGTGCTTTAGCAGAAGCCATTGAAAGTGACCGTGATGAGTTGGTGTCGATTGCTGACAACGAAACAGCACTTGGCCCTGTGCGCTTAAACGGCGAACTAGATCGCACAGCGTTTCAACTGCGCCGATTTGCCGATATGGCCGAGCGCGGTGTGGCGTTTGAGTCTGTTGATGATCCAGCCGTGGCCGGTGCACCGCCCGTCGGGCATCCAGCCATGGTGCTGCAGCGCGTCCCGCTCGGACCCGTGGCGATGTTCTCTGCCAGCAACTTTCCGTTTGCGTTTTCGGTGCTGGGCGGCGATACCGCATCCGCGCTAGCAGCAGGTTGCAGTGTGGTCATCAAAGCGCACACGGCGCACTTGGTTTTATCGAATCGCATGCTGGGCTTGATTCAAAAAGTTTTAGAAGTCAAGCATCTGCCTAAAGGTTTAATTGGCATGGTGCAAGGCGGAGGCTCCGATGTGGGCGTTCGCTTGGTCGCGCATCCACTCATAGCCGCTGGCGCGTTCACGGGCTCTACACGCGGCGGCGCGGCTCTACAAGCCGTGGCAAACGCACGTCCTCGTCCGATTCCGTTTTATGGCGAACTCGGCTCAATCAATCCAGTCGTTGCACTGCCTGGCATTTTGCAAGCCAAGGGCGCGGAACTAGCGACCTTGCTGGCAGGCTCGATCAACCAAGGTTGCGGACAATTCTGTACCAGCCCCGGCGTAATCGTGCTTTTGAATGATCCTGCCAGCGATGCCTTTGTGGCGCAGCTCACAGTGGCGCTCAAAGCCCTGCAACCGCACGCTATGTTGACTCCCGGGATTCGCCAAGCATTTGATAATGGTGTTGCGCACATCGCCGAATCAGGCGTCAAAATTTTGCTGCAAGAAAACGGCTCGCCTGAAGCCCCACGTCCTTTCTTGGCACAAACCGATGCTATTAATTTCATCGTGAACTCCGAGCTAAGCGAAGAAGTATTTGGTCCCGCCGCGCTCATCGTTCGGGTTGACTCAGTCGCAGAAACCTTGCAAGTGTTGGCGGCAATAGGTGGTAGCCTAACCGTCACACTGTGGGGCGCAGAGCAAGAGTCGGACGATGCCCGCGCCTTGGTGCGCGGCGCGATGAACATCGCTGGGCGTGTGCTATTTGCGGGCGTGCCCACAGGCGTTGCGGTCTGCGCAGCACAGCAACACGGCGGCCCTTGGCCATCATCCACGCAGCCCATGACGACCTCGGTGGGCGATACCGCCATCAATCGCTTCTTGCGTCCTGTATGTGTCCAAGACGCGCCGAGTTGGTTGTTGGCTCGAAGTGGTCAACCTTGCTAAAACTAGTATGAAAAAACGAATCACGTACCTCTCATTCATCGTTGCTTTGGGATGCGTGATGAGTTCATCGTTTGCGCAGACCAGCGTGGCCACTAGTTTTCCAAACAAGCCCATCACCTTACTCATTGGCTCGTCCGCCGGCAGCACCACCGATGGCCTCGCTCGGGTCATTGGGCAAGAAATCACGCTGGCAACGGGACAACCCGTCATCGTGGAGAGCCGCGCGGGCGCGGGCGGCGGCATTGCCGCGCAGGCCGCAGCCAGAGCGGCTCCTGACGGATACACCCTCTTCATCACAACCAATTCCACGCAAGCGGCTAATCCGCATTTGTTTAAAAAATTGGCCTACGATCCTGTTAAAGATTTCGCACCCGTTTCGGGTTTGGTGCGCGGCCATATGTTGATGGTGGTACATCCCAGCGTGAAGGCCAACACGGTCGCTGAGTTCGTGGCGCTTGCCAAACAAAACCCCAGCAAGCTCAGTTTTGGTGAAGGCTCGTCGTCTGCCCGCGTGGGCTCTGAACTCTTTAAACAACTTGCGAACGTGCAACTCACGCATGTGCCCTATAAAACCAATCCGCAAGCTGTGATTGATTTGGTCGGCGGTCAAACCGACATGATGATTGCCGACTTCACGACGACCTTGCCGCAAGTCAAAGCCGGCAAACTGCGGGCGCTGGGCGTGACCAGCCCCAAGCGCTCTGCCCTCGTTCCTGATATTCCCGCCCTAGCGGAGAGCCCGACCAGTCTTGGCCTAGCGGGCTATGACATGAGCCACTGGAATGCGCTCTACGCACCCGCTGCCACGCCAGCCACCATCATCAATCGCTTAAATGATTTGATGAAAATGGCGCTTGCCAAAGAGTCTGTTAAACGATTCGCCATGCAAAACGGCATCGAACCTTTCTACACCACGCCGCAAGAGCTTGGCGCATTTCAAGCGCAAGAGCTAGAGCGTTGGGGACGCATTATCAAAGCTGCGGGCATTCAGCCTGAATAACTGAGAGCAAGTTTTATGACTACCCGCCGCCGCATTCTTCACATCGCCTCAACTGCAAGCCTTATTCCGCTTGGCTTGCGGGCTGCCACTTGGCCATCACATCCCTTAAAAATTATCGTTCCGTTTCCGCCTGGTGGTACATCGGACATGATTGCTCGCATCATCGCCAACGCACTAGGTGAGCAGCTCAAAGTGACGGTCATCGTGGAGAACCGCACGGGCGCGAACGGTAGTGTGGGCGCGGGTGTAGTGGCAGCCTCCACAGACGCACACACGATGCTGCTCTCGGACATGGGCGCAGTAGCACTGGCGCACGTGCTGTCCAAAGATTTACCGTACAAGGCCAGCGATTTGCAAGGCGTGACCATGCTGGCGTATTCGCCACATATGCTGGTGGCGAAGCCCTCTTTGCCTGCCAATAATTTGCAAGAATTGGTGGCGCTATCCAAACGTCGAAAGATCAATGTTGCGTCTAGCGGTACGGGTGCACCGACGCATTTGGCGATGGCAGAGATTGCCATGGCAACGGGTATGCAGTGGACGCACGTGCCTTATCGCGGCGGCGCGCAGTCGATTGCTGACACGGCAGCAGGTGTGACCGATGTGGTGATGAACGGGATGCTGGCAACACTACCGATGGTGAATGCGGGCAGGCTTAAAGTGATAGGCATTTCTAAGCGCACCCGCATGGCGCTAGTAGGTCATATGCCGACCATTGCCGAGCAAGGTCTGCCCACGTTTGAGTCGGGTACGTACCAAGGTGTGGCGGTTGCCAGCACGATGCCGCGAGCAGCAGTAGAGAAACTGGGGGCGGCGTTGATTGCTGTGATTCGCTCGCCCGAGGTGAGAGCTAGACTCTTGCAAGCAGGTGCAGAAGTCACCACATCGACACCGCAAGAGGTCAATCAATTTTTGCTTGCCGAGCGCAAGCGCTGGAGCGGCGTGATTGAGCGAGCTGGTAAAAATATAGAAGGCACCACTTAACATGAAAACAGAAACTAGAACCCTCCTCCAAAAAGTCTCGACAGCCACGTTGTGCACCGCGCTGTTTAAGCGTGGATTTTCGCATCAATTTATTCAAAACGTGTTGCCCGTAAGCCACAGCCATCATGCCCTGCACGGCAATATGGTGGGCCCCGCATTCACGCTGCGCTACATCCCCGCGCGCGAAGATTTAAACAAGATTGACGTTTTCTTAAACCGCGAACACCCCCAGCGTAAGGCCGTGGAAGAGTGCCCAGCCGGTAGCGTGATGGTGATTGATTCGCGCAAAGATGCACGCGCTGCATCGGCTGGCTCCATCCTTGTGACGCGCCTGATGATGCGCGGCGTGGCGGGCATCGTGACCGATGGCGGCTTTCGCGACTCACCCGAAATTGGTGCTTTGGAGATGCCGTCGTATCACAGCCGCCCCAGCGCACCGACAAATCTCACGATTCATCAAGCCTTAGATATCAACGTGCCGATTGGTTGCGGCGACGCACCCGTCTGGCCTGGCGACATTGTGGTCGGTGACGCCGAAGGCGTGGTCATCCTCCCTGCCAACATCGCCGACGAGCTTGCAATTGAAGCCACCGAGATGACTGCGTTTGAAGATTTTGTGACTGCCAAGGTACTGGATGGTCGCTCAATTTTGGGGCTTTATCCACCGACCGACCCGCAAAGCAAAATTGATTTTGAGGTGTGGCGCAAGGCAAACAATCGGTAGCAAATGGACGCCGAGTTACTAACTAACGCGACGCTCAAAACTGCTCTGCAAGCCACACCCAGCAAGGCTTGCACGTGTGCCGTTGGGCTGTGCGCTGCGTGGGAAAGCGTACCAGAAGAGCGCATCACTAAAACACAAATGACGCACATCGGTACGCTGCGTGATCCTGCTATCGCCGAGCCAACATTTGAAGAGCATCATGTGCGTGTGGATGGCAAGCTAACGCACTACGACTCACCCGATGCACCGATCTCCAGCCAGCACTTTCCCTATAACCGCTGCGATGTGCATCACTGCGAAGTGTGTGATCGCGTGCTGCTCAAGTACACCGAATACGGTGGGTATTTTGTGGATCAGCGGGTGCGGTGGGCTAGATCTGAGCTAATGCCTGCCCAATAAAGTCTTTCGCCACCGTGGTCTTGGGCACACGCTGCTCAAACCACTGGCGCACATTGGTCTCTAGCCCAATGCCGTGCATGTAGTTGTAGAGCGCCTTGTTAAGCGCTACACCTAGCGCATCGTGATCCACGCCGCCTTTGCCGCTATCTGTCGGGTCATCAAACTGCACATCATTTTTAGCAAACACACGGTTGGAAGCCACGACTGGCAAGGGCTGCAGCGTAATGCCGTAGTCAGCAGGATTCACCCCCACAGGCGAATGCACGGTGCAGGTGAAGCGATGGAAATAGCCCGATTGGATGCAGCCTGCTGCAAATAACTGGCGAACCAACTCCAGCGCATCCACCGTGTCTTGCACGGTTTGCGTGGGGAAGCCGTACATCAAATACGCGTGAACTAAGATGCCTGCATCGCTAAACGCTTTGGTGACGCGCGCCACTTGCGCAACCGACACGCCTTTCTTCATCAGCTTCAGCAGGCGATCCGATGCGACTTCTAATCCACCCGAAATGGCAATGCAACCGCTGTCGGCCATCAAGTTGCAAAGGTCGGGGGTGAACGATTTTTCAAAGCGCACATTGCCCCACCACGAGATGCTCGTATTCCTTTGCAAAAGTTCATGGCTAAAGGCTTTGAGCGATTTTGGCGGTGCAGCTTCATCGACTAAATGAAACCCCGTTTGCCCCGTCTCGGCTACGATTTCTTCGACGCGATTGACCAGCGTTTCGGCACTTGCCGCGTCATAGCGCGAGATGTAGTCCAAGCTCACATCGCAAAAGCTGCACTTCTTCCAATAGCAGCCGTGCGCGACGGTGAGCTTGTTCCAACGCCCATCGCTCCACAGGCGATGCATGGGATTGAGCATGTCGAGCAGCGAGAGATATTTGCCAATCGGCAGGCCGTCCCACGTCGGTGTGCCTACGTCATCAAATGCAATATCGGGTTCGGCGAAGTTGGTGTACTTGACGATGCCATCGCCACCGCCAGCATCTATGCGGTGGAATGTCCGTACCAATCTTTGCAAGGAGCGTTTGCCTTGCAAATGCTCGATGAGTGACAGCAGTGGGCGCTCGCCTGCATCCAAGGTGATGTAGTCGAAGTAATCAAACACGCGCGGATCGGAGAGCTCGCGCAGTTCGGTATTGACGAAGCCACCGCCTAGTTCCAACACGATGTTGGGATGATGGCGTTTGATGGTCTGCGCGATGCGAAACGCTGCGTACACCGCACCAGGAAAGGGGACAGAAACCAAGACCATGGTGGGCTGATGGCGAATGATGGCATCCAGCGTGAGCGCTTCTAAAGTGTTGTCCACCAAGTTGTGCGGCATAGCCAGAGCATCAGCCAGAGCATCAAATGTCGCTTGCGAAGCCGCCAATTTTTCGGCGTAACGCACAAACTCAAAGCGCGAGTCAACGGCATGTTTGATCACGTCCGCGAGGTCGTTTAAATACAGCGTCGCAATGTGCCGTGCGCGATCTTGTGCGCCCAGCGCACCAAACGCCCAAGCGAGCGAGTCGCCGCCCTCGTCGTCCGCAAACGCTTCAAGCGAATCGAAGCGCGGCCCTTCGGGTAGAAAGCCGCGTGCGCCGATGCGGTGCGCCAGCGTCGAGTCGCCGCCTTGCAAAAATCGAATCACCGCGTTAATGGTGGATGCGTAACTAGTGTACTGATCCATGAACGAGTGCAAAGTGCTAGGCCAATCCTGCTGTGACTTATCAGCCAATAATGCCTCGCAAGCCTTATGAATATTGACTAAACCTTCATTCGATAAAAGCTTTAAAACCAGCGCCAGCGCCAAGTCTTCTTGCACAGCGTCAAAACCGCGCGAGCGCAAAAACCCTGTGAGATACGCCGTCGATGGATACGGCGTATTGAGCTGCGTCATCGGGGGAATCAATAACAGAATTTTCATGATTTACGTTCCCTCGAGCTGCTGACTTAATCGTAAATGCAACCGCTCAAACTCCTGATCGCTTTGCATGGTTTTGCGATTCGTCGCGTACGCCATGCTGATGTCGGTAGATTCGCCCGCAGGCTTGATCCACACCCACACGCGCCGCTCGCGCACGAAGAGCATGAAGAACACGCCGATGATGAGTAGCACCGCGCCTGTGTACACGATGGTTTGACCTGGTGCTTTGGTCACTTGAAAAACGCTGGCTTGCACTTGCGTAAAGTCTTTGAGCTGAAAAATCATGGGGGCCGGATAGGCCTTGGCGTCCGATAGCGCCAGCACGGATTGATTGAGCCAATCGGGTTTGTCGCGAAGTTGCGGCTCTGCGAGTTCGTAGAGCACGCCATTCAAAATACGAATGAGCACTTCACTGGTTTTAACGCGTTGATCTTCGGGAACGTTTTTTTCTAAAAAGTCTGCGATCCCTTGCAAGCCATCAGTGGCAAATAATGACATCACGCGTTCGCTCGATGTTTGCAATGCTGCACGCATATCTGGCTTAGCAGGATCGCTGGCTTTGGTCAGATAACGTCCAATCGCGGCTTGCGTAGCAGAGGCGCTTTGCACTGCTTGACTCAGACGCAAGAAACCTTCTAACCCACCTTTGTCGTCTGATGGAATGCGCCAATAGCGAAAGGGCGTGCTGGGATCGTCGCGCACGCCAACCAAATGCACGGCGGTCTCGCTATCCGTAAATTTGATGGGCAGCATGTAGTTGTGATACTCGCGTGCTTGCCCTGCCGCGTCGCGCAGTTTGTAGGTGATGGATGGGCCCACATTGCGCAAATCTTTTTTGCCAAAGGTCTCTACATTGAGCACGCGTAGCGCGGTGTACTCGAGTGTCATTTTGTCTGCGCCATTGGTAAGGGCGCTACTGGCACCAATGGTGCCTTGCAATTCAATAGATTTTCCACCCAGCGTAATCGGTATAGATTGCAACTTGACGCGTGATCCGCCATCGTCAAAGCTGGATTGAAAAATGTTCACGCCTTTGTAGCTTACGGGATGATTGACTTCCACGCGAGCGACTGTTTTTTCACCCGTTGCTTTGTCGTGAATGATGATGTCGCTGGCAAACAATTTGGGCATGCCCGTAGAGTAAAAATCCACGATGAATTTTTTAAGTTCAATCGAAAACGGCAAGTCTTGCAGCAGCACGCCTGTGGGTTGCTGCAAGATGGCCGTACCAGCGGTTTGCCCTTCAGCCACCAAAAGATTGGCGCGGAAAGCAGGATTGGTCACGGATAGGCGCGAGCTTGCGGGCACATCGGCAATCATGCCGCCGCCTGTGAACACGACCTTGTCGCCCCACCACATTTGTGCACGGGTGAGCAAATCACCATCCAGCAAACCACCCAAGCACACTAACACGATAGCGCTATGCGCAGCGATGTAGCCGATTTTGTGACCGCCGCCTGCCTTGGCAGCGATTAAGCTGCCATCCGCTCGCTCTTGCACCTTAGTTTTCCAGCCCATACCTGCAAAGACTTGCTGGATATGGCCTGCAGCAATGGCAGGCTGAGAAGCTACGCCCCATGTGGCGTTGTGAGCAAAGGCTTTAAAACTGGATTCACGTAGATGCTCTTTGAAGTTTTGCAAGTCACGCAAAATTTGCGGCGTATTGCGCGCGACGCACAGGCTGGTGCTGATGACAAGAAACAGCAAAATCAGCAAAAACCACCAAGCGCTGTACACCGTGAACAGTGAGAGTTTGGCGAATGCCTCGGCCCAAAACGGCCCAAATTGATTGACGTAATTGCCAAACGGCTCTTGCTGCTTTAAGACCGTGCCAATGATGCTGGCAATGCAAAGAACCGTGAGCAAGGCAATGGCAAAACGCATCGCCGAGAGGAGCTCGACTGCGTTGCGAACCCAGCCGGCGGTATTTTTTAGGCGAAGCCCGTGGGTAGAGACTGACACGGGGAACGGCTAGCGCTGAAGTACGTGATTAACGCAAGCCCGCAACGTAGTCAGCCAACGCCTTGATCTCTTTATCGTTCAGCTTAGCGGCGACGGTCGTCATCGATGCATTGTTTTTGCGTGTGCCATCGCGAAAGCCGGTGAGCTGTGCTGCCACGTAGTCAGCGTGTTGGCCCGACAAACGTGGGTATTGGCTTGGAATGCCCACGCCGCTTGGGCTGTGGCAGCCTGCGCAAGCAGGAACTTGGCGATCTGCAATGCCACCTTTGTAGATTTTTTCGCCCATGGCGACGAGTTCTTTGTTTTTAGCAAAGCCTGCTTTTGGCTTTTGCGCAGCCGCCCAATAAGCAATGTTGCGCATGTCGTCGTCTGTTAAACCTGCCACCATGCCACTCATGATCGGGTTGGCGCGCTTGCCAGATTTGAAGGCGTGCAATTGCGCCAAGAGGTACTCAGGATGCTGTCCAGCCAGCTTAGGGTTGGCTGGAATGGCGGAGTTGCCATCCGCATTGTGGCAAGCGGCGCAGGTAGCACCGAACTTGGCAGCACCTGCGTTCAAGTCGGGCTTAGCAACTTTGGCAGCGGCGGGCGCAGCCTCTTTAGCGGGCTCTTCGTTTGCCAAAGCCAAGGTAGAAATAAGGGAGCTAGATAGGATGAGGGCAGCAAGTAACTTCATGGCGCAAAAAGAATAGTTAGGCAAATGGGGAAAGTACAACCTTGCATTTTACAATGCCTCATGCTCGATACCTCACCCGCCACCACGCCACCCGCCAGTTTGCCATTGACTGACAAACAAATTATGGGTTGGTTACATACTGCCAAGTTCCTCACCACAGCGCCAAAACTGGAATTTCTCCCCGCGCACGACCTGCCAGAAATCGCTTTTGTCGGCCGATCTAACGCAGGGAAATCCACCTGCATCAATACGCTGACGCAGCAACATCGGCTCGCCTACGCTTCCAAAACACCAGGGCGCACGCAAAGTATTAATCTTTTTGCGCTGGGCAAGCAAAAGGTCAACGACGCTGTGTTTGCTGATTTGCCAGGGTATGGCTACGCAGCAGTGTCCAAGGTGGACAAAGCACGCTGGCAAGCGGTGATGGCGAACTATCTCATCACCCGCGAAAACTTGAAAGCCGTCGTTTTGATGTGTGACCCGCGCCACGGCTTGACCGACTATGACGAAGCGCTGTTAGAGATGCTGCGTCCGCGTGTGGAGGCAGGACTGAAGTTTTTGGTGGTACTCACTAAATCCGACAAGCTTAATAAAACCGAAGGCGCAAAGGCAGTGCAGATTGCTAAGCTGAATGCGGGCGGCGGCGAAGTGCGTTTATTCTCTGCGCTTAAAAAGCAAGGGCTGGAGTCGGTTGGGCGCTTGCTTTGGGACTGGACACGGCCTACGGCTTAAAGTAATCCTGCACCGTCTCCCAAGCCACGTTTTGCAGATGCGCAGCGGTTGCTGCATCGAGCCCTGCTGTATAGGTATTGTCTACGGGCGAGCGCTTGTACAAAGTCGCGTAGCTGGTACAAGCCGCTAAATAGGTACCCGCCAACGTTGGGTGACGCTTATCAGTCACATACAAATTAAGCTCTGGTTTTTGAGCAATCGAGCGTGCAAATGCAAGACCAGCGGGAATTACTAGTGCGTTGTTATCGTTGCCTGCCTTGGTGTACGCCTCGGCCAAATCGGCCGTCATTTCTGGCTTGTCTTGGTACGCCCACGACATAAAGAAGACGGGCTTAGCGCCAAATTTACGAACCGTATCGCTGTGCTTTTTGGCGTACTCGGTAAAGATGCCCTTCAACTGCGGGTGAAGTGGGCACTGGCTGCAATCCATTAGCACAGCGGCATCAAACAATTTATCTAGCTTGTTAAACACAACGACATTGCCCGCTGCAAATGAATAACGGCTAATGGCATTCGGGCGGAAGTACGACTCCACGTCGTGCCAATCGAACCCTGAGCCGCCCATGGTAATCATCACGTTGCGAGACTTTTGCCCCGACTTATCAGCGTTCACGAGCAGCCCGACATGACCCGGCATGCCGTTGTTGTAATAAAAGAAACTGTTGCCAATATAGGCGGCCGATGTCGGCAACTCTGCCCCCATATCTTTGACCATTGGCTTAGTCTGGGCAATTGCTAAGAGGCTAGAAATACCTAAGACGAGGGCAATCAGTAATGTTCGCACAATGGACTCCTGTAGAAAAATAAAAATATAAGCTCACTTGAAAGTCTAACGAATCGATCCCAGCTAAGGGCGATCCGCTTCTCTCTTGTGACAGGCTGGAAAACAGCTCGATAAAATCAACTTCTCTCTTCTTATAAAAACAAATCATGGCACTCATCCCCGCAACCATCCTCACTGGCTTTTTAGGCTCTGGCAAAACCACCTTGCTCAAACGCATCTTGTCCGAGGCACATGGTCAAAAAATCGCCATCATTGAAAACGAATTTGGCGAAGAAAACATTGATAGCGACATTTTGGTCAGCGACACCAAAGAACAAATTATCCAAATGAGTAATGGCTGCGTTTGCTGCACCATTCGCGAAGATTTGCGGACTACTTTGACTGAGTTGGCCGAGAAAAAACGCAAGGGCGAGCTGGACTTTGACCGTATCGTGATTGAAACTACAGGCCTTGCCGATCCTGGTCCTGTGGCGCAAACCTTCTTTATGGACGATGTGATTGCTGAGAGCTATTTGCTCGACTCCATTCTCACGCTGGTGGATGCGGTTCACGCTGCCGATCAACTGAACACACGCCAAGAAGCACGCCGCCAAGTGGGCTTTGCAGATCAACTCTTCATCAGCAAATCGGAGCTGGTGAGTGCCGCAAATTTAGACGCACTCCAGCATCGTCTCAAGCACATGAACCCACGCGCCCCACAGCGCACCGTGCATTTTGGTGACATCAAAATTAGCGAAGTATTTGACTTGCACGGCTTTAATTTGAATGCCAAATTAGATCTTGATCCTGACTTTCTAAAGGTCGAAGAGCACCACCACCACGACCATGCGCACGGAGAGGATTGCGATCACCCATCGCACAATCACGCACCCAAGCACGGCGAAGCGGGTCATGTGCATGACGAACATTGTGGACATGACCATAGCGAGCAGCATCTGCATCATCACCACACGGATGACGATGTGAAGAGCTTTGTCTTCCGTGCCAACAAGGCACTCGACCCTGCCAAACTAGAAGATTTTTTAGGCGCCATTGTCAACATTTACGGCCCAAAAATGCTGCGCTACAAAGGCGTACTGAACATGAAGGGCACTGAGCGAAAAGTGATCTTCCAAGGCGTACACCAGCTCATGGGCAGCGACCTTGGACCCGCTTGGGGCAAAGACGAAGTGCGCAATAGCAAGATGGTTTTTATTGGTATTGATTTGCCAAAAGATATCTTGCTGCAAGGCTTAGAGAATTGCTACGCGTAAATTTGAATGAAAAGAAAAACATGACGACAGACACAACCACCCCATCCGCCAAAATTGCACTGGTCACGGGCGCCACGCGCGGCATTGGCGCAGCGATTGCGGCGCAGCTTCTCAAGGATGGCTTTACTGTCATCGGCACGGCGACCAGCGCTGATGGCGCAGCCAAAATCACGGCAACCGGCACGGTTGGCAAAGTGCTGAACGTCACGGACGATGTCGCCTCAGACGCACTCATCGACGAAATCGTCAAAACCTATGGCGGTCTGCACGTGCTAGTCAACAACGCTGGCATCACCCGCGACATGCTGACGATGCGTCTAAAAGACGACGACTGGGATGCTGTAGTCAATACCAATTTGCGCTCGGTCTTTAGGCTTTCACGCGCCGCCATTCGCCCCATGATGAAGCAGCGCATGGGACGCATCATCAATATCACCAGCGTTGTCGGCGCATCGGGCAACCCGGGGCAAGCCAACTACGCAGCCGCCAAAGCGGGCGTGGCTGGCATGACGCGCGCACTGGCACGGGAGCTGGGCTCACGCAATATTACGGTGAACTGCGTGGCGCCAGGGTTTATTGCAACGGATATGACTTCAGACCTTGGCGAAGAACAAAAAAAAGCGCTGTTGAATCAAATTCCTCTAGGTGCATTGGGCAAGCCAGAGGATATTGCTGCGGCAGTGTCCTACTTGGCAGGCAACGGCGCGGCTTACGTCACGGGGCAAGAGTTGCACGTGAATGGCGGCATGTTTATGGCGTAAGCCAAAAAAACCTGGTGCGGCTGGCGGGGATCGAACCCACGACCCTTGGCTTCGGAGGCCAATACTCTATCCACTGAGCTACAGCCGCACACGGTAAGCTGTCGATTGTAGGGGCATGCCCCTTATAATTGAAGGTTAGTTTTTCCTATTTATCTCGAGAATTGACCGTCATGAGCGATAACCACAACACAACCGACCACGCCGAAGACCACACAGGCCCCGTTAAAACGCCTAAGCAGTTCTTGCTGGCAATCATTTATTCCTTTGTCGTGCCTGTGTTTGGCATCATTGGTTTGACCTATGTGGTTGGCACGGCCTTTAAGCCCATTGCTGGCGCCGTTGATCCAGGTAAATCTATCGAACAGCGTATTGCCAAAGTGGGTATGGTTGAAATTAAAGATGCTAACGCGCCTTTGAAATCGGGCGAAGATGTCTTTAAGGCTCAATGTGTTGCTTGTCATGGTACGGGCGCAGCAGGTGCGCCTAAATACCAAGATAAAGCCGCCTGGGGCGCTCGTATTGGCAAGGGCTACGAAGCGCTGCTGACATCTGCACTCAAAGGCAAAGGTAATATGGGCGCGCAAGGTGGTGGTGATTTCGACGACATCGAGATTGGCCGTGCTGTCGTGTTTATGGCTAATGCCGGCGGCGCTAAATTGCCAGTGCCTGATCGTCCAGCGGCCCCCCCTGCTGCCAAGTAAGTTCGAATCGCTATTCGCGGATTGACCAAACACCTTGGTCAATCGCGTCAGCGGCAATGTGCACATCTTGCGTGTGCACCAAACCAAATCCCAAATCAGTTTTGAGGTAGACACGCCCCGCCTCGTCTAGCTCACACAACACGTACTGCGCCGCTAGGCCTGTGTGCGACTCAATTAAAAAATCAGCGCTAAGCCGAAAAATATATGGCGTTGCGGCTAACTCCACATACACGCGTTGTGGGCCGTTTTGAAAAAACCATTGCTCCTCGCCTTGTGCGTCTGTCTCGCACATATAGTTTCGACAGATAAAGGCGATGAGTTTTTCGTGTTGCAAGCGCGAGCCCTTGGCGGCTTTGTCACCACGCTTGCAGGCCTCCTTAAAGCCTCCTAAAGCTTGCACACGGTCGTCGCGCATATACCAGTCGCCGCGTTCATCAAGACCCAGCCAGCCATAGCAATGCGGCACGTTAGGCCACTTCGCCATCGCCTGCTTAACGATGTCATCCACGAGGTACCGCTCCTGAATTAAAAAACTCCCCAACCACTTGCGGCAAGGTTTGCAGATGCCCAGGAAAGCCCTTCAAGCAATCCGCGGCAAAGCCCACGTGGCCACCACGCTGTGGCTGCCAAAGCTTGACGTCGCGACCTACTTCGCTCTGCTTGGGAAGTGAGCTTGCTGGAATGAATGGGTCATTCACCGCATTGATGGCCAGCGCAGGAATTTGAATGTTTGCTAAATGAGGTTTAGCACTAGCGCGTGTCCAATAGTCTTCCGTACTTTTAAACCCATGAAGCGGCGCTGTAAATACATTGTCAAACTCATATAAATCACGGCTTGACAACATTTTTTCTTTATTAAACAAGCTGGGGAATTGCGCCAGTTTTTGTAGGGCGCGGGGCTTCATGGAGCGTAAAAACATAGGGGTATAAAGGTGCCGATTGAGCCCCTGTCCGATGTGGATGCCGCTCGCGTACAAGTCTAGCGGAGAGCAAATTGACACCAGACCTTTGGCGGCTTGACTGGCGCTGCTGCCCACCTCGCCCGCCCAGCGCATGAGTGCATTGCCGCCAAGCGAAACGCCGACAGCATAGATATCCCCCGCGTGTTGCAACTTGAGACGGCTCAGTATCCAGTCAATCTCTTGCCAATCGCCGCTGTGATACGCACGCGGAGCAAGATTCAATTCGCCGCTGCAGCCTCGAAAATGTGGCACGCAAAAATCCAAATTATTTTCTTGCGCATATCTTGCAAAGGCACGTGCGTAGTGGCTTTGCGACGAGCCTTCCAGTCCGTGAAACATCACCCAGAGTGGTTTTTTACGATTGGACTCAAGCTCACGATGGAGAAAATCCACATCAATAAAATCGTCATCCGGTGTCGTCCAGCGCTCACGCGTATAAATGATTGATTTTTTATGGCGATGCGGCTTAGCCATTTTTGCCGCCCAAATGGTCTCTATGTGCGGTGCTAGTAAAAACCCCATGGACAACCCATCCTCACACGGCTGCGGAGACAATAAATCGGTGCGGACGCTTTCGCGTTTTGACATTCATTTCTTCGCGCATTGCCTCATTGACCTGGCTGAGCAGCAATAGCTTATGGTTACCAAGTCGAACACGATCCGCCAACCGTTTAGCGATAGCCATCAAAAATCTGGCTGCAATGCTAGGATGTTCATCCATGATTTGCTCTAGATGACTGCGAGTCAAAAGCGCGACCTCAACCATCGTTTGGGCTGTACAGGTGGCGGATCTTGGTGCACTATCCAACAAACTCATCTCGCCAATCAAATGCCCTTGGCCTAAAACGTTAACAACAACGGTGCTATCACCCGAACTCAAAGTCTCAATTAAGATTTCACCATCCAACACCAAGAGCATGTAATCGTTTGCTGCCTCTATTTGATCGGCTTGAAAAACAATCGCTTGTGGCTCCAGTTGCGTAACTGTCATATAACCCGCAACGGTCTTGGCATCCTCCAATGAGAGGGTGACCAAGGCGTCAGGGGTTAACAATAAAGGGGCGATTTTGTCGACGAGTGGGCGAGAATTATTCACACCATAGATGATATTCGATTCAGCCTATGCTTCGACCAATCGTTTAGCTGCTACATGATGATGGTTTTGCACTTTTGTTTTGTGTTTTGCCACCTGTTGATCCATTTTGTCAACCAACAAGTCAACAGCTGCGTATAAATCGGCATGCAAGGTTTCAGCAAAAAAATCATGTCCTTTGACGTGGATACTGCACTCCGCTTTCTGTCGCCGCTCTTTTTCTTTTTCGTTCTCAAGACTCAGTAACACCTTGATATCAACCACTTGGTCAAAATGCCGACTAATACGTGTAAATTTATCGCTCACATAAGCTTGGATCGCGGGAGTCACTTCAAGATGATGGCCACTGATTCTGAGATTCATAAAACACACTCCTAATAATGTAGAGAGACTGGCACTGTGATTGCAAACCACTTGCAACCACGACCACACTTTGCTCAGATTTTCATTTTTTTGCAAGCAAAATCTTTGGCATAGAATCCTAGTTTTCGAGGAGGCGAGTCACATGCTAAATATCTTCACACTCGCCAACGGCCGTCTCTTTCAGGAAGAGATTGAATCGCTAGAAGAACTCTCACAGTTTCAGCCGATCTGGGTCGATCTTGAGTCACCCACGGTAGAAGAAAAACGCTGGGTTGCCCAGTACTTTGGTCTCTCCATCCCAGAAGACGCGATGGACGAAGATATTGAAGAGTCCGCCCGTTTTTACGAAGAAGACAACGGCGACTTGCACATTCGCTCCGACTTTTTACTGACCGACGATGAGGTCTCGCATACCGTTCGTGTCGCGTTTATTTTGAACCAGCACAACGACCAGCTCAAAAGCCGAGGCGTGCTGTTCTCCATTCACGAAGAAGATGTTCCCGTCTTTCGCTTACTCAGAATGCGTGCGCGGCGTATGCCAGGCCTGATTGAGGATGCAAAAGATGTATTACTCAAGCTCTTTGATGCCGACGCAGAGTATTCGGCGGATACCTTAGAGGGCATTCACGATGCGCTAGAAGAAACCAGTAAGCAAGTGCTGGCAGGCGACGTGACCGACGAGGTCGCAGGGGTGGTGCTGGGCAATATCGCGCGGCAAGAAGACATGAACGGCCGCATTCGGCGTAACGTAATGGATACACGCCGCGCACTTAGCTTCATGATGCGCAGCAAGATGCTGGGCGCGGAACAATACGAGGAGGCGCGGCAAATTTTGCGCGACATCGATTCACTGGATTCGCACACCGCTTTCTTGTTCGATAAGATCAATTTCTTGATGGATGCCACCGTCGGTTTCATCAACATCAATCAAAACAAAATCATCAAGATCTTCTCGGTGGCCAGCGTGGCGCTGCTACCACCCACCTTGATTGCCAGCATCTACGGCATGAATGTGCAAATTCCCGAAGTGCAAGCTCTAGGCAGCGCGGCCTACCCTTACGTGATGGCGCTCATGATTGCCAGTGCCTTGGTACCGATGTGGTACTTCCGCAAACGCGGCTGGCTCAAATAAGCGTTTGATCGCTACCCAGTAGCGCCGCCACAATCGCCGTCGAATAAGGGCTGGCGGTGGTTTTGATGAACTGCACAAAGTCGCCGTGCGCCTCGTCATCGGCACGATCTGAAATTGTTCGCACAGCAGCAAATGCCACACCGTAATCCAAGCACACTTGCGCAATCGCCGCGCCCTCCATCTCGACTGCCAAGGCATCAGGCAATACAGCTTGTATGGCGCGACTCTCTGCGGTAGTTGAAACAAAACGATCCCCGCTCACCATCAAACCGCGGTGCAGACGTACCTGCGGCAGTGCACAGCCGACAGCGCGGGCTAACTCACGGCTCAGCGCCGTATCAGCAGCAAAGCGACTCACGCCCGTCAAGGGCACTTCAAACTTGGGAAATAGCGGCGACGCATCCATGTCGTGATGTAAAAATTCAGTGGCCACCACCACGTCACCCACTTGCGCACTAGGATGCAAACCACCCGCAACCCCTGTAAATACAAGGCTATGTACGCCAAAACGCTCAATCAAAATCGTCGCCGTAGTTGCCGCGGCCACCTTACCAATACGCGACAACACCACGATGACAGCGCGTCCATGTAGTTGTCCAAGCCAAAAATCGCGCCCTGCAATCGTTTGTTTTTGCTGGCCTTGCATCAGCGCCAGCACAGCGGCCAGCTCTTCTTGCATGGCGCTAACGATAGCGAATGGTGGGTATTTATTGAACTTCATCGGCTCGTCATTCCCGCGAAGGCGGGAATCTATGATTTCTTGGTTGGACGCTGCCAATTAGCAATCGAGACTTGCCTACCGCGTGCAATAGTTAACGCACCTACAGCTGTGCTCTTGGTCACGATAGAACCCGCACCAATCAAGCCGCCAGCGCCAATGGTGACAGGCGCCACAATGACGCAATTACTGCCCACATGTACGTCGTCTTCAATGACCGTTTTATGCTTATTGGCGCCGTCATAGTTCGCCGTAATGGAGCCTGCGCCGTAGTTGACGCGCTCGCCCACGGACGAGTCACCCAAATACGCCAAATGATTCGCCTTTGCACCCTTGGCAAGCGTCGAATTCTTCACTTCCACAAAGTTACCAATATGCACATCCTCGCCCAACTTGGCACCTGGGCGTAACCGCGCAAACGGCCCCACCCGCGCGCCTACGCCTACCAGCACAGGTTTACCAGCAGTGCCTTCCATATGTGTAAACGCTTGAATCACTGCGCCGCTTTCAATCGTTGCATCCGTGATCACGCAGTTCGCGCCAATGCTGACGTGATCGCCCAGTTGCACATCGCCAGCAAATACACAGTTCACATCAATCTCTACATCCATCCCGCAAACCAGCGAGCCGCGCACATCCAGCCTTGCAGGGTCGGCCAGCCGCACGCCTTTCTCCATAAGGCTTAGCGCAATGCGAGCCTGCAAAGCCCGCTCTAATTGGGCTAGTTGGACGGGGCTATTCACGCCGTCCACTTCCACGTGATCCGCAATACACGTTGCCACAACTTGCGTGCCACTTGCAGCCGCATGTTTAACCACATCGGTCAAATAAAACTCGCCAGCCGCGTTTTGGTTATCCAGCTTGGCAAGCCAAGCTTTGAGCAGCTTAGTCGGCGCGGCCATGATGCCGCTGTAGCACTCATGAATCGTTCGTTGCTCGGCGCTAGCGTCTTTGTGCTCGACGATAGCCGCGACTGTTTCGCCCGCCGCATCCCGCACAATGCGCCCATAGCCGGTTGGGTCATCAAAGCGGATCGTCAATAGCGCAAGGTGTTTGCCAGCGCATTGCGCGATCAGCGCTTGCAATGTCTCTGGTTTTGTCAGCGGGACATCGCCCGACAAGATCAGTGTGATCGAATCATCATCAGGCAAAAGCGGCGCAGCCTGCTGCACGCAGTGCCCTGTGCCTAGCTGCGGCATTTGGCGCACCGTTTGATAGCTCAAAGCTAGTGTTGCCTCCACCTGATCGGCCTGATGCCCCGTTACGACCACGACTTGTTTGGCTTCCAGCACAGCGGCGGTATCCAGCACATGCTGCACCAGCGGCTTGCCGCCAAGGCGCTGCAAAACTTTAGGCGTCGCAGATTTCATACGCGTCCCTTTGCCCGCAGCCATCACGACGACATTTAAGGCGACTGTCAAATTTCCCATTGAGGTGCTCCCATTTATTTTTTTCGATTATCAAGGCAAGCCAGAGATGGGACAATCATCCGTTATCCTCGCCACCCGTCATCCCCGCGAAGGCGGGGATCCACCAACGCCATCATGGATTCCAGCCTGCGCGGGAATGACGGGTGTAGAGTCCCTCCATAAAAACAAGAATTGAACAGTACGCATGTCAGATGGTTTGAATGTCGCCCAGCGCGACGCCGTTAATTTCCTCACCGGCCCCTCCCTCGTTTTAGCTGGTGCTGGCTCGGGCAAAACCCGCGTCATCACGCACAAAATTGCACGCCTTATCGAAGCGGGGCTTGAGCCCAAACGCATTGCCGCCATTACATTTACCAACAAAGCCGCTGCCGAAATGCGCGAGCGCGCCAAGTCGATTTTGCAAGCCAAATCGATAGGCAAAGCCGCTAAAGAACTCACCATCTGCACTTTTCATGCGCTAGGCGTGCGGATGCTGCGCCAAGACGGTGCGGTGCTTGGCCTCAAACCTAACTTCAGCATCTTGGACTCTAGCGATGTGGAGTCCATGCTCAAAGACGCAGGCGGCACGGTGGATGCCGCCACCGCTCGCGGTTGGCAGTGGACGATTAGCGGCTGGAAAAGTGCCGGACTCACCAGTGAGACAGCGCTGCTCGCTGCCAAGAACGAGGACGAACGCGTCTGCGCCATCATCATGCAAAAGTACGAAGAGCGACTCTCGGCGTATCAAAGCGTGGACTTTGATGACCTGATTGGTCTACCGCTCAAGCTCTTGCAAAACCACCCAGAAGTCTGCGCCAAATGGCAAGCCGCATTTGGACATGTGCTGGTGGACGAATACCAAGACACGAATGCCACGCAGTACGAAATGCTCAAGCTGTTGGTGGGCGAACGTGCCCGCTTTACCGCCGTGGGCGACGACGACCAATCCATTTATGGCTGGCGCGGCGCAACGCTGGATAACCTGCGCCGCCTGCCCGCAGATTATCCGAACCTGAAGGTGATTCCGCTGGAGCAAAACTACCGCTCGACGCCGCAAATTTTGCAAGCCGCCAACAATGTGATTGGCAACAACCCCAAGCTATTCCCTAAAAAGCTGTGGAGCGACATCAAGGCGGGCGAGCCCGTGCGCGTGGTCGATGCCGATAGCGAAGAGCACGAGGCCGAGCGCGTGGTGTCGCGCATTCAATCCATCCGTGCCAGCGAGGGCGCCACCACTGCATTGCCCAAAGACTACAAAGACTTTGCCGTGCTCTACCGCGCCAATCACCTTGCCAAAGCGTTTGAAAAAGCAATGCGTAAGGCGGCCATCCCCTACAAAGTGTCGGGCGGTCAAAGCTTTTTTGATCGTGCCGAAATCAAAGATTTGTGTTCGTGGCTCAGGCTCTTGTCTAACAACGACGACGACCCCGCGTTCATCCGCGCCGTGTCCACGCCCAAGCGCGGCATAGGGCACACGACCCTCGCCACGCTCGGTACGTATGCGTCCAGCTACAAAGTCAGCTTATTTGAAGCACTGTTTAGCTCATCCCTCGCCAGCGCCCTGCCAGCAAGGGCTTTGGGCGGTCTGCAAGAATTTGGGCGTTACCTAAACGACTTGGAGTTCCGCGCTCGGCAAACATCAGGCGCAGAAGACGCGAAGGTTTTTTTAAGTGAATGGCTCAAAGACATTGGCTATGAAAAACATCTCATGGAAGGTGCAGAAACCGAAAAACTCTCCGCCGCCAGATGGGCGAATGTGCTCGATTTTTGCGACTGGATGGCCAAGCGCTGCGGCGGCGAAATTGACGACACGGCAGGCGTGACTTTGGTGAGCGAATCGAAGACGCTGCTTGAGGTCATTCAAAACGTCTCGCTGCTCTCGACACTGTCCGAACGCGAAAAAGATCAAAACGTCGTCACCCTCTCCACGCTCCACGCCGCAAAAGGACTAGAGTGGCCGCACGTGATGCTGGTCGGTGTGACCGAGGGCTCGCTGCCATTTAGCCGCAATGCCAAAAAACCAAAAGCAAGCAATAAGAAAAAAGATGCAGAGGAAGAAGTAGATGAAGTCGTGGTGGAATCCAGCTCCGAAGACGAAGTCACTCGCCTGCAAGAAGAGCGCCGCCTGATGTACGTGGGTATCACCCGCGCTAGAGACACCCTCATGGTGAGCTGGACCAAAAAGAAAAAAGCAGGTCGCGATATGGTTAGCGCATTTCCCAGTCGCTTTATTGCTGAAATGGCGCTGGATGTGCAAACCATCAAAGAGGATCCAATGGCAAAACTCAAGGCGCTGCGAGCCGAATTTGCGGCGCGGGCGGCACAAACCGCAGCGGACAATGCGGCGAAAAATACAGCGCTGACGCCTTAAACTTTGAAGAATGAATCACCCCGTCATCACATCGCTACTTCCCGTCATCTTGCTCATCGCCACAGGCTATGTGGCTGGTAAGCAAAGCTGGATAAGGGCTAGCGCCAAGAACGACTACTCGAACATTATTTTCTTTTTACTGTTGCCGCCGCTTTTGTTTCGCACGATGGCGCAAACGCATCCTGAGCATTTGCAGTGGCTGCCTGTTTTAGCCTACCTTGGCAGCATGGTGATTTTGTTTGCCATGGTGCTAGCATGGACCGGCGTGAATCAGCGCGGCGCCATACTGGGCTTGGCCGCAACCTATGGCAACACCGTGATGATTGGCATTGCGCTCATCGGTTTTGCTTATGGCGAAGCGGGGCAAGCAGTTTTATTTAGTTTGCTGTCGGTTCACGCCATCATCATGCTGACCACGGCGACGCTGTTGTTGGAGTGGCTCAAGCTCAAAGCCAAAAAATCAAACCATGCCACCTCTGGCAAGCCTCATGAGCAGGCGCATCCAGCAGCAGTGGCTCTGCAAGCCTTGCGTGGCGCGCTCTTGCAGCCAACTACTTGGCCAATTTTGCTCGGGCTCGCGTTTAGCCAAACGGGACTCGCGCTGCCTGTCGTGATAGATAGGCCACTACAACTGCTGGGCCAAGCGTTTAGCCCCCTAGCTTTGGTGCTGGTGGGATTGACTTTATCCGTCACGCAATTTGGCGATCACATCAAACCAGCGCTGGGATTGTCTTTTCTCAAAAACTTCGTGCAGCCCATGCTAGTCTTGGGTTTGGGCCTGCTGCTAGGTCTGCACGGCATGCCGCTGACCGTGATGGTGGTGGCCGCATCGCTACCTATGGGGGCAAACGTTTTTATGTTTTCGCAGCGTTACCAAGAGTCGGAAGATTTGGTCACCACCAGCGTCTCGGTCTCGACCGTGATGGCGCTTTTTAGTGTGGCGCTGACCATGTCACTCACTCCGCTTATTAATAGGCTTTGACCCCCTGTCACTTCGTGACATCCCCCCTACTTCGCAGGGGAGATCAAGAGAACGGTATTTGATTGCCCCTGCGAAGTAGGGGAAATGTCGCAAAGCGACAAAGGGGTTATTCATATGCCAAATCAACTCAAACTCTCCATCCTCGATCAATCGGTCGCCGTTGAAGGTCGTAGCCACGCCGACGCTATCCAAGCCACGCTGGCATTGGCACAGCAGGCCGAAGCGTGGGGCTACCACCGTTTTTGGGTCAGTGAGCATCACAGCCACCCGACCATTGTTGGCTCTGCACCCGAAGTGCTGATGGCCGCCATCGCCGCGCGCACCACGCGCATCCGCATTGGCAGCGCAGGCGTGATGCTGCCGCACTACGCCTCGCTCAAAGTCGCCGAGCAGTTCCGCGTACTCGATGCCCTCGCGCTAGGCCGCATCGACCTTGGTGTTGGACGCGCCCCAGGCAGCGACCAACGCACCTCGCGCTTGCTCAACCCTGATCCAAGATCGTCCGATAACTTTCCACGTCAAGTGCAGGAGTTGATGCTTTGGACTGGCGGGGAAACTGCTTATGGCGTACAAGCCTTTCCTTCCAGCCCCACTGCGCCCACTGTTTGGATGCTCGGCAGCTCTGACTACGGCGCACAGCTCGCCGCCGAGCTAGGTCTGCCTTACGCCTTTGCGTACTTCATCACCGATGGGCAAGGGGTGGAAGCAGCGCTCGATCTGTACAGGCAGAACTACAAACCAAGCGCTGCACATCCAAAGCCAAAAGCGCTGCTGTGCGTGTGGGCGTTAGCCGCTGATACCGAAGCGGAGGCATGGCGGCTCTTCCAAAGCCGCGCCCGTGCGCGCATGGATAGGAATCTTGGGCAAAACGCGGCGCTGTTGTCGCCAGAAGAGTCGATTCGCGAATGGACACCAAGCGAAGAGCGAGCTTTAGAAGCCTTGCGGGCAGGCGCGCTCGTGGGAACGGGCGAGCAGGTCACGGGCAAGCTCCAAGCTCTAGCAAGCAAACACGGTGTCGACGAGATGGCTGTCATCACGTGGACGCATGACCCTGCGGCTCAAGCGCGGTCGTATGAGTTGCTGGCAAGCGCCCTTTAAAATGCCTCATCCCTCGCCCAAGGCTTGCCCCATCATGCCTCGCGAGTTTTTCTTTTTTGATCAACTTTCCAATGACCGCCACCCCTACCCTACTCGCCGACTACACCGCACCCGCTTTTTGGATTGATAGCGTTGACCTGACCATTGATCTTGATCCCACAAAAACCCGCGTGCTCAACAAGATGCGCGTGCGCCGCAATCCTGATGTGCCGGCGCAGGCACTCAAACTGGATGGAAAAGAACTCAATCTCGCCCGCGTGTTGGTGGCTGGGCAAGGCACCAGCTTCAAAATGGAGACCATGCCTAACGGCGACGAAAAGCTGGTTTTAGAAAAACTCCCTGAAGGTTTTGAACCGTTTGATCTTGAGATTTTTACCACTTGCAATCCGACCAAAAACACGTCGATGTCGGGTTTGTATGTGAGCAACGATTCGTTCTTTACGCAGTGCGAAGCCGAGGGCTTTCGGCGCATTACTTACTTTTTAGATCGTCCTGATGTGATGGCGAGTTACACCGTCACGCTTCGTGCGAGCAAGGCCGACTATCCTGTATTGCTGTCCAACGGAAACCTTGTGGAACAAGGGTTGCTGGAAGGTTCTGGCTTTGAGGGCAAGCATTTCGCCAAGTGGGTTGATCCACATAAAAAGCCTTGCTATTTGTTTGCACTGGTGGCGGGACTACTCGTTTGCCATGAGCAAAAAATCAAAGCCAAATCGGGCTCAGAGCACCTGCTGCAAGTCTATGTACGCCCTGGCGATTTGGACAAGACCGAGCACGCGATGAAGTCGTTGATGGCATCCATCGCCTGGGACGAATCGCGCTTTGGTCTCTCGCTGGATTTGGAGCGCTTCATGATCGTCGCGGTGGGCGACTTCAACATGGGCGCGATGGAGAACAAAGGTCTCAACATCTTCAACACCAAGTACGTGCTGGCAACGCAAAGCACGGCAACAGACGGCGACTTTGCAGGGATTGAGAGCGTCGTCGCGCACGAGTATTTCCACAACTGGACAGGCAACCGCATCACCTGCCGCGATTGGTTTCAGCTCTCACTCAAAGAAGGTCTCACGGTCTTTCGCGATCAAGAGTTCAGCATGGACATGAGTGGCTCAGACACAGCAGCCGCCGTACAGCGCATTGAAGACGTGCGCAATCTGCGCGCCGTACAGTTTGGCGAAGACGCAGGGCCGATGAGCCACGCTGTTCGCCCTGCCGAGTATTCGGAAATTAACAACTTCTACACGCCCACCGTTTACGAAAAAGGTGCGGAAGTCGTGCGCATGATGCAAACCTTAGTTGGCAAAGATGGTTTTAAAGCAGGCATGGCGCTCTACTTCAAGCGTCACGACGGACAGGCAGTGACCTGCGATGATTTTGCTCAAAGCATCGCGGATGCCAACCCCACATCAGCACTGGCACAGCATCTCTTGCAGTTCAAGAATTGGTACCGCCAAGCGGGTACGCCACGTGTGGCAGTGACTGCCGCTTACGACGCAACCACGCAGATTTATGTGCTCACACTCACACAAAAACTACGTGATGGGCAAGCACCATTTGTGATTCCGTTTGGACTGGGTTTATTGAACGCAGAAGGCCACGCGATCTCGGGCACACATCTGCACGTGATGACGCAAATGTGTGAGTCGATTCGCGTGGATGGCGTTGCGTCAATGCCTGTGCCGTCACTGCTTCGTGGATTTACTGCCCCAATCATCGTGGATTACGAGTATACGGACGCAGAGTTGTTAACCTTGATGGCACACGACACAGACGCTTTTAATCGCTGGGAAGCTGGGCAACGTTTGATGTTGCGCCAGATCATTGTTTCAGTGTTCGATGCATCCAGCAGCCCTGCCCTGCAAGCCAGTACGGTAGAGGCTTTGAGAAATACCCTCTCAGAGGCCAATCTGGATGCGGCCTTCAAGACATTGGTGCTATCAATTCCAAGCGAAGGCGTCATTGCCGAGCAGATGCTAGAGGTTGACCCGCAGCGCATCCACGCCGTGCGCGAAGCCGTGCGGGCGCAGTTGGCATCCGCCTTGCAAGCCGAGTGGCAAATCGCATTCGATACCAACCAAACATCGGGCAAGTACTCACCCGATTTTGCGTCCAGCAGCAAGCGCGGACTTGCCAATATGGCGCTGGGCTATTTGTGCCTTGCAGCCAAGCTATCAAGTGATTTCGCACTGCTACAAGCCACAGCTGGCAAGGCTTACCAACGGTTTAAAGATGCCAGCAATATGACTGATCGCATGGGTGCACTTGTCGCACTGGTATCAACAAAGCATCCGCTGGCAAGCGACGCGCTGGCTCGCTTTCATGCCCTGTTTGCAGGTGACGATTTAGTCATCGACAAGTGGTTTTCGCTGCAAGCGGGCAATACCGACACGGACGGCGACATTTTGCCGCTCGTCAAACAACTGATGAAGCACCCCGACTTCAAAGCCAGTAACCCCAATCGTTTTCGCTCGCTCGTGTTTAGCTATTGCTCGGCCAACCCTGCAGCGTTCCATCGCTTGGATGCCGCAGGTTACGTGTTTTGGGGCGAGCAAGTACTTGCGCTTGACGCATCCAACCCACAAGTGGCGGCGCGTTTGGCGCGCGCGCTTGAGCGCTGGAAGAAACTGGCAGAACCCTACAAGGGCGCTGCTCGCATGGCGATTGAGCGTGTCGCAGCCAAAGGCAGCCTCAGTCGTGATGTTCGCGAAGTGGTGACACGGGCGCTGGCTTAAACGACAAACTCCAATAAGATCAACCCATCTTCTTTTTTTATTTAAGGACATCCATGAAACTCGTTCGCTACGGCGCAGTTGGCAAAGAAAAGCCGGGCTTAATTGATGAAACAGGTAAGCTGCGCGATCTATCCAAACATGTCAAAGATTTTGACGGCGCGGCTATCGCTCCCGCAGCTTTGGCAAAACTTGCCAAGCTCAAAACCGACACGCTCCCACTCGTCAAAGGCAAGCCCCGTATGGGCTGCCCTGTAGCGAAGGTTGGCAAATTCATTGCGATTGGCCTCAACTTTTATGACCATGCGGAAGAGTCTGGCATGGCCGTCCCCAAAGAACCCGTTGTTTTTATGAAGGCCACCAGTTGCATCGTTGGGCCTAACGATAACGTCATGCTGCCTAAAGGCTCTAAAAAAACCGACTGGGAAGTCGAACTCGGTATCGTCATTGGTACGCGTGCACGCTACGTGACGCAAAAAGCAGCGACGGATTACGTGGCGGGTTATTGCTTGATTAACGACGTGTCCGAGCGTGAGTACCAATTGGAGCGTGGCCCGCAGTGGGATAAGGGCAAGGGTTGCGACACGTTCGGTCCAATTGGCCCATGGCTGGCAACGAAAGACGATCTTGCCGATATTCATAAATGCGCGATGTGGCTAGACGTGAACGGCGTGCGTATGCAAACGGGCACGACCAAAAAGATGATTTTTAATGTGCCAAAAATCGTGAGCTATTTAAGCCAATTTATGACGCTTGAACCAGGCGACATCATCACCACGGGCACGCCGCCTGGCGTTGGCCTGGGGATGAAGCCACCGAAGTTCTTAAAGGCTGGCGATGTGATGACCCTTGGCATTGAAGGCCTGGGCGAGCAGCGCCAAGTGGTAGTGCCGTTTAAGTTGTAAGGCACGCACGCCATGCGTACCGCACGCAGTTTGGCTTTATTGCTCATCTGCGTGCTAGGCATCTCTAGCCTACTGTTGTTTTTAGACAGTACGGTCAACCCGAAAACAGGTATTTTTAAGCTGGAAAAGGCGCGGTTCCAATTAGCCGCCAGCACGGATTTGTCGCCCAAACAAGACGCTTGGACTGACGTAAGCTTGCCTGACAACTGGAGCAAGCAGCGCAAAGAAGCTGAAGGTCTGGGGTGGTATTCACTCCATTTTGACGCCCCCACAAACATTGGCGCATTAGGGCTGCACGTCAAAAGGCTCAGTATGGCTGGTGAGTTTTATCTCAATGGCCACTTGCTTGCGCCTTCAATGAATATGGTCGAACCCATGCAGCGCATGTGGAATACGCCCCAGTACCGTGCCTTGCCGCGTGATTGGCTGCAAACAGGTCGCAACGAAATCACCGTGCGCTTATTTGCTTATCGCGACTACAACGGCGGCTTAGGCGTGGTGGAGATGGGCCCTGATGCTGAAATTTATAAGGTCTATACCAGAACCTTATTCATGCACTCCACGTTTTCGGCGGCCGCTATCTTGCTGCTTGGCTTGATGGCGTTGCTGGCCGTGACCATTGGGCTGCGTTTTGATAAGGGCGATGGTTCGCCCTTATTTTTAGGGCTCTCATGCGTGACATGGTCGATCCGCTTAGTCAACGATTACATCCAAATCATTCCAATGGGCTTTGTACCTTGGGGCTGGATCACGCATTCACTTGGTGGTTGGGTACCTTTATTTATCTTGATGTATTGCCATCGTTACCTTCAAATTAAACGCCCCAAGCTAGAGCATTTCATGATCGGCTACACGTTCATTTGCACCTTGCTCATCGGTGTTTACTTAAACGGTGGAATCAGCAAAGACATGATGGCGACTGTTTGGCTGCCGTTCAACTTGGCAACGGACGCGTACTTGCTCTACATCTTGTGGAAACTACTTCGTGGCGCAACACGGGTCGCGCCCGTAGTGCTGGCCATTGCGCTTGCATTTTTTGTTGTCAGCGATATTCACGACAGGCTTATCGTCACGGCCGCCTTTGGTAACTTAGTTGGTTTTGATTCGACCTACTGGCGCTCGTTAGCGGCTGTTTTACTCTCTTTTTCATTTGTGCTACTCGTGGCAGATCAGCTCATCAACGCCATTGACGACGCCAAGCAAAGCCGCGCTGCCCGCGAGCAAGCTCAGGCCACTGAACGCTCACGCATTACGCGTGAAATCCATGATGGCATTGGCGCGCAGCTGATGACCGCACTGCGCGGCGTGGAGCGCGGGGCTTTGTCGCAGGATCAGATTTCACAGTCACTGCAAGATGGCCTAGATGAGCTAAGGCTGCTCATGGATAGCGCTGACATTGGCAGCGATTTGCACGGTGCCTTATTTGCGTGGCGTAATCGCTGGGAGCCGCGCCTAAACGCTTTGCAGCTCTCACTGCATTGGCATGTGATGGGCGACGTTGAGCAGGTCGAAATCACGCAAGCTGTAGTGCTGCAAATCATCCGTATCTTGCAAGAGTCTGTCGCTAACGTTGTGAAGCACGCCAAAGCTACTGCGATTGAGGTGATTGTCAAAACCGAGGTGCAAACGCTCGTTTTAATCGTTCAAGACGATGGTGTGGGTATCTCAACCGAAGCCGTTGGTGCATCGAACCGAGGACTCAAACACATGCAGCAACGCGCCACGCTAATTGGTGCGAGTTACAGTATTCAAAAATTAGCAACTCCCGCGCACGGGACGCGCGTAGAACTCAAACTAGCGCTAAGCCACTAAACCACGCCGCGCCGCTTCCATCGTGGCTTCGGCGCGCGAACTGATTTCTAACTTGCGATAAATATCTCGGATGTAGCCGCTAACCGTATGCGTGGTGATGTCCAGCAGCTTACCGACCTCGGGTGCTTTGTAGCCTTTGCCAATTAAGCGCAGCACATCTAGCTCACGCGCCGCCAAATGAACCACATCTTTTTTGGGTAAGCCTTGGTTAAAGTGTTTCAGCACACGCATCGCAATCGAAGGCGAGAGTGCAGGGTCGCCCACTTCAATACCACGCAATTGAGAAATCACGACTGAGCGCGGCTGCGATTTCAAGATGTAGCCCGTCGCCCCTGCCCTCAGTGCTGGAAAAACATGCGAGTCGTCATCATGAATCGTCGCGACCACGACCATCGTCTCGGGGTGCTCCGCGGTGATCTGTTGAATCAATGCCTCGCTCGTGCCATCGGGCAAATGCCAGTCCACAATTGCGAGGTCATACCGCTGGGAAGCCAAGCAGGCAAAGGCTTCCCGCAGGCTCTCGGCAGTATCGATTTTCTGGATAGAAGGCAAAGCAGTAGGCAAAAGCTCCGCCAGCCACTCGCGTGGCTCTTCTAGGTCTTCAACGATTAAGGCTTGGAGGAAGGGCATGCCGTGTGAGTATCACTCTTCTGCATAAGCCGTTGCGATGCGCTTACTCACGTCCTCAAACAAAATATCCATCTTTGGTTTTAACACTTCCCAATAAGCCAGCGTGTCTTTCCCGCCCGAGGGAACTGAGAACGCACTCCCATTTTTAAGCACTAAAGTGAAATACGCACTTGTCTTTGTGGATCCCTTTCCTAGCGCGTAGACCTTCACCGTGAAGCTCGTCAAGCTCAGCGTTGATTTATCGTTGACCATACCTAGGCTCATGTCGATGGCCCCACTGCTTCCAGCCACTTGATTCGCGCTGCTGTAAAGGTCGGTGTTCATCAGCTCAAAGCCGCTGACATCCCGAAACTTAAGGCCAGCGACGGGGGTCTCGTAGATGCCGTAAAAATAACCTTTTTTGAAGAGTCCGCCGTCTTGGCTGTCGGTAGTTTTGCGTGTTTTTGCTTCGCCTTTAACCGACGGATAAAACGGTGCTTCCGCCACTATTTTTGGCCCTTGCACATCGAGTCCTGCAGCTTTCAGTTTGGCACTCAACATCTCCAAAGCTTCAGCCGCCATCTTTTCTGCATCCTCTTGTTTCAGATGCTCTTCAATCGGCTCGCGCGATGCAAAGTCACCTTTAATGCCAGCAAGCGATGCCGCACCAGCCAATAGCCCTGAAAAGATTTTTTTCTCGGTATTGCCCTCGCCAGAGAGCAAACTGAGGCGCTCTAAGCTCACTCCTGTTTTAATATTTGCCGCCGCAATAACAATCTTTTTACCCGTGCCTTTCTCGACATATTTAAACGAAGAACTGATGTTTTGCCAATCGGGAGTTTGAGCTTGTAGTTGAGCTGAAAAGCTTGCCAGCAGGGCTGCGGCTAGGGATAGTTTTTTGAATGTGTTCATGTGAGGAGTCTTGCAGGTTTATTTGTATAGGTTTATTAGGGACTTACGGAAAATCTAGCGTGCCAATGACGACACCCGTATTTACATACGTTGTAGCGTTACTATCTTGACGAATCACCACCAAGCGCTTGAGTGTTGGCGAATAAGCTGCCAGCAAAGGATTCTTAAACATCAAGTCTTGTGCCGTTGTAAAGGTGTAGCCATCAGTTGTGTATTGATACAGTGCTGGCACTGCAACCGTAGCGCTATTCACAATCGTGGAGTATGCATTTGTATAAACAACTATTCCATTAGGCAAATTCAAGTTTGGAAATGTCGAACCAAAATTAGGGGTTGCACGGCTTGTGAACGTATAGGTTAATCCGTCGCTGCTAACGCCAGCTTGGTAATTGGATATAACTTGCGTTGGATAAGGGTCGGTTGGTTGAAGTCTGACGGATGCTTCAGTCCGAACCGCTGGTAGCACAAGATTAGACCCTACTTGCAGGGCTGTGTTGCCTCGGCCACCTTGCAGAACACTATTGATCGTGCTCGGCAAACTGTAGGCGTTCACCGTCCAAGTAGCGCCATCTATCGAGGTATAGCTCAAGCCTTTATAAGTTGAGGTTGTCCCCGAGTAAGCAACAATGATTCCTCCATCGATGACGTATCTGCCGCCCACATAAAAAGCCTCGCTGCAGTATTTATTGTTGACGGCCTTTTGGTATCCCGTTGGCAAAGCAAGATTATTGAGCTGCGTCGTCGTCCACGCGCTTCCGTCTGACGACACAATTGCGTCGCAAGCATCAACATCCATAGCAGCAAAGTATTTGTTGTTTAGATATTTAACACCTAAGGGAATGCTAACAGCGCTAGTTCCGTTATTCGCCGTACTGCCTGTAGCCGCAGACCAAGTCACGCCATCCGTGCTGCTGTAAATAGCCACCGTTGGCGTTGTGCTCGAAAGCGAATTCATCATAAAAGCTTTGCCGTTAGCTGCCGTTAACGCACCCAAATTGTTTGGCAAATTGGTGGTGTTACGTATCCAGCTAATACCGTCTGTCGATGTCCAGCTGAAGAGCGTCGCTGTCGTGCTGTGATAGTTTTGATTTGGCTCTAGCGCCACAAATAATGAGCCCGTCCACACCACAGCGCTTGGCGCCATCGTCAGCGCGCCGCTTGGGTTGGTACGCGCTATAAAGCCTGTGGGTACGTTTGCTGTACTGGTTGAGCCGCCGCCCGTGCTAGCTGTCACTGCTAGCGTATTTGTAGCGGCGGCCTCGCCGCCCGTATAAACCACTGACACCGTGTAGTTGCCAGCAGCCAAGCTAGCGGGCACGGTTGTAGTGATGCTGGTTGCCGTTTGCGCAGCAATCACGCCTGCTGTGTAGGCGGTGCTAGGAGACGGGCCTGTAAATAGCACTTGTGTCACCCCAGTCAGATTCGTTCCAGTGATCGTCACCGTCGCCGCAGTGGCCGCTGATGTCGGTGTAAAGCTAGCAATGGCGGGTGTGCCTGATGAGCCGCCGCCGCTGGTGCTGCCGCTAGACGTGCTGCTATACGCTGTGTTAAGTGCCGTATTAAAGCCGCTAGGTGGTGTAAACGCCGCACCAGCCGATGCACCTGCTAAGCCAAGCAAGGTCGCATGTGAGTTGCCGTTGTTGACGATGGCGGCTTGCAGCGCCTCTAGCGTGTTATCCATCACGTTATTGCGCGTTGGCGTAAATGGTGTGGTGATGGGATCAAGGCCTGATAGCTGGGTTGTCAATCCCAGTGCGGTTTTGACATTCGTCGTTGCGGCGCTCACTTGAGTCGCCGTGATGGCAGCCAGCGTGGCGGGTGTTAAAGCCGCATACCAAGCGCTCGGTGTGGTCGATGCGGCTAAATTGGCAATCAGCAAATCGGTCAACGGCGTCACATTCACGTTACCTGCTGCCATCGCTATCGAATGGTAGGCAATGCTGTTGGCAATGCCGTTAATGGTGCCGCCCGTCACTTCTATCGCACACGGCAATGTTTTGCCTGTTAAGTCCACTTGCAAAGCGCCTGCACTAGACGTCGTGGTGCTAGGCACTGCCGCACTGCTGGCACATTTGACATCAACCGCGCCCCCCACAATGGCGAAGCCCACGGCGGCCGTTCCGCCAAGGAATGGGGTGCTGATCGCACTGCTACCACCTCCGCAGCCCGCCAAAACGCTTGCCAGCAAGGCAGCGACGAGGGATAGTTTTTTCAAGGCGTTCATACGATAAGTCCTCCAGTTACGTTCATCAATGGCTCATTTGCAGTCTAAATATTTACTCTATTGGGCGCACCCCCCTATTTATGGGGCCTGGTCTTTAGGAGTGCTTAGATGGTGCACGAGGCGAAACGGGCTGTCATCATGCAAACGGATGATGTAACGCAAAAGTGCATCAATTTCACTTATGCTCTATCTCATGAAAACTGACATGATGAAAACCGATCTGATTGATCGCATTTACGAGTGTTCATTTGTGCCTGAGCTTTGGCCAGACGTTTTGGACGAGCTGGCTCACCTTGTGGATGCAAGGGGCGGTCAGTTGTTTGCTGTGCGCGATAAAGTGCTGAATTGGATTACGTCGTCCAGTTTGACTGAGGTTTTTGAGGCCTACGTAAGCGAAGGTTATTTCCACCGCTGTGGTCGGAAGATTTGCTTGTTTATGGAAAATAAACCCACATTTTTAGGCGAGCTGGATTATTGGACCCCCGAGCAATTGGAGGCCAACGATATTTACCGCGAGTTTTTTAGGCCACGCGGCCTTGGTTGGTCGGCTTGCACGGGATTGGCGATGCCCACGCAAGACAACATCGTGTTTACCGTGGAGCGCGACTTTGCACGCGGCCCCGTTGAACGGGAAAAGATTGAAGTGCTAAACGAGCTGCGTCCACACTTGGCACGTGCCGCACTCATCGCAGCTCGCCTTGGCCTGCGAAGTGCGCAAGGTGCCAGTAGTACGCTTGCGACGATGGGATTACCTGCTTTGCTTTTAGATGCAGATGGTACGGTACTTGATGCGAATGAACTCACTAGCAGTCTGCAGGAGCACTTGCACTGGCGCTCCCAAAATCGCATTGCGCTCACCGATAAAACAGCTAATGATTTATTGTGGGCATCGTTGCCAGCGCTTGGGCAATCACCCGAGGCCGCCGTGCACTCTTTTGTGCTACGCGGCAAGGATGGGCTAGCGGCTATGGTGGCGCACATCATTCCCGTTCGCCGCTCGGCACACGACATCTTTGCACGCTCATATGCGCTGTTGGTCGTGACCCCACTAACCGCACGCAAAGCGCCGCCCGTGGAGCTTTTAAGATCTTTGTTTGATTTGACTGTGTCCGAAGCCCGTGTGGCGCGAGGCCTTGCAGGCGGCGCGTCGCTGGACGATATTGCGGCTAGCGGCGGTGTCGCACGTAATACGGTACGAACCCAGCTGCAGCAGGTCTTAGAGAAGACCGGCTGTACGCGTCAGGCTGAGGTCACCGCGCTGCTGTCAAACATCGCGATAGCCTAAATTAACGCTTGTTGTTGTAATTGCGTTGGCTGTTGTTGTTCACAATCGCGTTGTTGCTTTGACGATTTGATTCGTTGGCACGTTGTTGTTGCTTATAAAAATCTTTGTCACCCGCAAAGGAGCTGAGGCTAGCGAGCAAAACAGGCGTGGCGATGAGGAGTGATAGTGCTAATTTCATGTGACTCTCTTTTCTAAAGTTAATTTAAAGTTCACGCTTAGAAGGATTTCGTTAGCGCAAGGCGAATGTAAACAAAAAAATGACTGTCGTCATCATACAAACGGACTATGTTCCAAAAATAACCCTCTAACCCCCTTGTTTAAGGGGGACAAATTATGGGAGCTATTAATAAAAGAACGATCGTTCTTTTTTACGTTACACTCTGCGCATGAGCACGATTCAAACCGCCACAAAAGAGTTTCGCCCCGATAAAGGTACTCAAACCAAAGCCATCATTACGGATGCGGCTCTGCGCTTAGCATCGCAAATCGGACTAGAGGGTTTGTCCATTGGAGCCATTGCCGAAGTCACGCAGATGAGCAAATCGGGGGTCTTTGCACATTTTGGTTCACGCGAAGAGCTGCAAATTTCTGTCGTTCGCGAGTACTTTTCGCGCTTTGAACGGGATATTTTCTTCCCCGCTCTCGACGCCTCACGCGGCCTACCACGCCTTCGCGCCATGTTTGTAAATTGGATGGCGCAGGTTGCGCAAGAAATTCAATCGGGCTGCATTTTTATTAGTGGTGCCGTCGAGTTTGATGACCGCACAGGCCCTGTGCGCGATGCGCTTGAGCAATCCATGAAGACATGGCTGGCGGCCGTCAGACGTGCGATCGCCCTTGCGGTTGAAGAAAAGCACCTGAGAGCAGATACCGATCCCAAGCAAGTCATGTTTGAAATGCATGGCTTGATTTTGGTTCTGCACTACGAGGCTCGATTTATGAAGTCTGGACGTTCGATGGAGCGGGCGTCCACTGGTTTTGAAAATTTACTAAAGCAATACATCATTTAAAGGAAAATACGATGTCCACCTATACCCCACCCCTGCGCGATATGCAATTTATTTTGCATGAGCTACTCAAGGTCACCGATGAGTTCAAACGCATGCCTAGACATGCTGATTTGGACGCGGACACTATTAATGCCGTACTGGAAGAGGGTGGCAAGTTCGCTGCAGCCGAGCTATTTCCCATCAACGCCAGCGGCGACCGCGAAGGCTGTACGTTAGACCTTGCGACGCATAGCATCAAGACCCCTACAGGCTGGAAAGAAGCGTACGCCAAATACGTTGAGGGCGGATGGCCTAGCCTGTCTAGCGACCCTGAGTTAGGTGGCCAAGGCTTGCCGATTGTGGTGAATCAATGTTTTTATGAAATGCTGAACTCATCCAATCAAGCATGGACGATGTATCCTGGGCTTGCACACGGCGCACACGCCGCTATCGAGGCGCACGGCACAGAAGAGCAAAAAGCGATGTACTTGCCCAAGATCACCAGCGGCGAGTGGCTAGGCACTATGTGTCTGACCGAATCACACGCAGGTACCGATTTAGGGCTACTTCGTAGCAAAGCCGAACCGCAAGCGGACGGCAGTTATCTCATCACAGGATCGAAGATTTTTATCAGCGGCGGCGACTCGGACTTTGCGTCCAACATCGTGCATTTGGTGCTTGCTCGCCTGCCCGATGCACCTCTTGGCAGTAAAGGTATTAGCCTGTTTTTAGTGCCTAAATTTTTGGTCAACGCAGACGGTAGCTTGGGTGCACGCAATCCTATTTTTGTGACGGGTATCGAGCACAAAATGGGCATCAACGGCAGCGCGACTTGCCAGATTTCTATCGACGGCGCACGCGGCTGGATGGTAGGGCAACCCAATCGCGGCTTGGCAGCGATGTTTGTGATGATGAATGCCGCTCGTATTGGCGTGGGCATGCAAGGCCTTGGACTCACTGAAGTCGCCTATCAAAACGCACTGGCTTATGCCAAAGACCGCACGCAATCGCGCTCACTCACAGGTCCTAAAGATTTAAGCAAGCCTGCCGACTCCATCATGGTTCACCCTGATGTGCGCAAGATGCTGCTGACCGCCAAGGCCTATGCTGAAGGTGGCCGCGCACTGGCACTCTTCTGTTCGCTCTTGATTGACAAAGAACACCATCATCCTGACGCAGTCGTTCGCGCCGAGAGTGCTGAACTGGTGGCCTTGTTGACACCGATTGTCAAAGCCTTCTTAACGGACAACGCGCACACGGCGACCAATGCTTGTATGCAAGTCTTTGGCGGGCACGGCTTCATCAAGGAATGGGGCATGGAACAATATGTGCGCGACAACCGCATCAGTATGATTTACGAGGGCACCAACACCGTGCAATCGCTCGATTTATTAGGTCGAAAAATATTGGGCAATAACGGCGAGAGTTTGAAAAAATTTGGTAAAAAAATTGCGCTACTGGTCAGCGAAGTCAACGATGACGAAGCGATTAGTGACGACATGCAAGAGTTCATCGCACCGCTCACTGATCTTGGCACAAAAATGACCGCGTTCACCACGGAGCTTGGCTTCAAGGCTTTCTCCAACGCGAATGAAGTGGGTGCTGCGTCGGTCGATTATTTGCGCGTAGCGGGTCATTTGGTGTTTGGCTATTTCTTTGCGCAAATGGCGCAAATTTCTCTCAAAGCCATTGCTGAGGGGCGAGGCGATAAGTTCTATCAAGGTAAACTACAAACGGCGCGTTTTTACTTTGCCAAGCTCATGCCAGAGACACTATCGCTGATGGCGACGGCCCGCTCGGGTGCTGCGGTTTTGATGGATACGGACGCTGTATTTGCTTAATATCACCGTCATCCTCGCGAAGGCGGGGGTCCACTTCGATGATTTGAGGACAACAACATGAAAAAAATATTAACCGTGTGTAGTTTGCTAGTCACTTTTGCAGCGCAAGCGCAAATGACGCCTGTGGGCACTTGGCACACGATCGATGATGAAACAGGCAAACCATCAGCAGAAATACGCATTGTGGATAAAGGTAATGGCGAACTGGCGGGCATTGTCGTCAAAGGCCTCATGCCAGCAAAAGAGCAGGACGAAGCGAACTGCTCCAAATGCACGGATGACCGTAAGGATAAATCAAAAATAGGGATGGAAATTATTCGCGGCGCCATACAAACCACGGGCACAGATTTGTGGGAAGGTGGCAATATTCTTGATCCAAATAATGGCAAGCTCTACAAACTGCGCATGATGCCACAAGACGGCGGCACCAAGCTGCAAGTCCGTGGCTACATCGGTCCGTTTTATCGCACGCAAGTTTGGACGCGTGTTAATTAATCATTTGAAAGAGCACTATGACTGACATCCTTGAGCACGTTGAGTCTGGCATCATGACGCTAACGCTGAATCGTATGGATAAAAAGAACTCCATCACCAGCGCTATGTACGGCTTGCTTGCCGATTCGCTGGTCAAAGCTAAAGACGATGCCAGCGTACGCGTGGTTGTCATTCAAGGTCACGTCACTATTTTTAGTGCAGGCAACGACATCGCCGACTTCTTGCATCGTCCGCCGACCACGGGCGAGGCGCCCGTATTTCGATTTTTGCATGGCATTGCGGCCTTCCCAAAGCCTATTGTGGCCGCGGTTTGCGGGCCTGCTGTTGGTATTGGCACCACGATGCTGTTCCACTGCGATTTAGTCTATGCCGGCGACAACGCCGCGTTTGCGATGCCATTTGTTAATTTAGGAATCGTCCCAGAAGCGGCCTCTAGCCTCTTAGTGCCAAAAATGTTTGGGTATCACAGAGCCGCTGAAGCATTACTCTTAGGCGAGCCCTTTATGGCAGAAGCCGCGCTGGAAGTCGGATTGGTCAACAAAGTGCTGCCACCGCTAGAAGTAAACGACTATGCTCAAACAATCGCTAAGAAGTTAGCGACTAAACCGCTGTCCTCGGTCATGGAAACTAAACGTCTAATGAAGATGGGACAGTTGGATGCTGTGCATAGCCGAATGGATGAGGAAGCCGCCGTCTTTGGACGCATGCTGGGTGAACCTGCAGCCAAAGAGGCCTTCGGTGCATTTATGGAAAAACGACGTCCAAATTTTTCTAGGCTTTAAGTCATCCCCGCGAAGGCGGGAATGACTTGGCCAGAGCACTAACGAAATTTCCTTTGCCGTGTCGACTGTCGCTCGGTGAGTGCAATTTTTAGCACGCGCGACTCGGGTCGTCCGCCCGCAATCAGTTGCTCCAAACAATCCACCATTTGCGTGCCCGCCACATCGACTGATTGCCGTATCGTCGTCAGCGGTGGGTGGCAGTGCGATGCGGCATCCACATCATCGTAACCCACGACGCAATAGTCTCGGGGCACATCCAGCCCACGTGCGGCAAGCAAGCCCATGATTGAGATGGCAAGCAAGTCGCTAGCCGCAAAAACCGCATCAAAAAGGATAGTTTGATCTAAAAATTCGATCATCATTTTTTGTGCCAAATCGGAAGCGAAAGGAGTCGCGACACGCAGTGCTTCTTCAAGCGGCAACTTGGCATGATGATGCGCCAAGACATACCCTTCATAGCGCTGCGCCACTTCTGGCAAGTTGACATCGCCAAAAAAGGCAATGCGCTTACAGCCCTTTTGTATCAAGTGCTCGGTCGCCATTTGCCCACCCATGCGGTTATCTGAGCCCACACTGCAATACATTTGCCCTGGCAATTGCGCCCCCCATACCACCAAGGGAATACGCCGCATGGCCAACTCGTTGAGCTGATCGTGATGCCGCCACTGACCAATCAAAATAATCCCTTTAACGCGCCCGGTCTCGTACAACTTGGCGACCTCGTCCAAGTGCTGCGCATCCACCCGAGAGAGTAGTAAATCGTACCCTTGATCCGTGAGTGCATCGGCCAAACTACCAAGCATGCCCAAAAAAAACGGATCAGAAATATGTTGGCGCGTGTTGATGTCATACGGAATCACCACGCCAATGGTTCGGTTATCGCCTGAGCGCAGATTTTTGGCGCTGAAATTGATCGCGTAATTAAGCGATCTAGCCAGCTCTTGAATACGTTCTCGCGTTTCTTGCTTAATCAAAACGCTCCCATTCAATGCACGGGAAACCGTGGCGGTTGAAACCCCCGCCAGTCTCGCAATGTCCGCCATTTGCGTTCGTTTAGTATCGATTTTGGATGTAGTGGTACCAGTCATTCTTCTATTTTGCCAGCAGTCGCCAAAGGCTTGACAACTCTTGCCAGCGCTCAGGCGCTGGCACAACCTCCCATGGCGCTGGACTGGTGCCGCTTTGCACATCTGCTTTGGCTAATTTTTCAGCGCGGTCTTTGATTTTTAACTGTGCGAGATCGGGTTTTTCGTTCAACGCTAAGATCTGTAAGGCTTGGCGGGGCTGCCCTGCATCGATCGCCAATACGGCCGCTTCAGCAATATCCTCCGCCTCCGTTAAATTGCCCGTCGCTTGCAGTAAGCGATAAAAGCCATAAATCACACGCTTGTCGGGTTTATCCATCCCTTGCAAGGCGTCTAATCTTTGCGTGAGTAAGTCTTGCCAATAAAGTTTAGCATTTGGGCTTTGCGGATAGTGTGTCAGCAGCAAAACAAGCGCTGTTTGCACGTCGATTTTATTTTTAAGACGCGCCTCGCTGCGCGCCAAAATGCGTAGCTCCGCCTCAGTCGGTTTGGTTTGCGTGAGTGTATCGCGTCGCATTTTTTCTTGCACAGCAGCAATCGCTTCAACATCTTTGCCCAACAGTGCCAAAGCCTGCGCTTGTTGCAAACGAACGAGGGATCGAGTCGGGTCAAGCTCTAAATAACGATCTGCTGTCTGTACCAACTTATCGTAAGCCTTGGCCTGCAAATGCAGCTCGATGAGCCCCGTATAAACTTGTAATTTTTGCGTCTGTGTCAGCGCTGGGTTGCCCAGCGCTAGCTCCAAAGCAGCTTCCGTGACAACAGGCGCTGTAGGCATTTGCGCCAGTACGGCATTTGTTAAAAATGCGAGAAGAACGAAACCGCGCTTCAATTGGCAAACTGCTCCGAGCCAACGATGCCTAATTTGGTTAAACCAATACGTTGCGCCGAAGCCAGCACACCCGCGACCACTTCGTATTTAGCTTTTGCGTTCGATTTGATATGCAATTCTGGCTGAGGCTCCATGGCCTTGGACTGTGTCAATAACAGATCTAAAGCAGCACGATTTTCGACGGCGGCGCCATTCCAAAAAATCACACCTGCGGCATCAATATCCACCTTCATCACCACCGGGTCAACTTTTTTAGTCGGTGGCGCGGCGGCGGGCATATCTAAATTCACCGCATGCAATTGCATCGGAATCGTGATGATGAGCATGATGAGTAACACCAGCATCACGTCAATCAGCGGCGTGGTGTTGATGTCCATCATGACTTCTGGTTCGGCATTTGGATTGCTGCCCATTGACATTCCCATGATCTGTCCTTTCCTAGTTGCCTTGTGGCTCGGTGATAAAGCTCACCTTGACAATGCCTGCGCGCTGCACCGCGTACATCACGCGCCCGACGGATTCAAAATCGCTTTTCCCATCACCTCGGATTTGCACTTCAGGCTGGGGCGTTTTGACAGCAAACACTTTCATGCGCCCAATCAAAGCATTCGAGTCTTTAACCGGCGTGTCGTACAAATAAATGCCGCCTGCTGCATTGACAGAGATAATCACGTTCTCGGGCTTGGTCTCGCGGATCACATTGTTTTCTTTAGGCAAGTTCACCTTGATCGACGTGGTTACCACAGGAATCGTGATTAAAAAGATGATGAGCAATACCAGCATCACGTCCACCAAGGGCGTGGTGTTAATTTCACTCAAAACGGCATCATCATCGCCCGAATCCGAGCCTACATTCATTCCCATGACGGTGTCCTTTAAAAATTACTTTTTATTCGATGCCAACAGCACCGCATGGAGATCGTTACCAAAACCATGTACGCGCTCTAGCGCCGCCTTGTTACGGCGCACCAGCCAGTTGTAGCCTAATACCGCAGGCACGGCAACCGCCAAACCAATGGCCGTCATGATGAGCGACTCACCCACGGGTCCTGCGACCTTATCAATACTGGCTTGGCCCGACATACCAATTTTGACTAGTGCGTTGTAGATACCCCACACCGTGCCAAACAATCCCACAAATGGCGCTGTCGAACCCACCGTTGCCAGTACCGCTAAACCATCTTGCAAGCGGCTTTGCACTTCGGCAGTAGCGCGCTGCAAGCTCATGGTGACCCATGTATTAAAGTCAATCGACGCCAGCATCCCCACATGCTTATCGGCGCCTTCCAAACCCTTTTCAGCAATGTAGCGAAATGGGCTGTCTTCGGTCAGTCCATCGGCGCCTTGGCGCACACTGCCAGCCGTCCAAAAACTACTCTCAGCCGCCTTGGCTTGCTTCATCATTTTGGCTTGTTCTAAAAACTTGGTCACGATCACATACCAACTGCCCATGCTCATGACCACCAGTATAAACAACGTCGCCTTGGCCACCATGTCGCCTTGATTCCAAAGGGCTGAGAGGCCATATGGGTTGTCGCCTGCGGGCACGTCGCCATTGGCAAAAGCAAAGGTGCACGCACCCAAAGTAGCTAGAACTGCCGCGCCAATCAAGGCCGCACGTTTAATTTGATTGAACTTCATAAAAACTCCCAATATAAAAATGAAAAAATTCTAAAAACTGACTTATTCCAATCGCCACGTATAGCGCAGCGTACCCCAAGCCGCCTCAGGCTTGCCGTCCAGCGTACCGGGCCGAAATTGGCACTTCGTCATCGCTGCAAGACGCGTCGCCTCATCCAGCCGCTTAAAACCAGACGACTTTTCCAACTGTGTATCGGTGACCCGGCCATCGACGCCTATTAAGATCTTGAGATGTACAGTCCCCTCCTCCTCCTCACGGCGTGAGGCCGAGGGGTAATCTACTTTTTGACAATTTGTAGCGGCATTCACTGTCGGTGCCACGCGGACATTGGCAGGCGACGCGGGCATGGCGACGGGCGGCGGCGCAGGCGCAAGCGGCGCTTCACGCACGACAGCCGCAATCGCATTGGCTGCAACAGGCGCATTCGTCACTGGCGCATCCACAGGCGGCACATAGGCAGGAGGTGGCGGCAAGTTCTTTGGTGGTGGGGGTGGTGGGGGCGGAATATCCGGCTTGGTCTCCTCCAGCAAACGCGCCTCAACAGGGCCTTGCACCACTTTGACAAATTTTCGTGCCAACCCCGATTGAATGGCCAGCACTAAAGCCAAGTGAAAAACAATCACCGCAGCGACACCCATCCACCGCCTAGATGATCGTTGACGCGAAGCAAAATCATTCATTTAAAAGCACCGCCATTGGTTGAAGTTTATGACTCATTATTGATTATTTTTATCTATCAAAACAATATTACAGAAATTGCAAACGTTTGCATTGTATTAAAAGAAATTAATTTATTTACCTAGTGTAAACACCTATAAAATAATTTAAAACCCTGATTGCAATCGTTTGCATAAATGACATAATTTACCTATTCGCATCCGATAGGTTCGTGAGATCGCGGATAAGGTTATTTGAATCATTCACTCTGTTTAGCTCATTTTTATAAAGGGGATTTTTAAATGAAGAAGTTACGTTTCTTTACTTGTAGCGCCATCGGTGCTGCGGTCGCGCTCAGCATGCTGCCAGCCAGCGTATTGGCGCAAACTGCTGCGACCAACAGTGCATCTGGCTTAGATGAAGTCATTGTCACGGCGTCGCCTACAGGCCGCTCCAAAATGAAATCTACCGATTCGGTCAGCTCCATTGGTGCAGAGCAAATTGAAGCGACTGGTGCAACCAATACCGCAGATATTTTGCGCTCTTTACCAGGCGTTCGTGTTGAGGCATCCGGTGGTAGCGGCAACGCCAACGTCGCCGTTCGTGGTTTGCCCGTGTCTGCCGGTGGGTCGCGCTACATGCAATACCAAGAAGATGGACTGCCTGTTTTGATGTGGGGGGATGCCTCGTTCGCCACGCCCGATGAATTTATGCGTACCGACTACATGACAGACCGAGTCGAGTTTGTCCGAGGTGGTCAATCCTCCACACAAAGCTCAAATGCGCCAGGTGGCGTGGTGAACTACATCACCAAAACAGGCAAAGAGGCTGTGAACGCTGTGGGCGTGACGGTTGGGATTGGCTCGCGCTTGACTCGCACCGACTTCAACTATGGTACGGCGCTGGGCAATGGCAGCTTTATCAATATCGGCGGTTTTTACCGTTCGGGCGCAGGCGGTGCGATTAACACGGGCTTTAACTCCGAAAAAGGCGGCCAAGTTCGCGCCAACTACTTGCACGAGCTAGACCGCGGCGGCTCCATTCAATTTAACTTTAAACATTTGGACGACACTGTGCCGATGCTGATGCCTTCACCGAACGGCGTGGGCGATGCTCGAACCAATTTCTTTATCAACAATCAAACCCCTCGCAATGTGGTGCTTGACTCTAGCGGCAATACCGTTAGTCATGATTTGAGGAATGGCTTGACTGCCAAGAGCGACTCATTTGGTGTCAATGCCAAGTTCAACTTGGCTAGCGGCTGGAATGTCAACAACAACTTCCGCTACAGCATGAACAGCGGGTCATTTTTGGCTGCCTTCCCATTGGGTAACACCAATGTAGGAGCGGGCGCTACAACAGCCGCAGGCACCATTCCGTTCTCGATCATGGACGCGACGCTGGACAACATGGGCAACATCTTTGATGATCTGAAATTTAGCAAAGCCATGGGCTTAGCCAATGGCGCAAAAATAACACCTACATTTGGTGTCTTTTATGGTCAGCAAAACCAAAAATATAGTCAGTATTTCAATCAATATGCCATCCGTGGCATTGGCTCTAGCGCCGTGGGTACATTGTTCGCTACACCCAACACGATTGGAGGTGGAACATGGGGCGCTTTAAGAACAGATGCCAAATTCTATGAAATCGACCCGTATGCAAGCCTGCATTACGAGAGCGGTGCACTGACACTAGATGGTGGCATTCGGAGCATGAATCAGCGCGTGACCGGTACAACCGGCGGCCTCTCAGCTGCTACCGGTGTGGGAGCAGGGACTTGGGCAACGCCAGGCGCCATTAGCTACAGCCTCAACAAAAATGCTTATTCGTTTGGGGGCAACTATGCATTGTCAAAAGAGCTAAGTGTTTATGGCTCCTTAAGCCAAGGCTATAACTTCATGCCGACGGATCGTCTTGGCACAATCGCCAATAATCCATCGCCAAGCTTTAACCAAGTACGGCAGTATGACCTCGGTGTTCGCATGAAGTCGGGTCCAGTCAATGCGGCAGGCACCGTGTTTATCGCCAAAACAACTGAAAGTAATTTTGACGTCACGAATCCAGCACTTGGTTTTGTAACTAACTCTTATAGCGCCAGCGGTTTGGAGACTGAACTCGGCTACCGCTCGGGCGGCTTCCGTATCAACTCGGCTTTGACTTACACCAACGCCAAAATTGATGCCACGAGCACCATGCCACAGCGACAAGCCAAGTTTGTTTATTCAATCATGCCAAGCTACAGCATGGGTGACGTCACATTGGGCGGATCCATCATCGGAACAACCAAATCGTACGGTGACGACGCCAACACCATCACGCTTGCGGGTTACACCATGTTCAATGCCTTCACCAGTTATCAAGTTAACAAAGAAACAACCGCCAGCTTGGCTGTTAATAATTTATTCAATACGCTAGCTAATACCGAAGGCGGCATTGGTGCGTGGAATAACTCGACGCGCGCCTACCCAGGCCGTACGATCCGTGCCTCGGTCAAGGTCAACTTTTAATTCATCCATTGAATTAAAGTTAGCTTAGGAACACGCCCAGTGACTCACAAGGTGACTGGGCGTATCTTTATCTTTGTTGCGAATTTTTAATGTTGTGTGAGTGGTTTTTATGAAAAATAAGGTTCAACTCATCGTCTATGCTGAGCGCTTGGGTGGCGTTAGTTTTCAGACGTTGAACCATGTGTTAGCTGGCGAGGGTGGTGCTCTCTCTAGCATTTTTGGTGCTGTGCATATCCTGCCTTTTTATGAGTCCATCCACGGTATTGATGCAGGTTTTGACCCTGCCAACCATATGCAAGTCGATCAAACATTGGGTACATGGTCTGATGTGGCGGCTTTATCAGCCAAGCTCGATGTGATGGCGGATGTGATTGTGAATCACGTCTCGAATGTCTCCCCCGAATTTTTAGATTTTTCCAAACATGGCCAACAGTCTCGCTATGCGGGTTTGTTTTTAACGCGCAACACCGTTTTTCCAAACGGCTTATCGGATGCGGACAAGGCGCTGATTTATCGCCCTCGCCCGACCTCGGCTTTTACCGAGGTGGCGCTGGCATGTGGTGAGCAACATGCGTTGTGGACGACGTTTACCTCTTCGCAAATTGACATCGATGTCGCGCACCCACAAGGCCGTGCATATTTACTAGGTATTTTGGACCGGCTCGCACAAAACGGCGTTCACTTGGTACGCCTTGATGCCGTCGGCTATGCGGTTAAGAAGGCGGGCACGAGCTGCTTTATGTTGCCCGAGACGTTTGCGTTTATTGACGATCTCTCGGCTCAAGCCAGAGCGCGCAACATTGAAGTACTGGTTGAAGTGCATTCGCATTACCAAACGCAAATTGACATTGCCCGCCGTGTGGATTGGGTGTACGACTTTGCTTTGCCGCCCCTACTATTGCACGCACTGTTTACTGGCAATGCTACTGCCTTAAAAGCATGGCTAGCTATTCGCCCGACCAATGCGGTCACCGTACTGGATACCCACGACGGCATTGGCATCATCGACATTGGTGCGGATAAAAAATCGAAACGCCCAGGTCTGGTGAGTGATGCTGAGTTAGACGCGCTGGTGGAACGCATCCATTTGGAGAGCCAGGGCCAAAGCCGTTTGGCAACGGGCGCGGCGGCGTCCAATTTAGATTTGTATCAAGTCAATTGCACCTACTTTGATGCGCTAGGACGCGACGCGCAAAAGTACCTCATCGCTCGTGCTGTACAGTTTTTTGCGCCCGGCGTACCGCAGGTTTACTATGTGGGCTTACTAGCGGGTGAAAACGATATAGACTTGCTAGCAAAAACCAAGGTTGGCCGTGACATCAATCGGCATTACTTCACTGCGGACGAGCTGGCGCGTGATCTGCAAAAACCCGTCGTGCAAGCGTTACTGCGCTTAATCAAACTGCGTAATTCGCATCCTGCTTTTGCAGGGCAATTTAGCGTGCAGGCCAGCAGCGAGACATCGCTAGTCATGCAATGGCTGCTGGGCGACGAGCACGCGCTTCTTGAGGTCGATTTTGCCGCCTGCCGAGCGGGCTTGGTCTACACCACGCCTCAAGGTTTGCAGTCATTTCAGGGTTTCATCTAAAAGGAGTCCGCAATGACAAAACCGATCTTGACGTTTTGGCAAATTCTGCAAATGAACCTTGGGTTCTTTGGTATCCAATACAGCTTTGGTTTGCAGCAAGCCAATATGAGCCCAATCTACCAATACCTTGGCGCGGACGCTGGCAACTTGCCGTATTTGTGGTTGGCGGGCCCGATGACGGGTTTGCTTGTGCAACCCATCATCGGAGCCATGAGTGACCGCACTGAGAGCCGTTTTGGAAGGCGCACGCCGTATTTTTTAGTCGGTGCTGTGCTGTGCAGCCTTTGCCTCCTCCTTATGCCCTTTAGCCCCACGCTGTGGTTCGCCGCCAGTTTGCTGTGGGTGCTGGATGCTGCCAACAATGTGACGATGGAGCCGTACCGCGCTTACATTTCCGACCGTTTGGACGAGTCGCAAAAGACACTGGGCTTTTTATCGCAAAGCGCGTTTACCGGATTGGCGCAAACCTTGGCCTATCTCACGCCATCTATTTTTTTATGGCTAGGCTTAAACAGCACAGCCGTCAACGCCAGCAACATTCCGCAGCTCACGGTCATCGCCTTTTTGATTGGCGCCGTGCTGTCTACTGCGACGGTGCTCTGGTCCGTCAAAAGCACACCTGAGCTGCCTCTCACTGCCGCAGAACTGGCCACCATGCGAGCCAAACCCAAGGGAGTCAAAGCCACGTTTGCCGAAATTACCGCTGCCGTGCGCGAGATGCCACAAACCATGCGGCAACTCTGGTGGATGAAACTGTTTCAGTGGTACGGCATGATGTGTTACTGGATCTACATCGTGCCCGCCCTTGCACGCTCGATGTTTGCGAGCCCAGATGCCACCAGCAGCCTTCGTCAAGCCGATTTACTCAATGGTCAACTAGGCGGTTTTTACAACTTCGTGGCGTTTATCGCGGCGTTTGCCCTCATCCCCGTGGTTCGTCGTATCGGCCCCAAGTGGGCGCACGCCCTGTGTCTCAGTTTGGCTGCGCTAGGCATGTGGTGCTTACCCAGCATTCAAGACAAAACGTGGTTGTTTGTGCCAATGATTGGGATTGGCCTCGCCTGGGCCAGCATCATGGGCAACCCCTACATCATGCTAGCCAAGAGTATTCCGCCAGAGCGCGCGGGTGTCTACATGGGCATCTTCAATATGTTTATCGTGCTGCCCATGATTGTGCAAATGCTGACGCTACCTTTCATTTACAGCCACTTTTTAGGCAGTGACCCACGCCACGTGATCCAGCTAGCGGGCGTATGCCTTGGCATGGCGGCGCTTTTAGCTTTGCGTGTTAAAGTAGAAAATTAAAATAAATATGATTTATTTAAATATGAGAGCGGTATGATCCTGCTATGAGCAATACTGAGCAACCCAAGACGCAACAAGATATCGTTATTTTTGGTGGGGCAGGCGATCTGTCGTTTCGCAAACTGCTGCCCGCGCTGTACATGGCGCATTTGCATGACAGACTTGACGCTAGCACGCGCATCATCGGCATAGGCCGCCAGCCGTGGTCTGTGGCTGAGTACCACGCTTTTGTCGATTCGCATTCGCCTGAATTTATTGAGCATCACGCCTTCACCCAAGAAGACTGGCAACGCTTTTTGGAGCGCCTGCACTACGTGAGTCTCGACGTCACCGACGCTGACAGCTACATCAAACTAACAAACATATGCCCAGAACCCGCACTGCGCGTGTTCTACCTCGCGACTGCGCCAAGCCTCTTCGCACAAATTTGCGCCAACCTAGATACCGCAGGTTTGGTCGATAGCCAATCACGCGTGGTGTTAGAAAAACCACTGGGCACCGACCTCGCCTCAGCACGAAAAATCAACACCGCTGTGGCCGAGCATTTTGCCGAATCGCAGATTTACCGCATCGACCACTACCTTGGCAAAGAGACCGTACAAAACCTGATGGTGCTGCGTTTTGGCAATGCTATTTTTGAGCCCCTGTGGCGCGCGCCCTACATCAAGAGCGTACAAATTACGGTGGCGGAATCCGTGGGCGTGGGTTCACGCGCAGGCTTTTACGATGGCGCAGGCGCGATGCGCGACATGATCCAAAACCACCTCTTGCAACTGCTGTGCATTGTGGCAATGGAGCAGCCGATTTCGTTTGACCCTGACGATGTGCGCGACGAAAAGCTCAAAGTACTTCGCTCGCTGCGCAAGATGAATTTGAACGACATTCGCCATAACACGGTGCGCGGTCAATATACGGCAGGTGCCTCGGAAGGCACGGCAGTTAAGGGCTACAGCGAAGAGGCCAATGTACCAGCGGGCAGCAAAACGGAGACCTTCGTGGCGCTCAAAGCCGAAATCAATAACGCGCGCTGGGCAGGTGTGCCCATTTTTTTACGCACGGGCAAGCGACTGGCTAAGCGGCAATCGGAGATCGTGATTGAATTTGCCGACTCGCCGTTTTCTATTTTTAACGCCGCCGCCAGCACGAGCGTCAACGCACAGAAACAACCCAATCGCCTCATCATTCAATTGCAACCCGAAGAATCGATTCAGCTAGAGATGATGGTGAAAGAGCCTGGCTCGGGCATGAATCTCACGCCCGTCAAGCTGGGTTTAGATTTGCACACGGCATCCGACAAACGCCGCGCTGAAGCGTATGAGCGCCTCTTGATTGACGTCATCAAAGGTCGCCTCACGCACTTCATGCGCCGCGACGAGTTAGAAGCTGCATGGATCTGGGTCGAGCCCATTTTGAAGGGCTGGCAAGTGCTAGGTGACAAGCCGCGTGAATATTCAGCAGGTAGCTGGGGTCCATCGGCTTCGTCTGCATTGATGGCGCGCGAAAATCTGACGTGGCACGAAGAGGCCTAACTCATGAGCACTCCCAACCCGTCATTCCCCGCACTGAATCCTGCGCTAGCCGCGGTCACCCAGCGCATAGAGGCGCGTAGCAAGGACAGCCGCGCCGCCTATCTTGCGGTACTGGACTCTGCCAAGCGCCCTGACCGTTATCGCGGAGGTCTTGGTTGCGCGAATATGGCGCATGCCTTTGCCGCCATGCCCGCCAACGATAAACTCGCCATCAAGCGCGAGCGCGAGCCCAACATCGGCATCGTGACCAGCTACAACGACATGCTCTCGGCGCACCAGCCGTATGCCGACTATCCCGAGCAAATCAAAGCCGCCGCCCGCAAAGTCAATGCCACCGCGCAAGTTGCGGGCGGCGTGCCCGCCATGTGCGACGGCGTGACGCAAGGCGAAGACGGCATGGAGCTCTCACTGTTCTCGCGCGACGTGATTGCACTCAGTACGGCAGTGGCGCTATCGCACAACGTATTTGATGCCACGCTGTGCCTCGGTATTTGCGACAAGATCGTGCCCGGTCTTGTGATGGGCGCACTCCAGTTTGGTCACTTGCCCACCGTCTTTGTGCCCGCGGGGCCCATGACGACGGGGCTGTCCAACAAAGACAAGGCCAGAGTCCGCCAGCAATACGCACTTGGGCTTGCCACACGCGAAGAGCTGCTGGAAGCCGAACAAGCGGCCTATCACGGCGCAGGAACCTGTACGTTTTATGGCACAGCTAACTCCAATCAAATGCTGATGGAGATCATGGGCTTGCAGCTGCCAGGCAGCTCATTCGTCAACCCCGATACACCGCTACGCCATGCGCTAACTGCCGCTGCGGCCAAGCAGGCTGTGGCTTTGAGCCAGAGCGAAGGCTCAGGCATGGGCTATCAAGTCAACGCCAAAGTCATCGTCAACGGCATCGTTGGTCTCTTGGCAACGGGCGGCTCAACTAACCACACACTGCACTTGGTGGCGATGGCGCGCGCGGCAGGCATCTTGATTAATTGGGATGATTTTTCCGATCTCTCCGCCGTGGTGCCGCTCTTGGCGCGAATTTATCCCAACGGCAGCGCAGACGTGAATCACTTTGCTGCGGCAGGCGGTATGGGCTTTTTGATCGCTGAATTGCTGGGCGCTGGATTGCTACACGCGGATGTGCAAACGGTAATGGATGACGCGGATGGACGAGGTTTGCATCGCTATGCCACCGAGCCGTGGTTCAATCCAAATCACGCCTCTGGAGCGGGAAGCCTTGCGTGGCATGCCTCGCCAGCCACCTCTGGCGACGAAGAGGTGCTGCGTCCCATGAGCCGTCCCTTCAGTTTAGACGGTGGCCTCAAACTACTGCAAGGCAATATCGGCCGTGCTGTGGTTAAGACTTCGGCAGTGGCAGAGAAGCATCGCACGGTACGCGCCCCAGCCGTCGTGGTGAACGATCAAAAAGAATTGCTTCAGCTGTTTAAAGACGGCAAGCTAGAGCGCGACTTTGTGGCGGTGGTGCGCTTTCAAGGCCCCAAGGCGAACGGCATGCCCGAGCTGCACAAGCTCACGCCCGTGCTGGCGGTGTTGCAAGATAAGGGATTCAAAGTGGCGCTCGTCACCGACGGCCGCATGTCGGGCGCATCGGGCAAAGTGCCCGCCGCGATTCACGTCAGCCCCGAGGCTTTAAGTGGTGGCATGATTGGCAAAATCAGGGATGGCGACATCATCGAGTTAAATGCAAATACCAATCGTCTTCATGTTGACATCAACGATGAAGAGCTCGCACAACGCACAGCCCCCACCCCTGACCTAAGCCACAACCAGCATGGTACGGGGCGCGATTTGTTTGCGCTCTTCCGTCAAAATGCAAGCGCAGCCGAAGAAGGCGCATCGCCACTTTTTCAATAATGAACTCTACTCTCCACCCCACGTTTCAACGCCCCGCCTTCAAATCGCGCGTTGTTCCCGTCATCGTCATTACCGACCCTGCGCAGGCCGTACCCATGGCGAGAGCACTACTAGCAGGCGGCATCGACGTAATGGAAATCACGCTACGCCACGCTGCTGGCTTGCCCGCCATTGAACAAGTTGCTAAGCACGTGCCCGAAATGATCGTAGGCGCAGGCACGGTCACCCGCGCATCAGAGATGGCAAGCGTGCAAGCCGCAGGTGCGCGCTTTGCGCTTTCCCCAGGTATGACGGATGCACTGGTGCAAGCTGCCATCGATTGCCGTATGCCCTTTATGCCTGGTGTGATGACGCCTGGCGAAGTGATACAAGCACGAGATTACGGCTTTTCGCTCGTCAAACTTTTTCCTGCCGCACAAGCAGGAGGACTAGCCATGCTCAAAGCGATGGCAGGACCGCTGGGCGATATGCAGTTTTGCCCCACAGGCGGCGTGTCACTTGTCAATATGCGCGAATTTTTAGATCAGCCCAATGTGGCAATGGTTGGAGGCTCGTGGCTCACACCGCTAGACTTGGTGTTGGCTGGCAAGTGGGATGAGATCACACGGCTTGCCAAAGTGGCGATTCAGGAAGCGACGCGCACCACCATTTGAGCTAGCCGATGCAGCGCCTGCCAAGGCTCGCTTGGCCAATCTGCGTGTTTGAGTCCTTTCACAACGCCATCGACCTGATGTGCGGCTTGGAGCAACTTATTGATGGTGCTGCTTTGAACGTTGGGCATGATACGCTCGAACTGCTTTTCTTTCGCGCCCCACACGCGATTCTCGCGAAGCGCCATGGCTAAAGGCCTGCCAGCCGACATGCTATCCACGACACGCTTCATGGCACGAATATCTTCTGCTAGCGCCCAATGAACCAGCACGGCAGCTTCCCCTTCGGCTTGCAAGCCGTCCAGCATGCGCTGTGTACGATCGGCCTTGCCTGCTAACACGGCATCGCTCAGTTTGAACACGTCGTAACGGGCCACATTCATCACAGCAGATTCAATTTGTGTAAGGCTCAGCTCGCCTTCTGGGTACAGCAACGCCAGCTTTTGCACCTCTTGATGCGCCGCCAGCAAATTGCCCTCCACGCGATCCGCAAAAAATTGCAGCGCGTGCTGACCTTCTGCTCCTGCTTGCATGCGCTGGTTTTGCAGGTTCAATTTTTGTGCAATCCACTGCGGAAGCGCGCCGCGCTCCACAGGATCAATCTTGATCGTCACGCCAAAGCTATCGAGCGCCGCAAACCACGCGCTACTTTGCGTGGCTTTGTCTAAGCGCGGTAGTGAAACGAGCGTTAGCACCGCATCGTTATCTCGCGAGAGTTCGGCAATGCGCTGCAAGGCCACGCTGCCTTCTTTGCCAGGCTTGCCCGTAGGAATACGAATTTCGATAATTTGCTTGTCGCCAAACAGCCCCATCGACTGCCCTGCGTTGAGGACCTCAGCCCAATCAAAATGAGCGCCTTGCACAGTAAAGCTAGAACGCTCGGTATAGCCTGCCGCGCGCGCCGCTGCACGGATACTGTCCGCGCCCTCTAATTGCAACAACGCCTCATCACCATGCAAGGTGTAGAGCGACCTTGGTCCCGATTGACTATTTTTTAAATGCGCTGCAAGAGAAGAGAGGCCAATCTGCATAAGGCTTAGAGAACTTTTACTGCCGCCAAACGACGTATCAATTGCTGCACGATATCGATCTGCATATCGTTGTACAGCAGTTGTTCTTCGTATTCTTTTGCCAGAGCAGTTGATTCCGAATAACTGAGTTCGCGTTGCTGCAAAATTTCAACCTCGTCCAAAATCGTTTTGCCTTGCACAGTAAACAGCGAGAACCTAAACCGCAGACGCAGCTGCAAAGCATTGACTTGTCCCGCCACGCCCGTACCCACCACGACGCGCTCACGCTGCTCTTGGTGCACCCGTAAAACCACCTGAGCCTTATTCGCGTCCGCTGCCGCGTCCAGCACTTGCAGGCCTTGCGCCGTCGCTTGCCGTTTGAACTCTTGCCCAAGCGTCGAGGTTGGCAAAAAGCCGCTAAATAAAGATTGAAAAGCGTAAGTAAACGAAGCCGACCCACGTAGCTGAAAACCACAGCCAACAAGGCTTGCAGCAGGTATGGCAATAAGGAGTGTGCGACGTTGTGTATTCATCGTGAGGCTAGATCACAATATTAACCAAACGCCCGGGCACCACGATCACCTTTTTAGGGGCTGCGCCAGCGGCTTGTTTGATGAAGGCATCTGATGCCAAGGCGGCCGCTTCAATTGCAGCTTTGTCCGCCGATGCAGACACCCTAATCGAACCACGCAGCTTGCCGTTGATTTGCAACATCAGCTCTAACTCTTCACGCACCAAAGCTGACTCATCGACGTCCGCCCAAGCCACGTCTAGCAAATCACCGCAGCAAGCGGCATAACCCAGCTCCGTCCAAAGCTGGAAAGCAATGTGTGGGCACGCGGGATAGAGCACACGCAGCAAGATAGACACGACTTCAGCAAGCGCCGCCGCATTCGTATTTGGTGTCAAATTGTCACTGCTAGAAGCCACATCCAGTATGGTCTGCGGAGCATCTTCTAACGTGTTGAGCATCTTCATCACGGCCGACACCACCGTGTTGTATTGCATGCGCTCGTAGTCGTAATTCGCTTGCTTCAAGATGGTGTGCATCTCGCGGCGCAAGGTTTTGGATTCAGCACCAAACTCAACAGGCTTGCTTCGATCGACCGTCATGCCAAGCGCAATAACGTCTTTGTTCTTTTGCGCAAAGTTCCACACACGACGCAAGAAGCGATACGAGCCCTCCACTGCCGCATCGTTCCACTCCAGTGTTGCTTCGGGTGGCGCAGTAAACATCATGTACAGCCGCGCCGTATCTGCGCCGTAGCGATCGATGATGTCTTGCGGATCGACGCCGTTGTTCTTGGATTTGGACATCGTCGTCACGCCGCCATAGTCCACTACGCTGCCGTCTGACTTGAGCTTCGCGCCCGTTACTTTGCCGTCCGCGCCGAACGTATTTTCAACATCGGTTGGCCAGAAATAATCAATGCCGCCTTTGGCATTTTTGCGGCTGTACACATGGTTGAGCACCATGCCTTGGCAGAGCAATTTGGTGAACGGCTCATCGACTTGCAAGAGCCACAAGTCACGCATCACCTTGGTCCAAAAGCGCGCGTAGAGCAAATGCAAAATCGCGTGCTCGATGCCACCAATGTATTGATCCATACCGCCGCGCTTGGCTGGGTCTGCGTTTGCGCCCATCCAATACGCCGCGCCGCCAGCCACCATCGCATCCATGTTGGTCGGGTCGCAATAGCGCGAGTAGTACCAGCTTGAGTCGACAAACGTGTCCATCGTGTCGGTTTCGCGCTTGGCGGGTTTTCCGCAGGTGGGGCAAGCCACGTTTAAAAACTTCGCGCTCTTGTGTAGCGGATTGCCTGAGCCATCGGGGACAAGGTCGGTTGGTAAAACTACAGGTAAATCTTTTTCAGGCACAGGCACTGCGCCGCATGCGCTTGCCGCATCTCCCGCTCCGTCGCAATGAATAATGGGAATCGGTGTGCCCCAATAACGCTGACGACTAATGCCCCAATCGCGGAGGCGCCATGTGGTCTTCTTCTCGCCTAGGCCTTTGCTGGCAAGGTCTGCGGCAACGGCACTCACGCAATCAATGCGAGAGAGTCCATCGTATTTCCCTGAGTTAATGCTGGTTGTACCGTCTTTGTCTGCATACCAATCTTGCCAATCTTGATCGCTAAAGTTACCTGCCTTTGCAACGACTTGTTTAATTGGCAATGCGTATTTCAAAGCAAACGAAAAATCGCGCTCATCATGCGCGGGTACGCCCATGACCGCACCGTCGCCGTAGCTCATCAGCACATAGTTACCCACCCACACTTCAATCTGCTCGCCAGTCAAAGGATGCGTGACAAACAAGCCAGTCGCGACGCCTTCTTTTTCTTTGGTCGCAAGTTCGGCTTCTGTAGTGCCGCCTTCTTTGAAGCCCTCTATCCGCGCGGCAATCGAAGGGTTTAGCTCCGCAGCCCGCATGGCTATTGGATGCTCAGGCGCAACCGCGCAGAAGGTCACGCCCATGATGGTGTCAGCGCGGGTAGTGAAGACGTACATCTTGCCGCCTTGAATCAACTCACCACTTGCATCTTTAATCTCGTGCGGAAACGCAAAACGAACGCCTTCTGATTTACCAATCCAGTTTTCTTGCATGAGCCTCACACGCTCAGGCCAGCCCGCAAGCCCAGTCTGGACGTGCTCTAGCAGCTCGGGGGCATATTTGGTGATATTGAGGTAGTAGCCAGGAATCTCGCGCTTTTCGACCACCGCGCCCGTGCGCCAGCCTTTGCCATCAATCACTTGCTCGTTGGCGAGCACGGTCATATCGACAGGGTCCCAGTTCACGGTTTGCGTTTTGCGGTACGCAATGCCCGCATCCAACATCTTCAAAAATAACCACTGATTCCATTTGTAGTAACTCGGGTCGCAGGTCGCCACTTCACGCGACCAGTCAATTGCTAAGCCCATCGCCTGCATTTGCTTTTTCATGTACGCAATGTTGGAGTGCGTCCACTCGGCAGGCGGTACGCCGTTTTTCATAGCGGCGTTTTCAGCGGGCAAGCCAAAGGCATCCCAGCCCATCGGCATGAGGACGTTGTAGCCCTTCATGCGCAATTGGCGCGTGAGCATGTCGTTAATGGTGTAGTTGCGCACGTGCCCCATGTGCAGCTTGCCCGATGGATAAGGCAGCATGGAGCAGGCGTAGAACTTGCCGAGTGGTTTGTTGGACGTTTCGTTTACGCGGTAGGCATCGCGAGCATTCCAGTTGGCTTGGGCTGCGGCTTCAATGGCCGAAGGGTTGAATGCTTGGGGATCGGTAGAGGCTTGAGTTTCTTGCATCCCCCGATTTTACGGGGCGCACTGCTTCTTAGGCCAAGCTAAAAATTACAATCCAAAAATAAGCCCCGCGGATACGCCAATCGCTTTTTCGCCCGTTCCAGCCGTGCGCCCTAGGCTCGTCTCAATAAACCATCCTCGATTTTTACTCGTCCATTTTTTGAACTCAGCCATCACCAAGTTGCCGCGACGTGATGCGCTGGCTGCCGCTTGCGTCAAATCCATTTGAGGACGAGAAATGAATGCACCCAGACCCACTTCAAGCTCTGAGTCTTTCGATAGTCGAAATGGCTTTTTCAATATGAATTCGTTGGTGTATTCGCGATTGGTATTTCGACCTAGAGCAGAGACTTGAACTTCCAATTCCAACCAGTGCTCAATGAGCGCGACTTCAAATCCCAGCGTGGCACCAACTCTCGCATTGCCAGTAGCCATTTCGCGTTCGGTTGCCGCCGCTACGGTGAAGGCAACGGCAGAATCGTCTCTTTCATCATCTTGTGCGTAAGATAAATTTGAAAAAAACGAAGCGAAGGCGATGCAAGCAATGGTGAGTGAGTTTGACATTCACCTTGCATTGTATTTTCCGATTAAGTCAGCTTGGAACGAAAGTGATCGGCGCTCCACTGTCCTACGCCCCAAATCGCAAGTCCCGCCAATAGCGAGCCCCAAAACTGGTGCTGTTGCAGTGCCGCGGGTGCGATCTCGGATAGCGAAATCACGGCGACGATGTTCATGACAAATAGGCCGAGTGCCGCAAAGCGACCAAAGAGACCGAACACGAGTAGCACAGGGAGCACAAGCTCGCCACCCGTGCCCATAATCGCCGCAAGCGTGGGCGAGAGGCTAGTCAAAATCGGAATATGAAACTCGCTGGTAAAGAGTTCAATTGTCGTGTCCCAGTTTTGAATTTTAAGCAAACCTGACGCAAAAAATATCCATCCCACATAAAGTCGTGCTGCAAGCTGTGCAGGATTTTTTAAAGCCTCTAAAGTCACAACTAGCTTGTTCCAAAGCGGGAATGTAGCTTGATAGATGGATTGAATGGGATTCATATTTGTACGTCCTTCGGAATTGATATGCATTGTGTTTTAAAGCCTTGGCGATAGACCAAGGCATGCTGCCCTTGTATGTCGGAGATGTCCGCCCATTCCTTACCGCTCGCCAAATCGACAATTGGGAAATCGCTCTCAATAAGCGCCAGCGGAGCGGGATCATCGCCTTCGGAATTAGGCGCGGTCAGTCCCGCGTGCAGTGCCCACTCCAGAGCCACCACATCGGGCAGATAAGCCTCATACTGCATCAGCTCTGGGATGCTGCGCAAATAATCCTCAAGCTCGTCGCCCCACTGCGCGAGGTCGCCCTTGGTTGGTGGGTGTGTGCGCCAAAAATGCACCGCTAAACCATCGAACTGTTCTTCGCCCATCAACCGCCGCGCTGTTGGATAGACTGCCGCCAGCACCTGCTGCGCGAGGATGGATGCGTTTGAGCGATACGCCTGTAAGCCACGTTGATATTGCCCTCCAGGCCATGCTTGCTGGGAAGCCAATGCAAGATTGGCCTGCACACTAGGCCATGAATCGAATAATCCACCAAGCAGCATTTGTTGCTGCTCGATTAGTTGCTGCGTTGCTTGCGTGTGATTACTCATATCAACACTTCCGCTGCGTGATGTTTGGCGAGTTGCGTTTGCGCAATTAGCACGTTAAGCGCAGGCACATCAGTATCCCACTCCACCAGTGTTTGAATTTTCCCGAATCGCTTGACCGCATGACGATAAAGCTTCCACACGGGCTCGTTCACCGCGCAGGAGTGATCGTCAATCACGATGTCCTCCATAGCGTTGTGACCCGCCACATGAATCTCGGCAACCACATCGCTTGAAATTTGATCTAGCCAAGTTTTGCAGTTGTATAGTGGGTCAATCTCTGCGCCTGCTTTGATGGCGTTTAAAGCGTTCACGTAGATGTTGTTCACATCGACCAAGAGCTTGCAGCCAGTGCGCTGGGTGAGCTCGTTCAAATATTGCGTCTCCGAATAGTCCGCCGCATGCCATGCAAAGTAAGCGGATAGATTCTCAACAGCGATGGATCGTTTGAGTCGATCTTGTACTTGACTCACATTGCTGCACAGCACATCCAGCGAGGCTTTAGAAAAAGGGATGGGGAGTAAATCGGATGCGTGAATGACGTGAGTTTCGCGTTCAGTGGTAGCTTGTTTGGATAAAAATCCACGCGCAAAGCAAGCGTGATCTGATACTAAAAGTGGATCAGTGCGCAAAACCAAATCGGCTAACTGATCGAGATGCCAAGGATCGAGTCCGATAGCCGATCCGAGCGCAAGTCCGACGCCGTGCAAGCTGATAGGCCAATGCCGTCGAGCCCTAGCGAGGGTTGCGCGAGCTGCACCGCCACCACCAACCTCGCTTGCAAAAAAGTTTTCAGAATGCACTTCTAGAAAATCCACTGCCGCACCCGACGAACCCGAGTAGGTGAATGGATTTTCTAGAAGCTCGGCATAGTGCGCGTGCTTAAAACCTATGCCGAACATCTTCCAACAACCTTAAATGAACAATTACTTCTTCATCATGTCGTCTTTTTTCATCATCATTTTGTCTTCGGCGGTCATACCCTTCATGTTTTTGCATTCGCCTTTGGCAACGTACTTCCACTCGTCAGCGCCCATGCTGACTTTGGATTGACCTTGGCATGAATGCGTGCCCGACAAGTTGGCGCAGTCGTTTTGTCCCGCTGCAGCAATACCGTAGCATTTTTCTTTAGCTTGCGCGTTTGCAGTCATAGACTGAGTGGCCAAGAGACCTGTGAGCAAAGCGACAGCCGTAGTAGCGATAAAAGTGCGTTGTTTCATGATTAAAAACTCCTGAATTGAAAAATAAAAAGTAACGGGATAAGAAAATAATCGCTGCCTAAAAAAACTCATCTAAATGCAGCGATTAAGTATCAGTAGCGCCAGCAAAAAAAATCTTACACAGTGCCGTAAAAATATTCTTCTACACTTGCGTGCATGTCATCCAACACTTCATTTGCTGAGCAACTCGCGCCATTGCGAACAGATCTTTTGCGCTACGCCAAGCTACAACTGCGTAACGATGCATGGGCAGAAGACGTGGTCTCAGAGGTGCTCATCGTGGCACTCGAAAAGCCAGAAGCATTTGAAGGCCGCTCACAAATCAAAACTTGGCTCATTGGAATTTTGAAATTCAAAATTTTGGACAAGTTTCGGCAAAATGCGCGCGAAGTTGCATTACCTGAATCGGATGATAGCAGCGACAGCGATATGCTGGAAGGCTTGATTTTTAAGGCTGACGGGCATTTTGCGACGCCGCCTACTGATTGGGGTAATCCTGAGGCAGGCTTAAATCAAAAAGAATTTTTTGTCGTGATGGAAGCCTGCATGGAGAAATTGCCCGCGCAGCTAGGGCGACTTTTTCTCATGCGCGAGTGGCTGGAGTTGTCCAGCGAGGAAATCTGTAAGGAATTAAAGCTGACGTCGACGAATTTTTATGTCCAACTGCATCGCGCCAGACTCAAACTGCGTGAATGTCTCGATCTCAATTGGTTTGGAAATAAATAATATGTCCTCATTTAAATCCGCGATTCCGCTTCATCGAACTTGTCAGCAAGCTGCACACCTCATGCTGTCTGCCGAAGACAAACCCCTCAATTGGCGCGACAAAGTTGCACTTAGAATCCACTTATGGATGTGCAAAAACTGCCCTCGCTTTGAGCATCAACTACACGTGATGCGGCATGCTTTGTCGGATTGGCGCAACGAAATCACAAAATAAATCAAAAATATCCTAGGATTTACCCGTATTTAAGTCGAAAGACGTGCTAGAAAACCGGTTGTAAGCGGAATAGGGCGCATAATGAGCGCTGGTATTTTTATTTTTTTTGTTTTATAGGAGTCCCTTAGGGGAACTTGAGTTTATGGGTAATAAATTGTATGTAGGCAACCTGCCTTACACCGTTCGCGATGGCGATCTTCAACAGCAGTTCAGCGCCTACGGCAATGTCAGCAGCGCCAAAGTCATGATGGAACGTGATTCGGGCCGCTCAAAAGGT
>CANFCG010000003.1 GCA_947445115.1 Comamonadaceae bacterium | reverse complement strand
GATTGACGCCACCAATTTGGTGCTCGGACGGGTTGCCAGCGAAGCTGCCCTCCGTCTACGCGGAAAACACAAAGCCATTTATACGCCTCACGTCGATACAGGCGACTTTATTGTCGTTATCAACGCAGCTCACCTTCGTGTCACAGGCACCAAGGACATCAACAAGATGTACTACCGTCACTCGGGTTTCCCAGGCGGTATCTACGCAACTAATTTCCGCGACATGCAAAACAAGCACCCTGGCCGTGCTTTAGAAAAAGCAGTCAAGGGTATGTTGCCAAAAGGCCCGCTGGGCTACGCCATGATTAAAAAGCTAAAGGTCTACGGTGGTGCTGAGCATCCACATAGCGCCCAACAGCCAAAACCCCTTGATATTCCAGGAGCACGCAAATGATCGGTGATTGGAACAACGGCACTGGCCGTCGCAAATCCAGCGTTGCACGTGTTTTCCTCAAAAAAGGCACAGGCAAAATTACTGTGAACCACAAAGACGTGCAAGAGTATTTTGGTCGCGAAACATCGATCATGATCGTCAAGCAGCCTTTGGTTTTGACTAACCACCTTGAGACTTTTGACATCATGGTCAACGTCCACGGCGGCGGCGAGTCTGGCCAAGCAGGTGCTACCCGTCACGGCGTGACTCGTGCTTTGCTCGACTATGATGCAGCTTTGAAGCCTATGCTGTCCGCAGCTGGTTTCGTGACGCGTGATGCTCGCGAAGTTGAGCGTAAAAAGGTCGGTTTGCGCGGCGCACGTCGTCGTAAGCAGTTCTCTAAGCGTTAATTTTGCGGCGTCTTACGGCGCTTCAAAACCCAAAAAACCGTCACAAATCTCAAGTTTGTGGCGGTTTTTTGTTTATAGTCACGCACCTCAATATTTAATTCAAACCCATGCGATTTAGACTTCTCAGACGCCGCCTCACGATCAGCGCGCCCAGCATGGCGATTCGCTCTAGTCTGCCTTGGCCTATTAAATGGGTTTTGGCGGCTGTGGTGCTCGGATTTTGCGCCGCCATTGCGCTTTGGGCCTTTGAATTTGGTAAAGACCTAGCTGGCATTGATCAAGGCGAAAAAGAGCAACTGGCCGCTATCAAAGTAGAAGCATCCAAGCTGCGCGACGAGCGGGACAAAGCGCAATCCATTGCCAACGTCTCGGGTAGCTTAATCGCTACAGAGAAGGCCATGCAGGAGAAACTGACGCAAACTGTTAAACAGCTCGAGACTGAAAATCAGTCCCTGAAAGATGATCTGGGCTTTTTTGAACGTCTTATTCCGTCAACGACCTCGGAATCCTTTGGCATCCGAGGCTTGCAAGCCGAAGTGCTGCCTACTCATCAACTCAAGTGGCAAGTGCTGGTATTGCAATCAAGCAAAAATCCAGTCGAATTTAAAGGCAAACTAGAAGTCACGGTTGGCGGCCTCTTAAACGGCAAACCTTGGACAACGAATCTTGTGGGTGGCGCCATGCCTTTTGAGGTGAAACAATATCGCAGACTCGATGGCTTGATCGATTTACCACCGCAAGTTCAAGTCAAATCAGTCATGGTCAAAGTCATGGACAATAGCACCAGCAAAGTGGCAAAAGCCACGCAAATTCTCAAACTATAAAACCACGCGCCATTTATATGTTCGGTCAACAAAAACAGCCCCCTATCAAAAGCCTGATTGCCGGTGGAACGGTCATTACCGGCAACATCGCGTTTGCCGATGGCCTACGGGTGGATGGTCATATTCAAGGCCATTTAACGGCATCCAAAGATACCCCTAGCCTACTGGTGATTAGCGAGACCGCTGTCATCGTTGGCGATATCCATGCGGATCACGTCATCATTAACGGCGCAATTCAGGGGCGGGTTCAAGCTGACCAGCTATTAGAGCTACAGCCAAAAGCCAAAATTAATGGTGACGTCACTTACAAAGCCCTTGAAATGCACCAAGGCGCCGTCATCTCTGGACAACTAAGACCACTTGCTATGCAAGGTGATGACAAGCCCGTTTTGACTTTGCCCGCCAGCGGCGCATAATCTCATTGAGACAACCATTTGAAAGCACCATCATGACCGCCACTCTCGACAAATCACAAGAACTCAGCACCATTGAATCAACCGATCTCATTCCTGAGGCCATGCCAGAGGCGATTGTTTTTACCGACAGCGCTGCCGCCAAAGTGGCAGATCTAATTGCCGAAGAAGGCAATCCTGATCTCAAGCTGCGCGTGTTTGTGCAAGGCGGCGGCTGCTCAGGCTTTCAGTACGGATTCACCTTTGACGAAGTGACCAACGACGACGACACCACTATGACTAAGCACGGCGTGTCGCTCTTGATTGACGCGATGAGCTATCAGTATTTAGTAGGTGCAGAGATTGACTACAAAGAAGATCTGCAAGGTGCGCAGTTTGTGATTAAAAATCCAAATGCCACATCAACTTGCGGCTGTGGATCGAGCTTTTCAACCTAAGCGGGATAGACTGCACCAAGTACACGGGAGCCACGCGCTCCCGTTATTTTTTGCAAATCTAAAGGCGTGCGATTAACACATTGCTTGGCAAGCCATGCAAACGCTGCGGCTTCTACTTGCATCACAGGAATACCAAGCGCATCCGTCGTTTCGATTTCGATATGCGTCATGGCAACTCGCAAACGCTGCATCAAATAATCGTTTAGCGCCCCACCGCCGCACACGTATAGCGCCCTAAATTCATATCCATAGCTTGGTCCGTATTGGCTTAACGCTTGCTCTATCGACTGTGCAGTCAGCTCTGTCAGTGTCGCCTGCACATCGGCAGGGTCTAACGATGCAAACGAAGCACTAGATGCCAAACAGGCTTGCAACCAATCCCAATGGAACAAGTCGCGCCCTGTGCTTTTTGGGATAGGTTTTGAAAAGTAGGCATCTCGCAAGAGCACATCTAGCAAGGGTTGCGAGACTGATCCGCTGGCAGCCCAAGCACCATGGGCATCATAGGCCATGCCCGTGTGCGCCATCGTCCAAGCATCCATCAGCACATTGCCAGGGCCCGTGTCAAAACCTTGAACCGAGCCATCGGCGTGCAGCAAACTCACATTCGCAATGCCGCCGATATTGAGTACGGCGATGTTTTGTCCTGCATCACTGCTAGATTGTCCAAACACGGCTTTATGAAACGCAGGCACCAGCGGCGCACCTTGCCCGCCCGCCGCCACATCACGGCTTCTAAAATCCGCCACCACGTCAATCCCCGTTCGCTCGGCCAGCAAGGCAGGGTTGTTCAACTGAATCGTGTAACCACCGCCATCGCTTGTAATACCACTAGGCGCGTGCCTTACCGTCTGCCCATGCGCACCAATCGCCGTGATGTCGCTACTCTCTAGTTCCGCCGAGTAAAGCAGCCCTGCAACTACCTGCGAGTACAAAAAAATCAATTGATTCGCCGCAAGACTTGCGCGGTGCAGCTCGTTGTTGCCAGCGGTATTGAGTGCCAGCATTTCAGCCTTCAAAGCGGCTGAAAACGGCAAGCTGTGATGTGCGATAACTTTGCAAGCATCACCAGCCAAATCCACCACCACACCGTCCACGCCGTCCATCGACGTGCCCGACATTAGGCCAATGTAGTAATCATGTTTTGCTGCGTGCGCTGTGCTCATAAAATCAATTGTATGAACTCTCAAGAAACTGCTAAATCCTCAACTGAAATGTCCCCCTCAATCGAATCTGCACTTGCTGTTTCTCTGCGTGGTGCCCACGAACTCCTACCGCAAAACGAGTGGATTAAAAAACTCCAAAAATCCGAAAGTTCAGGCGTACCGCTGCGCATCAAGCTGGGACTCGACCCCACCGCCCCCGACCTGCATTTGGGGCACACCGTGGTGCTCAACAAAATGCGCCAACTGCAAGATCTCGGGCACACCGTCATCTTTTTAATTGGCGACTTCACCAGCACCATTGGTGACCCGTCTGGACGCAACAGCACGCGCCCTCCACTCACTCGCGAACAAATCGAAGCAAACGCCACCACCTACTTCAACCAAGCGACACTGGTGCTGGACAAAAGCAAAACCGAAGTCCGCTACAACAGCGAGTGGTGCGATCCGCTGGGTGCACGCGGCATGATCCAACTAGCAGCCAAATACACCGTGGCGCGCATGATGGAGCGCGACGATTTTGACAAGCGCTACAAGGCCGAGCAGTCGATTAGCGTGCACGAATTTTTGTACCCACTCATGCAGGGCTACGACAGCGTGGCACTCAAGTCAGATTTAGAACTGGGCGGCACCGACCAAAAATTCAACCTGCTCATGGGGCGTCACTTGCAAGTGGAATACGGCCAAGAGCCACAGTGCATCCTTACGATGCCGCTCTTGGAAGGCTTAGACGGCGTGGACAAAATGTCCAAAAGCAAAAACAACTACATCGGCATTACCGAAGAGCCAAACACCATGTTTGCCAAGGTCATGTCCATCTCCGACGTGCTGATGTGGAAGTGGTACACCTTGCTGTCATTCAAGACTGAGGCTGATATTGCAGCGCTTAAAGCCGAGGTGGGATCAGGTCGCAATCCACGCGATGCCAAGGTCATGCTCGCCAAAGAAATCACCGCACGTTTTCACTCAAACACTGCTGCAGATACCGCCGAAGCCGACTTCAACAACCGCGCAAAAGGTGGTATCCCCGATCAGATTGACGAAGCCACTCACACACTCGATGGCGGCTCACCGATTGGTATAGCCTCCCTCTTGAAAGCCTTGACGCTCGCGGCCTCCAACGGAGAAGCCAATCGCCTTATTGACGGTGGTGGCGTGCGTGTGGACTCTGAAGTCGTTGCAGATAAAGGCCTCAAGCTGGAAGCGGGCACTTACGTTGTGCAGGTCGGTAAGCGCAAGTTTGTGCGAGTGAGGCTAGCGTAAATGAAGCGCTCATAAAAAAATCCCCTCGCTTTTCACGAGGGGATTTTTATTTGGGTGAGCTGTTTTTTATTTACGCAGCCACCGTATCCGCCGCTGCTTGGAACTCTTCCATTTTGTCAAAGTTCATGTACTTGTAAACATTGGCGCTGTCTTTGTTGATCACGCCTACGTCAGCCAAATACTCAGCTTTCGTTGGGATGCGACCAATCTTGGACGCAATCGCCGATAGCTCGGCGCTTGCCAAATACACAAAGGTGTTTTTTCCTAAGCGGTTCGGGAAGTTACGCGTACTGGTGGACATGACAGTAGCGCCTTCTTTGACTTGTGCTTGGTTGCCCATGCACAGCGAGCAGCCTGGCATTTCCATACGCGCACCAGCTGCGCCAAACACGCCGTAATGGCCTTCGGCAGTGAGTTGCGCTGCGTCCATCTTGGTGGGCGGTGCCATCCAGAGTTTGACGGGAATATCGCGCTTGCCTTCCAGCAGTTTGGATGCTGCACGGAAATGACCGATGTTGGTCATGCACGAACCGATAAACACTTCGTCAATCTTGTTGCCAGCCACGTCAGATAAGGTCTTGGCATCATCAGGGTCATTCGGGCAGCAGACAATAGGCTCGGTGATTTCAGCTAAGTCAATCTCGATAACCGTGTTGTACTCTGCGTCCGCGTCCGCTTTGAGGAGCTGTGGATTCGCCAGCCATTTTTCCATTTCTTTCACGCGGCGCGCAATGGTGCGAGCATCGGCATAGCCGCCTGCAATCATGGACTTGAGTAGCGTGATGTTGGACTGTAAATACTCTTTCACAGGCGCATCGTTCAACGCGACCGTGCAACCTGCGGCAGAACGCTCAGCCGAGGCATCAGCCAGTTCAAACGCTTGTTCAATTTTGAGGTTTGGCAAGCCCTCGATCTCTAGGATGCGTCCCGAGAAAATGTTTTTCTTGCCTTGCTTGGCAACGGTGAGCAAACCGGCTTTGATGGCATACAGCGGAATCGCATGCACGAGGTCACGCAATGTCACGCCAGGCTGCATTTCGCCTTTAAAGCGCACCAGCACCGACTCGGGCATATCAAGTGGCATCACGCCAGTGGCTGCACCAAAGGCGACTAAGCCAGAGCCAGCAGGGAAGCTGATACCAATCGGGAAACGCGTGTGGCTGTCGCCGCCTGTGCCCACGGTGTCGGGCAACAACATGCGGTTGAGCCAGCTGTGGATGATGCCGTCACCTGGGCGCAGCGCAATACCGCCGCGATTGCTGATGAACTCAGGCAGCTCGTGGTGTGTCTTCACGTCCACGGGTTTTGGATACGCGGCTGTGTGGCAGAAAGACTGCATCACCAAATCTGCTGAGAAGCCTAGGCAGGCCAAGTCTTTCAGTTCGTCGCGAGTCATAGGGCCTGTGGTGTCTTGCGAGCCCACCGATGTCATCTTAGGCTCGCAGTAAGTACCAGGACGCACGCCTTGGCCTTCGGGGAAGCCGCAAGCACGTCCGACCATTTTTTGCGCGAGTGTGAAACCCTTGGTAGATGCCACAGGCGCGGTAGGCAGGCGGAACAACGTAGAGGCTGGCAGGCCAAGCGCAGCACGGGCTTTAGCCGTCAAACTGCGGCCAATGATGAGGGGGATTCGGCCACCCGCACGCACTTCGTCAAATAGCACATCAGACTTGATTTGGAACTCGGACACCACAGCGCCGTTCTTCAAAGCCTTGCCAGCATAGGGCTGCAGCTCGATCTCGTCGCCCATGTTCATTTGACTCACGTCCAGCTCAATCGGCAAAGCGCCCGAGTCTTCCATGGTGTTGTAAAAAATGGGGGCGATCGCAGTGCCAAGGCACACACCGCCAAAACGCTTGTTCGGCACAAATGGAATGTCCATACCCGTGAACCAAAGAACGCTATTGGTGGCAGATTTACGGCTAGAGCCCGTGCCGACCACATCGCCCACATACGCAATGAAGCGACCGGCTTTATCAGCGGCAGCACGCATGTCGTTCAGCATTTGAATGGGCCCGCGTTTACCGTCTTCTTCAGGTGTGATGCCATCGCGTGCGTTTTTGAGCATCGCGAGCGCATGCAGCGGAATATCAGGACGGCTCCATGCATCAGGTGCTGGCGAGAGATCGTCTGTATTCGTCTCGCCCGTTACTTTAAAAACGGTCAATTGAATGCTTTGCGGCACTTCTGGGCGGCTGGTAAACCATTCGCCATCGGCCCAACTTTGCAACACGGCTTTCGCATTCGCATTGCCTTTTTCTGCTTTTTCTTGCACATCATGGAACTGATCAAACATGAGCAGCGTTTTCTTGAGTGCTGCGGCAGCAATACCGCCCACTTCCGCGTCGTCCAGCATGTCGATCAGCGGCGTGAGGTTGTACCCGCCGACCATCGTACCGAGCAGCTCAACTGCTTTAGCGCGCGAGATGATCGAGCATTTTTCTGTGCCGTGTGCAATCGCCGCCAAGTAAGACGCTTTCACTTTCGCGGCATCGTCCACACCTGCAGGCACGCGGTGGGTGATAAGGTCTAGCAGTTGCGCTTCTTGCCCCGCAATCGGTGCTTTTAAGAGCTCAATCACTTCGGCCGTTTGTTTGGCAGTCAGTGGCAATGCGGGTACGCCAATGGCTGCACGCTCGGCAACGTGTTGGTTATAGGTATCAATCATGCTCATGGTGGTTCTCTCTTCAATAAAAAATAGTTAAGGTTTAGATAAGGTCGTATCAGGGGAGACTTCTAAGGCTCGCTCCGTGGCGACTTGCAGTTCATTGCGGCAGTTATGCGCCAAGCGACGGCCTTGTTTTTCGTTCAATAGCATCGACTTATTGGACATCTGCAGCCACACAATGCCATGCTTGCTGTCTTCCAATCGAATCGCACCTGAATCAGTCGCCACGCGTACCGTTTGATAGTGCTGCGCACCAAAATGCACATCGAAATGATGGGGGTGTATTTTATTTTCAACCACTGTGACGAATATCTTGTCATCACAAACCATACGTCCCGTGTAGGCCTGGTATTTAAAGGCTAATGGCACTGTTTGAGCCCTTGCAGTCAAAGCCAATAAAGCAAACACACATCCAATCATTAGCGAGCCTTTCATGGGTGAGCCTTTTATAAAAAGTAAACACTCATGTTACTGGGAATCGCCCGTCCTGTTGCATGCGCTCGCTCAATGACTTGCCAAAAATAACGGTAACTAGCGCGGTCATGCAGCGCACCCGCAAAACTGATCGGCGCCCAATCGACTTTGGCAGCTGCTTCTAACAAGTTGGCCGCTGTTTCAATCTCTGATTCTGTCGGCGCAAAGGCTTTCAAAATCGGACGAATTTGGTCAGGGTGAATGCTCCACATGCGCGTGTAGCCAAGCTCAGTAGCAGCCTTGAAAGCTGCATTGGATAAGGCTTCCACGTCTTTGAACTCAGTAAACACGCAGTGCGAGGGCGTCTTGCCAAAGGCATGACAAGCCGCAGCAATCTCAAGCTTGGCACGAATCACCAGCGGATGCTGGAACTGTCCCATGCCTGACATACCACTCGCAGGAATCGCGCCACCATGGCTCGACACAAAATCCATCACACCAAAGCCAATGGACTGCAAACGCGGATGCGCAGCAATCTCAAACACTTTGTGGATGGCATGTGACGACTCTACTAGCACGTGGATCGGGATATGTCCGCCGCCCGCCGCGTCAATGGAGACCAGGGCTTTGTCAATATCCGCAACACATTCAATCTTGGGCAGCATGATGTGCGAGAGGCGCTTGCCAGCTTTTCGCACAATAATGTCCACGTCAGACGCAAACGCAGCTTCCTCAACCGGATGCACACGCACAGCAACCCTTGCGCCAGAAGCCGCGCCAAGCGCCAGTTCTGACACCAAATGCGCATGCTCCACCTCGCCGCCCACGGGCGCACCGTCCTCGCAGTCCAACGTCACGTCAAACACGCAAGCGCCAAACTCGCCCGTCATCTCCGCTTGCAGCGCAAGGCTCTTTTTCATCCGCACTTCGACGCCACTGTAGTGGTCGCAGACAGGAATACGGACAGTGCCCGCTTGAGAACCTAAGAGAATTTGACGAGGGTGAATCATGCTGCGATCTAATTAATTGATGGCTTAGATCAAATGCGCCACGCCTTTTTGCTCGTCTTGCAATTCGGCCAGCGTTTTGTTGATGCGCTCTTGGCTAAAGGCGTCAATAGTCAAACCTTCGACTAGCTTGTATTCGCCGCCTTCGCAGGTCACGGCAAAGCCAAACATGGTGTCAGCTGGAATGCCGTATTGGCCGTCAGATGGAATGCCCATCGTGACCCATTTACCGTTCGTGCCCAGCGCCCAATCGCGCATGTGGTCGATAGCAGCATTGGCCGCAGAAGCCGCGCTAGACAAGCCGCGTGCCTCGATGATGGCTGCGCCGCGCTTGCCAACGGTTGGCAAGAAAGTGTCCGCATTCCAAGCTTGATCATTGATCATTTTTTCAACGGATTCACCGTTGATGGTGGCGAAACGGTAGTCAGCGTACATCGTCGGTGAATGGTTGCCCCACACCACCAATTTTTCGATATCGGCCACAGCTTTGCCCGTTTTAGCTGCAATTTGCGAAGCGGCGCGATTGTGATCCAGGCGCAGCATGGCGGTGAAATTTTTACGTGGCAGATCAGGTGCGCTCTTCATGGCGATGTAGGCGTTGGTGTTGGCTGGATTGCCAACCACGAGCACCTTGACGTTGCGCGAAGCCACGGCGTTCAAGGCCTTGCCCTGTGCGGTGAAGATGGCGCCGTTGACGGCGAGCAGCTCGGCACGCTCCATGCCAGGGCCTCGTGGACGTGAACCCACCAAGAGTGCGTAGTCAGCATCTTTGAAAGCGGTCATTGGGTCGCCGTGTGCTTCCATGCCAACCAAGAGTGGGAAAGCGCAATCTTGCAATTCCATCATCACGCCCTTGAGCGCTTTTTGTGGGCCTTCAACAGGCACTTCTAGCAATTGCAAAATCACAGGCTGGTCTTTGCCCAGCATTTCGCCAGAAGCAATGCGGAACAGCAATGCATAACCAATTTGACCAGCAGCGCCAGTAACGGCAACACGAACAGGGGCTTTACTCATGGGAACTCCAAAAAATGGGGGAAGTGAAGAAGATTTCAATCTTTATTTTATCCGCATAAACCCCTAGAAAACTGTCCTATGTCTTACATAAGATAGGTGAAAATACAGGAACTATGCAAACCACTCCATCCTTTAGTCCGCTCTATAGCCAAATCAAAGCTTTGATTCTGCGAAGTCTGCAAGCAGGCGAGTGGAAACCCGCCGAAGCCATCCCGTCTGAAATGGACTTGGCTGTGCGCTACAACGTCAGCCAAGGCACGGTGCGCAAAGCCATTGACGAGCTAGCGGCAGAAAATTTACTCATACGCCGCCAAGGCAAAGGCACCTTCGTTGCGACCCATTCCGCTAGGCAAGTACAAACTCGTTTTCTGCGTTTAGCGCCAGACAGTACTGGCGCGGACGAAAACAATCCAGGATCGGACACTTATGCTGAAAACGGTAAAAACATCTTGGTCGATCGCACCATTACTACGTGCTCGCGGGAACGTGCAACCAAAGATATTGCGAAAGCGCTGCAACTCAAAACAGGTGATCCCGTCGTCTACATCCAGCGCGTGCTGGCCTACAGAGATGGCAAAGGCCAATCTATTCCCACGATTTTGGAAGACATCTGGTTGGCTGGTAACTCGTTTAAAGGCTTAAACCTAGAACGACTCGCCGAGTCGAAAGCGCCTATGTACGCCATGTTTGAAGCCGAATTTGGCGTCAACATGGTGCGGGCAAGCGAAAAAATCCGCGCCGTCAACCCAACCCCAGAACAAGCAAAACTCTTGAAAGTCAAGCTGGACGAGCCTTTGCTCAGGGTCGAGCGCATCGCCTACACCTATAACGACACCCCGATTGAAGTGCGCACAGGGCTGTATCGCACGGCATCGCGGCATTACAAAAACGACTTGCAATAACTTCCCAAAAGGATGATGTCCGATTAGCACGCTTCATCACTCAAGCAGTGCGTAACATAGCGGCATGAATGACGACACTTGCTACGCTGCTATGCAATCACGCGATGCGCGCTTTGACGGCGCGTTTTTTGTTGGCGTCACCAGCACGGGCATTTATTGCCGCCCCATCTGCAAAGTGCGTATTCCCAAACGTGAAAACTGCCGTTTTTTTACCCACGCCGCTGTCGCCGAAGGACTAGGATTTAGAGCTTGCCTGCGCTGCCGCCCTAGCCTTGCGCCCACGAGCAGCATCATGCGCTGGACCAACGAGGATGCATCCAAAACCCTTGCCCAGCAAGCCTTGCAGTTGATTGACCGCTCTGGCGGCGAACTCAGCGTTGTACAAATTGCCGCCAAAATGGGTATCTCCGATCGTCACCTACGGCGCATCTTTGCGGCACAGTGGGGACTGACACCACAGGCATATTTGAAAGCCCAGCAAGCCCACAAACCCCATAGCGATTGGCCTGCCAAGGATATGCTCTTGCAACTCCCGCTGCATCTGCCCTACGAGCATGCACATATGCTGAAATTCTTTGCAACACGCGCCATTGAAGGCATGGAATATGTGGATCCACAGCAGCGACTGTGGCGCACCATCCGATTAGGCGCAGGACGCAAAACACACACAGGGTGGATTTGTGCCGACTTTTCCGCCAAAGCTAAAAACACGCTACCCATCACCATCAGCGCATCGCTTGTGCCCGTGCTTGCCCAGGTCGTTCCCATGCTTCGCGCCGCGTTCGATTTAGATGCACAGCCAAGTGCCATTGATTCGCTATTGCTTCCCGATTTTCCAAATACAGCAGGTCAGCGCGTTCCTGGTTGCTTTGATGGATTTGAGCTGACTGTTCGAGCCGTACTGGGACAACAAATCACCGTGCAAGCCGCACGCACCTTGGCTTTGCGCTTGGTGTCGCGATTTGGCGAGCCATCCATGACCAATCAAAACATTCCTATCAACCGACTCTTTCCATCAGCCGCCACATTAGTCCGCGTCGCAGCCAGCGACCTCGGAGAGCTGGGCATTGTTCGCGGCCGTCAAACCGCGATTCTTGGATTGGCCGAAGCGGTCGTCAATGGACTCGACTTATCTAGCAAGCCACGCACCACGTTCGAGTTGCAAGCCGCGCGGGAGGCTCTGTGCACCATCAAAGGCATTGGCGAGTGGACAGCCGCCTACGTTGCGATGCGCGCACTACGCGACCCCGACAGCTTCCCCGCTGGCGACGTGGCGCTACAAAACGCGCTAGGCACGCGGCAAGCCAGCATCACGAAATCTGCCAAAGATGCACAGGCGCAATCCGCCAAGTGGCAGCCGTGGCGCAGCTACGCGGTGCTACGGGCGTGGCAACGATTAGAAAAATCAAACGCGAAGCAAACTTCAAAGGAACAGACATGACATTTCAAACACATCTTCACAAAAAAATTATTGCAACGCCATTAGGCGACATGTTGCTCGCCGCCAGCGTAAGCGGGCTTGCCGGTGCGTGGTTTGTACAAGGCCAAAAGCATATGCCAGATACAGCGCTCATGGAATCGTGGCCTATCGCTAAAAAAACAGACCTCATGCAAGTCATACTGGACAAGGCTTCCCAGCAGTTAATCGATTACTTTGCAGGCAAGCTCAAAGTGTTTGATTTGCCATTCGATCTATCCAGTGGCACAGCATTCCAGCAAAGCGTGTGGCATGAAATCAATAAAGTGAGCTGCGGTAAAACCAATACCTACGGCGCGATTTGCCATGCCATCCAAAAGCCAGCCGCCGCACGCGCGGTAGGCGCGGCAGTAGGCAAAAATCCAATTTCCATCATCATTCCGTGCCACCGCATCGTAGGCAGCACAGGCGCACTGACGGGCTATGCGGGCGGACTCGATCGCAAGATGGCGCTGCTGGAACTGGAAGGTATTTCCAGTGCGCAGCAACAGATTTTTTAAAACCTCTTTAGCCCAAGCGCCGCACAATCTCCGTCGTAGCCGCCGCCTGATTCATCGTATAAAAATGAATCCCCGGCACACCGCCATCAATGAGTCGCGCACATAGCGCCGTCGTTACATCTAGTCCGAAAGCTTTGATGGACGCGGTGTCGTCGCCAAACGATTGCAAACGCAAACGTATCCAGCGCGGGATTTCAGCACCGCAAGCATCGCTAAAACGCATGAGCTGACTGCTGCTAATGATGGGCATCACGCCTGCAACCACAGGTATCGTCGCACCTAATTTTTGCGCTTGCTCCACAAAGTGAAAGTAGCTATCCGCGTTATAAAAATACTGCGTAATCGCGGAGCTTGCGCCAGCCTTTACCTTGGTTGCATAAGCACGCAAATCGTCCTCGGGGGACTTCGCTTGCGGATGCACTTCGGGATAGCAGCCCACTTCTAAATGGAACTCATCTTGCGTTTCAGCGCGGATGAATTCAATGAGTTCACTGGCGTAGCGAAATTCACCAAACGCGCCAAAGCCGCTAGGCAAATCGCCGCGCAGTGCCACCATGCGCTTGATGCCTGCCGCGCGAAACTGCGAAAGTTGTGCCCGCACCGATTCCCGCGTTGCGCCAATACACGAGAAATGCGGCGCAGCCGCAAAGCCGTCCGCAATAATGGCTTGCACCGTTTGCAATGTGCCGTCTTGCGTAGAACCGCCCGCGCCATAAGTCACCGAGAAGAACTCGGGATTTAACGCGTAGAGTTTTTGCCGCACGCCAACGAGCTTTTCCACGCCCTCGGGGGTTTTGGGCGGGAAGAACTCGAATGAAATAGGGGGCTTCATAATGATTTCCCCAAGTGATTAATAGCGATATGTGTCGGCTTTGTATGGGCCGCTTTGCTTGACGCCAATGTAGTCCGCTTGCTCTTTAGTGAGTACAGACAACTGAGCGCCAACCTTTTCCAAATGCAAACGCGCCACTTTTTCGTCCAAGTGTTTTGGCAGCACATAAACCTTGCCGACTTTGTACTCTTTACTCTTAGTGAACAGTTCAATTTGCGCAATCGTTTGATTGGCAAACGACGAGCTCATTACGAAGCTTGGGTGACCCGTGCCGCAGCCCAAATTCACGAGGCGACCTTTGGCTAACAAGATGATGCGCTTGGCAGCTTTTTTGCCGTTCTTTGGAAAGATCACGTGATCGACTTGCGGCTTGATTTCTTCCCACTTGCATTTCTCAAGCGATGCGACATCAATCTCGTTATCGAAGTGACCGATGTTGCAGACGATGGCATTGTTTTTCATCGCATCCATGTGCTTGTAGGTGATGACGTTTTTGTTGCCTGTTGCTGACACAAAAATATCAGCCTTGTCAGCAGCGTATTCCATGGTCACAACTTTGTAGCCTTCCATCGCGGCTTGCAGGGCGTTGATCGGGTCGATCTCGGTCACCCACACTTGTGCCGACAAGGCACGCAGCGCTTGGGCCGAGCCCTTGCCCACATCGCCGTAGCCCGCCACCAAAGCGACTTTGCCAGCAATCATGACGTCTGTTGCGCGCTTGATGGCGTCAACCAAAGACTCGCGGCAGCCATACAAGTTGTCGAACTTAGATTTGGTCACGGAGTCGTTCACGTTGATCGCACGCAGCTTCAATGTGCCTTTAACGGACATTTCATTCAAGCGCAGCACGCCTGTGGTGGTCTCTTCCGTCACGCCCATGATGTTCTTCAGGCGGCGGCTGTACCACGTTGGGTCAAGTTTGAGCTTGGCTTTGATGGCGTTGAACAAGCAAATCTCTTCTTCGCTACCTGGCTTCGAGATAACTTTCAAATCTTTCTCAGCCAATGAGCCAAGATGCATGAGCAGCGTCGCGTCGCCGCCGTCATCCAAAATCATGTTCGGGCCTTCAGCCGCTGTACCTTTTTTGCCCGTGAATTCAAAAATGCGGTGCGTGTAATCCCAGTACACATTCAAGTCCATGCCCTTGTAAGCGAAGACTGGCGTGCCCGCAGCGACTAGCGCAGCAGCAGCGTGGTCTTGCGTAGAGAAGATATTGCACGATGCCCAGCGCACTTCTGCACCCAATGCTTGCAGTGTCTCGACCAGCACAGCGGTTTGAATCGTCATGTGCAATGAGCCTGTAATGCGAGCGCCTTTGAGTGGCTGCGCTTTAGCGAATTCTTCGCGAATCGACATCAGGCCAGGCATTTCTGTCTCGGCGATATTCAGTTCTTTGCGGCCCCATGCAGCGAGGGAGAGATCAGCAATAGCGTAATCGGCGAAGACGTTTGCAACAGGCTTAGCAGCAGCAGTTTTAGCGGGTTTGGTGGATTTGTCTTTTGACATGAGAAGCTCCAGAAAATGACTTTCGAGGTTGATGTAACCACTGAGAAATTGCAAAGGAGTTTCGAGGGGGAGACTCACCACACAGTTTTCAGTGGGTGAGCGCAGTTAGGAAAGCATCTAGTGATGTTTCCGAGCCTCATTTGGGGGTTGTGCCTCAAACTGCAGCGCTCCTCGGATGTGGCAATTATAGCGATGCGACACCTACAATCAGTTCTTTTCGTCTCTTGCAAGTCTCTCATGTCTCTCCCTCACGCTCCCGAAGTTAAACGCCGCCGCACCTTCGCCATCATTTCTCACCCCGACGCGGGTAAAACCACGTTGACTGAAAAGCTGCTTTTGTTCTCGGGCGCGATTCACATTGCTGGCTCGGTAAAAGCCCGCAAAGCCACGCGCCATGCGACTTCCGACTGGATGGAGATTGAAAAGCAGCGGGGCATTTCGGTCGCCTCGTCAGTCATGCAAATGCTGTATCGCGATTGCGTCATCAACTTGCTGGACACGCCTGGTCACAAAGATTTCTCCGAAGACACCTACCGCGTTTTGACCGCGGTTGACTCTGCCCTCATGGTGATTGATGCCGCCAACGGTGTCGAACCACAAACTAAGCGCTTGATTGAAGTTTGTCGTCAACGCAATACGCCCATCATTACCTTCATCAATAAGCTGGACCGCGAAGGACGCGACCCGCTAGAACTGCTCGATGAAGTCGAACAAGCCCTCGGTATGCCCTGCGTCCCGATGACTTGGCCTGTGGGGCAGGGCAAACAGTTTGGCGGCATCATCGATTTACGTAAACAGCAGATGCGCCTGTTTAAAGCGGGCGAAGCCAAGCGAGATGACGAGACGGATGAAGTCGTGCCGCTATCGGAGCGCGATGCACTCCACAAGCGCTTTGGCCACGAATACGAACTCGCGGAAGGCAACGTCGAACTCATGCAAGGCGCAGCGCCGGAATTCAATCAAGCGGACTTTTTTGCAGCCAAGCAAACGCCCGTCTTCTTTGGCTCAGGCGTCAATAATTTTGGCGTGCAAGAAGTGCTGGACGCCTTGGTGGACTTGGCTCCCGAACCACATGCTCGCATCAGCAATGACCTGCCAACCCAAGGGCAAGAGCCTACGCAAACCACGATTGACCCCGCCGCAGAAGGTTTCTCGGGCGTGGTGTTTAAAGTGCAAGCCAATATGGATCCATCGCACCGCGACCGCATTGCCTTTGTGCGCGTGTGCTCGGGCAAGTACACAAGCGGTATGCGGCTCAAAGTGCAACGCTCCGCCAAAGAGCTACGCCCCACCTCGGTCGTCACCTTTATGAGCCAACGCCGCGAAGCGGTGGAAGAAGCTTATGCGGGCGACATCATTGGTTTTACTACGCATGGTGGCGTGCAATTGGGTGACACAATTACCGAAGGCCTGACGTCGCAATCCAAATTGCAATTTACAGGTCTACCGTTCTTCGCGCCCGAGCTGTTTCAAACGGTGGAACTGACCAATCCGATGAAGAGCAAACAGCTCACACAGGGACTGCAACAGCTAGGCGAAGAAGGCGCGATTCAAGTCTTTAAGCCGCTACACGGTGGCAGCATGTTACTCGGCGCAATTGGACAATTGCAGTTTGAAGTCGCGCAGCACCGACTCAAAGGTGAATACGGCGTGGAAGCACGTCTTGGTGGCTCGAACTATGTGGGCGCACGTTGGATTAGCGCCGATACGCCGGAGGAGCTACGCGAGTTCACCGACCGCAACGTGAACAAACTAGCCGAAGACAGCGCAGGCGCACTCGCGTATTTGCTGACTTCGCCCTACGATTTGCGCCTGACACAAGAGCGGCACCCGAAGATTCACTTTCATGCGCTCAGAGAGCATTCAGGGCTGCAACTGCAAAAGAGTTGAAGCCCCGAGGGATGGCATCAAACCATGGATTCCCGCCTGCGCGGGAATGACGGATTATTTGCTAACGTGCATGTCCGCTGCGGTAATCAGTACGACTGGTGTTCTTGTTTGCACCTAAGAAACGGTCACCATCGGCAGCACCCAGCACCCGAATTCCCCGAGCAACCAACACACCGCTTGACGTGTAGCCCTCAACCATAAGCGTTGCTGTCGTGATGCTTGCCAATGTGCCTGCACTCACGCCTTGAAAAGCAGTCAAGTCAGTCCACTGAACCGACTTAGTACTGACGACGTTTGCACTAGAAGTCACCGTCAATGTGAATGTCTTTGTCGCCGTGTTAATAGTGGAAGGCTGACCCAAAAAGCTCTCAATCACGATGCCCACAGGCAACGCGCAGCTAATGGACTTAGCCAGCACCACGTCCGTGCCCGCCTGCTGCACGGCCTCTACGGTGACAACGAGTCCATCCGCCAGCGTACTGGTGCAAGTATTGACGAGCGCACTGCTACCGATATCAACAGGAACAGTGCGCACCACCATCGTAGCGCTCGTGCCGTCGTAACTGCCAATAGGACCGATAAGCCTAATCTTGGCTAGATCGCTGTTCGTACTACTCTCACGCACACGAACAGTCGTGGCGTCGATATTGCCGGTGGTTGCGTTGAGCGAGCCTTCCACACGTACATAAGCATTATTAGCAATGCTGGAGCCAGCAGGTACGGGCGTCACGCTACCGATCTTGACGGTTTGCCCTTGCACGCTAAACGTACCCGCCAATACGCTGTAACTGTTGACCACACCCGAGACCTGCACAACCGAGTTGGAGGGGAGCGTCTCAGAGCCAGTATAGATACGAACGCGTGAGGCCGTTAGTGTTGTACCCGACAACGCCGCGCTGGTGTTAGCGAACGCCACCACGGTTTGCCCATTAGCCAAACTGCTCGTACTAGGTTGCAGCGTTGCGGATGTGTAATTGACTGTCAAGCCATTCAGAGCAAAGGTTTTGGCGGTCGCATCTAAACTAGCCACTACGCCCATCACGCGAATACTAGCAATACCCGTTTGCTTTTGGATGCGCGTAGCCTGCACTTCATATTTGGCGGTTGTGCTGTTATAGACAGGGCTGCCGTGAATTTCAACGACATCGCTTAAAGCCACATCAGACAAGAGGCTGTAGCCACCACCAAAATAAGTGATCGGCAAACTGGTGTCCGTCGTGTTGATGCGCACGATTTGAGCCGCTACGGTCAAAGTAGTAGGACTGGCAAGGGTGGGCAGTACGCTCACGACGCCAATCACAGCCGCGTCCACGGTGACTTTGCTCGCCGTACCTTTGCCATCATGGGCGACGCGAACGCGCTGCCCGAGTTGCAGCGTTGTGTTGCTGCTGGAGCCATCCAACTGGTCAGCCTGAACCAAAGCCTTCGCATCTTCAATCTCAACGCCATCGACCACGACCGAGCCAAAGCCCGTAACCGTACCACTGGTCAAAGGCGTACCCACACCGCTAGCACTACCCGCTACGCCACCGCCACCACATCCTTGCAGCAGCATCGTCATCAGGAGTGCACAAGTAAGACTCAGCCCAATGACTGTTTTGCTTAATCTATAAATTTTCATAATCTACTCCTTTAAATTAAAAACAAACGCCGCACCAACCCACACCTAATTCGCCGTACACACAACCGAACGAGCGACCAACAACGCCGCGCCTAGTGTTGGCCTTGCTGCTGCGACTTTCATCACCACAAAAGTGCCCACACTGCTGGACTGGCAAGCCGTCACTTGCGTGCTACTTGTAACCTGCACAGTGACCCCGCGCAGCGTCAGCAAGAACGGGCGGCTTTGCGTCCAGCTCACGTTCGCGATTTTTTCTTTTAAGCTGACATCCGCACCCAGGCCTAGATCGCTAGTGGTTGCCGTGCGGGTTTGTATTTGCTGCGCCATCCATGCCGGCGTAGCTGATATGGCATTAGTGACTAGTTGCATCTGCACCACTTGCCCCTTCAATGGCAAAGTGAAGCTACTAGGAATAAGCACCTTAATTTCTTGCACAGTGATCACACGTGCTACGCTATCCACTTTGTCCACCACACCCGACACCTGCGCGGTTTTTCCTGTTGCCACACGCGGCGCTGCGTCGCGAGCCCTCAGCGTTGGAAGAGGCGACTGAAGCCATGCCCGAGAAGTACTGTTCCACAATGTAGCGTTCACCCAAGCTGCCATCGGTTGCCCTGTGCCGAGACTAGTTAGCTGCGTCACGCCATCACTATCGGATGTGGCGCTTGGCAATTGCAAAACGAGACCGCCAATTTTGTTAAGCGTTGCCGTGGTTGTGCTTTGGCTCACCACGCGGCCGCTAACCAAATAAGCTGTGCCCGCTAGCGTTGTTAATTTTTCTAGGCGCGTGGCTTGCAACACATAGTTTGGCAAGACATCTGTACCTTCGTTAACCCAAAGACCATGCACTTTAACAACATCACTGGTCAGAGGAGCCACCGCTGGCGTACTGCTGAGGTCGTACCCACTCAGCACTGTCGCCGTCGTGCTTTGATCCGTCGTTTGTACAAGTCGAACAGGCTGACCCAGCACCTCCAGTAATCCCGTACTGCTGACGTAAACGCTACTGACTGGGCCCGCCAAGCTCGCGCGGATTTCTATCCTTTGCGCTGCGTTTGTGCCGTCGTGCACCACTTGCACTTGCTCACCTAATTGAGCTTGCGTGGTCTGAAGTACACCATCGCCGCCTTGCGCTTGCGTCACGCTTGCAGAGTCGTCATACGTTACGCCGTCCACGATCACCGAGCCAAAGCCTGTTACCGTGCCGCTAGCGAGTCCCGAGCCGCCGCTACCCACGCCGCCCGCTAAATTGCCAGAGCCTCCTCCGCCACATGCGAGCAACAAACCCGCGCACAGCAAGCTGATTAGCAGCAAAATTTTCATCCTCATTTTTGCGCTCCTTCGCCGCTATTCGCGCCGGCGCTCAGCGCCTCTTTTTGCGAATAGCTAAACAGCCCCAGGCGAAAACGTTCAGGCTGCAATGTCTCTTTATCTTGCTCGCACAGCGGCGTCGCTGCTTGCACCACGCGCTCCAACACTTCGCGCCACAACGTATTACTTAGCTGGTGCAGCATTGCGACCGATTCGGCACTCAATCCATCAGCAAAAACGCTTTGCTCTAAAAATGATTTTTGTGGTGTTAGCGACTCTGGTTGCGACGTTGGACGCAGATTCTGCAGCCCCGCCGCAACATGATCGGCCACATTAGCCGCAAATAATTGCTGCGCTTCATCCTTGCTGCGGTCAGGCGTAAAGGCTTGCTGTAACAAACGTACCTGCCCACCCTCCTCGGCCACAAGACCCAGCCTGACCAACTCATCTAGCACTGCACGTGGGTGAAAATCGTTAGACGCCGAACGCGAAAGCACGTCAAACGACTGACCTGAACCCGACGCATCCAGCAACAAAGGCCAGCCATTTGCCAACCAGCGCGTCAGCACTTGATTAGCGGCGCTTGGTTTGCCCTGCGCCAAAGTCAGCGCATCAATGGTTTTCAAACTATCAGCGCTTGTCGCCCGCAAGCTGCGAACATCTTTGCGGTGCAAACCCGATAACAAGCTAAGCGAAGAATCCGTCACGCGGCTGGCGTCTGTGTCTGACTCAGCCAATAACTCCAATTCCGCCTGCGCTAAAAACACAGGCTTTAAAGCCGCGGCAAACGCACCATAACCTACACCCGAACGCAGCAACCAAGTCACCAGCGGACGCGCCATCACCAAAGCCTGATCAAGCGCAGCATCGGCAGCGATAGATGTGGAAGGAGGTGGCTGGGTGGTATCCATGCGTCAAATTATAAATGGGAAATTTTCCCATTTATAATTATTTAGCTACTGACAAACCCTAATAGCTGAAAATAAAACGCCACTCAATTAGAGTGGCGTTTCAGGCTGATAAAGCTCAGATTTATTTACATCTGATTCAGCGCATGCTCCAAATGCTGCACAGTTCTGTCCACGTTGTGCAGCTTGTCTAGGCCAAACAATCCAATTCGGAAAGTCTTGAAATCTGCGCCTTCATCACACTGCAGAGGCACGCCAGCTGCGGTCTGTAGGCCGAGGTCGATAAATTTCTTGGAGCTTTGGATGCCCGCGTCTTCGGTGTAGCTGACCACCACGCCTGGCGCTTGAAATCCTTTGGCTGCCACGCTCTTAAAGCCACGGCCTTCCAAGAGTGCGCGCACTTTGTCGCCCTGCTCTTGCTGCAGCGCTTTGGCATTGTCAAAGCCCATAGATTCAGTCTCTAGCATGGTGTCGCGCAAACGCGAGAGCGCGTCCGTTGGCATGGTTGCGTGATACGCGTGACCGCCGCCTTCGAATGCTTCCATGATTTGCAGCCACTTCTTCAAATCCATCGCAAAGCTGGTGCTGGTGGTCGCATCGATGCGCTCACGTGCCAGCTTTGAAAGCGCAATCATGGCGCAGCATGGTGAGCTGCTCCAGCCTTTTTGCGGAGCAGAAATCAGCACATCCACGCCAGCGGCTTGCATGTCCACCCAGATCGTGCCCGAGGCAATGCAATCCAAAACGAAGATGCCGCCGACCGCGTGCACTGCATCGCCAATCGCGCGCATGTAGTCGTTTGGCAAGATCATGCCTGCGGCGGTTTCCACGTGCGGAGCAAACACCACAGCAGGACGCTCTTTGGCAATCGTTGCCACAACCTCTTCAATCGGCGCTGGCGCCCAAGCTTCTTGCGCACCGCTGGCAACCTGCCGCGCCTTCATGACGATGGATTCGGATGGGATGCTGCCCATGTCAAAAATCTGCGTCCAGCGGTAGCTAAACCAGCCGTTACGGATCACCAGCACTTTTTTGCCCGTACCAAATTGACGTGCCACGGACTCCATGCCAAACGTGCCGCTGCCGGGCACTAGCACCGAGCTTTGGGCGTTGTAGACGGTTTTGAGCATGCGCGAAATATCGCAAACCACATTGCGGAATTTGACCGACATGTGATTGACCGCACGGTCGGTATAGACGACTGAATATTCGAGCAGACCTTGGGGATCGACGTTGGGAAGTAAACCTGGCATGAAAGCGCTCCGTAGAAATAAGATTTGAGATAACGGCATTAGCTTACCATGCGCCATAAGGAGACTCTCATGATTGAAACCCAGGTACGACAGCTGCCGCACGGCATTGATTTATCCATCCGAACTTGCGGCGAGCAGGGTCGCCCTGTGCTGATGTTTTTGCACGGCTTTCCCGAAGCTGCGTTTGTGTGGGATGAGTATTTAGAGCACTTCGCCACATTAGGCTTTCGCGCCGTAGCCCCCAACCTGCGTGGCTTTGAGCGATCGAGTAGCCCAAGCGACGCGTCCAGCTACCGCGCCAAGCACTTGGTACAAGACATCGCAGCGCTGATTGAAATTGAAGCCGCGAACACCGTTCGTGCTGAGCCTGTCGAAGCATCTCAACTCGCGTGTTTGATTGCGCACGACTGGGGCGGCGCTGTCGCTTGGAACGTCGCGAATCAGCTCCCGCAGCTCATGCAAAAACTCGTCATCATCAACTCGCCGCATCCCGGCACGTTTTTGCGTGAACTACAAAACTCACCCGAGCAGCATGCCGCAAGCTTGTACATCAACTTCCTTGCACGCCCCGATGCGCCTGCCTTGCTGGTGGAAAACGACTTTGCGCGGCTATGGCCATTTTTTGAAAACATGAATTCGCATTGGCTGACGGACAGCGTCAAAGACCAATACCGCGAAGTTTGGTCTATGGGCATGCGCGGCGGCTGTAACTACTACGCTGCATCCCCTATGAAGCCCGATGCGAACCTCAAAAACCTCGTGTTGCCGCCAGAGATGTTCACCATCAAAATTCCGACGCAGATCATTTGGGGAATGGGTGATATCGCGCTGCGTCCCGAACTATTGGATGGACTGCAAGACTACATTGCAGACTTGCATATTCACAAGATTGACGATGCTACGCACTGGATCACGCATGAGCAGCCAGCACTTGTTAAGCGGCTGATTGGGGATTTTTTAAATTGAAATGGATGCGCCATTATCCGTTTGTCTATGCAAACAAAGAACCGTAATGTCGTCATGCTGGTCATACCCAACAGTATGATCTTCAAGTTGCATGAATAATTTAGACAATAAATTTTCTGCGGAGTCATTATGATCAATAACGAGCGCTTGCACGCGCTCATCGGAAAATTGCCCTGTTGCCCCCACTGCTTCCGTCACGCCATCCGTAACCACCAGCAATGTATCACCTGGCTCAATGACCTCCCTACGAACCTCATGACGAATGTCAGGCATCATCCCAACAGCCAACCCCTGCGGTTCAAAAATCTTATATTCATTTTTATTCATTCGACCTAATAAAGGCGCTTCATGCCCAGCATTGATGTAATCAAGCTGACCAGAAATCACATCTACTATTCCAATAAATAAAGTAGCGAACATATTATCTCTACTATGCTCATTTGCAATGTAATCATTCGTAAAACCAACAGTACGCTGCAATAAGCTAGTGGCAGCCTCGCCAGAGGCTCCTTGTAGCAACATTGAACGCAATAAACTCCTAAAAAGTGCCATGTATAAGGCGGCGCCAACACCCTTATCGCACACATCCGCTACGGCAATAGCTATGCGGCCGTCACTTAACTGAATGGCATCATAGAAATCACCGCCCACATGGCGTGCAGGCTTAAACCTAACTGCTAAATCCCACCCCTTGAGCTGAGGCAATCGTTCTGGTAAAAAACCACGCTGAATTTGTTGCCCAATTTCCATCTCCCGCGATAACGCGCGCAGCATGAGTTGTTTTTGATCTGCCAAATGTTTTTTAGCTAGCGAGGATTCAATGCGCGCTCGCAAAATAACTGGGTTGAAAGGCTTAGGGAGGTAATCATCTGCACCCAACTCAATACACCGAACAACGCTGTCAATTTCATCAATGGCAGAGACCATGACAACAGGAATATGCGTCAACAGTGGATCGGCCTTAATCGCGGTAAGCGCCTCATAGCCATCCATGACTGGCATGGTGATATCCAAAAGAACGAGATCCCACGCACTGCCGCGCAATTGCTCGAGCGCAGTTTGCCCGTTATCTGCAAAGCCTGCTACGTGCCCAAGACGCTGCACACGCCGTGCTAACAGATCACGGTTGACCTCTAGGTCATCAACGACCAATATTCGCGAGGGTTGATCATTGGTTTTCATACAGCCTGGCTTTCATTCGAGGACAGCAGGCGACGTAAGTAAGGGATTTCGCCCTCAGCAGCCTGAGCACCTTGCTCAACAAGATGCGGAATTAAATGCAAATCTTCTAGGCTAACCGCTTGACTAAATGCGGGAATAATAGGCACGACTTCAGCATGGTGCGAGAGGCTGTAAAAAGCATATTGGGAGCTATAAAGATGATTAACCATCACTGAAATGAGCTGCGTAACTAAGCTCATACCTGTTGGAAATTTAGAACTCAAGGTGTCTTCGAAACCAATTGCAACAATCACATCTGCGCCCTCTCGCACAGCCACATCAATCGGCAAAGGGTTACTAAGCGCACCATCAACAAGAAGCTTGCCATCGACCTCCCAATGCGGAAGTACCAGAGGAATCGAAATCGTTGCACGCATCGCATCAAAAATAGAACCCTCAGACAGCACCACCTTTTCACCAGTAGTGAAGTCAGTGGCAACTAAATACAGCGGTATCTTTAAATCTTCGAATCGCCGCTCGCCTACAAATTCGTGCATCGCACGGTTAATCGCTCGCTCATCAACGATACCAAAGCGGCCTTTGAAACCAAACAATTTAGGGAAAATGGCTTTGAAGATTGATTTGTAAGATTTCTTCGAAAACGCGGTTTGCCATATGCGAGAAAAGTACGCCGCGCCCTCATCTGGGTCGCCAGCCTCAATAGCCATCCAGACACCACTCAGTGCGCCACCACTGCATGCGACGATCATGTCGACCTCAATGCCTTCCCGCTGTAAAACCTTGATAGCGCCAAAGGCAGCCATACATTTAAGTCCACCCGATCCGATGACCAAGGCTACTTTATGTCGTTTTTTAGATGCTGTCGGCCGAGAGGATTCGGCTAACTCAAGCATGCTAGCCATGTTGCTCACCCAGCAATTGGCGCAAGTAAGGCATTTGCTCAACAGCGGCGCGCTCGCCCTCGTCAATGATGTAAGGGATTTTGGCGGTATCGAATAGCCGAATACGCTGCTTGAATTCAGGAATGATGGTCAGTACTTCAGAATGATGGGCAATGCTGTGGAACGCCAAACGGGATTTAAGGAGGTTGTTAGACAGAATTGAACTCAACTGAAATGCGTATCGATCAACGCTGGCTATTTTTTCTTGATACACACTTTCAAACCCAACTGCAACGATAACGCCAGCGCCATGCTTCATGGCCACACTTACTGGGAGAGGGTCTGAGAGGTAGCCATCAATGAGTAACTTCCCCTCCCTACGGACTGGTGTGAAAATGTAGGGCAGCGCGATGCTGGCGCGAATCGCCTCGACGAGGTTGCCGCTACTCATTTCCACGAGATCACCGTTGGAGAAATCGGTCGCCGTGATGTGCAGTGGAATTGGCGCGTCTTCAATTTTCATCTTGCCAAAGTATTGGTGAAGGCGACTCATTAAAGTTTTGTCATCCGTTAATGCAAATTTATCCAAACTGAAACCGAACAGCCGAGGCGCAAGGGCTTGCAGCCGCCCCATGAGATTGCGCTGCGATGTCACCTCTTGACCCATCATGTGTACGCTGATTTGCTGCACTTTTTCAGCACTAAATCCCATCGCCACGAGGGAACCAATAACTGCACCAGCACTACAACCCACCACTCGGTCTATGCCAATACCTTCTGCATTGAGTGCTTTAACCACACCGATCGCTGCTGCGCATTTAACGCTACCTGAACCAATAACAAGAGAGACATCGCCCGCGGTGGTGGCATTGGTATTTGTGCTCATGTGGGGCTTTCCGTTATGCGGCTGCGGCATAACTGGCAATGGCAGATTCGCAATCAGGATAAATTTTGATAATGCTTGTAAAGCCCGAAAGCAACAGCACACGGTTCACGCTCGGCTGAACCGCTGCAATGCGCAAATCACCCCCCAAGCGCCGGCTATCTTTGACCGCACCAAGCAAAGCACGCAAGCCAGCACTACTGGTATAGGACACCTTTGAGAAGTCAGCAACCAATTGCACACGTCCCTCAAGAATGGGGTGATTAAAAGCTAGGCTGAGCTGCTCAGCATTGAGGCTGTCAACACTGCCGTCAATTGCAAAAATGGTGACTGATTCAATATGGCGTGTGTCTATGTTCATAAAATTTAAGTTAGTAATAAAGTAGTGGATTGGCTTGGTTTAATATGCTTGAAGAGAGTGAGGCAGTTCCCCAGTTTTGCATCATAGGTCCAGACTGCACGGTCAGACATCTGGCGGATGAGAAAAATACCAAGGCCACCAATACCACGCTCTTCAGCAGGTAGACTGACATCAGGCAAGGGTTGTTCCAGCGGATTGAACTGCAGCCCATGGTCGCGCAAAATGCAGATCACAGCGGGTACGCCACCATCGTCCGATCGCGAAACGTCTAGCTCGATGGAACCAGGCATTTGTCCCGCATAGGCATAGTGAATAATATTGGTGCATGCCTCTTCAACAGCCACTCTGAAATCTGCTGCGAGCTCGTCATTAAGCTCAGCTTGAGAGCAAATGTTTTGCAAAGCATCCATCAACTCTCTCAAATTTTCCATCCTTGCAGCCCGCTGCAAGGACATACGGCCACGATTGGGCGCGTGCGTTAAAACAGTCACCGTAAAGCAACTGCCCCTACCAAGCTCGCTTTGCAAACTCACGTCGCCGCCCATCATTTGGCATAGTCTGCGGCTAATAACTAGTCCAAGACCAGTGCCACCGTATTTTCGGGTTGTCGCCGAATCAGCCTGAACAAACGGCTGAAAAAGCTTCGCCATCTGATCAGCAGACATACCGATGCCTGTATCGGTAATATTAACGACAAACCTTTCAACATGCGAAGCATCTCGAGTTCGAAGTACTTCAAGAGTGATGATGCCATTGTGCGTGAACTTGGCAGCGTTAGACATGATATTGAACAGCACTTGGCGCAACCTTGTGATGTCAGACTCGATAGATCCGAAGTTGTCCGCTATATTCAATATCATTTGATTTTTATTGGCTGACATCAAATGCTGAGTTGTGGAGCAGACTTGATCCATTAGCTGGCGAACATCAATAACGCCGTAATCAAGCTCGACCTTACCCGCCTCGATTTTGGACAAATCAAGCACATCGTTAATCAAACCAAGCAGGTGCTTACCTGCAGACTTAATTTTCCCTAGGTCGGCTGTAGCCATGTCATTCGCTTTGTCCTCTGTCATTTCCTCGATGAGCATTTCGCTATAGCCAATAATCGCATTGAGCGGTGTGCGAAGTTCGTGGCTCATGTTGGCGAGAAATGCACTCTTTGTTTGATTGGCTACCTCGGCCTCTTGGTGAGCCAATTCCGCGCGCTGCCTTGCAGCCTCCAACTCAATATTGGCAGCCCTAGCAACTTTGGTTTCGCGCTGCAAGCGCTTGACTAAATCAGCATTCAATAATTGATGTTCAATGCCTCGACAAATAGCCTCTTCCACGTTGCGGGCTTGCATGATCATCAGCCCGAAATAGACGATTAGCAAGATGCCGCCAAATATGAAAAACTGCCCCCCCATCCAAAAGCAACAAACCACCAATAACCCGACTGGCCACGCCAAATAAGCGATACTGCCCCAGAGTAGTGATGAACTCAGGCTAACCGCGCCTGACGACACGCCGCCAATGATGGCAACGGCATAGGGCAAAGCATTCGGATTACCCCAAACAGCAGCAGCAATCGCAAAAGATCCCCAGCTTAGACCCATGGCACCCATACACAGCGCCAAAACACCCGCCACGCGAGGTCCGCTATTTTTCTTTGAAGCGCTGAGCATTTTAGGGACGGACGAGTACAGCACCGCTAATACAGCTGTTACCACCACGGCATGACTTGCTAGCCACCAAGTCATCACCTCTAATGGCACAGTGCCCCACATAGCAAACCACGAACCTATGGCACCAAGCAAGGAACCAATTTGTGTGATGGGAAAGTTTGTCCGCAGCAAGGCAATTTGCTGGTCTAACACCGGTTGCCTGCGCCAGCGATACCAACGCCGCGAGGTGGCTAGTGTTGTATCTACGGACTTATTCATTTTTGTAGACTCAGCATTAAGACTTAAGTGCCGAGCCAAGCAAAGCCTCAATTTTTTCAATCAAACGCGGCAGCTCGACAGGCTTAGTATCAAAATCATCACACCCTGCATCAAGCGCCTTTTCACGATCGCCTGACATGGCATGTGCGGTTAAAGCAATCACCGGGATATGCTGAGTAACTGGGTTCGCTTTGAGTCTGCGAGTCGCCTCCCAACCATCAATTTCTGGCAAGCTAAGATCCATCAAAATCAAATCAGGCGCTTCCGACACGGCCATGTCCAAAGCCTCGCGCCCATCAACCGCAATCGTCAATCCATATCCAAGTCGTATGAGTCGCCGAGACAGCATGTCACGGTTTAATTCGTTGTCTTCGACCAGTAAAATTTTTGGCATAGTTTGTAATTTTTTATATTTTTAGAGGGTAAATTTAAACGACTAGTGGGCTAGTCAGAATCGCGATCGTAAAACAACTGCCCTTGCTTGGCACACTTTGTAAAGTCACATCGCCACCCATCATGCGGCAAAGCTTTCGGCTAATAACGAGGCCTAAGCCTGTCCCACCGTATTTTCGTGTGGTTGCTGAGTCTGCTTGCACAAAGGGCTGGAAAAGCTTGCCGATCTGCTCCGCAGACATTCCAATGCCTGTATCAATCACGTTAATCACCAATCGCTCGGCCATAGCATCTGCCTGGCGCAATGCCTCTAGGGTAATAGTTCCATCGTGTGTGAACTTGGCAGCATTAGACATGATGTTCAATAAAACCTGCCGCACCCTTGTGACATCTGAGACCATAAATCCAATATCTTGAGGAACCTTAAGTACCAATTGATTGCGATTAGCTGCAAGCAAAGGCTGCGTAGTCGAGGTGACGTAGTCAATCAGTTGAAGTATGTCAATACGCTCGTAATTGAGTTCAACCTTACCTGCTTCAATTTTGGATAGATCGAGAACATCATTGATAAGGCCTAATAGATGCTTACCTGCAGACTTAATTTTCCCAAGATCGGCAACTGCCATGCTATCAGCTTTGTCGTCTGTCATATCCTCAATGAGCATTTCGCTGTAGCCAATAATTGCATTAAGTGGTGTGCGCAGCTCGTGACTCATATTGGCGAGAAAAGTACTCTTAGCTTGATTAGCTTCCTCTGCGAGTGCCCGCGCACTTACTGCCGTTTGTCGTTCAATTTCAGCTACTTTTTGAGCCTGTTCAAGCTGCTGACTTTGCTCCTCAATAATTTGATTGCGTAACTTTAATTCCCTGCCTCTTTCGACAGCAGCGCGTGTCGCTTTATGCGACATATAACCCATACTCGTCGTATAAGAAAAAGCAGCGATAGCTACCAAGATAGATGTCAGCGTTGTTCGCTCTGGATTAAATGCAAAGCCTGTCATTAATCCAAAAAGCACGCAACTCACCATATATGACAATATACCGCGCTTGATCGCTGGGAACCCGCCTATGCTAGCGTTTGCAACGTTTAATATTAAGAACATGGTCAAACTTGCCATGGGTTCGTAATTAATCAGTACAGCAAAAAGACCGAGCAAAAAACAATCCGCCATCAAGACACGTAACTCGAAACTCTTGCTATCAGGACTGCGGCAAGCAAATTGATACGCAATATGCGGCCACGATAAAGTGATCACAAATAGCAAAGCCCACAAACCATAGCCAACCGATCTCTGCGAAAAGCTATCAGCAACTAAGCATAAAACAATAATCCAAACAAGAATACGAACTGGGTAATCGAGCTTGACTGTGGGGTGCACAGCGAATCGTTTGGTTTGCGGTGGGGAGCCAGATGGTATTGTTAACATATAGATATATTATAGAAAGACTTTACCAGCCTACAAAAATACCTTTTTATCAAAAAAATCTGCTACAGCAAGCGAATGGGTTGTGCAAATAACGGTGCGCCTAGGGGAGGCTTCGAGCACTTTGAGGATCAAAGCCGCCTCGGTTTCGACGTCCAGCATGTTGGTGAACTCATCCAGCAACAGTACGTCTGGATCTCTTATGAGCGCTCTGGCCAGCGCTAAACGCTGTCGATCGCCTGCGGCAAACTGCCAGCCATCAGACCCAATCAGCGTATCTAATTGCTTTTGCAAACTACGCACCACTGCAGCGAGCTCCACCACATCCAAAATTCGCCAAAGATCCTCATCCGATTGATCTGGCCAGCCTTGTTGCAAAAAATCTCGCAGACTCACGCGCATGAAGTGGCTATTTTGGCCAACAAAACCAAACGCACTGTAGTACAGCGCTTGATGCATCTGTGCAATAGCGATACCTGAGAACAATATCTGACCTTGCGTAGGTTCGCGCAACCGCATTAGTAGATCAAGTATTAAGCTTTTACCGCTGCCACTCGCCCCCACAATCGCCACTTTGTCGCCAGGCTCAGTGCGCAGTGAGAAATCACTCAGAGGCGCAGCACCATTCGGCCAGACATAAGATACGTTGATGAACTCAATGCTCGATGTGTCTGGTATCTCGCCATCGATGCGTGCAGCTAGTGTGGGCGAGCGCAATTTCATCATGTCGATGAAATACCGCAGCGAAGGCTCTAAGACAGCTAGACGCCCCAGCCGCATCAAAATTTTGTTCACCGTTGCCACAATCAAAGCGCTAACTGTTAATAAAGTCAAGAGCAATCCAATGGACATCGCCGGATCTTTAAAAATGATCAAAGCACCTAAAAAACCCGTTAAGGCCAAGGTCAAAAGTACACTGAGTAGCCCAAAACAGCTACGTAGTACAGCCTCGAAGCTGACCAGCTTAAATTGAATTTTTGCTAATTGTCCAAGCGTGACCGCATATCTCGCAAGCATTGAACTTGCTAAGTTAAAAACTTTAATATCCCGCGCTGCCGCCAGGGTATCCATGAAAGCTGTATTTTGCTGTGTCGTCGTACGCCCGATTTTTGCCGCCATGGCACGCAGCGGCTTATCAATCGCAGCTAATACGCCAAGATAAGCCATTATCGCCAGCGACAAAAATAAGCCTGCTTGCCAATGCATCACGGTGGCCGCCACCAGCAAACTCACAATCGCCAGCATCTCAACAATACACGCGATGATATCGTCACGAAACATGCTAGACGCACTCTTGACTGTGGTATTGAGCTCAAGCGCGATGTCAGCATCAGACAAACCATCGAAGCGGTTGCGTGAATGCGCCAGCAGTTGCTCAAGCATATTGGTTTTGACGTCCATAAACAGCCGCTCGCAAGCTTTAGCTGCGACAATTTGCTGCAACGCCCAAAGTGCATAAGCAACCACCGTAGCGGCAGCGGCCTGCGTCAGGCTTAGTGTCAACATGCGCATATCGCGGTTCGGAATATAGATATCAATAATTCCTTTGGTCAACCAAGGACCAATCAGGCCTGTAACTGTAGACGCAATTGTCAGCAAGCCAACGCACAAAAGTAAGTAACGCTGCTCCCCAATATGAGCTCGAACCAATAGCCAAAGAAGAGGAATAGAGTGAAGCATCGGGTTTAATGTGACGATGCCGCAGCATATCCCTCGGGGTCACTATAAGGATTAGGACCCCCATTGCCATCGGCATCCCGAGGTTGATCTTTAAAACGCCTATGCACCCAGTAATACTGCGTAGGCATGGCTCGCACCCAATACTCAAGCTCGCGGTTCATACGCAGCGAATCGGCTTCTAAATCTGCATCGGTGTTACCACTCGGATAATTCTCCCAAGCAGGGTGAATCAGCGCTTCATAGCCCGACTTCGTCATGCGTGTGATAACCGGCACCACCTTCGCACGGCCAAGCTTGGCATAGCGCGGCAGAATAGGCAGCGTGGCAGCGGTATTACCAAAGAACGGCAAAAAGAACGAGTCGTCAGGCTCGTAATTCATATCGGGTAGCAAATACAGCGGCTCGCCTCTGCGCATCGACTGCACAGCCGCACGCACACTAGATAAATGCTCAATCAAAAGTGGTTTTTGCTCTGTACTTGAACGCTCGCGTCCTGCCCTGACCCAAGCATCGAGTGTTTTATTTTTTTGCTTAGAATAAATCGTGGCAAAACGCTGATTCGTCAATGTGTTGAGTGCCGTCCATCCTGCATCAAGCCCCACAAAATGGGGTGCAAAAACAACACTACCCGCCAAGCCTTGCAAAGACTGGCCTTCAAGCCAAATGATTTTCAAGCGCCTATCCAACGTAGCCTGCGGGCTATGCCAAAGCCAAAATCGATCTAACCAACTTTGCATGAAATAGACAAAGACTTCGCGTGTTTTGCGACCTCGCTCGTCTGCCGACCATTCAGGAAAGCAGAGTCTAAGATTCGTTTGCACCGTATGACGACGCTCAGCCAGCAAGGCGTAGAGCACATAGCCCAAGCCCGCGCCAAGACAGCGCAGCACGGGCAATGGCAAAAATCTGAGTAGCTTAAAAATGCCCATCATGCTTGCTTGGGTTCTGCCTGCAAAGTTTTGGGATTTTTGTACCGCGCATAGCCCCACAGATATTGTTCTGGCAAGGCGCGAATCGCCACTTCAACGCCATCGTTAATTTGCTGCACCACACCATCTAAATCAGCGCTCAAATCTAAATCCAGCACTTGCGTAAACATGCGGTAGCCGCGCCCAAAACTAAGACGTTCACACCAGCAAAGCACAGAAATCGCCTTTGTCGTTTGCGCCAACTTGGCCGCCATCGTCATGGTGTACGCGGGTTTGCCAAACACGTTCGACCACGTGCCCATTCCTTCAGGCGGCACTTGGTCGGGGAGTAAGCCAATAATGCCGCCGCCTTTAAGCACTCGCAGCGTTTGCCGCACGCCACTCAAATCGGCGGGCACGGTTTGCATACTGGGAGTCGCACGCGAAGCACGGATGATCTCGTCCAGCCACGCTTGGCGAGCGGGTCGATACATCACAGTCATGCGTTCTGTGCCATTGCTGCGCTTGAAGCTCTCATCAGCAATCGACTGACCCACCACTTCCCAACAGCCAATGTGCGGTGCCAAAATGATGATGCCTTTTTCCTCCGTTTTGCTGCGCTCAAACACGGCTTGAATCGAAGGCATATCGTTCCAAGCCACGTGGACAGGACGTCCCAACCAGAGGCGTGGAAGCTCCGCCACCATCTTGCCGCTTTGCAAAGCGGCTGCCAGCGCGGTACGCCAGCCATAGCCCGCCAACGCGGCGTTCTCAGCCAAACGGCGACGGTACACCCCCGAGCATGCCCAAACAACCAAACCCAGCACCGCGCCCACAGCGTGAAGCACCATCAGCGGCATATACGACAAAAGTTGAAAGACTGTCTTCAAAATAAGATTAAAATTGATGGGTCGCTTCAGTTATTGAACAACTTGCAGGGCGACGTTAAAAAAATACTTGCTAAAGCGTTCGCCAAAGCCGAAGAATATCTCTACAGCTGGCAACGCGCCAACTTACAGGAGTTCTCTCATGGCTAAGGAATATTTCTTCACCTCGGAATCAGTTTCAGAAGGCCATCCCGACAAAGTCGCGGATCAAATCTCTGATGCCATCCTTGACGCAATTTTCGCACAAGACAAATACAGCCGCGTGGCAGCCGAAACGCTGTGCAACACCGGCCTCGTGGTTTTGGCAGGTGAAATCACCACAGGCGCGAACGTGGACTACATCCAAGTGGCACGCGACACCATCAAACGCATTGGCTACGACAACACCGAATACGGCATTGACTACAAAGGCTGCGCCGTCATGGTTTGCTACGACAAGCAATCTCAGGACATCGCGCAGGGCGTGAACGAAGGCTCTGGTCTTGACCTCGACCAAGGCGCGGGCGACCAAGGCTTGATGTTTGGTTATGCCTGCGACGAAACGCCTGACCTGATGCCAGCCGCAATTTATTACGCCCACCGCTTGATGGAGCGCCAAGCGCAACTGCGTAAAGACGGCCGTCTGCCTTGGCTGCGCCCCGATGCGAAGTCGCAAGTCACACTCAAATACGTCAACGGCAAAGTCGATAGCGTGGACACCATCGTGCTCTCCACCCAGCACGCGCCTGAAATGGAACACGCCGCGATTCGCGAAGCCGTGATCGAGGAAATCATCAAACCCATCATGCCGAAAGAACTGATGCGCGGCAACGTCAATTATTTGATTAACCCCACAGGCCGCTTCGTTATCGGTGGCCCGCAAGGCGATTGCGGACTCACAGGTCGCAAGATCATTGTGGACACCTACGGCGGTGCAGCACCCCACGGCGGCGGCGCATTCTCAGGCAAAGACCCATCCAAGGTCGATCGCTCGGCAGCGTATGCAGCGCGTTATGTGGCAAAGAACATCGTGGCTGCAGGATTGGCAACTAAGTGCCAAATCCAAGTCAGCTACGCCATCGGTATCGCCAAGCCCACCAGCGTGATGGTCACGACCTTTGGCACAGGAAAAATCAGCGACGAAAAACTCAGCCAATTGGTTGGCGAGCACTTCGACCTGCGTCCAAAAGGCATCGTGCAAATGCTAGATTTGCTACGCCCGATTTATCAAAAGACAGCAGCCTACGGCCACTTTGGTCGCGACGAACCCGAGTTCACGTGGGAGCACACGGACAAGGCAGCGGCGCTGCGGGCTAGTGTGTAAGTCAATACGGGTGTGCCCTAGCGGGCATTGATTGAATGAAAAAGGAGCTTCGGCTCCTTTTTTTTACGACTCGATTTTTACCAACTTTATCCGCCCGCTAGCCCCGCTCTTCACCGACACATCGGCTTTGCGGCAACCAAGCTGCGCGGCGACTAGGGCGATCAGTTCTCCGTTGGCTTTGCCATCTACGGGCAGAGATTTAACCTGTGCGAGCCACGTACCATCATCCTGCTGAGTGAGGCTACTCACGCGGGATTGTGGTTTGACTTTGATTTGAAGAATCTGTGCGGGCATGGTTTAGCGTAACACCGTTATCATGTGGGCTATGGAAAAAGTAGCCCTCCGCACCACGCTAAAAGAGCAGCCTTCTGACCGCGATTATTGGCTCTCTAAGTCAGTCTCTGAGCGGCTTGCAGCAGTGGAAGAATTCCGATTGCAGATGTATCCGTTATCCAACCCCGACAACCATGCTAAGCACCGACTTCAAAGAGTTTATCGAGTTACTCAACTTCACGCAGGTTGAGTACATGGTGGTTGGCGGCTACGCGCTGGCTAGCTACGGACACCCGCGCTTTACGGGTGACATCGATATTTGGGTGAATCCCACTCCATCCAATATTCAAAAACTCATTGGCGTGCTTGGCACGTTTGGTTTCGCTAGCTTGGGGTTAAAGGAAAGTGATTTTTTAGTGCCCGAGGCTGTCATTCAACTCGGCTATCCGCCTGCTCGCATTGATCTACTCACGGCTATTGACGGCGTCTCTTTTTTAGATTGCTACGCTCGCAAGAGCATCACTAAAACTGATGGTATTGAAATGCTAGTCATTGACATGGCAGACTTCAAAATCAACAAGCAAGCCACGGGACGTCACAAAGATTTAGCAGATTTAGAAGTGCTGAATTCAACGAAGATTTAACTCGACTATCTGCACAGCACCTACACTCGGTGCATGACATCATTAATCCACTGGTCTGAGAAAGACAAAGACTGCTCCGCCATTTGGCGCTCAGAGCGCGGCGCACCGCCTCCTAAACGTGTGGTGATTGCTGACGACACCCTATCGGCAGATTCCGCTTACCGCTTGGCTTGCGCGGGCACGGGCTTGCTTTGGCGTGGCGATTTTCAAAACGCAAAGCTCTTGCTGGCAGCGATGGCGCGGCGTATTGACAAAGTGCCCGATCGCAAAAAACGCAAAGCGACTAAGCCCGCGGAAGCCTTACCAGACGGGTCTTCGCAGGCACCCACTGCCAACGAGCTTGCTGCGCAGGGCTTCCACCTGCATCGCCAAGCGCAAGCGCAGCGGGCGCGGGTTTTGAGCTGCATCTTGATTCCATTCGATGCAGACTATGGCATTCCGCTGCGCCGTGCGCCAGACGCCAAACTGGCATGCGCTGAGGCGTGGGGCGAGGCAGCTAGCTCGGGCGTGTTAAACGCAGCGGCACTCACATCAGTTGCCACGCTACGTGAATTGATGGGCGTGACCAGCTCGCACGAATGGCGCAAAAAAGGCGTGGAGATTGGTGCACTGGGCAAAATCGGCAGTACCGCCAACAATCGCATCCACCCTCACTACGGCGTGTTTTCACCCGTGCGCGGTGAGTACATCACCCTTGTCAACCGCGCCGAGTTTCCGCCCACCTTCTTTGAGCGCGTCAAGTTTGTGGCGTTTGATATTGGTACAGGAACAGGCGTGCTGGCAGCCGTGCTGGCGCGACGCGAAGTCACGCACGTGGTCGCTACCGACAGCGACACACGCGCCCTTGCCTGCGCCCGTGAGAACCTAACCAAGTTGGGCGTGATCGAACACGTCAAGCTGCTGCAAACCGACCTCTTCCCCGAAGGCAAAGCCTCGCTCATCGTGTGCAACCCGCCGTGGCTGCCTGCGCGTCCTAGCTCCCCGATTGAACGCGCCGTGTACGACGAAGGCGGCTTGATGCTCAAAGGGTTTCTATCGGGCTTGGCCTCGCACCTTACACCTAACGGCGAAGGCTGGCTCTTGCTGTCCGACATCGCTGAACACCTCGGTCTACGCACACGCGATGAATTGCTAGGGATGTTTAAAGCTGGTGGCCTTAAAGTACTAAATCGCACGGATATACGGCCTGAACACCCCAAAGCTGAGGACGGCACAGATCCGCTGTACAACGCGAGAAGTAAAGAAGTGACGTCGCTGTGGCGATTAGTTGCAGAGGCCTAACCGCCTAGCTAGCATCAAAGTCTTTTAATTGGTCGCTTCTTCCACACCAAACGATAGTACGCCGTTTGCATGGACAGCATGGCGATAAAGGCAATCGGATACGCCGCCCAAATCCCGCTAAGCCCAAAGCGATTGCTGAGCAACCAGGCGGCGGGGATCTCGATCGCGCCAATCGCCAGCATGCTCAGCAAGGTCGGCACCATCACTGCGCCACTGGCACGCATCAACCCTGAAAGTACCATCGACATGCCCATCACGACGGAGCTCCACAGCATGATGTGCAACAAACTTTGTGCAAGATCAACCACCGCTTCGTCAGTGATAAACAAACGCAGCATGTAGCGCGACAGCACATAGCCAATGAGAACCAGTGCACCCGTCAATATCAAATTCATAGCGATGCCTGTTTGCGCAATCTTGCCCAAGTTTTGCGTACGCCCTGCGCCAATAGCTTGCGCGCCCAAAATGGACGCTGTGATCGCAATTGAAATGGCGGGGAATTGCACATAGGACACAATTTGATTGACCGCACCGTAAGCCGCTGTCGCCTGCGAGCCATAGCGATTCACCAAAAATAGAACTGCGACTTCGGCCAGCGAAATCGTAATCATGGACAGCGCCGTGGGCAGACCAATCTTGAGCACCTTTCCCAAAATGACGCGATCGATACGCAAGTGCACAAGGAACGCACGATCTGGCGCCAGCGGATGCGACTTGCCCTCTTTGCCGTAAGGCGTTTTTAGTAAATGCCACGCCGTCCAGCTCATCGCCACCACATACGATACCGTCGCAGCCCACGCGCCACTTGCCACGCCCATTTGCGGCAGCCCCAACCAACCGCGAATCAAAGCAGGCGTGAGCACCAAACCAATGAGCGTTGAAATCAGCAATGTTTTGAGCGGCGTCTTGGTATCGCCCACACCGCGGAGCATCGAAGTCACCAGCAAAAACACAAAGATGCCTGGCGCAGCAATCAGCATGATGCGGGCGTAAGCCGTACTGCCTGGCAAGATGTCGGCGGGCGTACCCAAGGCCAAAAGCATGTGCTCGGTAAACGTGCCGCCAAACAGCGCCACGATAAGGCCTGCGCCAATACCCACCATCAGGGTCGTGCCCGCAATCGCTTTGACGCGGTCAAGCTCTTTAGCGCCCCACGCCTGCCCAATCAACACCGACGCGCCCGCGCCAAGACCAATCATGAATGAGATTAAAAAGAAGAGCACAGGGAAAAACGCCGAGACCGACGCCATCGCCCCCACGCCAATCATTTGACCTAGGTAGATGTTGTTAAGCGTGCCAGACGCTGCTTGCAAAATGTTGCTAGCAATCATCGGCAGCAAGAAGGCGAGATAAGTTTTCCAAAGCGGTTTGGCGGCTGGGTTTGCTGGAGTCGATGATTCGGTCATCCAAACATTGTCTGCGATGCCCTGCAAGGCAGCTAGTCCCGTGAGACGAATCACTTATTTCAAGGTGCGAGCTGCGCCAACGCCCAATCAATATGCTCAATCACCAGCTCGCTGCTGTGCAAGCGCTTGGCGGTGAGCGCTGCCACGATGGCACTCGTGGAAGCCTTATCTGATGTGGCCTGCGAGGCACTTCTCAATTGATTCCCCAAAGCAACCGCGATATTACGCTGCCAACGCTCGTAGGCAATTCTCCTAATCGCGCTGCCCTCGGTGCGCTTTAAAAACTCTTCCTCGCTCCATGAAAAGAGTTCCAAAAGCGTGCTGTCCTCCATCCCTTCCCGCACATCGAAATCAGAAATCACCGCACGCTTGGCAAACTTGTTCCAAGGACACACGGTTTGGCAATCGTCGCAGCCATAGATGCGATTGCCCATTGCCGCGCGGAACTCCACGGGAATGGGGCCTTTATTTTCAATCGTGAGGTACGAGATACAGCGCCGCGCATCCACTTCAAACGGCGCAACGATGGCAGCGGTCGGGCACACGTCAATACACGCCGTGCAACTGCCGCAGTGAGGCTCTTGGGTGGCTGTCTTCGGTAATTCAAAGTTAACAAAAATTTCGCCTAGAAAAAACATCGAGCCCGCCTCGCGATTCAGTAGCAGCGTATGCTTACCGCGCCACCCAAGGCCTGATCGACTGGCCAGCTCGACCTCCAACACAGGCGCAGAGTCAACAAAAACGCGGCTAGCGAGCGCATTTTTAGGATCAATAATTTGCATTTCAGCAGCTAATTTTTCACTCAACGTTTGCAGCCGTGCGCGCATCACCTTGTGATAGTCACGGCCTCTGGCATAGACGGAAATCACCGCTTCATGCGGCGCGGCAAGGCGTTGCGCCTCTACTTCGCGCCAATCGGTGGGGGTGTTTTTTGGCAAATAATCCATGCGCGCCGTGATGACGCAGACGGTGCCTTCCAGTAGCTCAGCAGGCCGTGCACGCTTAAGTCCATGCGCGGCCATGTAGCCCATTTCGCCATGAAAACCTTTAGCTAGCCAATCCAGCAAGGACGGCTCGCTAGAGCCCAAATCAATACCCGCTACGCCAATTTGCGAGAATCCAAGTTCTCGTCCCCATTGTTCGATCTTTTTTAGTAGCTGATGATTGAAAGCATGACTGTCCATTCCCCTATTTTCTGGCATAACGAATCCGATACTGAAGCGTTCGCCAAAGCGTTCGTCCGGGCGCACGATTTGTCGAACACGATGGTCGAATTGCGTGGTGACTTAGGCGCTGGAAAAACTACACTGGCGCGCTATCTATTGCAGGCACTTGGTGTGACGGGGCGCATCAAAAGTCCGACCTATGCGATCGTTGAAACATACTCGGGAAGCCAAGCAGGATATGGCTTAGTGGGTAGTTTTCTTGCCATTTCACACTTCGACTTTTACCGCTTTAACGATCCCATGGAATGGGAAGATGCTGGCTTTCGCGACATATTCGCAACCGCAGGATTAAAGATAGTGGAATGGGCAGCTAAAGCGCATCCGTTATTACCGCCAGCAGATATTGTGATTTCGATTGAGCTGCGGCATGACGAATCAAGACAAGTCAGTATCACTCTCAAATAAATATGCTCAAGCGTCGCAAAGTCCTATCCATCCTGCCTTACACGGCACTCCTGCTCGGCGCAGCAGAACTGGCAAGGGCTGCTGCTATTGTGGCTGTACGCGTTTGGCCGGCCGCCGACTACACCCGTGTGACGATTGAGTCTGATGTGGCGCTATCCACCACGCAAGTTTTTATTTCTGATCCGCCGCGCTTGGCACTCGACATCACGGGCATTGATCTCAACCCCGAGCTAAGGGAGCTGGTTGCCAAAGTCAAGTCGGACGATCCGTTTATTAGTGGCATACGCGTTGGGCAAAACGTGCCTAATGTAGTTCGCTTGGTGATCGATTTAAAGCAGCAAGCCAAGCCACAAGTCTTTACGCTGACCCCAGTGGCGGCGTATCAGCATCGCTTAGTCGTGGATTTGTATCCTGCTATGGCGACTGATCCGCTAGATGCGCTCATTGCGGGAATGAAAAAACCACTCCTCACCACAACCGATCCGTTAGGTGATTTGATTGCTTCAAAATCTAAACCCGCGCCAGCCATCTCGCCAAAAACCACGGCCAGCAATCCATCACAGCCATCTCCCATCGCCGCCGGCCAAACAGATCGACTCATCATTGTCGCCATCGATGCCGGCCACGGTGGTGAAGACCCAGGCGCAATTGGCCCCGCAGGCACAAAAGAAAAAGATGTGGTGCTGCAAATGGCGCAGATTTTGCAAAGCAAGATCAATAGCCAGCAAGTCAAAGGCAGTACTATGCGCGCTTTTTTAACACGGGATGGCGACTACTTTGTCCCCCTGCACCAGCGCGTACAAAAGGCGCAGCGTGTTAAAGCCGATTTATTTGTGAGCATTCACGCTGACGCTTTCTTCACCCCCACCGCACGCGGCGCTAGCGTATTTGCGCTCAGTGAGCGAGGCGCCTCCAGCAGCGCAGCCCGCTGGATAGCCGATAAAGAAAACAAAGCCGATAGCGTCGGAGGGCTCAACATCAAGGTGAAAGATGTAGTCGTGAAGCGGGCCCTATTCGATATGAGTACGACCGCACAAATCAAGGACAGTTTGCTGCTTGGCAATGGCATGCTCACGGAGATTGGTGGCATGGCCAAACTTCACAAAGGTAGTGTGGAACAAGCCAGTTTTGCTGTTTTAAAAGCACCCGATATTCCCAGTGTGCTGATAGAGACCGCCTTCATTAGCCACCCTGAGGAAGAACAAAAACTACGTGACCCCGAATACCAAGACCAGCTCACAAGCGCCATTGTGCGTGGCCTTGCGCGGTATTTCGCTAAAAACCCACCGCTCGCACGCAATCGCTCAACTTGAGCAGATCGCGTTAACGCATGAACTTGCCATCTTTGCCAATGATGGATAAATCGGCAAAATCTAAACCCGTATGGTCTGTTGGGCTATAACCCACTTCAAGCCCGCCTAGGTCAAATTTTTTCATGCCCTCTAAGGCCAAAATGATTTGTGCGCGGCTAGGGTTTTTACCAGCGCGGCGTAGCGCCTCCACCAATACCTTAGCACCAGAAAATCCTTCCAACATCGACGGTGAAATTTTGGTCACGCCTGCAGCCTTACCCAAATCTTGAGCCTGCCGCACCAAGGCATACGTGCCCGAGCGCTCGGACGGAAATACTTGGGTCACAATCACACCTTCACCCAAGGGGCCGAGTGATTTAATAAATCCTTCTGAGGCATTGTTTGACAGCGTCACAACCGTGGCAAAAGACCCTGCCGCACGCAAAGCTTTAATCCCATTACTGACCGCTGAGCCAGAGCCAAACCACAGCACTGCCTGCGCGTTGACTTTCACAATACCTGGCACTATCACTTCATAACTTGGTTTATCTCTATCGACTTTAAAAATACCGATAGGTTTAATTTTATTTTTCTCAAACCCAGCATCCGCACCCACTAAAGCGTCGTTTCCAAAAGAGTCATCCACATGCACCACGGCAATCCTTTGCAGGCCCATTGATAACAGATGCGCGACCGCCTTTTCGGCCTCCCGTTGATAGCTGGAGCGCACATTGAACACGTATCTATTCACGGGCTTGTGCAAGAGCATCGCGCCCGTAGAAGGCGCAACCAATGCGATTCCATATTTTTTAAGCAAAGGCAAAATAGCTTCTGTATGCGGCGTCCCACGATTAAGAAATAAGGCGACCACTTGCTTCTCTTCAATCAAGATACGAGCATTTTCTGCCGCTAATTTCACATCGAATTTATCGTCGAGCGCAATGATTTTGATTTGCTGCCCAGCCACCCCACCACTGGCATTGACGGAGTCAATGTAGAGTTGCGCCCCCTCGGCAGTTTCTTTCACATTGGCACCGACAGCCCCCGTAAATCCGGCCGTTTGACCAATCAAAATTTGTGCGTAACTGGGCAAGCCAAACAAGCTGCTTGAAAGTACCGCTAAAAGTAAGCGTTTAGTCATTTGAATATTCATCTCTGAATCTCCTTTTATTAGCCATTCGATCGCCATTTTTTTAGGATTGTAGAACGCGCCCTCTACAATGTTTTGCCATGCAAAAAAACCCTACCGCTCACTCTTCCAACCAGCCCCTCATCAAGATTCGAGGAGCACGCCAGCATAACCTCAAAAACCTCGATCTCGATATTAAAACGGGTGAGCTGACTGTCGTCACAGGCGTCAGCGGTTCTGGCAAATCATCCTTGGTGTTTGACACACTGTTTGCCGAAGGCCAGCGCCGCTACGTCGAAACCTTTAGCGCCTACGCACGGCAGTTTTTAGACCGTATGGACAAGCCCGCCGTGGACAAGATTGAAGGCGTGCCGCCCGCCATTGCCATCGACCAAAGCAACCCCGTGCGTAGCTCACGCTCGACCGTGGGTACGATGACAGAACTGAACGACCACCTTAAACTTTTATTTGCACGAAGCGCCCAATTGTTTGATAAACAAACAGGACTAGCAGTCAGGCATGACGATACCGAATCCATCTACGCCGAGATATGCGAGAAGGCCAAGAAGGGCGACCCTCGTCTTCAAATCACTTTCCCCGTTACGCTGCCTGCCAACATCACCACGCCAGAAATTGAACAGTGGTTGTCGAGTGCTGGGTTCACGAAATGGCTGCCCCAGAGGCCTGCGGACAGCTCCCCAGTGGGGAGCACCAAGATAAACGTTATTGCCGATAGATTCCGCGCCAGCGCTGCTCCAAAACCACGTGCAATAGAAGCGATAGAGGCCGCACTCAAACACGGCAGTGGCAAGCTCACCGTCTTTGCTGATACGGATACAAAGAGCGAGGAATGGCGCTTCTCCACAGGCCTGCATTGCCCTGAAAGCGGCATACAGTATGGCCTGCCAACCCCTTCGCTGTTTTCGTTTAACTCCGCCCACGGTGCGTGCGAAACCTGCCGAGGCTTTGGCCGCGTCATTGGCGTGGACTACGGACTCGTCATCCCGAACGATAAATTGACCTTGCGCATGGGCGCGATCAAAGTCATGCAAACACCTGCCTGGAAGGAAGCACAAGACGATCTGATGCGCCACGCCGAAACCGCAGGCATTCCGCGGGATACGCCTTGGAACAAGCTCACGCATGACCAGCAGCAATGGGTCATCAACGGCTCACCGAATTGGAATGGCAAGTGGAATCAGCATTGGTTTGGCATCAAGCGATTCTTTGAATACTTGGAGAGCAAAGCTTACAAAATGCACATCCGTGTGCTACTGTCCAAGTACCGCAGCTACACGACCTGCCCCACTTGCGATGGCGCGAGACTGAAGCTGGAATCCTTGTTGTGGCGCGTTGGCAGTAAATCTCAAGCGGATGCCGTGCTGCAACCCACGTCCAGATTCACCCCTAAAGGCATTGACTTTGAAAGCCATGTCCTGCGTGGCCTAGCGGGTCTCTGCCTGCATGATGTGATGAAGTTGCCGATAGAGAAGCTGAGGGTGTTTTTTAAATCGCTGGACACACATGGCGATGGTGCGCAAGTTAAAGCCCAAAAACTCATCCTAGAAGAAATCAACACACGCCTGCAATACCTGTGCGATGTGGGCATTGGCTACCTCACACTTGATCGCCAAAGCCGCACCTTATCTGGCGGCGAGGTGCAGCGCATCAACCTCACCACGGCACTGGGTACATCACTAGTCAATACGCTTTTTGTTTTGGATGAGCCCAGCATTGGCCTGCATCCGCGCGACATGGACCGCATCACCCGCGCCATGCTGCGTCTACGTGATGCGGGCAACACGCTCGTCGTTGTCGAGCACGACCCTGCCGTGATGCTGGCAGCCGACCGCGTGATCGACATGGGCCCAGGCCCTGGAACGGCTGGCGGGCAAATGGTGTTTGACGGCACGCCTGAATTGCTACGAAGCGCTGACACGCTTACGGGTGCGTATCTTGCAGGTCGTAAAACGATTGGACTGGGTTTCAAAAAACTCGTCACCGAATCCACACCGCGCCTGATTTTGGAAGGCGCGCGTGAGCACAACTTGAAGAACATCAACGTCGATATCCCACTCAAATGTTTGGTCACGATTACAGGTGTCAGCGGTTCGGGCAAATCGACACTGGTGCAAGATATTTTGGCGCCCGCACTGCTGCGCCACTTTGGCAAAGCGACCGATACGCCTGGCTTGCACGAGCGTTTGATGGGCGCTGACCATTTAGAAGAAGTCGTCTTTGTCGATCAATCTCCGATTGGCAAAACCGCACGCTCCAACCCCGCCAGTTACGTGGGCGCATGGGACGCAATCCGCGAGCTATTTGCACAAGTACCGCTCGCTAAACAGAGAGGCTACACGGCGTCTAAGTTTTCGTTTAACGGCGGCGATGGGCGCTGTCCGCTATGCGGTGGCTCAGGCTTTGAGCATGTGGAAATGCAGTTTTTATCAGACGTGTATTTGCGCTGCCAAGACTGCCAAGGTGCGCGTTATCGACCTGAAATTTTAGAAATTAAATGGAACGGCTTAAGCGTCGCCGATGTGCTGGAACTCACAGTTCATGAGGCTTGCCATCGATTTAGCGATCAACGCGAAGTGTTACGCGTTCTACAGCCGATCGTCGATGTGGGACTAGATTACGTCAAACTCGGGCAGCCCGTGCCCACGCTCTCGGGCGGCGAAGCGCAGCGCTTGAAGCTGGCAGGATTTCTTGCCGAGACGCAGCAAAAAAAATCTGCCAGCAAGCAGGCGCTCGCCACCAAGGGCAAGCTCTTTATGTTTGATGAGCCCACTACGGGATTACATTTCGATGACATCGCCAAGCTGATGCGGGCACTGCGCAAGCTCTTGGATGCAGGACATTCGCTCATCATCATTGAACACAACTTAGATGTGATTCGCGCCTCCGATTGGCTGATTGACCTTGGGCCAGAAGGCGGCGATGCAGGCGGAGAGATTGTGGCGGTTGGCACACCAGATGATTTGAAAAAGAACGCCACAAGCCATACGGGACGGGCTTTGCGCGAGTATGAGGGGGCTGTTGGTGTGAGTGAAAGAATACCGACTCCTTTGTCGCTTCGCAACATTTCCCCTACTTCGCAGGGGCAAACAAATTCAATCCAAATCAAAGGCGCCCGCGAAAACAATCTCAAAAATCTCTCGGTCAACATCCCCCACGGTCAATTTAACGTCATCACAGGCGTGAGCGGTTCGGGCAAATCCACACTGGCGTTTGACATCTTGTTTAACGAAGGCCAGCGCCGTTATTTGGAATCGCTCAACGCCTACGCACGCTCCATCGTGCAGCCCGCAGGTCGCCCCGAAGTCGATGCGGTGTATGGCATTCCGCCAACCGTGGCGATTGAGCAGCGGCTCTCACGCGGCGGGCGCAAGAGCACGGTGGGCACGGCAACCGAGGTGTGGCACTTCCTGCGCCTCTTGTACGTCAAGCTCGGCGTGCAGCATTGCGTGCATGACGGCACGCCCGTTGCGCCGCAAACGCCAGACAGTATTGCTGCGCATATCTTGCGAGATTTCAAAGGTCAGCACATCGGCTTACTCGCGCCGCTGGTGATCAACCGTAAGGGCGTATACACCGAGCTAGCCGATTGGGCGCGGCCGCGTGGCTATACGCATCTGCGCATTGACGGACAATTTTTACCGACGACAAATTTCCCACGTATCGACCGCTTCAAAGAACACACGGTGGAATTGCCTGTTGCGGATATTCACGTGAATGCCGCCAATGAAAAAGCCCTGCGAGCTGCACTGGCTGTGGCTTTGGAGCATGGCAAGGGCGTTGTCCATGTACTAACTCCGCTCATTGCCCCAGACTTCATCGGAAAAATTTCTGTCTTCTCCACACTCAGAGCCTGCCCCGTTTGCAGCACCTCCTACAACGAACTCGATCCACGCCTCTTTAGCTACAACAGCAAGCACGGTTGGTGCAAAGACTGCGTAGGCACGGGCGTGGCGCTATCGAAAGAGCAGCGCAAATTACTCGATGACTCCGTCCGTGACGACGACAACAAAGGCCGCGAACAAAGCTTTGAAGAAGCCGCTATTGAGGACGTGAGCGACCAAGCGTGTCCATCTTGCTCGGGGACTCGTCTCAATTTGCTGGCACGCGCTGTGCGTTTTGAAGGCACGCCCATCACCGACGTGGCAGCGCTGTCGATTGCCGATGTCCGCGCTTGGATCAAAACTTTGAAGCTCAAAGGACGCGATGCCGATATCGCCCGCGACTTGATTCCTGAGATTGAAGGCAGACTAGCATTCTTAGAACAAGTGGGACTTTCGTACCTCACACTAGATCGTGGCGCGCCTACGCTATCAGGCGGCGAAGCCCAGCGGATAAGGCTTGCAGCGCAGCTAGGCAGCAACCTGCAAGGCGTGTGCTACGTGCTGGACGAGCCCACCATTGGCCTGCACGCACGAGATAACGCCATTCTTTTATCGGCGCTCAAAGACCTCAGCAGCAAGGGCAATACGCTCGTCGTGGTCGAGCACGACGCGGACACCATCCGCGCCGCCGACCACATCATCGACATTGGCTCCTCCGCTGGAAAACGCGGCGGACGCTTGGTGGCAGAAGGATCGGTAGCAGATGTGCAAGCGGTTGCCGAATCACAAACAGGGCAGTATTTGGGCACGGCGCTCAAACATCCGTTTCAAGCTAGGCGCGGCACTTCAACATCAAAAATCGAAATCAAAAACGCCAAACTCCACAACCTACAAAACGTCAGCGTCGATATTCCGCTAGGCAAGCTAGTCGCCATCACAGGCGTGAGCGGCTCTGGCAAATCGACCTTGGCACGCGAGGTGTTATTCCCGCAAGTCAAAGGCAACCTAGCGGCCAGTGGTCTTGAACGCATTTTGGAAGTTGACCAAACGCCTATTGGCAAGACGCCGCGCTCGTGCCCCGCCACCTACGTCGGCTTTTGGGATTTGATTCGCAAACTCTTTGCCGACACGCTAGAGGCCAAGGCGCGTGGTTATTTGGCGGCTCGTTTCTCTTTCAACACAGGCCCAGGCCGCTGTGATGGCTGCGAAGGCCAAGGCATGAAAACCATTGCCATGAGCTTTTTGCCCGATGTCAAAGTGCTGTGCGAAGTCTGCAAAGGCGCACGCTTCAATCCCGAAACACTAGCCGTGCACTGGAAAGGCAAATCGATTGGCGACGTACTGCAAATGGAAGTGGACGAAGCGGTGGAGTTCTTCGCCGCGATGCCGTCCGTAGCCCATCCGCTGCAATTGCTCAAGGACGTGGGCCTTGGCTACCTCACGCTAGGTCAGCCCTCGCCCACGCTCTCGGGCGGCGAAGCACAGCGATTGAAGCTGGTGACGGAGCTATCAAAGGTACGCGATGACGTAGCCAAGCGCGGACAAAAAACACCGCTCACGCTCTACGTGCTGGACGAGCCCACGGTAGGCTTGCACATGGCGGATGTAGAGAAGCTCATTCGCGTGCTGCACAGGTTAGTCAACGCAGGTCATAGCGTCGTGGTGATTGAGCACGACTTAGACGTGATTGCCGAAGCCGATTGGGTGATCGACATGGGGCCTGAAGGCGGCAAAGACGGTGGCAAGGTAGTGTGCGCGGGCACGCCTGAGACCGTGGTGAAGAGCTGCTCGCATACGGGGCGGGCGCTCAAAGCCTTGCTGACAAAAGCTTAAGCCACCAACCACTTCTCCGTCAACCTCACCCAATAACTCACGCCGAGCGGAATGACTTCGTCGTTGAAATCGTAGCTCGGGTTGTGCAACATACACGGCCCTGCTCCGTGACCCATTGCGCGGTGGTCGCCTTCGCCGTTGGCGATGAACACATACGCGCCGGGCTTGGCCTGCAGCATGTAGGAGAAATCTTCTGCGCCCATGGTGGGCTCTTGCGGCAGCACTGCCTCTGCGCCGACCATCTCTTCCATCACAGCGCGGCAAAAATCGGCCTCGCGTTGCGAATTGATGGTGGGTGGATAGTTACGGTCAAACTGAAACTCGCACGTCGCACCATACACCGCCGCCGTGTTGTCAGCGACTTCTTTCATGCGGCGCTCAATCATGTCTAGCACTTCCATGGTGAAGGTGCGCACCGTGCCTTGCAGCTCGCAGCTATCGGGGATGACGTTGGTGGCGCTGCCTGCGTGGATCATGGTGACGCTAATAACGCCTGGGTCGATGGGTTTTTTGTTGCGCGAAATAATGGTTTGAAACGCGGTCACCATCGCGGCCGCCGCAGGTATAGGGTCGATGCTCTCGTAGGGCAATGCAGCATGTGAGCCTTTGCCTTTGACGGTAATTTTGAATTCGCTAGATGACGCCATCACAGGGCCAGGACTCACGGCAAACGTGCCAGCTTTTGCGCCTGGCCAGTTATGCATACCGAAGACAGCTTCAACAGGGAACTTGGTAAAGAGTCCATCGTTAATCATCTCCCTTGCCCCGCCGCCGCCTTCTTCGGCAGGTTGGAAGATCACGTAAACCGTGCCATCAAAATCACGTGTCTTGGCCAAATGCTGCGCTGCACCGAGCAGCATGGCGGTGTGGCCATCGTGACCGCACGCGTGCATCTTGCCTGCGTTTTTGGATGCGTGTGCAAAGGTGTTGAACTCCTGCATCGGCAGCGCGTCCATATCGGCGCGTAGGCCAATGGCTTTACCGCTCTTATTGGTTTTACCAACAATCGTGCCGACTACGCCTGTGGTGCCCATGCCGCGGTGAACGGGGATGCCCCACTCGGTGAGTTTGGCAGCCACCACATCGGCGGTACGGTTCTCTTGAAAACAGAGTTCGGGGTTGGCGTGGATATCGCGGCGGATGGCAGCGATTTCGGCTGCGCCGCCTGAAGACATAACGAGAGGGGTAAAGAGTTTCATAACATGGCTCCTGCGTGATTGGTCAATCAAAACACCATTGTGCCACCGCCTAGAATTGCTGGATGACTACTCCTGCACTTTCCTTCCAATCCGTGAGCAAAAGCTACGGAAGTAACAATGCCTTAGGTGGTGTCAACTTCGACATTGCCGAGGGCGAGTTTTTTGGACTCCTTGGCCCTAACGGGGCAGGTAAGACGACGCTAATTTCAATACTGGCAGGTCTCACGCAGGCCACGTCTGGCAAGGTCTTGGTGCATGGACACGACGTGCGTGCCGACTTCGCCACCGCTCGCCGCATGATTGGCGTGGTACCGCAAGAACTGGTGTTTGATCCGTTTTTTACGGTGCGCGAAGCTTTGATGATTCAGTCGGGCTATTTCGGTATTAAACGGAACGACGCGTGGGTCGATGAGCTATTAGAAAATCTCGGGCTTACCGACAAAGCCAACGCCAATATGCGCCAGCTCTCGGGCGGCATGAAGCGCCGCGTGTTGGTCGGGCAAGCCTTGGTCCACAAACCGCCCGTCATCGTGCTGGACGAACCTACGGCTGGCGTGGATGTGGAGCTGCGCCAAACGCTATGGGCGTTTATTAGCAAGCTCAACAAGCAAGGGCACACCGTCTTGCTCACCACCCACTATTTAGAGGAAGCCGAAGCGCTTTGCGGACGCATTGCCATGCTGCAAAAAGGACGCGTGGTCGCGCTGAACTCCACCAGCGAATTGTTGAAGGCAGCTGCATCGAACGTCTTGCGCTTCAAGCTGGAAGCCACGTCGGATAAGGCGTTGCCGCCCGAGATGGCCGCCAAAGCCCGTGTGACGGGGCGCATCGTGCAGCTACCCGCTAACTCCGCTGCCGAAGTGGAGGCTTACCTTGCCGCTGTGCGCGAAGCGGGCTTAGTCGCCGAAGACGTTGAAGTGCGCAAAGCAGATTTAGAAGATGTCTTTTTAGACGTGATGAACAAAAACAAGGACGCAACATGAATACCACCATGGCCCATACCACCAGCGGCTGGCAAAGCCTGTTCTACAAAGAAATTTTGCGCTTTTGGAAAGTTTTTGGCCAAACCGTGACCGCGCCTGTGCTGACTTCCGTGATGTATTTGCTGATTTTTCACCATGTGATGGAAGGGCACGTCAAGGTTTATGACACGGTGAGCTACACCGCCTTCCTCGTGCCAGGCTTAGTCATGATGAGCGTGCTGCAAAACGCATTTGCCAATGCGTCGTCGTCCATGGTGCAAAGCAAGATGATGGGCAACCTTGTCTTCTTACTGGTCACGCCGCTCACACATTGGGATTGGTTCTTCGCCTATGTGGGTGCGGCTGTGGTACGCGGCCTATGCGTAGGTGCGGGCGTATTCATCGTGACGATTTGGTTTGCTGAATTGCACTTTGCCGCGCCACTATGGATTGTGATTTTTGCCATCATGGGCGCGGCCATGCTGGGCTGCTTGGGCTTGATAGCGGGTCTGTGGGCCGATAAGTTTGACCAAATGTCGGTGTTTCAAAACTTTCTCATCATGCCGCTGACGTTTTTATCGGGTGTCTTTTATTCCATCCACAGCTTGCCTCCGTTTTGGCAAATGCTCTCACGCTTCAATCCATTTTTCTACATGATTGACGGTTTTAGATATGGCTTTTTTGGCAAGAGCGACGTGGAGCCATGGCTTAGCTTTGGCATCGTGTTTATCACGCTCGCCATTGTCAGTACCATTGCCGTCCACCTGCTTCGTATTGGCTACAAAATCAGGCAGTAACAAATCGGCGAAGGGCTCTCTAGGGCTTAGCGCAATCGCCAAGCCTTATACAGTGCCAAACGCTGCTCTTGCCATCCGGGCTGCGCATTGGCTTTACTAAGCAAGCGGCGAACGCCCGCAATACACAAACCGATGAAGAGTCCCAACATAAGACCTGCGAGTACCATCAACGAGCGCTTAGGTCCTGATTTACGCTCTGGCACTGACGCCACATCCACTTGCTGCAACAACGGGCCCTCGCGCGACTCATCCACCCGCGCTAGCTCATACTGGCGAATCATCACATCCAACATGGCTTCTTGTACTTTTACGTCACGATAAGCACGCACGGCCACTTGTCCTACGGCATCTTTACCGCCTGCGCCATCAGCAGTACTTGAATTGGCATCCGCGTTCGCACCGCCTTTTTCTGTTTTAGCCAGCTGCCCGCGAAGCGCCGATAGTTCGCGGCTTAAGCGAATCACATCTGGGTTGATGTCTGTTGCGTAGGTGGTACGCAGTGATTGCAGTTGCACTTCGCGTGTGGCAATTTGTTGACGAAGTTCGACACTGGCTCGAACGCCGGTTTCAGCCAAGGCTTGCGTGACTTGCATGCCGCTTTGCGCCTGAGCCTGTCTAAAAGTGACTTCATTTTTAGCCAACTGGTCTTTGATTTGAGTGACTTGTTGCTCAAAGAATTTACGGCGCTGCTGCGCTTCGCTCACTGCCAAACCACCTAATACTTTGCCTAATTCTTCGACATAAGCATTCGCGAGCTTGGCTGAGAATTGCGGATCTTTATCAGTCACCTCGAGCGTAATCAGCCCCGATTTTTTATCAGACATCACTTTGACACTGCCATCTAGCACTTGCCTTGCATCCATTGGCAACTTGGCGTCATATCGCTCAATGAGTGCAAATTTTTGAACCAAACTATTTTGTAAGCGCTCGCTTTTTAAAAGGGCGATATAGAGCTCGTCTTGACTTTTGATGCCCGCGGCACCGCCCGCCAAACCCGCCAAAGACCCAAGACTAGCCAATGCACTAGCCGCCGAGCTTTGCGCTTGCTGAGGCGGCATCAAAACCGTTTTGGCTGTGTATTTGGTGGTTGCCGTCAGCGCCACCACTAAGGCAATTACAAAGCCAGCTGCGGCACTTCCAAAAATCCATTTTTTTTCTTCGCCTAGAGCAATCAAAATGTCCCACAGGCTGATTTCGGACTCTTCAATGCTATCGTTTGTTTCTATATTTGAATTCATGCGCCTAGCCCCTTACCGCAAAGTTTTGTATGCTGCCGCACCAATTCCAAATTGATACAGAATTTGAGTGATGTCTTTCGCATTACGCGTAAAGATGCTCCAACCTGTTTCACGGTCCACTTTTTCAGGCAACACAATACTGTCGCCTGGCATCACCGTCGTTCGCATGACGCTATTGCCCCAGCTGCTATTATTGGTGAGCGCACTGCCATCGGCGCGCATCAAAATCACATTGTCACGGTCTGCCCCAGAGCTCGAGCCGGCTTGCAGCAAATAATCACTCACTGTTTTTCCATTGACGAACAGCAAAGCAGATTCGGTGTTGACCGAGCCAAAGACGTAGACAAAATCTGGTTTATTCGGAATCATCAATCGATCGCCAGACTCCAGCCGAATAGACGGCAACTGACTCACGGTATTACTCACTTGTATGGGTAAGTTCAGGTTAATCCGACCAGAGGGTGTTAGTGTTTTTAATCTTTCAATCGAATTTTTGCGCATTTGCTCAGTGACTTGAAGTTTCCCCTGCAGGAGGGCTTGATCTGAAGCCGCGCCGCTGCTTTGCGCGACTTGACTTAAGCCACCTTCAGATTCCGTTTCTAAACGGCGAATGAGCGCCTTTAAATTTTCTGCCTGCGCTCTTCGCACATCTTCTCGGAAGAAAGCTGACCCATACAAATAAGCATCGGGAGTTAAGCCGCCAGCCTTATCCAGCATGACTTGCAAGGTATCGTTCGCTGCCATCTGGTACACACCAGGTCGCACCACTTCGCCTTCGACTCGTACAAATACACGGCGTTTAGCCAGCGGTACACGGACATCGTTGATAGAGAATACGGTCACCACATCCCTAGATTGCAAAAGCAAGTTGTCTGCTGATTTGGCATCTGCCAGTGCATTTCCCAAATTAAAGGGAATGAGCTGCACTGACAAGTCTTTAGGATTGATCCGTTCCACAACCGCATATTCAAGATTAACCTCATCCAAAACATTGCCAATGCGTGCCGCCAAAGAATCCGTTGAGTCCTTGCTGCTCTTTGCACCCTCACCCGTCACTAAAACTTGGTTTTGCTTTTGTATCGAAGCCGCGCTAACCAAACTTTCTTTGTTCGGAATTAAGTCGCGAATTTTCATCCCAGCCATCCATGGCAGTCTTGCGGGCTGGCTCACGTTGCCACGAAGCGTCACCGCATTGCCAAAGCCTGGAATGAGATTCGGCACAAAGACCATATCGCCACTGCGAAGCGGCATTTTTAATCCTTTGGCATCCAAAATGATGGATTCAACCGTTCTAGATTCACCAGCAACAGCAGTGGCTGCAATGCGCTCCAACTTTACTTCGCTGATTTGCGCCATCACGGGCATTCCACCAGCAAGTGCCAAGAGGTCGCCAATACTTTCCTTGTCATTTTTAAGCTCGTAAATAGCGGGGGTCGTGACTGCACCCGTCAAAGCAATGTAGCCCGATGCCGCAGGTATCACAATCACGTCGCCATCTAATAAGCTGATGTCGCCTTGCTTCATGCCTTTTGCCAAAAATTCATACAAATCGATCTCGGCAACCGTTTGATTGGCGCGCTTGAGTTGGACATGTCGAAGTGATCCCGTGTTGCTAGGACCACCGGTCGCAAACAGACCGCTCACCAAAGTTGAGAGACTACTGACGTTATACGCACCCGGCTTACGCGCCTGACCCACCACATACAAAGTGATCGTGCGCAGTTGCCCCATCGTGACACTCAACTCGAAACCTTGGTAGTAACGGCCAATAGCAGCGCGAACCGCTGCCGGCGCTTGCGAGGCTTTGACACCGGATAGCTGCACGGGACCGACTTTTGGAATGGTGATTTGCCCGTTACGGTCAATGACTGCTTTGACATCAATATCCACAGAACCCCAGCCCCGAACAATGATCTCATCGCCAGCCCCCAATGGATAGTCGCTGCTCACAGGGGCATTTTGAATGGGCGTCAGCGGATTTTCAAAGAAATCAAAGCCAAATAATGGCAACGTCCGACCATTCGCTTCCGCTATAAATTTTTGAAACTCATTGGGCTTAAGCGCTGGCAAAGCACTGGGCGGCGGCAAGACCGGCTTAGCACCCAGCGGCTGCAGTTCAGGCGCAGAGCGCAACTGCGGCGTACCCACACTACCACTCGTGAACCCCGATGCGCCAGTGGCTGGAATAGCCTGAACCCCAGCAGGCGCCGCGCCGCCCTGCATAAGCCTTGGATCGACAGCTTGAGCAAACGACAACGCACTCATCGCCAGCACGGACAGCGTCGCTGCGGTTTGCTTGGTAAATTTTTTAATATTTGTCATCATTTTTTACTCGTTTAATTCACATTATCACCAATGCCAGCGTACGGCCACACTGTTTGGGCTCGCCAAAAACTCTCTCTTTGCCTTCCCGCTGTGAGTCCGCTCTTTGTACTCGTCGGTTAGCACCGATCCGACCGCATAACCCAAAACACCACCCGCTACCGTATCTGAGAGCCAATGCTGACGCGATTGGACGCGGCCAATCGCCGTCACAGTAGCGAGGCCGTAGAGCCAAGGCGCGTCGTAATGTTGGGCAAGCGGCGCTGCCAATGCAAACGCAGCAGTCGTGTGATTAGATGGGAAGCCTGATTTCAAACTATTTGCGCTAAATGGAGAAAAACTTTGCGGCCCCTGACCATCTATCGGTCTGTCTCTACCGATCCCTGCGCGAAGCATCGTATTGGCAATCAAGGCAATACCGCCTGATTTCAAAGCGGTCATTCCAATCCCATCCATCCCGTCATCCATCAATGTAACTAGTGCCCCAGCACCTAGCAGCAAAGGTATGGCATTACCCACTTTAGCAATACCATTCAAATTTGTATGATTCGCTGCCCACGCATCTGCTCGTTTATCTATAACTGCGGCACCCAGCACTGCTGCGGCTCCTAAAAGCCACGGCTCTTTAGATTGCGGATGCGTGAGTTGATCGCCCACATAGGAAACTGAGCGTCCAATAGACGCTGCAAGAGATTCTGTGGCCAACTCCTTGCTCAGCGTAAGTGGAACGACAAATGCTTGTTCATCCGTGCGCGCAGTCACTATATTTTGCGGTTGTGGCGACTCAAATTGAAAAGCCTTGGCGTCACGCCCAGAAGTCATGTTGTAAAGCGGATTAGCGCGAATCAGCCTTGCACCACCGTCACGGGTGAGGGGCTGCCAAGCCACCGTGGCTGATTTTTCGCTGTATTTGGGCAACATCACGTCGAATGGAAATGAGAGATAGATACCCTTATCGAAGCTTCCTTCACCAAATTGCACAGCCGATACATTAGTCTTCGTCACAAAGGCACCAAGCAAAATGCCGTTATTGAATCTGCGACTGATATCGACAGTTGCACCGCGATCACCCGCCAAATATTGGCCGACTTGCAGCTTGAGCAAAATATCGGACACACCCGTATCCCAATACGCTGTCGCATGCCCCGTATTGACACGGTAGTCACGCAGCGCAAAATTTTGATTGAAATCGCGCTGCTGTACCCGATTCACATCGACCCCAAAGGCTAAAGCACTTTGAGTTGGGCGATAGAGCCACTCTGCGCCTACTCCTGCAAACATCGACTCCAGCATCCCCCCGTAAACACTTGCGAAATGGTTTTCAGCGGGCTTTTCAACATGCGTTGCTTGCAGCAGCGGAATCGTTGTCCGCGAACTCGTTGCATACTCTCTAGCAAATGTTCTGACGCGTGGCAAGCTACTCGGAGCGGTGTACTTGAACTGTTCGAAATTATCTAATACACGAAAATCTAAAACACCTTGAACCCATGTCGATGGATTGAATTGATAGCTGGCATTGGCTGCCAAGCCTAATTGATATAAATAAAACGCATCAGGCCCGCCCAAGATGTGACTATAGCTAGGGGCAATTCCAAAACTAAAAGCTTTTTGAGATTTTTCAGCCATATGCGGGGATGGGCGCGCATTGGACTCAGGTGGCTGGTACGCAGCGACGGCATCTGTTTTTAGCGATGCAGGTAACGGTTGCGTGTGCCTAGCTATCCACGCATCTCTATTCACCTCAAGCGCAGCAATAGTGAGTCCTTTTTCGATAAACACCACACTCCACCGCCTAATGTGTTGCTCTGCATACGCTTGCATCAAGCCGTTTAAGCGGTCCATACGCTCACGCCTTTGCATGCCATCGCCAATACCTGCACGAACGCGAAGCTCTAGCTGGCTACCGCGCTCTTCAAGGCTAAGCAAATCCCACCCCGTTTGACTAAGCACATCCTGCGCCAATGCATCCGTAGAACGTATGGGGCTCGACCCAGCCACTTGATAAGCCGGAGGTGGTGAATTCAATAATTTAGGAACATTCTGCCCATCTAAATTTGTCTGAAAACTAACGCCAATCATGAGCTTATTTCCGCGCTCCCAGCCGACCGCTAAATCCACTGCGGGCGAATAACGGTAATTGGCGGCAAAATTCCAAAGGCTACGACGCGCCAAATTATTATTTGACGGCTCATTTTGATAGTCATTTGCTTCGCGTTCAACCTTATAAGTCAGCACATCCGAGGCTTGCCATTGCACACCACCAAATAGCCCTGTAGGGCCTCTAAACATGGCTTTGAAGCCGATCTCACCACCAGACACCGTAGCGGTACTGGGCCTTGTATAAAAACTAGAATTCAGCTTACCCAGCGGGTTTGAGAGATTGCCATTAGAGACCATATAACCCCAGCCAATGCCTAGACTTGCATCCAAGTCACCCAATCTCTTGCTGGCAACAAAATACTCACTCGAAAACATCCCCGTCCCGCCAATATCCCGCATCCCCAGTGCAATCGCTGGCACATAAGAAGATTCTTCTCTCAATCGCAACTTAAAGTCAAAACTTTTATCTTTATAAGTTTGAGCCGTTTGTAGTGTTCCCGTCGAGTCGTAAGCTCTATTCCCAATATCGGTATACCTAAAACCCGCCTCTAACCAATCCGTTGGTTGAAACATGACATTGCTGCGCGTGTACGGCAACACCTTGCTGATATTCACGCGCATGGCGCTCACGCTCGCCATTCTGGCGCTGGGGGTTTGAATCAATCCAATCTCACCCCAATCGTTCGCGGATACAGAGGGGCGGCGCAGCAAATAATCTGCCACTTGTACGGGCGCTTGAATACTTATGACCTTACCTGAATCTGGCGTGGCGCCAAGGCTTGCCAAAAACCGAATCAAACCGTCCGAAAATGCATCCGACAGTCCAAACAGTGGATCTGGTGCCCACACCCACGCACCAGGCGCCAGCTCATCTTGCTCTTCGGCATTCCAAGGCGCAATACCAAAACTGCGCACTCGTCCATCGGGCTGCGCAATCCAAGCACGCGGATTATTTTGCATCGGAGTGCAGGCTTCCACATACTTTTTAGCTGTGGCGCCTGCTGCATGCAAGACTTGACACGAACGACCATCGGCCATCAAAACCGTGACTGAGTTAGGCCTTGGAATCACGACGATTTTTTGATCAGACGCAATCAAAGGGTCTTGCGCTGGATTCGCCTCCAACCAGCGCGGGTCACCACTTTGCACAATCACACGACCCGTGACGGCTTGCCGATCAATCCAGGCAGATAAAGATTGCGCATCGGATTTGCCACCCAAAGTATCCAGCAAAGCCTGCTTTAATTTGTGCTGCGCTGCCCGCTCTTGCGGCACTTGCCACTGTAATCCGACGGGATATTCCAGGGGCGTACTTTGACGCAATAACCAAGCGCTTAAACGCTCACCCGCGTGCTCATTGGCGGACTGCGCCGCAACCGATACGCTAGCTAAACAACCAACCGCAATCCAAAGCCATGCTTTCATGGTTTGACAGTCACTTGATCTTGCACGGTCCACTCCTGAAAGCCAAAACACTCGTCCTGTTTAAAGCAATGCCATGTGTACACCACTTTGGCTTGTCCGCTTTGCATCCAATTGGGCACAACGGCATAAATGGTCGGCGGGAGTTGAGCAGATTCGGCTCTTTCTTCGAACCACTGCGCACCCACAGCCGATACGCCGGGCAACTTATGCGCCTCTGGCGCGGGAATTCGCGTCAGCGTCATGGTTTGTGTTTTACCAAATTGATAATTTAACTTCAAATCCACGCTTCTGATGTACGGCACAGGGATTTGCTCCGGGTTTGCCAATAAATGCGTCCAACTAGGTGTACCTTGGTAGCGCACAGCTAGCCAATCGGTATTCAAACCACCTGTTGCCACAACACGCCCATCTTGCAATTTGATGACCTCTTTGGTACCGCTATACCAAACATCAATCGGTACGTTTGATTGAGGATCAGCATCAACATAACCCCACACCATTAAAATAACACCGTGCGAGTTGTGCCCCCGTAGATACCTATAAATGGGACTCAGCGTCGCCCCCAGCGTAGGATCTTTAAATTTGTTTGATTGCCAAATCGCCGACATCGACTCTTGAAACACGCGCGATTCACCCGCGCAGCCGAAGAGCAACAAAATTACACCAACTAAAAACGAAAATCGAAAAAAAACAGGCATAAAAAAACCCTAGGTTGCCCTAGGGTTTAGTGGAATGCTAAAAATTAGCGTGTACCAGTAGTGCCAGTAGCAGATTTAGCTGCTTCAGCAACAGCAGCAACGAGAACAGTTGCAGAAACGCCCGCAGCAATAGCGGCAGCAACTGTCATTTGAACGCCACCGATGGTAACCATCGTAGCGCCAGTAGCGCCAGCAGGAACCGCCACGGCAGCAGCCTGAGCAATCGCCAGTGACGACACTAACACTGTGGAAGCAATTAAAGTTGACATTAGTTTAGAAATTTTCATGAGTACACTCCTTAAAAAAAATTGGTAAGTAATTATGGCACACTTCAACTATGAACGAAACTACTATCAAACATTTGATTTCTACTGGTTTACCCTGTAGTACTATAGAAGTGACTGGAGACGGTCGGCATTGGTATGCCACTATTGTCTCTGAAGCATTTAAAAATAAACGATTAATCCAGCGCCACCAAATGGTTTATGCTACTTTAGGTGACCGAATGAAGACGGATGAAATACATGCGCTATCGATGAAAACCCTCACGCCTGATGAGGCCTTGACGCAGGTATAGCCCTTACGGCTTCCACACGCCGCCCCACCATCTGCGTGACTGTCAATGTCCAGCCGTCGATGGCAACACGTGAACCCGCTACAGGCAACTCACCTAGCTCGCTCATCACTAAACCACCCAGCGTGATGTAGCGTTCATCATCCTCGCCTGGCAAGTCATCAATATCTAACTTGCTTTTGAGCTCTTGAACAGAGAGCTGCCCATCGAGTAGCCACGAACCGTCTGCTTGCAAGTTAGTGGATGCGGCCCCTTGCGCAGGCGTATGTAGCTCGCCTGTAATGGCTTGCAGCAAATCTTGCGGTGTAATCAGTCCTTGTACTTCGCCGTACTCGTCCACCACCAGCACCATGCGCTCGGCTTTTTTCTTGAATTGATTCAGTAAAAGCATCGCATTCAACGTCTCGGGCACAAAGCCCACGGGATGAATAAGATCATTCCAGCCCGAATGGATTCCCGCCTGCGCGGGAATGACGGAGTTGGCCGTCGCTTGCTGGCGCAGCAGCAACTGGCTCACGCTGACGATGCCTTGCACGCGAGTCCAGTCACCGTCGCACACGGGGTACCACGAGTGCCCTGCTTCGGCGGCCTTATTAAGCGTGACTTGCAAAGATGCATCGCTGGCGAGCCACGCCACATCTGCTCTTGGCAGCATCAAAGACGCCAGTGGTCTGCCATCTAACTCAAACACGTTTTGCACCAAGCTGTGCTCTTGAGCATCAATGACACCTGCATCCAAGCCTTCATCAAGATTCGCGTTGATTTCTGCGTGTGTCACCACTCGGCTGCGCTTGGTGTCCACCCGCAAAAGGCTCAAAACTGCCGCCGTCGTTTTCGTTAGCAGCCAAACAAAAGGTAATGCCAGCCGTGCCACCCATTGCATGGGACGCGCCACACGCCTAGCCACCGCTTCCGGATAAAGCTGCCCAATGCGCTTGGGCACGAGTTCACCAAAAATAATGGTCACGAACGTAATCGCTGTCACCACCGCTGCCGTAGCAGCTATAGACGCAGCGTGCTCGTGCCAGCCACGTCCTTGTAGCCAAAAACTCAAAGACTCGCTGTACGCGGCTTCGCCCACAATGCCATTCAAAACGCCAATCGACGTAATGCCGACTTGGACGCTAGATAAAAATCGTGTCGGCTGCGAGAGTAGTGCCAGTGCGGCCTGCGCACCTTTGTCGCCACCCTCAGCCTGCACATTCAAAAGCGCCTTACGGCTCGCCGTCAACGCCATCTCGGACATGGCGAACGCGGCGTTCAAAAGAATCAGAAAGAGAATGAGAAGAAAATCCATAAAAAAGAAAAGTTGAATATGGCACTTTACCTGATTGGCGACATCCAAGGCTGCAACGGCGTATTCAACCGCTTGCTGAGCCAAATCGACTTCTCACCAAGCCGAGACACGCTCTATGTTTTAGGCGACATGGTGAACCGCGGCGAAGACTCCGCTGGCGTACTAAACACACTGATGCGATTTGGTGATTCGACCAAATGCGTACTAGGAAATCATGACCTGCACCTGCTCGCTGTGGCACACGGCATCCGCCCTGCACACCAGTCAGATACTCTGCAGCCCTTACTGGATATGGCTTCCAGCGGCGCCATGCTGGATTGGCTAAGACATCAAAAGCTGGCAATCAGCCTCATACACAACCAGCGCAGATGGCTGCTCGTCCATGCAGGCGTGCTGCCCCAGTGGTCAGCAGATCAGACACTGGCGCTGGCTGGTGAAGTTGAAGCGGCGCTGCAAGCAGATGACTACGCGAGCTTTCTACGTCAGATGTACGGCAATACCCCAAACCAATGGCAGGACGATTTGCAAGGCGCGGACAGACTCCGCGTCATCGTGAATGCCCTCACCCGCCTACGCTTTTGCGACGCAAACGGCGTGATGGAGTTCGCTACCAAGGAAGGCGCAGGTAGCGCACCGCAAGGATTTATGCCGTGGTTCAATGTGCCGAATCAACGGACTGCCATCGAGGACGTGTCAATCGCGTTTGGGCATTGGTCAACGCTGGGGTTATTTGCAAGACCTTCACTGCAAGCCCCGTCCATATTGGGTTTGGATACGGGCTGCGTGTGGGGTGGGGAGTTGACGAGTTATTGCCTCAACTCAGCCAAGCTCGCCGCAATCTCCGCGCCAATCAGCACAATCAGCCACGCCACATAAATCCAAATCAGCAATAGCGGCACGGTAGCAAACGCGCCATAAATCATGGAATAGGCGGGCATTTTGAGTAAATAAACGGCTAATAATTTTTTTGCAACTTCTAAGGCCGTTGCCGCAAAGAGGCCGCCCAGTATGGCATGGCGAGCCATCACTCTTGCGTTTGGTACATAGCGGTAAAGCGCCGTGAGACCTGCCCAAACCAAGACAAACTCTAGGCCGTTGTAGAACGTTCGCACTGAGCCTGCACCCACTAGCGACTCAGACCACATCGCAACTTGGGTGGTCAGCCACAAACTAGCCGCCAAAAGCATGGGGCCAAAAGCGAGCAATGCCGAGTACACGACGAGTCGCTTCCCAATAGAGCGCCGCGCCTGCACACGCCAGATATTGTTAAGAGTTCGGTCGATCGTAAACACCAACGCCAGCGTAGAGACGAGCAGCACGGCTAACCCCGCAAAGCCCAGCCGATGGGCCTTGGCTGTAAATTGCGTCATCGCGACCATCACTTGCCGCGCAATGGCATCAGGTACCAAACTGTCGATCAGCCACTTTTGCAGTACCTTTTGCAAATCGGCAAAGATCGGATTGGTTGAAAAAAGCGCCAAGATCACCGTAAGTAGTGGCACAACAGCCATGATGGTAGTGAAGGTGAGACTGCTGGCAATAAGGCTCAGGCGGTCGCTGGTAAAGCGCTCCCATAGCGAGCGGCCAGCGCGTTTCCATTGCAGGTTCAAAATTTCCATGCGGCTATCATGCCATGATGAAAAAATTACCCCTGATTCTGCTGATTGCCCTCATCGTCCTTTGCTTGCTTTGGGAGACATTGCTAGCACCACTGCGCACGACCGCTAGCGGCATGCCAAGCACCGCATGGCTTGCACTCAAGATCATCCCGCTAGCCCTTGCTGTTCAAGGCTTTACTAAGGATCGCCTCTACACTTACAAGTGGATGAGCCTTGCCGTGTGGCTGTATTTCATCGAGGGCACCGTACGCGGTTGGAGTGACAAGGGACTCAGCAGCCAATTGGCTTGGGGCGAAGCGGTGCTCTGCGTGCTACTCTTTGTTGTGCTGGTGATTCGGATTCGGCAAATTCGGCCTACCGCCATTGCTAAACTCTAAGCCATGAAAAATTCATCGCCACATTCATCGCAGTACGAAGACTTTATGCGTCACGTCTATGAAACGGGCGTAGCTAAAACCGACCGTACGGGTACGGGCACAAAAAGCGTCTTTGGCTATCAAATGCGGTTTGATTTGGCGCAAGGGTTTCCGCTGGTGACGACCAAGAAGGTGCACCTCAAATCCATCGTGTACGAGCTCCTGTGGTTCCTCAAAGGATCGAGCGACAATAATTGGCTCCTGGAGCGCGGCGTCTCTATCTGGAACGAATGGGCCAAACCCGATGGCGACCTAGGGCCTGTGTACGGCGTGCAGTGGCGCTCTTGGCCCACACCTGATGGCGGGCACATTGACCAGATCACTGATGTCATCCACACGCTAAAAACCAACCCTGATTCGCGCCGCATCATCGTCTCGGCTTGGAACGTCGCGGATTTATCCAAGATGGCGCTGATGCCTTGCCATGCGTTTTTTCAGTTCTACGTGGCGCCTCCGACCGAGGCAGAATTAGCCCTCAATGCAAATGCAAAAGGTAAGCTCTCGTGCCAGCTCTACCAACGTAGCGCAGACATCTTCTTGGGCGTGCCGTTTAATATTGCCAGCTATGCGCTACTCACACATATGGTGGCGCAGCAATGCGATTTAGATGTGGGCGATTTCGTCTGGACAGGCGGCGATTGCCACATCTACAGCAACCATCACGAGCAGGTGGAGCTACAACTCTCGCGTACACCGTTTGCCTATCCGCAGCTGCACATTAAGCGCCGCCCTTCGTCCGTTTTTGACTACGAATTTGATGACTTTGAGTTTTTAAATTACCAGTGCCACGCGGCGATTAAAGCGCCTGTTGCCGTCTAACCCCTAGCCCATTTGCGCGCATGAACATCAACCTGATTTGGGCCGAAGCTCACCATCACGTCATCGGCAAAAATGGCGTCATGCCGTGGCACTTACCCGAAGACTTGGCGCACTTTAAGCGCGTCACGTTGGGCGCGCCCGTCATCATGGGACGCAAGACTTGGGACTCGATCCCCCAGCGCTTTCGCCCGCTACCAGGACGCGCCAATATTGTCGTGACTCGCCAAGATGACTTCTTGGCAAGCCACATAGGTCATGGCGTGCAGACCGCCTCATCTCTAGAGGCCGCACTGCATATGGCTTCCCAGCATTTGACTGCAACGAATGTGCCTGACGTGTGGGTGATTGGCGGAGCGCAGATCTATGCACAGGCGCTGCCGCTGGCCAACCGGGTAGTCGTCACCGAAATTGATGCTCACTATGAAGGCGACGCATTTGCACCCGCGCTAGATTCAGCGTGGACAGAGACGACGAGAGCATCTTTTACAGCCACAAACGGGCTACGATACGCCTTCATTTCTTACCTTAGGAGTTAAACATGTCATCAGACGGATTTCACGTTCACGGCCCACACGACCACGCGATTGAGCACGTTGGGCAAGGTCATGGTAGCCATGATGAAGGCGACGGCGGCGCCATGAACCGCATTGCCATGTTCACGGCGATTTTGGCGACGGTAGGCGCGATCTTCTCCTACATGGGCGGCGCAACGCAGGCAAACGCGGGCTTGTTCAAAAACAACGCCGCATTAGAGAAAGCGCAAGCCTCTAACCAATGGAACTATTTTCAAGCCAAGAGTACCAAACAATCGCTGTCTGAGCTAGCGCGTGATCTTGCACCAGCAGACAAGCACATCAAATACGACGACAAAATTGCCCGCTACGACGCAGAGAAAAAAGAGATTCAAAAAGATGCTGAAAAGCACGAAGGCATCTCTAAAGATTGGGATAAACAGTCGGATGAGCAAATGCACCAGCACCACCGCTGGGCGCAGGCCACTACGGTATTGCAAGTGGCGATTGCCCTAGCCGCTATTGCCCTTCTGACACGCCGTAAATGGGTAGAGCGTGCGATGTACGGCGTGGCCTTTGCGGGTGTCGTGATTGGTGCATTAGCAGCGATGCACGTTTAATGAAATTCGCTACTTGGAACGTCAACTCGCTCACCGTTCGGCTACCGCAAGTCATTGAATGGCTAGCCGCTCATCCTGTTGATGTTTTGGGCTTGCAAGAGCTCAAAATGACGGACGAAAAGTTTCCCTTGCAAGCCTTTGCAGACGTGGGCTACAAGGCCTCCTTCTTTGGACAAAAAACGTATAACGGCGTGGCGCTACTGACGAAATCTGATGTCACAAATGTGGTTAAAAATATTCCCAACTTTGCTGATGAGCAGTCGCGCGTGATTGCCGCAACGGTAGCCTCACCACACGGCGATATCCGTGTCATCAACGGATACTTTGTCAACGGTCATGCGCCAGGCACGGATAAGTTTGAATACAAGATGAGTTGGCTGCGTGCGATGCAGGATTACCTTCGCGCCGAACTAGAAGCAAACCCACATGTCATGGTGATGGGCGACTTCAACATCACCTTTGACGATGCCGACAGCTGGGATCCTGAAGGTTTGCATGAAACCATTCACCACACAACCGAAGAGCGTGAGCACTTGAAAGCCTTGCTAGCTCTGGGTTTTGTAGACAGCCACCGCCTATGCCACCCGAACCCATCCAGCATCAAAGCAGAAAAAACTTTTAGCTGGTGGGACTACCGTGACTTTGGTTTTAAGCGCAATCGCGGACTGAGGATTGACTATGTGCTGGCCAGCAATGCGCTCAAACCGATCGTCATCGCATGCGAAATTGATAAAGCGCCGCGCAAAAACGAACGCCCTAGCGACCATACGCCTGTGGTCATGACGCTCGCGGACTTACTCTAATCCCAGCTCTTGGATTTTTCGGGTCATGGTGTTACGCCCCATGCCCAACTGCGCCGCCGCCTCTACTTTGCGCCCACCGGTGTGCGACAGTGCCGCTTGAATCATGGCCGTTTCAAAGCGCTTACACAGCGCATCCCACACGTCAGGCGTTTTTGCATTTAACATTTTTAATGTCAACGCCTGTACAGCTTCTTCCCATGATCCGTCTATCGCTGGCTCAAAAGCCTTATGAATAGGGGGCTGCGAAGCCTCATGCCCCGCCGCAAGTGCCGCGGGATGTGCCCCAGCGGGGAAGGCGTGTGCAGCCGGCAGCGCCAAGACCTCAGGAGGCAGGTCTTTGGTTTCAATCAACTGGCTAGGCGCCATCACCGTCAACCAGTGACAAATGTTTTCCAACTGGCGAACGTTGCCCGGAAAAGCAAAGCCAGCTAGCGCCTCTAGTGCTGAGTCGCTAATACGTTTGGGGTCCACCCCCAACTGCTTGGCACTGACTTGCAAAAAATGCTGTGTCAGCATAGGGATGTCTAACGTGCGCTCGCGTAATGGTGGTAAACGTAACCTGATGACGTTTAAGCGGTGAAACAAATCTTCGCGAAATGCACCGTGCTTGACGCGGCGCTCTAAATCTTGATGCGTGGCAGCCACCACGCGCACGTTGGCCTTAATGGCGCTGGTACCGCCAACGCGGTAGAACTGACCATCGGAGAGCACACGCAAGAGGCGCGTTTGTAACTCCAGCGGCATGTCGCCAATTTCATCGAGAAAGAGTGTGCCGCCTTCGGCTTGCTCGAAACGCCCACGGCGCGTGGCCTGTGCACCTGTAAACGAACCCTTCTCATGCCCAAAGAGTTCACTCTCTAGTAAATCTTTGGGGATAGCAGCGGCGTTGATGGCAACAAACGCACCGCTGGCCCTGGGTGAATGCTTGTGCAGCGCATGTGCAACCAATTCTTTGCCTGTGCCAGATTCACCCGTAATCAGTACATTCACATTGCTTTGACTGAGCCGACCAATGGCGCGAAACACGTCTTGCATGGCAGGTGCTTGACCCATCATTTCGGGCGTGCTTGAGACGGCAACGCTAGCCTCTGATTCGCGCTCGCTCTCGGAGATGGCACGCTGAATCAGCTCGACGGCACGTGGCACATCAAAAGGTTTGGGTAAATACTCAAAAGCCCCGCCTTGGAATGCAGAGACCGCACTATCGAGGTCAGAAAATGCCGTCATGATAATGACGGGCAATCCAGGATATTGAACTTTTATTTTGGCAAGCAAATCGAGTCCTGACCCACCAGGCATACGAATATCGCTGACCAAAACAGAGGGCTGACGTGTTGGCTCTACATCCTGCAAGGCCTGAAGGACTTCTTTGGGATGGACAAAGCTACGGGTAGGCAAACGCTCGCGTGCGAGTGCTTTCTCAAGCACAAAGCGGATTGATGCATCGTCATCTAACAACCAAATTTCTTTCATACCGTAATCCTCTAACCTTTTGCCTATACCGAGAGTGGCATCACTATCTTGAAGTCTGTCCGTCCTGGGATGCTGTCGCACTCAATCATGCCCGCATGTTGCTGCACGAAATTTTGCGCCAACGACAGCCCAAGCCCAGAGCCACCTGCACGCCCTGTGACCAACGGATAAAAGATACGATCTTTAATGTCGTCAGGGACCCCGGGGCCGTTGTCTATCACATGCAATTGCAGTGCCAGTTTGTGACGAGCCTTTCCCAGTAAGACTTGGCGGGCAATTCGAGTTCTAAATGTCAAGGTCGCCGATCCATCGGCAATCCGCTCTTCCAATGCCTGCGCCGCGTTATGCGCAATATTGAGCAACGCTTGAATCAACTGCTCGCGATCACCTTGGAATTCAGGAATCGACGCGTCGTAATCACGCACCACTGTCAGGCCATTTGGGAATTCGACCAAGATGAGCTGACGCACACGCTCGCAAATTTCGTGGGCATTGACAACACCAAGCACATGCGGCTGACGATGCGGCGCCAAGAGCCTATCGACAAGACTTTGCAGCCGATCAGCCTCGTGGATGATGACCTGTGTGTACTCGATGAGCGACTTGTCAGTCATGTCCATCTGCAAAAGCTGGGCCGCCCCGCGGATACCACCAAGTGGATTTTTAATTTCATGCGCTAAATTGCGCAGCAATTCTTTATTGACTTCGTTTTGATCAGCCACAGGATGCTCGGGGGCTTTCGTGTGCACCAACTGCCACTCGCCCTCAATCTGCTTGTGGGGCACTCCCAGCAAGGCTTCTAGCGCACTATTGGCAAAGGCAATGCGCCCATTGTGCTCGACCGCGGCAATGGGCAAGGACTCGTCATCTAAGTGTGAAAAATCAATATTGACAGCGCCTTTTTTCATCGTCGCAACTCCCGCTTGAGGCTGACCATATCCGCCTCGGCTCGTCCGATTTGCTGCTTCACTGCAAGCTTACGATCCATGTCTTGCGCCTGCGATAGCGCTGCGTATTGTTTGCGTAAGTCAACTAACTGCGCCTCGGTCTTTTTAAGTTCAGACTCGATGATGACTTTGGAGTCAATGTCACGGATTTGTTGCTCAGTCGAACGCGCAGACGTGGCTAGCTTTGGTTTTAGTGAGCTCGATCTATTTAAGCTTGTGTTTCGGTTTTGCGTAACCGCTATGGCTTTTTGCTGCGAGGGAATCGTCACCACCGCACCGCTCTCTAAAAGCTGGCATTTCTCGCGCTTAGCTTGCGTAACATCATTCGTAATCGTATGGCCACAGCGATACACCGCCTCTTGCGCTAGGACAATACCAGCATGGCCTAGCGCAAAGATACCTAGAAAGAAAAAGGCAACCGAAGTTGCCCTTTTTTGCATCATGCGATCACCTGTTTACAGTGAGTAGTACATGTCAAACTCAATCGGATGAGTTGCCATACGCAAACGCGTGACTTCTTGCATCTTGAGCTCAATGTAAGCATCTAGCATGCTGTCGGTAAACACACCGCTCTTCGTCAAGAAACCGCGATCTGCGTTCAAGCAGTCAAGGGCTTGATCTAAGCTGTGGCAAACGGTTGGCACCAATTTGTCTTCTTCTGGTGGCAGGTGGTACAAATCTTTAGTAGCCGCTTCGCCCGGATGGATCTTGTTTTGGATACCGTCAAGACCTGCGAGCAGCATGGCCGAGAAGCCCAAGTACGGGTTCATCAATGGATCTGGGAAACGTGCCTCGATACGGCGACCACGTGGATTGGCCACGAATGGAATACGAATCGATGCAGAGCGGTTGCGCGAGCTGTAGGCCAACTTCACCGGCGCTTCATAGCCTGGAACCAAACGCTTGTAGCTGTTGGTGCCTGGGTTCGTGATTGCATTCAAAGCGCGTGCGTGCTTGATGATGCCACCAATGTAGAACAATGCCATTTCCGACAAGCCTGCATAGCCGTCGCCAGCAAACAGATTTTTGCCGTCTTTAGCAATCGATTGATGAACGTGCATACCTGAGCCGTTGTCACCAACGATAGGTTTTGGCATGAAAGTCGCAGTTTTGCCGTAGGAATTAGCCACGTTTTGCACCACGTATTTGAGCGTTTGGCACCAATCGGCGCGCTGCACCAAGGTGGAGAAACGTGTGCCGAGTTCATTTTGACCAGGTCCAGCCACTTCGTGGTGGTGCACCTCAACGGGGATGCCGAGAGATTCGAGAATCAAGGACATTTCGCCGCGCATGTCGTGCATGCTGTCGACAGGTGGCACTGGGAAGTAGCCGCCCTTGACCGTTGGACGGTGGCCTTTGTTGCCGCCGTCAATCTTGGCGCCTGTGTTCCACGGTGCTTCGTATTCGTTGATCTTGAAGAACGTACCCGATTGGTCGGTATTCCAACGCACATCGTCAAAGACGAAAAACTCTGGCTCAGGACCAAAGAAGGCTGTGTCGCCAATACCTGTTTCTTTGAGGTAAGCCTCGGCACGCTTGGCGATCGAGCGTGGATCGCGGTCATAGGCTACGCCATCAGCAGGCTCAACCACGTCGCAGCTCATGAACAAAGTTGGCTCTTCAAAGAACGGATCAATGTTGGCGGTATTGGCATCAGGCATCAATTGCATGTCCGAGGCTTCAATGCCTTTCCAACCAGCAATAGAAGACCCGTCAAACGCATGACCCGACGTGAATTTATCTTCGTCAAAATGCGACACAGGCACGGTCACGTGCTGCTCTTTGCCACGGGTATCTGTAAAACGGAAATCAACAAACTTAACGTCGTTGTCTTTCACCATCTTCATCACGTCTGCGACGGTCTTAGTCATATGCTTACTCCAAGTTAAAAAATAAAAAGTTACAAGTAGGGTGAATGCAAATTTTGTGCCACGTCTAGCGATCGAGTCGATCGCATCTAAACGCTACAAAAGTATTGATTCTAGTGAGATTTAGGAGTTGAATTTTACAATGCGAGCACTGGAGTGGTGCAATGAATGGCGACTTTTTCACCTTTTTAGCTCATCAAGAAGGGTTGCTTTCAATAATCCCAAGCCTGCAACCATCAAGGGATAGGCTTTTTTCACCAATTCAGGCTCGCCCTTCACGCCCAGCTCAATGTGCCGCCCATATTTGGGACTGTCAACACTGGGCAAACTAAACACTTTGATGCCCACAAAGTCAGCTTCAAGTTGTTCCATGAGCGGCGTAAGGGTAGCTTCCATCGAGCCTTGCACAATGACCGACCACTCAGCGCTCGGGGATTGATTGAAATGCTGCGCGTAATGCGTATCCAGCACCCACTCCATCATCGGCCAAGCCATCACAGGAAAGCCTGGGACGAAGTAAACACCAGCGCCTGCGCCTTTATCACTTGCGACACTAAAGCCCGCAATTTTGTTGTATGGATTCGGAATTAGCTCTGCTCCAGCAGGAAACACCGCCATATTGAGCCGATGTTTGTTGTCGTCTCGCTCAGGCTCGTAAGACACACCGCTTTCGCGAGCCGTGTCTTGCATTCGCTCACGGATCAAGTCCGCACCTTGTGGATGGAGCGTGAGCTCACGCCCAAGCGCTTTGGCCGCGCATTGCCGCGTGTGGTCATCTGGCGTGGCACCGATGCCGCCAGTTGAAAACACCACATCGCCCGACTCGAATGCAACTTTGAGAGCCGCCGTGATACGCACAGGATCATCCCCCACGTAATTGGCGTAGCTAAGCTCCAGGCCACGACTGGCAAGAATTTCGATGACTTTACTCATGTGTTTATCGGCACGCTTGCCAGACAAAATTTCGTCACCAATGATGATGAGGCCGAACTTAGGCATGTTCAATTTCCTTTAATTGTTCGCTATGAATTCCCGCCTGCGCGGGAATGACAGCCGCTGCTGTTTGGGCTGCGCGATGTTGTTCGAGTGCCGCCAAGCAATAGTGAATGAACCACAGCGATGAAAACGCAAAGATCAGTGTGTAGAGCCACAACATAACGGGCAAAAGAATCACAGCGAACACGGCAGCCATTGCGCCAAATGCCCATATCAAAGATGGCATCGCACCCAGAAATCCCGCTATAACGCCCATCAATAAAAGGTTTGAGCGATGCTGCTTCATGACGGCTCGCCGCTCGTCCGTACTGGCGTGACTGGACAGTGCATCGAAGCTCATCACGCGGTAGGTCAGCCAACCCCAAATCAGCGGCGGGAAAATCATAATAAGTGGCGGAATCAACCACAGTGGCATCGAGAGCACAAGTAGCGCGCCCGCCAGCAGCGTTGAACCTAGCGACCACGCTAAGTTACGCATAAATGTAAAAGGAGTAATGTCTGCCGTAGCAAGCAAAGCAAAACGCCGCTGCGAAACAAGCTTAATCAAAGCTGGTGTCATCATCAAGGCAACCATCAGCATAACCACCAAAATTAGCACTGGCGTTGCTACAGCAATCACCACGATAGGCGCAACTGCCGCGCGAAAACCTTGCAATCCAAAGCGGGTAAACCAATCAAGAATCGTGCTGAAAAATCCTGAGCTCTCTAGCCACAAGCGGACGGCCTCGACGGCATCGCTCCAAAAAAAATAGCCCAGCATGCCGCCGACAAGCGTTAGCAAAAGTAGCGGCAGCAGCGAGAGCATCATCACCCGAGGATGCAAACAATACATGGCAGCACGCCAAAACGAGTCGAGTAAAAGTTTCATAGCTAGTTATCCAAAATGACACGCAGATCAGTATGCCGCTCACGCGCGGCGACCCAAGTCCCAAGCACGCCGCTGGCTGCAATGATGCCAATACCAAGCGCGGCCCAACTATCGAGTTTGTGCGCGAACACCAGCCAACCACCAAACACCGCAAATGGAATTTGCGCGTACAGATAAGGCGTGAGAACCGCAACAGGTGCTCTAGCGTAGCCCAAAATTAACAGGCCGTGACCCAGCGTTGCAAAAACGGCAATCAACACCAGCCAGCCTATCACGTTCCACCCACTCATAGCCGCATCGACCCAAGCTTGCCCGCTGCTTTGAATCACAAAAGGGAGCGCGCAAGTCGCAAGGACAAAACCAATCCAGCCCGTATACCAATGGGTTGTCACGGCATCATCTAATTTAGCCAATCGATAAGTCAGCAACTGGAACCCCGTGCTTGTGACGACCAGCAGCAGTGGAAGGAGCGACCCCCAGGTAAATTCGTCATGACCTGGACGAATGACAACAAGCGCACCAACAAAGCCAAGCAGCACAAAAAACCAACGCAACGGGGAGACCTTTTCTGCCATTGCAATAGCGGCCACAACCGTCATGAGTAGCGGCGTAAGCATCATGATGGATGTGAAGTCGGCTACGGGGATTAGCTTTAAACTAAAAAACGCCAACGCACTAGATAGTGTCAGCAAAATGCCACGATAAATTTGCAAACCCTTAGCGTTAGATGTGAGCGCAATCGAACCCTGCTGTTGCTTCAGCCAAACCCCCGTGGTCAAAATCTGAAACCCAAAGCGAAACCACATCACCACGGCAAAAGTCACCTCACCGCTGACAAATTTGGTCGCCGTGTCTAGCGTCGCAAAAGAGGCAGCCGCCATGATGACATACGCGATGCCCCACACCGTCCGCTTATCTAAATGCATCATGCACGCACCATTCTTTTTAGACCTAGCCACTGCTGCACCCAAAAACCACGTCCGTAATCAATACTATTTGTACTCAAAACGTCGACGCCTGTGGGCTCATACCGATCTTCAAAATTTACGGTCCCAAACAGCATATCCCAAACGGGAAGCAGCACGCCAAAGTTATGACCAAAACCATGCGAGACGCTGTGATGCAGGCGATGAAACCTCGGGCTTACCCAGAGCCGCTCGCCGATGTGCCCAAAAGACAAGCGGACATTGGCATGCTGCAAGCTCTCGGATAATTGCGTCAGCACCACAATCAGTACAAACTGGCTAGGGCTCACGCCAATTAAAAACGCGATGCAAACTAGCAGCACGTCTCGGATGATGTCGTCCAAGAGGTGATTGCGGTTATCGCTCCAGCATGTCATTTGCCGCTGCGCATGATGCAAGCTGTGCAGCGCCCACCAACCAGATAATCCATGCTGGGCGCGATGAATCCAATAGCCCACAAAATCTAGTGCAATCAAATAAATAAAAAAGGATGCGATTGAATAGTCCGTAAGACTAGGCCAAATTTGATCGAGGTGGAACGTACCCATATCAAGACTGCCTGAGCGTAATTCGCCGAAGGCCTGATCCAGCAAGGGATCCAGCGTCAAGAACATAAGCAAACGAAACAATCCCAGTCGGTGGATGAAGGTGTAAACCATGTCCACGCGTATGGTTTCAGTGTCCGTCACAGCCTCCACGGGCCGCCAATATTGCAGCGGCACTATGACGCAGGCAATGACGACAATTTCCAAGCATCCCCACAAAAACCAAGCCGCCGCGCCATAGCCATCTTCCACGTAATTGCCTAGGTCGAGCGCCAGCATGGCGGGCTGAAAGATATGCTCAAAAAGGATTTGCTGTAGATCAACCATGCGTTGTTTTTAGATTTACTCTGCCAGTGTTTTAAAACAAAACCCACGCGCTTTCAACCCCTCGATCAGGGGATCTAACACAGCAGGTACCCACGGATCTTGGCGCGACCAAATCCCCAAATGTGCCATCAAAATATCACCGCTTTGGATATTGCGCAAAGCCTTATCCAGCAAGGCGGCGTTCGGATATTTATCGCTAGGTAACTCATCACCCAAAAAGCCTGCCGCACTCCAACCAGTGTGCTCAAAGCCACAACTGCGAAGCGTTTGCAAAAGCTTGGGCGAAGTCTTCCCACCGGGCGCTCGAAACAAAATTTGCCCACCTTTGGTTGACAAATTTTTCCCGGTCATCTCCCGAAAACGCTCACCAGTGCGCCTTGCATCGGCGCAATACTGCTGCGCCGTCCAATCAAACACTTGGCCGGAGGCCGCACCAGACGAGGCTTTAACGCGAAAGCCTCGTGCAGTATCCGCCAGCCAGTACACGTGATCGAAGGTATGCGAACCAAAGGCATGCCCCTCCTTGGCGCGGGCTTGCCACCAAGGTTTCCACACATCATCTAGCGATGTGCCCTCGGTCTTTGTTTTTTCGTTCGCCAAAAAGAACGTAGCGCGAACATCATGTCTTTGCAGTACCTCGGCAACTAAAGGTGCAACTGCCATGTGGCCTGTATCGAAGGTGAGATAGACAGGTTTGACACAAGTAGCTGCCTCGGTCGCCGTTATAGACCCAGCCGCTAGCAGCAAGGAGATAAAGCGATTAGCCGACTTAATCCCGAGGCGCATGGTCGAGTGTCCACACGCCATGCGGAGACTTGCCAACAGGGATTTGGCGCTCAATTTTCCCAGTCATCAAATCAATTACCGTCAACTTTTTCTCCCAGCGCGAAGTCACCAAGAGCCTATTACCCATGACTTCCATACAGTCTGCGCCGCTGCCGCCCGGGTAAGTCGCCACGACTTTAAGCGTGGTCAGATCAATCTTGCTAACGGTGTTGGCAATACGGTTACTCAAATAAACATGCCTTTTATCCCCCGCAGAGCGGAAGGCGTGTGCGCCTTTGCCTGTCAGGATTTTTTGCATGAGTTTTGGTACAGCACCGCTAACATCAAACACCTGAACACCGTCGCTGCCCGTCAGGCCAACCAGCAAAGTTTTATCGTCGACAAGGCCGTAAATATCGGCGGGCATCTTTCCTGTTTTAATACGCCAGATCAGCGTTTGTGTTACCAAATCAATCGCCACCAACTCATCGCTGTCTTGCATCGTGGCGTAAAGAGTCGTGCTTTTGGTGTTAATCCAAAAATGACTCGGCGTCTTGCCCGTAAGAATACGTTTTTTTAGTACGGGAGCATCGTTTTTCCACTCATATAAATCAACATGATTGAGGCGATTGCCTGCAGTCACGAACCACCTCATATCAGGCGAAAACCGCAAATGATAAGGATCACGAATACCTCTGACAACCCTTTGCACTTGAGCGGTACGCGGGTCCAAAAATGTCAGCGAATCTGCGGCTGCATTAGCCACGATCAGTGACTTTTCATCAGGACTCAAATAAAAATGGTGCGGCTCCTTGCCTGTGTCAATTTTTTTAGTCACCCGCCACGTCTTAGGGTCAATCACGTTGACGGTTGCATCCAGCGAGTTAAGTACGAAAATGGGGGGCGCAATCTGGGGAGCTACAGGAGTTTGTGCGAGAGCAACCAATCGAACAGATGACACCAGCAACAGCAATGACAGGGTGAGTAGTGCATTCAAAAGCGAGACATCCTCGATAAAAGCTGAGCTTGAAACTAAAAACGCCGCCCCTTATTGAAGAAGCGGCGTTGAATTTGGTGGGTAATGCAAGTTTCGAACTTGCGACCCCTGCAGTGTGAATGCAGTGCTCTACCCCTGAGCTAATCACCCCAAGGTTTAAATTATAGCTTTATCCCTAGGGGTTTCCACTCAAACAAGGTTTATGGTTGTTACATAGAATAATTTTTTTGTTTCCTATAGGAAGTTCGAAGATGAAAAAACTCAATCCCATCATGTCACTCGTATTAGGCGCAGCCTTGATTGCAGGTCTTAGCACCAGCATTGTTCATGCTCAAGCTAACGACACACTCGCAAAAGCGAAATCCACAGGCGTCATCACCATGGGTGTGCGCGACTCTTCTGGCGCACTGTCCTACACATTAGGCGATGGTAAATTTGCGGGCTATCACGTTGAAATCTGTCAACGTATCATCGCCGCTGTTGAGAAAGCTGCTGGCAAAAAATTGGAAACCAAATATCAATTAGTCACTTCGCAAAACCGTCTGCCATTGGTGCAAAACGGTACGGTTGACATCGAATGCGGTTCGACAACCAATAACGCCACACGTCAGAAAGATGTCTCGTTCCTCTCTACAGTTTATATGGAGCAGGTGCGTATTGCGGTCAAAGCCAAATCGAGCATTACTGCCATCGCTCAATTGAATGGGAAAAATGTAGCCACCACGACAGGTACGACGTCTGTCCAATTGCTACGTAAGAATGAGCGTGCGACTGGCGTTGACTTCAAAGAAATCTTTGGCAAAGATCACGCCGATAGCTTCTTGTTGCTTGACTCTGACCGCGCCGATGCGTTTGTGATGGATGCCACCATTTTGATTGGCAACATCATGAACTCCAAGAACCCAGCCGATTTCAAAATCGTGGGTGAAGTGCTGAGCATTGAGCCGATTGGCATTATGGTTCGAAAAGACGATCCTTGGCTTAAAAAAATGGGCGACAGCACCATTGCCGAACTCGTTAAGTCTGGCGAAATGCAAAAAATTTATGACAAATGGTTTACCAAACCTATTCCACCTAAAAACGTGAATGTCAATATGGCTTTGACCGCTGAAACCAAAGCAGCCTGGGCAAACTTGTCTGACAAGCCAAACGAAGACTATCAAAAGAAATAAAGCGGGCACGTGAATTGCTCCATCAACCTCGCAAGGTCACAAGCTCTGCGAGGTTTTTTATTTGAAAGGAATCAGTATGGATTTCAAAATTTTGTTGGGTGACGATGGCAGTGGCCGAACCTATATTGAGTGGCTAATGCAAGCATGGGGTTGGACGTTGGCAGTCGCTGGTTGCAGCTGGGTCGTTGCGATGCTGTGCGGCACCTTGGTGGGTACCGCTCGGACTTTGCCGGCCAGTCCTTGGTTGACAAGGCTTGCCAATGCATGGGTTGAGCTGTTTCGCAACATTCCTGTCCTTGTTCAAGTGTTTCTTTGGTACTTCGTTGTGCCAAAGATGTTCCCCGCCATGAAAAGCATTCCCAGCTTTTTATTGATTGTGCTTGCGCTAGGGTTTTTCACCTCAGCACGGATTGCCGAGCAAGTCCGCTCTGGCATTCAAGCGCTCCCCAAAGGTCAACGCTACGCCGCCATGGCTATGGGTTTTACGACGTTTGAGACCTACCGCTATGTGATTCTGCCAATGGCCTTTCGCATCATCTTGCCCCCGCTGACCAGCGAATCAATGAATCTGCTCAAAAATTCGTCGGTTGCGTTTGCGGTGTCCATTGCCGAGCTCACCATGTACGCCATGCAAGTCGGCGAAGAAACATCTAAACCGACTGAAATTTATTTAGTGGTAACCGTTCTCTACGCGCTCTCCGCCTTTGCGGTTAACCGTGCCATGGGCTTTGTTGAAAAGCGAATTCAAGTACCCGGCTTTGTTGCTGCGGGCAATGTGGGCGGAGGACACTAATTATGTTTAATCTCGATTTCACTTTTTTAACGTGGGACATGTTCAGCAAATTTGTACTGAAAGGGTTCCTGTTTAGCATTGAGCTCACGGTCATCGCCACGCTGGGCGGTATTGCATTTGGTACGGTGCTGGCACTCATGCGCTTGTCTGGCAAGCGAGCCCTAGTGCTGCCTGCCACCATTTATGTGGACGGCCTGCGTAGTATTCCGCTGGTGATGGTTATTTTGTGGTTCTTTTTGCTCATCCCGTTCATCATTGGCAGGCCAATTGGCGCTGAAATTTCAGCCACGATTACATTCATTGCTTTTGAGGCAGCATACTTTAGCGAGATTATGCGAGCTGGTATTCAATCGATTGCGCGTGGGCAAATTTTTGCAGGACAAGCCGTGGGATTCACTTACACGCAAAACATGCGCATCGTGGTCTTGCCGCAAGCCTTTCGCAATATGCTGCCGGTGCTGCTCACGCAAACCATCATCTTGTTTCAAGATACATCCTTGGTCTACGCGATTGGCGCCTATGACCTGCTCAAAGGGTTTGTGACGGGCGGAAAAATTTATGGCCGCGTCGAAGAGGTCTACATCTTGGCGGCCTTTGTTTACTTTGCCATTTGTGTCGGCTTATCGTTTGCCACTCGCCGCCTGCAAGCCAAAATCGCGATCATCCGTTAATCTATTTTCCAAGAAGAGTACACATCATGATTGAACTAAAAAATGTCTCCAAGTGGTACGGCAAAACGCAAGTACTCAACAAGTGCAGCGTCAACATTAGCAAAGGCGATGTCGTCGTCGTTTGTGGCCCTTCGGGATCGGGAAAATCCACACTTATCAAAACCATCAATGCACTAGAACCTTTCCAAGAAGGTGAAATCTACGTCGATGGCGCAGCTGTTCACGACAAGGCAACCGATCTACCGAAGCTGCGAGCGCGCGTGGGCATGGTGTTCCAAAGCTTTGAACTATTCCCGCACTTATCGGTCACAGAGAACCTCACCATCGCGCAGATAAAGGTGCTGGGGCGATCGGCAGACGAATCGCTCGCTAAAGGCCTCAAATACCTTGACCGCGTAGGTTTATTGGCGCACAAAGACAAGTTTCCAGGACAACTCTCGGGTGGTCAGCAGCAGCGTGTCGCTATTGCCCGTGCGCTGTGCATGGATCCGATCGTGATGCTGTTTGACGAGCCCACATCGGCGCTTGACCCTGAAATGGTAGGTGAAGTGCTAGATGTGATGATGAGCTTGGCCAATGAAGGCATGACCATGATGGTCGTGACGCATGAAATGGGCTTTGCACGGCGTGTCAGCAACCGCGTCATCTTTATGGATGTCGGCGGCAAGGTGCTAGAAGACTGCTCAAAAGATGAATTCTTTAATCATCCAGAAAATCGACAAACTCGTACAAAAGAATTCTTAAATAAGATTATTCAGCATTAAAATACACATTTAATTTTCAATACAAGGAGTATTTTTATGAGTATTGCAAGCGAATTTAAAGCCTTTGCCCTCAAAGGCAATGTGATGGATTTAGCTGTGGGTGTCATCATCGGCGGCGCGTTTGGCAAAATTGTAGATTCGCTGGTTGGCGACATCATCATGCCACTCGTAGGTGCTATTTTTGGCAAACTCGATTTCTCTAGCCTCTTCGTCGTGCTCGGTAATGTGCCTGCTGGCACGGTCAATACTCTAGATGCACTCAAAAAAGCGGGTGTGCCTGTTTTTGCCTACGGCAACTTCATTACGGTCGCCGTCAACTTCGCTATTTTGGCCTTCATCATCTTCATGATGGTCAAGCAAATGAATCGCTTGAAAGCTGCTGAGCCAGCACCTGCGCCAGCTGCTACACCAGAAGATGTGCTCTTGCTACGCGAAATTCGCGACAACTTGAAAAAGTAAACCGTGGATTCCCGCCTACGCGGGAATGACGACTACTTTGCAAACTCTCTTGCTTTTTGTAGAGCATAAAGCAGACCCCTTGGGTCTGCTTTATTTTTTCCCGCAATATCAAATGCCGTCCCGTGGTCAGGACTGGTGCGAATGATGGGCAAGCCCAAAGTGACGTTGACACCCGCGTCTAGACCAAGGTATTTAACTGGAATCAGCCCTTGATCGTGGTACATCGCAATCACAACATCAAACTCATCTTGCGTGGCTGTTTTCCTCGCTCGCATAAAAATCGTATCAGGTGCGAACGGTCCGCTAGCCCTTATCCCTAGGCGCTTAGCAGACTCAATAGCTGGTGAAATAATGTCAATTTCTTCGCGCCCGAAAAGGCCTCCTTCACCTGCATGAGGATTGATGCCAGCCACGGCAATACGTGGTTTTACAATACCCGTTCGCATCAGAAAATCATGTGTAATCTGAATCGTTTCAACGATCCCGTCCGTGCTCAATGAGTCCAAAGCCTCGCGCAGTGGTACATGAATGCTCACCAAAACCGCTCTGAGCTCGTCATTCGCCAGCATCATGCGAACTGGATGATTTCCGCACAACGCTTGCAGCATTTCGGTATGACCTGGATAAGCAATACCCGCCAACGCCAGCGCTTCTTTATGCAGCGGCGCGGTCACAATGGCACAGACCTCACCCCGCAAAGCCGCATGGGCTGCGGCTTCCACGGCCTTTGCCGCTGCAAGCCCTGCAGCGCCTGATACGCGGCCATAGAGAGGCAACGAGGCCTCATCAAACGGCTCGCCAGCTTGAACCACTTGAATCGTTTCGCTTGGAATGCCTACCAACTCACACGCACGGCGCATCACAGCCGCATCACCATACACAAGCGTACCTTGCATCTGGACGGCATGATCACGGTGCAGCATGGCAATGATCTCAGGGCCAATGCCTGTGGGGTCGCCCATAGTGATGGCAATCGGCTTGGTATTCATCATCATGCTGGATTGTCGATGTCAATAAATTCATGCTGCAAGCCAAAGTACTCTGCCGCATGCGCCGCCACAGCAGGCGCGCCATAGCGCTCGCTGGCGTGATGACCGCAAGCAATGTAGGCCACACCCATCTCACGTGCGTAATGCGCTTGTGGCTCCGAAATTTCGCCTGTGATGTACACGTCCGTACCTGCTGCAATGGCCGCTTCAAAGTATGCTTGCGCACCGCCTGTACACCACGCGACATTTTTGACGGCACGCTTCGTGTCACCAATCGCTGTGATGCTACGTGCTAGCTTAGTTTGCACTCGCTCGCAAAGCACGCCCAATGTGCCCGCATCGCTAGTGCCCAGCCAGCCAATGTCTTGCTCGCCAAAGCGTCCTGTTGCTTCTAACTCCAAAATTCTTGCCAGTTGCGCGTTATTTCCAAGCGTTAGATGCGCATCTAATGGCAAGTGATAGGCAAATAAATTGATGTTGTGCCCAATCAAACGGCCAAGGCGCTGACGCATCCAGCCCGTCACCCGTGTCTCTCCACGCCAAAAAAGACCGTGATGGACAAAGATGGCATCGGCCTTAGCATCAATCGCAGCATCAATCAGCGCAAGACTGGCGGTCACGCCAGAGACGATCTTTTTAATCTCGCGTTTGCCCTCAACCTGCCAGCCATTTGGACAAAAATCTTTGAATCGCTCGGGCTGCAAAAGCGTGCTCAAAAAGCTGTCCAGTTCAGTTGATGTTGTCATTGGCGATAATTCCTTCTCAATCGATTCATTCATTCTCATTATGCGTAGACTTTGGCTCTTATTTTCGCAAACCGTCACAGTTGCCTTGGCACTATATTTTGTCGCCGCAGCTCTGAAACCTGAGTGGCTAGGGCGTGCCAGCCATGTAGGCACTAACGTGGGCGGGGTCTCTTTGTTGGAGGCCACGTCTAATAACACCTCTGGGGTCATCACCCCTGCGGCGGGCTCGCTGGCCGCAGCAGCCCAGAAAGCCTCGGCTGCTGTAGTCAGTATTAATACCAGCAAGACACGGCGTGTCGCTGGAAAGTCGGGAGACCCATGGTTTCAATTCTTTTTTGGCGGAAAACAAGGACAGAATCCACAAGAGGATGCTGATCAACAAGATCAAATGGGGCTAGGCAGCGGCGTGATTGTGTCAAGCGACGGCTACATACTGACTAATAACCACGTGGTGGAAGGCGCGGACGAAATCGAAGTCATCCTGAACGACAGCCGACGTACCACAGCCAAAGTGATTGGTACCGATCCTGAGAGCGATTTAGCGGTACTCAAGATCACGCTCGATAAGTTACCCGTCATCGTGCTGGGTAACTCGGACCAAGCCTTGGTCGGCGATACCGTCCTCGCCATTGGCAATCCGTTTGGTGTGGGGCAAACCGTCACTAGCGGCATTGTCAGTGCATTGGGTCGCAATCACCTTGGTATCAATACATTCGAGAACTTTATTCAAACCGATGCCGCCATTAACCCCGGCAATTCGGGCGGTGCTTTGGTGGACGTGAATGGCAATTTGCTAGGTATCAACACCGCTATTTACTCACGCTCAGGCGGCTCGCTTGGCATTGGTTTTGCGATTCCCATCAGCACTGCCAAGCAAGTGCTGCAAGACATTGTGAAAGACGGTTCCGTGACACGCGCGTGGATTGGTGTCGAGCCTCAAGACCTCACGCCAGAAATTGCAGAAGCCTTAAAAATCAAACCTCTTGGAACTGCTAGCAATGCGACGGGTGTCGTGATTACGGGCGTGATGCAAGGCGGTCCAGCGGACAGAGCGGGCATGAAAACAGGCGATATTTTGGTCAGTGTGGCGAGTAAGCCTGTTGGTAATACCGTACAAGCCATAGCAGCGATTGCAGAGCAAAAACCCAACGTATCAATCACCATACAGCTGGTGCGAAATGGAAAAATAATGGATTTACGCGTGACACCAGGCACTAGGCCCAAACCAAAAGTCAAACACTAACGTCTTCTTTTTTGGGCTTCACCCAAAACACGCAAGCCCAAATGCCAATTTCATAAAGCAAGCACATGGGCACAGCCAGTGCCAGCTGCGAGACGACATCGGGTGGCGTCAAAATAGCCGCGACGACAAACGCCACCACGATAAAGTAGCCACGAAAATCTTTGAGCTTTTCAATAGTCACCATGCCTAGCTTGACCAGCAAAATCACCACAATCGGCACTTGAAACGCAATACCAAACGCAATGTAGAGGCTCAAAATCGACTCAACATAGCTGGCAATATCAGGCGTGGCAGCCACACTAGCAGGCGTAAATTGCTGGATGAAGGTAAACATTTTGTCCAGCACAAAAAACTGTACGAAGCCAATACCGGCATAAGCTAGCAAGCTACCAAAGATGATGAGCGGCAGCGCAAATTTTTTTTCATTGCTATAGAGTCCTGGCGCCACAAACATCCAAATTTGATACATGAGCCAAGGCAGTGCCAAGAGCACCGCCGCCATCATCAAGACTTTAAGCGGCACAAAAAATGGCGAGAACACGCCCACTGCAATCAACTTAGCACCCACGGGCATATGCGCCTGGATCGGCCTTGCAATGGCGTCGATGAGGCCGCTAGGGCCTGGCCAGATAGACAGCAAAATCACGCACAAGGCAAAGCCATAAATGCAATACATCAATCGATCGCGCAGCTCCACCAAATGCTGCACAAAGGGTGCTTCAGTTCCTGCTAATTCGTCAGGTTTATCGGTTGCAGGATTAGGGTCAATCATTTGAATTTGTCATTCCCGTGCAGGCGGGAATCCATGTATTAAAGCGGCTTAGGACGGTAACGTGCCACGCGAGCCGCGCCAGATAAGGCTTGGCGGCGCACACCGCTTTTTGCCTTAAACCACTGCGGCATGGCAGATTGTTTAACTCGCCATTTCTTTTTTGGGTGCTTATATTCCAGCGGGACATGAAATTCGTCGCCGTAGTTAGAAGTAGCCGAACCACTACGGTCACTATCCGATGTGATGGTATTAGTGATGGAGCCTGCTGTGGCTTGCCAATCTTTCTCAAAATCCGTCACATTGGTTTGTACCGCGCCTTCCACATCGCGCGCGGCCTTCTCCATCTCTTCCTTCATTTTTTTGAGCTCATCCAGCTCCATCGAGCGATTGACCTCCGCCTTTACGTCCGACACATAACGCTGTGCTTTGCCAATCAAAGCGCCGACGGTGCGCGCCACACGCGGCAACTTCTCTGGACCAATAACGACCAGAGCCACCACGCCAATGACGGCGAGCTTAGAAATATCGAGATCAAACACTAGGTGAGCAACGACTTATTTAGACTTTTTCTTTAGCCTGCACGTCAATCGTGGTGGGCTTCGCGGTTGGTGCGGCAGCAGTTGCGTCGTCCGCCGAACCTTGCTTCATGCCGTCTTTAAAACCTTTGACAGCGCCACCTAAATCTGAGCCTAGATTCTTCAATTTTTTAGTGCCAAACACCAAAACAACAATCACTAAAACAATCGCCCAATGCCAAATAGAAAACGAACCCATATTTTTCTCCCATGAAATGATGATTTGATTTTAGCCCGTCAAAGAAGTTTGACATTAGCCCCTCAGCCAAGGGCGCGGGCCACCCATCACATGCCAATGCAAGTGGTGCACCTCTTGCCCGCCATTTTTACCCGTATTGGTCACGATGCGGTAGCCGCCCTCTGGATATGGCTCGCAGCCCGCCTCTATTGCCAACTTGGGAATCAGCGCCATCATGCGCCCCATCAGCGGAGCGTCTTCGGCAGTGAGATGCGCCATCGATGCAATATGCCGTTTAGGAATCACTAAAAAGTGAATAGGCGCCCAAGGATTGATGTCGTGAAACGCAAAGAATTCATCGTCCTCAAAGAGCTTCTTAGATGGTATCTTGCCATCGATGATTTTGCAAAAGATGCAATTCGAATCTCTCTCGTGACTCATTGCGGCATCCTATTGTTGGCAAAACGCAGCCAGCCTTTGATACAACGATAGAGATACCAAAAGCCAATCACCGACCAAGCAAACACGCCCGGGAAAAAGAACGCCATAAACAATGGCGAGCTCAAAGCACACCACACAATCGTCCACCAAAACGTACGAATCATGTAACTATGGTGTTCACGAAATAAGCCGTCCGTCTCATCACTGCGTGCAATGTAATTCACGATCAGCGCAATCACAGCCAGCATGCCGGCGCTTGCCCACGCCACAGTGTGCATGCCGTACAAAATATGCATCACCGTGCGGTTGCTACTGGATTTGATCGTTTGCATTTCAATCACCTCGCTCATTTCATGCGCTCCTCTTTGGCACGTTCGGCAACTTTGCGTAGAGCTTTTTCATCCAAACCCGACAAACCGATTCGGCGCGTCAATTCGGCAACGACATCTGCTGGAGTCAACTCGTAATGCGCCAGTGCAATCATGCTGTGGAACCACAAATCAGCCACTTCGCCCACTAGCTTCGACTTCGCAGCAGCCTCGGAATCCTTATTGGACATGGCTTGTGCAGCATCCACATCCTTGGCAGCCATGACTGCTTCAGTTGCTTCTTCGCCAATTTTTTTCAAAAAAGCATCTGGGCCTTTAGCGAGCAAACGCGCCACGTAGCTGGTCTCAGGGTCGCCGCCATTTGCAGATTTGCGAGTCTCCAACACTCGTGCCAAATCGCTCAAAGTATCTGTTGTGTTCATTATTTAGTCTTTGCGTACATTGTTTCTGGGTTTTGCAGCACAGGCTCAGCATCCACCCAAACGCCACCCTCGTTCGTGGCTTGATATTGTTTGTAAAAACACGCATGCCTTCCCGTGTGGCAAGCAATGCTAGGGTCGTGTCCGCTTTGCGTGACCTTGAGTAGCACCACGTCGTTATCACAGTCAAGCCGAATATCGTGCACCGTTTGCACATTGCCCGACTCTTCGCCCTTAAACCACAGCTTGTGCCGCGAGCGGCTGAAATACACCGCACGCCCAAGCTCCACGGTCTTTTGCAACGCCTCACGGTTCATCCATGCAAACATGAGCACATCGCCCGTAGATTGCTCTTGCGCAATCACAGGCACAAGCCCCTTGTCGTCCCACTTCACTTGATTTAAAAATTTGGATTGCGGCATATTTATTCTTTCTCGCGTCTACTTGGCTACAGCCTAACAGGAATCCCGCGCTCGGCCATAAACGCCTTGGCTTGACCAACTGTGAATTCGCCGTAGTGAAAGATGCTGGCCGCCAGCACCGCGTCAGCATGTCCTAGCTGAATGCCATCTGCCAAATGCTCAAGCGTGCCCACGCCGCCCGATGCAATCACAGGCACAGCCACTGCATCGCTCACCGCACGGGTCAGCTCTAAATCAAATCCCGATTTCGTGCCATCTTTGTTCATGCTGGTCAGCAAAATTTCGCCCGCGCCAAGCGTCGTCATGTGTTTTGCCCACGTCACCACGTCGAGGCCTGTGTTTTTGCGGCCTCCGTGCGTGTAGACATCCCAGCCCGTGCCCGCATCGTTCCGTTTCGCATCGATAGCCACCACAATGCACTGCGAACCATACTTGGCGCTTGCCGCGCGAATGAGTTCTGGGTCAGCCACTGCTGCCGAGTTAAAGCTCACCTTATCCGCACCCGCATTCAGCAGTCGCCGCACGTCCTCGACCGAGCGCACGCCGCCGCCCACCGTCAAAGGAATAAATACTTTGGAGGCCACAGCTTCAATAATTGGCAAAATCAAACCACGCGCATCGCTGGTTGCGGTGATGTCTAGAAACGTGAGTTCGTCCGCGCCTTGGTCGTTGTAACGCGCTGCAATTTCAACGGGATCACCCGCATCGCGCAGTTCAACAAAATTGACGCCTTTGACCACGCGGCCACCCGTGACGTCTAAGCAGGGAATAATTCTTTTTGCAAGCATGAACGCATTTTAGATTGCCTACGATAATTCGGTTTTATGAGCACTTCCACTTCATCCCCCATCACCTCCCTCGATCGCGCCGCCATCCTCGCGCAGGCACTGCCCTACATCAAACGCTTTCACGGCAAAACGCTGGTCATCAAATACGGCGGCAACGCCATGACAGACCCAGCCTTGCAAGCGGCGTTTGCGCAGGATGTCGTGTTACTCAAACTGGTTGGCATGAACCCTGTGGTCGTGCACGGCGGTGGCCCGCAAATTGAATCCGCACTGGCGCGGCTTGGCAAAAAAGGCGAGTTCAAAGGCGGCATGCGTGTAACGGATGCCGAGACGATGGAGATTGTGGAATGGGTGCTGGCGGGCGAAGTGCAGCAAGACATTGTGGGGCTCATTAACCAAGCAGGCGCGAATTCGAAAGTAAAAGCTGTAGGACTCACAGGACGCGATGGTGGACTCATTCGCGCTAAAAAACTTATTTCAAAAGAAGGCGATCTTGGCTTTGTAGGCGATATTGAAAGCATCGATGCCAGCATCGTCAAAGCCTTGCAAGACGACGCGTTCATTCCCGTGATTAGCCCCATTGGTTTTGGCGCGGAAAACGAGAGCTACAACATCAATGCCGACGTGGTGGCAGGCGAAATCGCCAAAGCTCTGAATGCTGAAAAGCTTTTGATGCTGACCAACATTGCGGGCGTATTGGATAAAAACAAAACGCTGCTGACCGAACTTTCACCTGCACAAATCGACGGCTTGATTGAGGACGGCACGATTAGCGGCGGCATGATTCCTAAAATTGCAGGCGCATTAGATGCAGCGAAGAGCGGCGTCAACGCCGTTCACATCATCGACGGGCGCGTGCCCCACGCCATGCTGCTAGAGATTCTGTCGGACGAGGCTTTTGGGACGATGATTCGAGCCAAGTAGCTCTAAACAAACCACTGAATGGCCATGCCATTGAGCGATACCACAATCAGTGCCGCAACAATGTCCACGAGTGTTTTTTGGCTGAGTCTCTTCTGCACCCGAATTGCAAGCGGTAACGACGCGTAGCCGCCCACCAGCATGCAAAGCAAATACAGCCACTGCACGGCACCCGATATGGCGTAGAGCAGGCTGCTAGAGGCCATGAGCACAATGCTGATAACGCTAGACGTCGCAATCGCTTCGGTCGCGCTGAGTGTGCCCAGCGACAACAGCGCAGGCACCACGAGTGCGCCGCCGCCCACGCCCGATGCGCCTATAAAAAAGCCTGAAACTGATGCCATGCCCGCCATGCCTAGCTTGCGCAAGCCAGCTTTGATTCGCTCAGAGTACAACGACACCAACGCAATCAAGCAGGCCACTAACACCAAACCGCGAACCGTGCCATCAATGGCGCTTCGCCACTGGGGCATCACTTTGGGCACAAAGCCTGCTAGCGCGGCGCAGACCGCGGCAACAGGTAGGGCAAACATCACAAAGCGCTTAAATGCAGGCCACTGGACATGACCGCTCCTTCTAATACTGGCAATACTGCCCACACGAAACAGAACGGAAAATAAACTGGCTGTTGCCACCGCCGCTGTGGGCGAGAGCTTAAAAATAACCATGAGACTTGGGACGAGCAATACGCCAGCACCCACGCCAGAAATGTGAATCAAACCCGCCACCACAAAACCGAACGCCAAGAGCGCCAGCAAAGTGGGGAGAAAGGCCATCATGCGCAAGACCAGCAGTTACAAATCAAGCGTGAGCGATGCGCCTTTTGCACGCGAGCAGCAAATCATCATGGACTGGCCAGATGATTTTTCATATGCCGTCAGCACCATATCGCGGTGATCAATCTCGCCGCCCAGCACCTTGATCTCACACGTGCCGCACACGCCTTGTTGGCAGGAGCTTGGAACGCTCACGCCCTCCAGCTCAAGCACTTCCAAGATAGTGGCATCAGCTGGGATATCAAAGGTTTTACCTGTACGTTCTAGAACGATTTGGAATGATGTGTCAGACATTTTTAAATCAAATATGAGGCTTATTCAGCTTGGATTTTTAAGTCTTGAATAACTTTGCCATATTTGGCATTGTCGCCTGCATGTGCACGTGCCAGCACAGCACTATCACCGCCACTCGAAATCGTGCCCATGGTGCGCAGGCGCTGCTGCACATCAGGTGCTTTCAAAATTTCGTTCATGGCGGCATTGAGCGTAGCCACCACGCTGGCGGGCATCCCCTTTGGTCCCATCACACCCAGCCAAGCCATCACGTCCGCATCCTTCACGCCGACCTCTGACAAAGTGGGCACGTCTGGACTGAGCACAGAGCGCTTGCCGTCAGCAATTGCAAGGTTCAGGACCTTGCCACTCGCTACATGTTGTGCCATTGGGCCCAAAGTACTGATGGCAAACTGTAGATGTCCGCCCACCAAATCGGTGACCACAGGACCTGTACCGCGATAAGGCACTTGCTGTAATTTTGTGCCAGTCGAGCGATTAAACATTTCTCCCAGCACATGCATAGGTGATCCACTACCGGGCGAGCCATAGGTTTTAACTTTGTCAGCTTTGGCCGCGTCCAGCAAGTCCTTCACGTTTTTAATGCCCGAGGCGCTGTTCGAAAATAAATACAAAGGCTGTGTGCCAATTTGCATGATGGGGGTGAAGTCATTCAAGGTGTCGTAAGTTGCGCCCGAACCCGTCTTGAGCACCAGCAAAGCAGTCGAAATGGTGCTTGGCGTAAACAGCAGCGTATGTCCGTCGGCAGGCGCTTTAGCAACCAAAGCGTTGCCAATCGTGCCGCTGGCCCCAGGTTTGTTTTCCACCACAAATTGCTGACCGAACTTTGCGCCTAAACGCTCGGCAAAAATACGTGCAATCACATCGGTGTCGCCGCCAGCTGGATAGCTGACGATGATGGAGACAGCTTTGCTTGGGTACGTCTGCGCCACAGCAGCGGGCATCAGGCAGAGTGCACCAAGTGCGCAGAGAGCAGATCCAAGCCTAAGTTTGAATGAAGACATCATTGCGATTCCTTTTAATTGTGTAAAAGTTTGAGTCTAATCAAGCCATGCACTAGTCATAGCCTAGGGTAAACCCACATTTCGCGTACTAGGTTTGAAATCCTTGATTGCAATCAAGGCGTAGATTTGCCAACCCAGAGCAAGCACAATAGTATGTCGTCTTTGTCGTCCCTATATCCATGCTAGACACCGCACAATTCTCGTCCTTGCTACGGCACTTGCCTCTCTTTGCGCAGGCAGAGGAGAGCGATATTGCCGCGTTGGTCGATGCCGCGTCTCTCATCAAAGTTAAAAAGCGCCAAGTCGTCTGCAAGCCCAGCGATCCTTGCGAAGGCTTTCATGTCGTGGTCTATGGGCGCGTCATGGTTTCGCTTCAAACCAGCAGCGGCACTGAAAAACCTTTGGATGTAGTCGAAGCTGGCGAAACTTTTGGCGATATCACCATGTTTTTAGAGCAGCCTTATTACCTCAGTGCCACGACGCTTGAAGACAGTTTGCTGGCCTACATTCCGCGCTACGCGTTTTTGCAATTGATTGAGCGCGATAGCCGCTTTGCCCTGCGCATGCTGGCCTCCCTCTCGCTACGCATGCGCGAAGTCGTCGAAAACATCGAGTCCACCAGTCACACCACACCCATTGAAAGGCTGGCCGTCTACTTGTTGCGTAGCTATCCGCATCCGTCAATGCCAGATCAGCCGCACAAGTTCGATCTGGCACTCAACAAAAATTTGATTGCCGCAGCGCTAGATTTAGCCCCTGAAACACTGTCCCGCAGTTTCAGAGAACTGCAAGAGCGCCATTTGATTTCAATCGAAGGTAAAACCGTGACTTTGAATAACCTCACCGAGCTAGAAAAGCTAGTCCCTACTTTATGACTCAGCTTGCCAACCACCGCATTCTCATAACAGGCGCAGCCCGCGGTTTGGGTGAGGCCTTTGCCCGCGAGGCTTTGCGGGCAGGCGCACGAGTTGTGCTTACCGATGTTCTGCATGAGCGCGGCGCGGCGCTCGCGATTAAATTGAACGCTCAGTTTGATGAACGCGCCAAGTATGTGCACATGGATGTCAGCGATAGCGCATCGGTCAATGCAGCGATGGCTGAAGCGGTCGCGTGGCTCGGGGGATTAGATGGCCTCGTCAACAACGCTGCCATTACCAATTCGGGCGGTCAGGCAATGGAAGCCGTTTCTGAGGACGTGTGGGATAAGGTAATGGCGGTCAATGTCAAAGGGACTTGGCTAACAACGGTTGCCGCCAAGCCAAACCTGATAAGGGCTAGCGAGGAACATAGCTTGGGACGCGTTGTGAACGTGGCCTCCGACACAGCGCTGTGGGGCGCGCCCAACTTGATGGCGTATGTCGCCAGCAAGGGCGCCATCATTGCGATGACGCATTCGATGGCGAGGGAACTGGGAGAGCACGGCATCACGGTGAATGCGATTGCACCTGGACTCACCATAGGCGAATCGACCGAATACGTGCCGCAAGCTCGATACGACCAATATAAAAACGGACGCGCCATCAAACGCGAACAAACGGCAAACGACATCACCGCAGCGGTGATGTTCTTGTTGTCAAAAGAGAGCGGCTACATCACGGGGCAATTGCTGCCCGTGAATGGTGGCTTTGTGATGAATTGAAGGAAGGTAAAAATGGATAAAACAAACTTTGACCAACAAATGACCAACCGCGTGGCGCGTTTTGCGACGCGTGAATTTGATTGGAATGCGCTCAAATTTCAAGCTGACTTTGACCCCAAATACGCACGTGCGCAAATGCGCTACATGGGCACAGGCGGTACAGGCGTCGCAACTGACAACAACACCGTGCCCGCCGAACACTTCACGTTTTCGACCATGGTCATCCCCAAGGGCAACGAAGGCCCCGCCCATATCCATCGCGACGTAGAAGAGATATTTTTTATGCTTAAGGGCACGATGAAAGTGATTTGCGAGCTACGCGCCGAAGATGAAATCACTGTGCTCGGCAGATGGGAAACGGTTTTGACCGAGCGCGACTTAATTAGTGTGCCACCAGGCGTGTACCGCGAAGAAATCAATATCGGCGACGAGGATGCGCTGATGTGCGTGATGCTGGGTTCGCCATCGCCTGTGCGACCAACCTATCCACCTGATTCGCCGCTGGCAGGTATCAAGCGTGATTGATTTTTTACAAGCTGGCAACGCAGCCCAAGTGACGCATGTGCTGCTGCACGGCATTGGCTCTAACGCGGGCAGCTGGCAATATCAATTAGATGCGGCAAGTACAAGGAACAATGTGCGAGTGCTGGCATGGAATGCCCCCGGTTATCTTGGCAGCTCTCATCTTGCTATGGATGCGCCAAGCGCCGCCGATTACGCAACCGCAATGTGGGCTTGGTTGGATGAGTTGAAGGTCACCACACCCATCGTATTAGTTGGACATTCGCTAGGTTGTTTGACTGCCACTGCCGCCGCTGCGATGCAACCTGCGCGTGTGGGTGAATTGATTTTGCTCTCGCCTGCACACGGTTATGGCGCGGTGAGTGAATCCAAGCGTCAAGAGAAATTGCAAAGCCGTTTAGCGACGATGAACAAGCTCGGAATCGCTGGCATGGCAAAAGCAAGAAGCGCAGCGCTACTCGCGCCCAATAGCCCACAAGCCTTACTGGATAAGGCATACAACCTGATGGCTCAGCTGAACGAGCGCGGCTACACGCAAGCGGCCACCATGCTGGCGAATGGCGATATCGATCTAGATTTAGCAAAAGTCACCTGCCCTGTTCGAGTAGCAGTTGGCAGCTTAGACACCATCACGCCGCCTGCAGCTTGCGCCAAAGTTGCAGCAACGGCGAACACCACGCTTGTTGATTTAGGTGCGGTCGGACATTTTTGTGCGCTTGAAGCACCAGAGATAGTCAATGCGCTTTTGACCCCTTTGTCCGCTCACGCGGACATTTCCCCTACTTCGCAGGGGCAAACAAATACCAGTGCGCCTGACTTCGTTCTCCCCTATGCGATAGGGGGGATGTCACGCAGTGACAGGGGGGTCGGCTCACCAATCACCGTCGGCGATCTGTGCGCCGAATTTCTGGCAGCTATTGGCGTGCGTGCCGCTTTCGGCGTGATCTCCATCCACAACATGCCGATCTTGGATGGTTTTCACACACGCGGAAAAATCAAATTTATCTCCGCTCGCGGCGAAGCGGGCGCTTGTAATATGGCGGACGCTTATGCGCGTGTGAATCAGCACCTTGGCGTAGTCGTCACCAGTACGGGCACAGGCGCGGGCAATGCCGCGGGTGCAATGGTGGAAGCGCTGACAGCAGGTACGCCGATGCTGCATTTAACTGGGCAAATTGAATCACCCTATCTTGATCTCAATCTAGGTTTTATCCACGAAGCGCAAGACCAACTCGGGATGCTGCGTGCGGTTTGCAAAGCGGCATTTCGCATCAGTAAACCTGAGGAAGCATTCGCCGTTTTGAAGCAAGCCGTGGCGCTAGCCTTCACACCGCCGTGCGGTCCTGTGAGCATCGAGATTGCGATTGATGTGCAAAAATTGCAGTTGGAACGACCCGTCGACCTGCAAGCCACATCGAGATTGACTTTGCAGAGCCTCTTGCCTGTAGCCCAATTCCCGTATGGCCTACAGCTCGATGCCCTGGTGGAAATTTTCAAATCCAGCAAACGTCCACTGCTGTGGTTAGGTGGCGGCGCACGGCAAGCGGGCGCGGCGGTAGATCGCCTAGTCAAACTCGGTTTTGGCGTGGTCACATCGGTACAAGGACGCGGCGTTGTTCCAGAAGATCATCCGCAAAGCATGGGTGCGTTCAACTTGCAAAAGGCCGCGCAAGATTTGTATGCCGCTTCGGATGCCATGCTGGTCGTGGGTTCGCGCCTTCGCAGCAACGAGACGCTGACCTACAAATTGCAACTACCCAAGAACCTTTACCGCGTTGACGCCAACCCAAAAGCTTGTGATGCGCATCCTTACGTAGCGCAACAATTTATATGCGCTGATGCAGCACTCACTTTGAATGCCTTAGCGGAAAAGTTGGAAGGTGAAACCAACATCGACAGCACGTGGACAGCGCAGATTCAATCGGCACGCAAAGCAGCGGAAGCCCAAGTGGACAGTGGCCTAGCGGCATATGTCACGCTTAAAAATGCGGTAAAAAATTTAGTCGATTCAGCAACCAAACGCAATCCTAATTCGCCACCTGCATGGGTGCGCGACATCACGCTGTCCAACACGATGTGGGGCAATCGCAGCGTCAATTTAACTAGAGCCTGGCAAGGCGTGCATGCGCTAGGCGGCGGCATTGGACAGGGTTTGCAAATGGCTATTGGCGCATCCATCAACGGTACGCCTGCAGTTGCGATGTGCGGCGACGGCGGCTTGATGCTGAACGTGGGCGAGCTAGCGTGCGCTGTGCAAGAGCGTGCGAGTCTTTTGCTTATCGTCATGAACGACCAGCGCTACGGTGTGATTAAAAACATTCAAGACGCGGACTACGGCTCGCGCCACGCGTATGTGGAATTGCACACGCCTAACTTCGCCATGCTGTGTGAAAGCATCGGCGTGCAGCATCATCTTTTAGCTCTGCCCACGCATTCAAAAGCCATACTGGGTAAGGCTTGGGCGCAAGTAGAAGCTGGCAGTGTGGCAATGGTGGAGGTTGATATGCAAGCGTGGGGCGAGTTCGCCGTGAAGTTTGCTGGACCGCCGAGGAAAGTATAAAAATGACGAATTGCACGCTGAACGTCACCTTGATTGGCGACGGTGCTATTGCCAAAGCCATCTTAGAGAGGCTGACAAATCACGCCAAACTGCGTATCACACACGTGGTGGTGCGAGCAGAAAAGATTGCAATGACGCAAGCAGAGCTAGAAAAAATATCAAAAGGTTGCACGGCTGTCAGTCACGTCCCAGAAAGCGCAGCACTGGTGTTGGAATGCGCGGGACATTCCGCCATTCACGAGCACGTCATTCCCGCACTTGAGCGCGGCGTGCCTTGTGGCATCGTGTCTATTGGTGCGTTGTCCGATGAGGCCCTAGTGGAAGCCTTATCCCGTGCGGCTTCCCAAGGTGGTACACAGGTTCATTTGCTCAGCGGTGCGATTGGCGCGATTGACGCACTCGCCTCCGCCAAGCTGGCAGGACTCGACTCCGTCACCTACACAGGCCGTAAACCACCGCTGGGTTGGAAGGGTTCGCCTGCTGAGGACGTCTGCGACTTAAGCGCCATCACCCAACCCACAATCCTCTTGCGGGCCAAAGCCAGAGAGGCCTCCCACCTCTACCCAAAAAACGCCAACGTCGCAGCTACGGTGTCCTTGGCTGGCCTCGGGCTTGATCACACAGAGGTCACTTTGATTGCCGATCCGACCATCACCGAGAACATTCACGAAGTGGAAGCACACGGCGCGTTTGGCAGCTTCAAACTAGAGATGCGCGGTAAGCCGCTACCAGATAACCCTAAAACATCCATGCTGACGGTGCTGTCTGCTCTGCGGTTTTTGGAAAATCAAACGAGTCCCATAACGATATGAGCGATATGAACAAACCCAAACGAAAAGCCGAGCACGTCCAAACTCTGATTGCAGGCGAGTGGCGAGACGCATCGGGCTCAATGTACTCAACCGAATATCCATTTGATGGCTCGGTCATCGCCATCCTGCACGCCGCAACTGTGAACGATGTGAATGAGGCGGTCGCTGCTGCCGAGGCCGCTCGCTTGCAACCCACATGGGCGAATCTAATGCCGCATCAACGCGCCGCGTTTTTGCACAAGATCGCTGCGGGCATCCGCGCACGCAGCGAGGAACTCGCGCAGTTGCAAATGCTGGATAACGGCAAACCGATTACCGAGTGCCGAGGCTTAGTCGCCAGCGCGGCGGGCACGTTCCAATACTTTGCCGCTGTGTGTGAAACTTTTGAAGATGCAGTGACTCCCCAGCGCGGTGAGTTCATGTCAATTAGCATGCATGAGCCGCTGGGTGTGGTGGGCGCGATTACGCCTTGGAATTCACCGATTGCATCGGAAGCGCAAAAGCTCGCGCCTGCGCTGGCGGCGGGATGTGCTGTGGTGATCAAGCCCGCAGAAATCACGCCGCGTCTGGCGATTGAGTTGGCGCGGATTATTGATAACGCTGGTGTTGGCATGGGCGCTGGCGGTGCAGATATTCCCAAAGCGCTGGTCAGCGTACTGCCCGGCAAAGGCAGTGTGGTGGGCGATGCGCTAGTGCGGCATCCGCTGATTAAACGTATCGCATTCACTGGCGGAACCCTTGTGGGTAAAGGGATTGCGACGTTGGCAGCAGAAAAGCTGATGCCCGTGTCGCTAGAGCTTGGCGGCAAATCGCCAACGATTGTGTGTGCCGATGCAGATTTGGGTCATGCCGTCGCAGGCGTGCTCTACGGCATTTTTAGCTCGTCGGGCGAGAGCTGCATTGCGGGCTCGCGCTGCTTTGTTCACACCTCCTTGTATGACGAATTCAAAACGCGTTTAGTTGCTGGTGCAAAGGCTCTAAGAGTTGGCGATCCTAACAGTGAACGCACACAAATGGGTCCGCTGATTAGCAGCTTACACCGCGCTGGCATTGAGCGCTATGTAGCGATGGGTTTAAAGGAAGGCGGCAAGCTGCTCTGCGGCGGCACACGTCCGCAGGGCTTATCGGATAAGGCTACTAGCCAAGGCTATTTTTACGAACCCACCATTTTTGAAGGTCTAGCCAACACTGCACAGATGTGCCGAGAAGAAATTTTTGGCCCTGTGCTAGCGCTGATTCCCTACTCGGATGATGCCGATTTGATTGCCCAGTGCAACGACAACGAGTATGGACTAGCCAGTGGCATTTGGACGAAGGACTATCAGCACGCACTCAAGCTAGGTAAGGCTTTGCAAACGGGTACGGTATGGATCAACACCTACAAAGTGTTCAGCATTGCCACGGCATTTGGTGGCATCAAAAACAGCGGCATGGGGCGTGAGAAGGGTTATGCGTCGATCATGGAGTACATGACGCAAAAAAGTTTGTATTGGGGATTGAATGAACGTCCAAATCCGTGGAGCGCATCATGATTGAAGGTATAGACTCCATAACCTACAGCGCCGACGGCACAGCGGAGAACTGGGTTATGTCTAAAAAATTCTTTTTAGATTGGGGTTTGACCCTTGTCCGTGAGTCCACAAATGAGTTGATTTTTGAAACGCTCAACGGTTCTCAAGTTTTGGTGCTTGCGCCCGATCACAAATCACTCAAAGACTGCCCAGCGATGGAAGCGGGCGCGACACTGCGCGAGGTCGTTTGGGGATTAAGTCACGACACGCCAACAAACGCCATTCCTGCCGCGTGCCTTGATCCACATGGCCTGCAGCAACGTTTTCAGCATTCCATCAAACGCAAAATCGATATTAAAGGCGTGCCAACGAATCCGTTTGGCATCACGGCACGGGTCGATCAACCCTCGCCTATTTACGAGCGAGCCGTGCCTATCGAGATTGGCCACGTGGTGCTGTTTTCTGATTGCTTAGACGCGGCAGAAAAATTCTACAACGACATTGGCTTCGTCACCTCAGATCGCTACCCAGGACGCGGCGTATTTCTTCGTTGCAGCGTTCGCGGTGGGCATCACGATGTGTTCTTGCTGCAAATCCCAAACAAGCCCAAGGGCGTCAATCACGTGGCGTTTACCGTGCGCGATATTCACGAAGTATTTGGCGGCGGTCTCGCCATGAGTCGCGCGGGTTGGAAGACGCAGCTCGGGCCCGGTCGTCACCCCATTTCATCGGCGTATTTTTGGTACTTCGAATGTCCCGTTGGTGGCCTGATTGAATACAACGCCGACGAAGATCAACTCACCGAAGCTTGGCAAGCACGCGAGTTTGAACCCAGCCCCACCATGTTTGCTGAGTGGGCGATTGAGGGCGGCTTAGATGGTCACACGCGCCGTCAACCGAATGCCGCGGCTGGTGGTAAATTTTTGACGGAGAAGCGATGAGACTTTTTAACCACGTCGTCATTCCCGCGAAGGCGGGAATCCACCTAGGCTTGCGATTGATGGCGCTGCTCATGCTGACAAGCGCAGCGTTTGCACAAGACACCACCTTTCGCATCGTCTCGCCCTTCCCACCTGGCGGCCCAGTGGATGGTTTGGCTCGCATTTTGGCAACTGGGTTATCAGAGAAGTACAAGCAAACAGGTATTGTTGAAAACTTAGCTGGCGCAGCAGGCAACATTGGTATGGACAGAGTGAAAAAAGCCGCTCCCGATGGTCGCACGCTGCTCGTCATTCCTGCGGGTAACCTCACCATCAACCCAACTTTGATGGTGAATTTTCCATTCAATATAGCGGAAGATTTTGTCCCCATCACCATGCTAGCCAAAGCCCCCAACGTGTTTGTGGCAAACGCAGCCTTTCCTGCAAGTAACGCCCGCGAATTAATCGCGCTGGCGAAATCAAAGCCAGGCACACTCTCGTTTGCTTCGCCTGGCGTGGGCAGCGGATTGCACTTGGCAGGTGAGCTGTTCAACGCGCAAGCAGGTACGGACTTGCTGCACATTCCATACAAAGGTACGCCGCCAGCCATCAACGATTTACTCGGCGGCGCTGTGCCATTGATGTTTAGCAATTTGCCTACCGTGCTCGCACACATCCAAAGCGGGAAACTCAAAGCGATTGGCATCACTGACAACGTGCGCTCGGACATTGCGCCGAACATTCCCACCCTTGCCGAGCAAGGGATAGCAGGTGTCGTAGTCACCTCGTGGTACGCCCTACTTGCACCGCGCGGAACACCGCCAGCCATGGCTTCCCAGTTATCACGCGATGCTGCAGAGATTTTGAATCGTCCCGCCATTCGTGATCAATTAAAAACACAAGCGCTAACGGTTTGGACGATGTCACCAGACGATTTGCGTGCGCATATGGCGGCAGAGACGGCAAGCTGGGCACGCATCATCAAAGCTAAAAATATCAAAACAGAATAGTCACACATTCGAGGAAGTCGCCATGACCAACGCCATTCAATTCCACCCAAAAACCGCAGAGCGGTTTTTAAATCCGCACCAAGCACGTCGCCGAGAACCCACCAGTTTTGAAGACTTGCTGGGTGACTCCATCGAGCGCGCCTTTGCCGCAGGACATTGGGAGTTGGACACACTCGTCAACTATTTAAATACCTCGGGCTCGCAGGCCATATCGGGTAAGCCTTGGACGAGTGAGTCTTTTGTAGCCCTTATAGAGCAAGGCTCGCAGGCAGATGATTATGCAAATATTGCGACCCCGTATGTCGCGCCCGCGCTGCCACCTGCGCCTCTCAAACATGCGAATCCAAAATCCGTAGAAGCCGTTTTGCAACAAGGATTGAAGAATCTTTGGTATCCGATTTGCCCAAGCGACTTCATCACAGATAAGCCACAAGCCTTGCGCCGCTTGGGTCTGCGCTTAGCCGTGTGGCGTGATGGCACTGGACAAGTCCACGCGCTAGAAGACCATTGCCCACACCGCGGTGCGCCGCTGTCGCAAGGTGTGAATCTAGGCGACCGCCTTGCTTGCCCGTATCACGGTATCGAAGTCCGCTGCGATGGCATGGTGACCAAGGTGCCCGCCAGCCCGGGCTGTGCTTTAGAGAGCAAACGCGCCACCAAGTCTTTTCATATTCAAGAAGTCGCCGGCGCAGTATGGCTATTCAACTCGACAGAATACGTAGAAGCCCCGCCAGCATTGACTTTGCCGCCAGAGCTGCTGGACGATACCGCCTACGCACGCTTCATGTGCTACGCCGAGTGGAAGGGCGACTATCGCTACGTCATCGACAACGTGCTTGACCCGATGCACGGTACGTTTTTGCACAAACAGTCGCACTCCATGAGTGAGGGCGATGTGCACGCCAAGTTTGAAATCAGGGAAACCAAGCATGGCTTTTTCTTTGAAAAGGCAGGTCAACGCGATGTCAACTTCGACTGGACCGAATGGGCAGACACCGGTACACATTGGATGCGACTAGAGATTCCGTATCCCAAGACAGGCGGCCCAGGTGGTAGCTTCATCATCATTGGTAGCTATACGCCGATTACGCCAACGTTATCAGCCGTCTTCTTTTGGCGCGTACGTCGTGTGCAAGGTTGGCAGCGCCATGTGTGGCAGTTCCTTTACCGCAACCGATTAGAGGCGCGGCACTGGACAGTCCTAGAACAAGACCGCGTAATGATGGAAGCGATGGAACCCGATGCGAACCAGCGCGAACAACTCTATGCGCACGACGCAGGCGTGGTTCGTATCAGGCGCGTGATGGCGAATTTGGCGAAGAAAGAATTGGCTGGTTAACCAACCAACTGCACTAGCTCATGAATCAGTCTGGCGGTTTCAATCGGCCGCTCCATCGGGAACAGATGCGGTCCTTCAACGCGCTGTAGCGTGTTACCACTTCTGGCTGAGATTAATTTTTCTACACTACCCCAACCAACCCGCGCCATCTCGCGCGATGCGGTACCACCAACAAAATGAAACGGGCATTGCAGCGGATGTGTGCGCAACATCCTCACTAAATGATCGGGAAACAAAGCATAAAACTTTGCCTCAATTTCGCGCTTAAATTTCAAAGTACGTTTGCCGTCCTGTGTTTCCACCGTTCCATACTCTGCATAGTCTTTCAGCACGCGTGCGTCCCAATGTTTAAAGGCACGTTTGTGCTTCAGATGCTCGATCACCTGCTCTACGCTATCCCACACAAATCGCCTGCGCAGCGCGACCGATGCGGGTGGACGCTTCATGGGCTTGCCAAGTAACTTAGCTAGCTTCATCGCCCACCGCTTCCAGCCATAAATGACAAATGACTCGATCATGATCATGCCCCGTGCCAATTCGGGGCTTTGCGATGCCAGCATCAGGCTTGCCGCACCGCCTAGCGAGTGACCAATTAAGATCGGCGTTTGATCATGTTTGTCTTTAACGCCAGCGACAAACTCACGCAACTCCTCAACCACATGCGGCCAGTTGTTGGTGACGGGATACTTGGGGTTGTGACCGAATTGATCAAGCGCTTCAACCGTGTGACCTAAAAGCCGGAGCTCTTCAAACATCACGCGATAAGTAGAAGCGCCAAAACTATTGGCATGAGAGAAAACGAGTAGAGACATATGCACCATTCTCGCCAATAATTCTGAGGATGAAAACCACGCCCGCTCCCTACATCCCCCAAATTCACCTTTACACCGAGTGGCTGGCTATTGAACGCAAGCTGCACTTTGGTTCTTACGACGCGCTTTGGCGTTGGTCCACCACGGACATTGCCGCTTTTTGGCAATCGGTTTGGGATTACTTTGAAATCGAGTCACCCACACCGCACAGCGCCGTGCTGATTGATAAGGGTATGCCTGATTGCACGTGGTTTCCAGGCGCACAGGTCAACTATGCTGCGCAAGTTTTTCGACATGTGGACGCGGCGCATGCCGCAGGCTTTTTAGCCATCGTCAGCGAAAACGAACAGGGCGTCATCCGCGAAATAACATGGCTCGAGCTACGCCGCCAAGTCGCCTCACTAGCGCTGCATTTGAAAGCGCTTGGCGTCGAGCGCGGCGACCGCGTGGCGGCTTACATGCCCAACATCCCCGAGGCCATGATTGCAGCGCTGGCCTGCTTTTCGATTGGCGCGGTGTGGAGCGTCTGCGCGCCCGACATGGGTACAGCCGCCGTGCTAGATCGCTTTGCACAAATCACGCCTAAAGTTTTGATAGGTGTGGACGGCGTATTTTATGGCGGCAAAGCCATGGATAGAAGCGCGGTGATGGAGGAGTTGCAAGCGGCGCTGCCTAGCGTGCAAAACGTAGTAATTCTCGCCACGCCTTATTCCATAAAGCCTGCATCAGTGCCGATTGCGCAGTTTGACTTTGAAACATTGACTCAAAAATCAACGGCCGAGACAGCCAGCTTCCAACCCGAATGGTTGCCCTACGACCATCCGCTTTGGATTGTGTACTCCAGCGGTACAACGGGACTGCCCAAGCCCATCGTGCATGGGCACGGCGGCATCGTGACCGTGATGATGGCGCACAAGGTGCTGGGCAACGACATTGGCGCGAGTTATGCCACCAACTCAAAGGGCGAGCGCTTCCATTGGTATAGCTCCACAGGCTGGGTGATGTGGAACGCGCAAATGGGCGGTTTGGCCAATGGCACAACGATTTGCATTTATGACGGCAATCCGAGTGGCTCGAAAGAGAACGTCGATTGGAGCGTGCTGTGGCGTTTTGCGGCGCGGCACAAAGTCACGTTCTTTGGCGCGGGCGCAGCATTTTTTACCAATTGCATGAAGGCGGATTTAGATGTGGCGAGTTGCGGCGATCTCAGCCTTGTGCGGGCGTTGGGTTGCACGGGGTCGCCCTTGCCAGCGGATGTACAGCTGTGGGGTAGTCACAAGCTGCCGAATGCTTGGTGGTGCAACATCAGCGGCGGCACCGATTTTTGTGGCGCGTTTATTGGTGGCAACCGCGAGCTGCCCAGCATTCCAGGGCAAATGCAAACGCGGCTCTTGGGCTGCGCGGTCGAAGCGTGGAGTGAAGACGGCAAAGCCGTTATTGGCGAAGTCGGCGAGCTGGTCTGCACGCAGCCGATTCCATCGATGCCGCTTTATTTTTGGAACGACAAGGACAACGCTCGTTACATCTCCAGCTACTTCGATATGTACAAGGGCGTTTGGCGGCATGGCGACTGGCTAAAAATTGGCACAGACGGTGGCTGCGTGATCTATGGTCGAAGTGACGCAACCATCAACCGCTTTGGCCTACGCATGGGCACAAGCGAAATTTATAGCGCCGTCGAAGCGCTACCCGAAGTGCTGGACAGCATGGTGGTGGATTTGGAGTATTTGGGACACGATAGCTACATGCCGCTGTTTGTGGTGCTTCGTGAAGGCGTGGCTTTGAACGCGGAGCTGAAAGCGACCATCAATGCTTCTATCCGCGTGGCGCTATCCCCTCGCTTTGTGCCAAACGACATCTTTCAAGTGCCCGAGATTCCGCGCACTTTGAGCGGCAAAAAGCAAGAGCTGCCGATTAAGAAGCTGTTGCTCGGCCAACCCATCGAGAAAGTCGTCAACAAAGACGCGATGGCAAATCCTGCTTGTTTGGATTGGTATATTCAATATGCAAAAAACTATCAATAAAAAGAGAACTCCAAATGATTCATCAACCAAACTTTAATCGCCGTGACACCTTGCTGGCATTGGCATCTAGCGCGTCCATGCTGTTGCCTAATAGCGTTTTTGCACAAGACAAATTCCCCTCCAAACCGATCTCGCTCATTGCCCCTTGGCCAGCGGGCGGCTCTAGCGACGGTGTGATGCGCGCGTTTGGTGAGGCGCTGGGGCGGGCCCTGGGCGGTGCGACAGTCATCGTGCTCAACAAGCCTGGCGTGGGCGGCACGCTAGGTGCCGAGGCGATGGTGAACGCCAAGCCTGATGGCTACACCCTGACGCAATTGCCGCTGGGTGTGTACCGCATTCCGCATATGCAAAAAACGGGCTACGACCCCATCAAAGACCTAACTTATATCGCTTGCTTGACGGGCTATACCTTCATCATTGCCGCCAGTATGAGTGCGCCGTTTAAAACGCTCAAGGAAATGGTGGAGTGGGCGCGGGCAAATCCTAAAAAATTGAACTACGGACATACGGGCACAGGTACGACACCTCACCTTGCCTTTGAAGAATTTGCCCGTAAAGCGGGCTTTACGGCGCAAGACATCCCCTACAAGGGCACGGCAGATTTGCTTCCCGCGCTGCTAGGCGGACACATTCCCGTAATGAGCGGTACCACTGAAACCGTCCCGCTGGCGAAAGAGGGCAAGCTGCGATTGCTAGCAACATTGGGACGTACACGTAACAAGGCTTTTCCTGACGTACCCACAGCAAAAGAAAACGGCTGGGACACTGTGAACGAATCCCCTTTTGGCATTGGAGGTCCTAAGGGGATGAGCCCGCAATTAACCAAACAATTACACGATGCGCTCAAGAAAACTTTGGATGATCCAAAAGTACTGGATGCACTCGATAAGTTTTACCAACCTGTCATTTATATGGATAGCGAACAATACAGCCGTTATGCCACCAACACGTTTGCACAAGAAAAGCTAACCGTTGAACGCCTTGGTTTAGCCAAATAAGAAGCAACATATTGCATTCAACAAACAGGGGTCGGAAACATAATTCATGCATCTAATTTCAAAAGGCATGACATGACTATCGTTTCCAGCCCCCTCGTTGACTATCGCACCAGCCCAGACCAATACAAGCATTGGTCCTACAAAGTCGAAGGTCGCATCGCCACTCTCAGCCTCAATATCAACGAAGACGCGGGCATTCGCCCTGGCTACAAACTCAAACTCAACTCTTACGATTTGGGCGTGGACATTGAACTGCATGACGCGCTGCAGCGCATTCGTTTTTGCCATCCCGATGTAGCGACCGTGGTGGTGACCTCGGGCAAGGACCGCATCTTTTGCTCAGGCGCGAACATTTTTATGCTGGGCGTGTCATCGCACGCTTGGAAGGTCAATTTTTGCAAATTCACCAACGAAACCCGTAACGGCATGGAAGACTCCAGCCAGCACGACGGGCTCAAATTTTTGGCGGCTGTTAACGGCGCTTGCGCTGGCGGTGGTTACGAGTTGGCACTGGCTTGCGACGAAATTTATTTAATCGACGATCGCAGCTCTGCCGTGTCATTGCCCGAAGTGCCGCTCTTGGGCGTGCTACCCGGCACAGGCGGCCTGACCCGCGTCACCGATAAGCGGAAAGTGCGCCACGATTTAGCCGATATTTTTTGCACCAGCGTCGATGGTGTTCGCGGACAGCGCGCCGTGGAGTGGCGCTTGGTCGATAAGGCGATTAAGACATCCGAGTTCAGTGCAGGAATTGCTAAACGTGCAGAGGAATTGGTCTCCACTTCGGGGCGCGTGGCAGCCGCTGATTTGGGTAAATCTAAAGGTGTGGCATGGACCCGTGTGGAACGCGAACTCTCTGCGGACGGCAACACGCTCAATTACAAAACCGTGCAAGTCAGCATCGACCGCGCCAAGCGCACCGTGAGCTTGACCGTGCTTGCACCCACAGCAGCTCAGCCAACCGACGCAGCAGGTATTGAAGCGACAGGTGTGACTTGGTGGCCACTGCAATTAGCGCGTGAACTGGACGATGCCATCCTGCACTTGCGTACCAACGAGAGTGAGATGGGCTTGTGGTTGCTCAAATCCAAGGGTGATGCCGCTGCTGTGCTGGCATCCGACGCAACCTTAATTGCGAACAAAAACCACTGGCTGGTTCGTGCCACTATTGGTCACTTACGCCGCACCTTTTCGCGCATTGATGTGTCCTCGCGCTCGCTGTTCGCGGTGATCGATGCAGGTTCTTGCTTTGTCGGCTCGTTACTCGAGATCGCACTCGCCGCTGACCGCAGCTACATGTACTTTGAGCAGGGCGCTGCGAACAATCCGCACATCGCCGTGAATGATTGCAACTTTGGCATGTTCCCGATGGCGACCGATCAATCGCGCCTCGCGCGTCGCTTCTACGAAGAAGCGCCCGCACTAAATGCCGTGCAGGCCACATCTGGCAAGGCTTTGGACGGAGCCGCTGCTCTTGCACTTGGGCTCGTCACCGCAGCGCCCGACGATATCGACTGGGCGGACGAAGTGCGGATAGCTTGTGAAGAACGTATTGCGCTGTCGCCTGATTCGCTCACGGGCTTAGAAGCCAATCTGCGCTTTAACGGCAAAGAGACCATGGTGACGCGCGTATTTGGTCGCCTCACGGCGTGGCAGAACTGGATTTTTGTGCGCCCGAACGCCAGCGGCGAAAAAGGTGCGCTCAAACTGTACGGTAAGGGCGAGAAAGCCCAATTTGATATGAATCGCGTTTAAATTTTTAAGAAGGAAATCACCATGTCCGCCATCGACTACCAAGAAAAAATCCCTAATAACGTCAACCTCCACGAGGATAAAACGCTCCAACGTGCACTAGAACACTGGCAACCAAACTATGTGGAGTGGTGGAAGGATGTGGGACCGAAGGACTCGAACGAAAGCGACGTCTACCTGCGCACAGCGATTAGCGTTGACCCTGCGGGCTGGGCGACTTTTGGTCACACCAAGATGCCTGACTACCGCTGGGGCATTTTTATGAACGACCGCATTGCCGATCGCAAAGTCGGCTTTGGCGAGCAGCTAGGCAAAGACGTGTGGCAAGAAGTGCCTGGCGAGCACCGCGCTAACCTGCGCCGCATCATCGTCACGCAAGGCGATACCGAGCCGGCTTCGGTCGAGCAGCAGCGTCACCTTGGCCTCACCGCGCCGTCGATGTACGACCTGCGTAATCTGTATCAAATCAACGTAGAAGAAGGCCGTCATTTGTGGGCGATGGTGTTTTTGCTGCACAAATACTTTGGCCGCGATGGCCGCGAAGAAGGCGATGCACTCTTGGATCGTCGTTCAGGCGACGCGAACAATCCGCGCATTTTGGGTGCGTTCAACGAACAAACGCCTGATTGGTTGGCGTTCTTTATGTTCACCTATTTCACCGATCGCGACGGCAAGTTCCAACTGAACGCGCTGGCTGAATCAGCGTTTGATCCGCTCTCGCGCACCACCAAGTTCATGCTGACCGAAGAGGCGCACCACATGTTTGTGGGCGAGTCAGGCATTAGCCGCGTGGTACAGCGCACTTGCCAAGTGATGAATGAGCTGAAGACCGACGACCCTGCCAAGCTACGCGCTGCGGGCGTGATTGATCTGCCCACCGTGCAGCGCTATCTCAATTTTCACTACAGCGTGACGATTGATTTGTTTGGCGCAGACGAGTCCAGCAATGCAGCAATCTTTTACAACTCGGGACTCAAAGGTCGCTATGAAGAAGGCAAACGCACAGACGATCATCGCCTGACCAACCAGACTTACAAAGTGCTGGAAGTGAAGAATGGTTCGCTGCAAGAGAAGGAAGTCCCGATGCTCAATGCACTCAACGAAGTGCTACGCGACGACTTTATTACTGACTCGGTTGCAGGTGTGGAGCGCTGGAATAAAGTGATTGCCAAAGCGGGCATCAACGCAAAGTTGACCGTACCGCACAAGGCATTCAATCGCAAGATTGGTGCACTGGCTGGGCTCAAACTCTCACCGCAAGGCCAAGTGGTAGGCGACGTGGAATGGGCTGCGGGGCAAGACCAATGGCTGCCTTCTAGCGGCGACCGCGCTTATGTCTCAAGCCTGATGAGCCGTGTGGTTGAGCTTGGTAAGTTTGCCAATTGGATCGCGCCACCAGCGCTTGGCATCAACCGCCAGCCAGTAGACTTCGAGTACGTTCGATTCAACTAACCTGAATGTCATTCCCGCGAAAGCGGGAATCCACCATATGCAAACCACCATCATTCGTCAGCACCTGATCGATCCTGAAATCTGCATTCGCTGCAACACCTGCGAGGCCACGTGCCCTGTGGGTGCGATTACGCACGACTCGCGCAACTACGTGGTCAACGCCGACATCTGCAACGGCTGCGAGGCCTGCGTGCCGCCTTGCCCCACGGGATCGATTGACAACTGGCACGCGATGCCAAAAGAATCAGCGTACACGGTTGAGGCGCAGCTGGGGTGGGATGAACTGCCTGCTAAGCTGGAGGGCATATCGGTTGAGGCTTCCGAGAGCCTTGCTCCTGCAAGCCAATCTGCGCTTGGCCTAGCGGGCAGCGGGCAAGTTGGAAGCACCATTGCGCCGCATTCAGCGGCTACACCTGTCACCAACACGCATGCGCCTAAAAATCCCATCACAGCCAAAGTGGTGGGTAATCACCGCGTGACTCTGCTTGGTACATCCAGCGACACGCATCATGTGGTGCTGGACTTTGGCACGCAGCAGTTTCCCGTGCTGGAAGGCCAGTCCATCGGCATCATCCCAAGCGGTGTGGATGCTAGCGGTAAAGCACATTACCCACGTCAGTATTCGATTGCATCGCCGCGTAATGGCGAGCGCGCAGGCTACAACAATCTTTCGCTCACGGTGAAGCGCGTACTCGTCGATCACGACGGCAAACCCACAGTAGGCCTGGCTTCCAACTATGTGTGCGATTTAAAAGTAGGCGACGAAGTGCAAGTCACGGGCCCATTTGGCGCGAGCTTTTTAATGCCCAATCATGCGGGCAGCAACATCGTGATGATTTGCACAGGCACAGGCAGCGCACCCATGCGCGCCATGACCGAGTGGCGCAGACGTGAACGCCTTAGCGGTACACCAAACAGCGGCAAACTCATGTTATTTTTTGGCGCCAGAACCAAAGAAGAACTACCGTATTTTGGTCCGCTACAAAATCTACCCAAAGATTTCATCGACATTCACTTTGCGTTTTCGCGTGCTCCCGATCCACTCGGTCACGGCAGTAAACGTTATGTGCAAGACGTGATGCGCGAGCAAAGCGCTGCCGTCGCAGCTCTGCTTAAAGATACGAATACCTACTTTTATGTTTGCGGATTGAAGAGCATGGAAGCAGGTGTTCTGGATGCTCTAAAAGACATCGCAGCAAGCGCCAAGATAGATTGGGCAAGACTTAGCGATGAGATGCGTGTGCAGGGGCGATTGCATTTAGAGACGTATTAAAGCCTCGCCGCAGCCATCAACTCCCCGCCACCTTCATGCGGTTAACCAGTACCGAGCCAATCGTCTTAGCGCCGTAGTTGTAGGTGTCTGCGCCAACGGCTTGAATGCCTAGAAACATATCTTTCAAATTGCCGGCAATCGTGATTTCGTGCACGGGATAGGCGATGCGGCCGTTCTCCACCCAATAGCCACTTGCGCCGCGTGAATAGTCGCCTGTCACGTAGTTCACGCCTTGCCCCATCAGTTCGGTCACAAAGAGTCCCGTGCCTAATTTTTTGAGCATCGCATTCAAATCGTCAACCGCTTTTGTTTTGGTGGAAGTCAGGGTGAGATTGTGCGAGCCGCCTGCGTTGCCCGTACTCTTCATCCCGAGTTTTCGTGCCGAGTAGCTGCTTAAAAAATAGCCCTCGACTTTGCCATCCGTGACGATCTGGCGTTTTTGCGTTTGCACGCCTTCTTCATCAAATGGTGCACTGCCTTTGCCTTTGAGTACAAATGGATCGTCCGCCACGTGAATGTCTTTGGGGAAAACCGTCTTGCCCAAACTACCTTCTAAAAATGTAGTCTTGCGGTACAACGCACCGCCGCTGGTGGCTTGCACATAACCGCCCAGCAATCCCACCGCCATGCTGGACTCGAATAGCACGGCGCACGTGCGAGTGCTCAGTTTTTTGGCGTTGAGCCGTGAGAGCGCTCGCTCGGCGGCATAGCGACCCACGGCCTCAGGGCTGGACATCTCAGTGGCATCGCGCATGGAGGTATGCCACGACCCTTGCTGCATGTCCTCGCCTTTGCGTTTGGAGTTGGCAACAATGGAAGACACCGACAAGCTGTGGCGCGAGCTGGCATAGCCGCCTTCAAACGCGATTTCAGTGCCACGCAAATGAGCCGCCCAAAAATGACTTTGCTGCGCGGATACGCCAGCACCTTCAGAATTGACGACGCGCTTGTCAACACCCATAGCGGTGCCCTCACAGCGCAGCGCGAGTGCGAGTGCTTGCTCGCTGGTTAAATCCCAAGGATGAAATAGATCGAGATCGGGTTGCTTGCCGTTTTTAAACTTGGCGTAGTCGCTAATCGCAGGCAAACCCGCCATGTCATCCGCCGCCGTAAAACGCGCAATATCAAATGCAGCTTGCACGGTTTGCTTGACGGCAGCGTCAGAGAAATCCGACGTGCTGGCATTGCCTCGGCGCTGCCCCACGTACACCGTCACGCCCAGCGACTTGTCGCGGTTGCGCTCGACGTTTTCAAGTTCACCAAGGCGAGCCGAAACAGACAGGCCGCAGCCCTCGGACGCTTCAGAAGCTGCATCGGTAGCACCGAGTTTTTTGGCGTGCGCCAATGCGCTGTGCGTGAGCTCTTGAAAAAATGCGGGGGAGTAGCTAAAGCCTTGAAGCGGTTTACTTTGAAGGGAGACGAAATTTTTCATAAGGTCAATTATCATTGCACCATGCTAAAAAAAATGAAAAAGGGTTACTACGTCAAAGGCCATTTTGTGGCCGAGGGTAGTGAACGTGACTTAGAACTCAAGCGCGAACGCAAAGCCGAGAGCCAAATCGACCCCGATAAACCAACCCGCACCGAGATGAAGGCAGTCAGCGATGCACTGCAAAAACTCGGCATCCAGCTCATGGGGCTACGTGACGATTTGCGGGACTCGCTGGATTTACCAGAAGCCTTGCCCAAGGCGATTGAAGAACACAACCGCATCACGCACCGAGAGGGCAAACGCCGCCTCGTGCAGTTTGTGGGCAAGCTGATGCGTAAGCTGGACGACACGCAACTGGCCGCAATTAACGCGGCGCTGCGGGATCAAGCACGTGGCGCGCCGCGTATTGTCAAACCCGTCAGCAAACTGCTTGATGAACCCATTGACTCTTCAAGCTCCGAAGAAAACGAATGGTAAATGATGTTAGCGCTTGAGTCCCTCAAAATTGGCATCATCTCTTGCAGTGACCGCGCCAGCCAAGGCGTGTACGAGGACAAAGGTTTGCCAGCGCTCAAAGCGTGGCTCGGCAAAGCAATCAAGAATCCCGTCATGTTTGAAGCGCGGCTCATTCCTGACGAGCAAGCGGTGATTAGTCAAACGTTGATTGAGTTGGTGGACGCAGGTTGCTCGCTGGTTTTAACGACTGGCGGAACAGGCCCATCAATACGCGATGTCACCGTGGAAGCCACGCTAGCCGTGGCTCACAAGGAGATGCCCGGCTTTGGTGAGCAGATGCGGCAAATCAGTTTGAAGTTTGTACCCACCGCGATTTTGTCGCGTCAAACTGCAGTGATAAGAGACAAGGCGCTCATCATCAACTTGCCAGGGCAACCCAAGGCGATTGCAGAGACATTGGACGGCGGGATATTTGCAGCAGTCCCGTATTGTGTCGATTTGATTGGCGGGCCGTATATCGAAACACATGAGGACGTGTGCAAGGCTTTTCGCCCGAAATCGGCAATAAGACTAGCCAGCTAAATCTTCATCGGTAATGCCGTAGGCTGTGAAAGCCGCGCCACTATTGACCTCCAGCGATACACCCTCTTTGGGCATGATGATGCGAGCAGGAATGCCCACCGCTGTTGCGCCAGCAGGCACAGGCTTAATCACCACCGCGTTGCTGCCAATCTTGGCGCCATCGCCAACGGTAAAGCCGCCGAGCACTTTGGCGCCAGCGCTCACCACTACGTTTTTGCCTAAAGTGGGATGACGTTTCACGCCTTTGTAGAGCGACGTACCGCCCAGCGTGACACCTTGATAAATCGTGCAACCATCGCCGATTTCTGCGGTCTCGCCCACCACCACACCCATAGCGTGATCGAAGAAGACACGGTCACCCACAATCGCGCCCGGATGAATCTCGATACCCGTCAGCCAGCGCGAAAACATCGAAACAAAACGCCCGAACCACTTAATGCCAAAGAGGTTGCTCATCCAGCAGGCATGCGCCACGCGGTGCAGCATCACGGCGTGCAACCCTGGGTAGCACGTGAGCACCTCAAACCAATGACGCGCCGCAGGGTCGCGCTCTAGGATGCAGGCAATGTCAGATCGGGTTCGTTTAAACATGATTCGATTCTAAGAGCGCGGCGTGGCTTTGGGTTGTTTGGCTGTCCGCTCGGCCGCTCTGGCAATACCCCTGAGAATATTGATTTCCTCATCTCGTAATTGAGCACGATTAAAAATTTGCTGCATCCGCGGCATGAGCTTCATCGGCAGCTCAGGATCTAAATAGCCAATCTCCAGCATCATCTCTTCCCAGTGTTTCAGCAGTCCCGCAATCTGTTTGGCATCTGCCATTTTTTTAGATTCGACGTGTGGATTGGCAGCATCCGTCACGGGGTATTCTGGCCACGCCTTAGCTTGAATCAATTGCCATTCATACGCAATCAACTGAATCGCTGATGCCAAATTGAGCGAGCCAAACTTGGGATTCGTCGGGATTTGCAGCGCGACGTGGCAGCGGTACACGTCCTCGTTTTTCATGCCGTATCGCTCGGAGCCAAATAGAAAAGCAATCCCCTTATCAATTGAGTTGATGGCGTCGCCAGCAGAATCGTCAGTTCGACTTGCCGCTACATTCCGCGCTGCGAACGCCTCCAGATGCTCACGCGGTGCCCGGGTAGGTGGCCCAAAATCACGCGCTGTCATGGCGGTGGCGCACAAATGCGTCATGCCGTCCAGCGCTTCGTCCAGCGTCTCCACAATGCGACATTTGTCCAGCACATCATTCGCGCCGCTAGCACGCTGGATAGTCTCTTCTCGGCGCAGCACGTTTGCCCAGCGCGGCGCGACCAAAACCATATCGTCAAATCCCATGGTTTTAAGCGCGCGCGCCGCTGCACCCACGTTGCCCGCATGGCTGGTGTTAATGAGGATAAAGCGTGTTTTCATGAGCAAAGAAATGAGGAAATAAGCGTAAAAAAGGTGAGGCAGGTAAAATGGTCGGTTATGACAAGTAATATCCACCCCATGCTCAACATCGCCGTGACTGCGGCACGCGCTGCGGGGGCCATCATCAACCGCGCGGCTCTCGATATTGAGTCCGTTCGCGTCTCGCAAAAACTGGCCAACGACTTTGTGACCGAAGTCGATCAAAACGCCGAAAAAGCAATTATCGAGACTTTGCTCACCGCCTATCCTACGCACGGCATTTGGGCGGAAGAATCGGGCCAAGCGCATGGCAACAAAGACTCCGATTTCATGTGGATCATCGACCCGCTAGACGGCACGACCAACTTCATCCACGGTTACCCCGTGTATTGCGTCAGCATTGGTTTGGCAGTCAAAGACAAACACGGCAACCTCAAGATGGATCAAGCCGTGGTGTACGACCCCACACGCAACGATTTGTTTACCGCATCCAAAGGCCGCGGTGCATACATGAACGACCGCCGCATCCGCGTCTCCAAGCGCATCGTACTCAGAGACTGCTTGCTGACCACGGGTCTGCCCTTCCGCGCTGGTGATGACCCAAAACCAACACTCGCTATTCTTGCTGACGTAATGACCCACTGCGTCGCTATCCGCCGCGCAGGCGCTGCCGCACTGGATATGGCCTACGTCGCCGCAGGATTTTCAGACGGCTACTTCGAGACAGGCCTGTTCCCATGGGACGTAGCTGCAGGCTCGCTGCTCATCACCGAAGCAGGCGGTTTAGTCGGCAACTACTCGGGCGAAGCTAATTTTTTAGAAGCTAAAGAATTGGTGTGCGGCAATCCCAAGGTTTATGGACAGCTCGTGGGCGTGTTGGGTAAGTACTCGGCGTTTACGGCGAAGTAAATCGTAAAAAATAAAAAGTAGCAGCCAATCGACATGGCAACTTCATCCCCAGCCCTGTCACCTGCTAAGCCCGACCTGTCCCATCACACCCCCATGATG
>CANFCG010000002.1 GCA_947445115.1 Comamonadaceae bacterium | reverse complement strand
CCGCTTAATTTATAAGCAGGAGAGTGGAACACCTGGGTCACTTTGACTTGCGCATAACCTCTATAAGTGGGTCACTTTTAGGTGAGCGTCAACACTCCAAGCTCAGTCCGCACCATATTGATATTGTGGGCGTAGCCATTACCAACTTTGGTTTCTCTTCTGAGTATCAGCAGGCGATTGAAGCCAAGGTGGTGGCTGCGCAGAAAAAGCTTAAAGCTGAGCAGGACTTGCAGCGTATTGAGGTGGAAGCCAAAAGCCGTATTGCACAGGCCGAGGGTGAAGCCAAGGCCATTTCGATTCAATCGCAGGCGATTCAAAGTGGCGGCGGTGCTAACTATGTGCAGTTGCAAGCTATTCAGAAGTGGGATGGGAAGTTGCCGACGACCACAACGACTGCTATTCCTTTCCTCACTTTGAAATAGGAGGATGTACCTAGGCTTGTGTCGCCTAGCTAGTTAGATTTGCAGCGCTCATCTTCGGATGGGCGCTTTTTTTATTGCGGCTTGACAAGCTTTTTAAAGGTCTATCTTGAATAAGGCTCCTAGCTGAAAACTTCTTTTAGCTGAGCTTTTTCTCAAAGGAAACCTTATGAAAAACACTCTCGCTCTTATTTTTAGTTTGTTGCTTTTAGCTGCGACGCAGGCCAAAGCTCAAGACGTCAAGGATGCACCTCCATCTGGCGCCACAGTGCAAAGCGTTGATGGTGAGTACAAGGCGCAGTTTGGCGTTAGCGCCTACGGGCGAACGTTCTCGGTTGCAGCGCAAGTTGTCTTGAAAGGATTGGAGGGCACATGGCGTACGCAGATGAGTGGTAACAACTGTTTGAATATGGTTGCGCCAGTAACGGTGACATCTTCGACCGATAGCGAGCTAAAGTTTGTTGCGGCCTACTCCAAAACGCTGAACGGTTGCCCTGACTTTAATGTCGTGCTCAAACGAGTCGATGACAAAACATTTGCTGGCTCAGGTATCACTTCAAGCGGGATGACAATAGTCGACATCAAAATGACAAAACAATAAAGGAGATGATTCCTTGCCTTCATGGTGGGGAATCTCAAGGTTGTTCTTAGTAAACCCTGAAGCGGATAAAAATTTGGGGGTAACTATGGGGGTAACTTTAAAACTTAAAAGTCAAATTTTGTTTAATTTAGAGGCCTACAAGGTATCATTCAAATCCCCCCAGCTCCACCATATTAAAATCGGCGTAAATGAATGCGACCGATTTTCTCCAAACAGCCAAGTTTTGGCTCTACCGGCTCAACGAATTTTTTGTCGTTGTCGTAATGGACGACGTCGCGCAATTGGCTTGGATTTTTACGTGATCTAAGCGTCAGCCTTGTGCTGCACGTACCTTGTCATAGGCCGCCAACAGCTGTGTATGCATCTTGCCGCCTTCCATATTCGCGCCCAGCGCGCCTAGCCCAAAGAAACGCTCGGCGCCCTTGCCTTGCCGATTCACCAGTTTTTGCGCGGCAGCTAATGTCTCTGCGCCGTAGAGCAATAACAAGCTATCAGCAAAAGCCTCTGGCTCTTCCATCTCAGCATTTAGCTGCACGATGCTGGCAATGCAGCGGTAGACGCGGGCTCTGGGTTCGGGCATTTGACCAAACTGGCTAATCCATACACAGGCGTCCAAGATCGCCTCTTCGTCTTCTACCGCCAAACCCAACAGCGCTTTAATTTCGCCCACGCGAACCGATGCCCACTGCGTTCCCGCATCGGCAGCAAGACCGATCAAAGTCCAAAGCGGTAACTCTTCGGCCAGATCTAACTCTAAAAAGATGTCCAGTAGCTCGCGGCACTCTGCCGCCGTCAGTTCAGGCAAGCGAAGTAGCGCTGGTCGCACGAGGTTTCCCACCGTATTGTTTTGAAATTGCAACTCTTCAATCGGATAAATTTCAGACATACCCGGCACGAAGATGCGGCAAGAATAAACACCTAGGTGCGTGAAATCGGCGACGTAAATATCGCACTGCCCCGCGGCGCTTTGACTGCTATGGATTTTGTCCACACACCAGTTGTAGTCCTCTTCGGTGGTGTTTGAGAAGTTCCAATCGGCAAACGCGTAGTCGGGCGTGCTGCGCAAAAAGTCCCAACTAATCACGCCGCTAGAGTCCACAAAATGGATCTCTAAATTGGGCGCATCGGCAATCTCAACCATGTCAAAGCCCGGAGCTTCAAAGCCCGTCAAACCATCAATCGCGCGGCCTTGCAAGAGTTCGGTCAGCGAACGCTCCAACGCCACTTCAAAGCGCGGATGTGCGCCAAAACTGGCGAAGCAGCCTTGATCTTTCGGGTTCACCATCGTCACGCACATCACGGGATACTCGCCGCCTAGCGAAGCATCTTTCACCAAAATGCCGTAGCCCGCATCGCGCAAGCCTTTAATACCTGCAGCAATACGCGGATAGCGAGCAATCACACCTTCAGGCACATCAGGTAGACAGATGCCTTCTTTGATGATGCGGAACTTGATGTCGCGCTCAAAAATTTCAGCCAACGCCTGCGTACGGGCTTCCATCAAGGTGTTGCCCGCCGACATGCCGTTGCTGACGTACAAATTGCCGATTAAATTGACGGGGAAATAGGCCGTCGCATCGTCGCGCAGTCGTTTGTAAGGGATGGCACAAATGCCGCGCTTGGCGTTGCCCGAATTCAAATCGACTAGCTGGCTGGCAAGTACTTCGCCGTTCGGGTTGTAGAACTTTTGCAGCTCAGGGTTGAGTAAATCCTTAGGCCATTTGTCGCCCTTGGCGGGCAGAGGAAACCACTGTTCGCTCGGGTAATGCACGAAGTCTTTGTTAGCATTTGCTTCGCCCAAATAAAAATGTGTCCAAAAATAATTAGTGCCAAGACGCTCAAAGTATTCACCCAGCGCAGAAGCGCGTGATGCTAATTTTGATGAGCCCTTGCCATTGCTAAAAAGCCGTGGGCAATCGCGGTCACTCACGTGCACTGACCAAATCCCCTCCACGTCGTTCAGCCACGAGCGTTCCTCAACGTGAAAGCCCAGCGCCAGTAATTTGGCGCCGAGGGTGGCAATCGAGGCTTCTAACGAAGCGTCTTTGCTGGGGATAAATGTTTCTTGGTTGGATGTAGTCATACAGTGATTGTCACCGCATGACTTTTGCGCCATCAGCTGGCGTGGTCAAACTGAAGCGCTGCCAGCTTGGCATACAGCCCGCCCCGTGCTACGAGTTCGGTATGCGTGCCCTCTTCCACCAAGCGCCCTTGATCTAACACCAAGATACGGTCAGCAGCTTGAACAGTAGCTAGCCTGTGCGCAATCACCAGCGTCGTGCGTCCGACCATTGCAGCCTCTAACGCTTGCTGCACGGCTTTCTCACTTTGAGCATCCAGTGCGCTGGTCGCTTCGTCTAACAACAAAAGCGGCGCGTCACGCAGCATGGCGCGGGCAATGGCAATGCGCTGTTTTTGTCCGCCAGAGAGGCGCACGCCGCGCTCACCCGTTTGACTGGCGTAGCCTTCTGGCAAGTCGTTAATAAAACCATCTGCCTGCGCCGCCACTGCTGCAAGCCTTATCTGATGTGGCCGAGCGGCAGGTTCTCCGTACGCGATATTGTCTTCAACGCTGCTGGAGAATAGTGTGCTTTCTTGCGGAACGAGCGCCATGCGGCGGCGCAAATCCTGCAAAGACACCGCCGTCACAGCAGCGCCATTGATAGAAACAGTGCCACTTTGCGCATCGTAAAAACGCTGCAAGAGTTGAAACACAGTTGTCTTTCCAGCGCCTGATGGCCCCACCAATGCGACGGTTTCACCGGGCTCTATATGAAAACTCAAATGATCCAGCGCCGCACGATCAGGACGCGACGGATAGTGAAACGTCACGTTATCAAAACGAATCTCTGCGCCCTTGCCGTCACTAGCAGTCGGCATGGCCACTGGGTTTGCAGGGGATTGAATGGGCGATTGAGTCGCGAGCAACTCCATCAATCGCTCGGCAGCGCCAGCAGCACGCAGCACATCGCCCCACACTTCAGACATCACCGCGAGCGAGCTACCCAGCAAAATCACATACAGCACGAGCTGACCCAGCTCGCCCGCACTGAGCTTGCCCGCCATCACCGCTTGCACGCCAAGGTAGAGTCCAAACAGCAGCGCTGAAAAAATCGTCACGATGACAAAAGCGGTGAGCACCGCCCTTGTACGGTTACGGCGCACGGCGACAACAAAGGCAGTCTCGTTGGAAGCCATGTAGCGCGTGGCTTCCCGCGCTTCTTGCGCATAACTTTGCACCAGCGGAACCGAAGTCAGCACCTCAGCCGCAATCGCGCTCGCGTCCGCCACGCGGTCTTGGCTGGAGCGGGACAGTTTGCGTACGCGCCGCCCAATGGACACGGCTGGAATCACCACCAGCACGATGAGCAGCAGCACCAAACCCATCACCATTGGCGCGGTGTAGACCAGCATGGCAATCGCGCCAAGCATCATCACGCTGGAACGCAAACCCATCGAGAGGCTAGAGCCGACTAGCGTTTGGATCACAGTGGTATCGGTGTTCAGACGCGACAGCACTTCGCCCGAGCGGGTGGTTTCAAAAAACTCAGGACTTTGATTGATGACGTGCGCATAGACCTTGGTGCGTACATCCGCCGTGACGCGCTCGCCCAACCACGACACCATATAAAAGCGCAGTGCGGTAAAGACGCCAATGGCAACTGCCACGCCAAACACCATCACAAACTGCGCTTGTTGCCTGCTAGAGATGCCCGTACTAAAGCCCTCGTCAATCAAACCACGAAGCACCACTGGCAACGCTAGCGTTGCCAGTGCAGCAGCCAACAAAGCCACGCCAGCTATGGTGATTTGCTTTTTATAAGGTGAAAAAAATGGGACGAGGGATTTAAGTGGATGAGTCATTAGGCCATCAGCATGGTTTTAAGTTCACCGCTGGCGATCAGTTTCTCCACGTCGCTTGCACCACCCACCAGCGTGCCACGCACAAACACCATCGGGAACGTTGGCCAGCCCGTCCATATCTTGAGAGCATTCCTGTCACGCCACGTATTAAAGTAATTGCCATATTCCAAATAATGATGTGCCGCGCCAGCTGCATCCAGTGCCTTGCGGGCTTTACCGCACATCGGGTTCATGCCCATTCCCACCACGACTACGGAATGCGCGGCAATGGCTGCTTGCACTTCGGTCACCAATTGCTGGCGATTGGTTGCGACAAATTTTTGAATCGCGGGATGAATGTTGTCAATGGCTAAAACTGGACGCTGCATGATGAAACTCTTTTTATAAAGTGGGATAGTCAATGTACCCCGCCGCGCCGCCACCGTACAGCGTTTTGCGATCAAGCGTATGCCAAGCAGCGCCAGTTGCAATTCTGGCGACCAAATCGGGGTTGGCAATGAAGGGGCGTCCAAACGCCACAAGGTCTGCGTCAGCAGGAACAGCGCTTGCAGCCATCGCCGCGTCGTAGCCGTTATTCACCATCCATGCACCTTTGCCGCCGCCTGCGCGGTACACGGCTTTAAACGAAGCGTAATCAAACGGACGATCCGGCAGCACACGGTCAGCGCCCGTTGAACCTTCGATGACGTGCACATAGGCCAAATCCATTGCAGCCAAGTGATGCACCACATAGTCAAAAAGCGTTTGCGGGTCTTCGTCGATGACATCGTTCGCGGGCGTCACGGGAGAGAGCCGAATGCTTGTGCGATCGCCACCGATTTCGTCCACGACCGCACGCATCACTTCTAGTAGCAAACGCGCACGATTTTTAATACCACCACCGTAGTCGTCTGTGCGGTGGTTGCTACCTGTTTTCATAAATTGATCGAGCAAGTAGCCATTGGCTGCGTGGATTTCAACGCCATCGAAACCAGCATGCATGGCATGACGCGCCGCCAGCACATAGTCATGCACGATGCCAGGCAATTCGGTCACATCTAAGGCGCGCGGCTCAGAGGTTTCAACAAACACAGCGGCGCCATCCTTGATGAGCACCGTCTTGGTCTTGGCGCGGATAGCCGATGGCGCAACTGGGGCAGCAAAATGCGGCTGCAGCTCAGCATGCGACACGCGGCCGACATGCCACAACTGCACCACAATTTTTCCACCTGCCGCGTGCACAGCATCGGTCACCAACTTCCAGCCCGCAACCTGCGCTTCGCCGTACAAGCCCGGGACATCGGCATAGCCTTGCCCTTGATGCGAAATCGCCGTTGCCTCAGTGATGATGAGTCCCGCGCTCGCTCGCTGTTCGTAATAAGTTTTCATCAACTCATTAGGAGTCGCATCTGGCGCCCGGTTACGCGTGAGCGGCGCCATCACAATGCGATTGGCAAGCGCCATAGCGCCCACTTGAATGGGGGAGAAAAGATTCGTCATATGGTCACCTCGTGCACAGAAGAAGAAAGAGAAAGCATATGTCCAATTCGTGGATCACCTTTGCCTACTAGCACCTGCGCATACACCTGCGAGGTAGCCTGTAGCCCTTGCTGATATTGGCTTTGCAGCCAAGGCGGATTACTTGTCGTCACCGTTTTTGTGAAGCCCGCCCACGCCATCAACATCCGCTTGCCAAAATCCGCGCCGCCCCATTCCTCGGTACGTTTTTTAACCTGTGCGGGTGCAAAAAATAACACGGGTTTCACGCCTGCTAAGTTTTTACCTGAGCCTAAATTTTCCACATGTGTGCCGCCAATCGAGCAGCTATATTTAAGGTTTTCAAAGCCCGCATGGATGCTGCGCCTGAGGGTGGCATTGCCCGCAAAGTCAACATAGACAAGGCTTGCAGCAGGGTCGATTTTTTCCAGCTGGTCATACGTCAGCACTTGATCGTAGCAACCAAGGCTCTCACAAAACGCCACGTTGCTGCTCGCTGTGAGGCCAATCACCTGCACATCGCCGCCCCGCTTCATCTCGTGCGCTGTGCCATACGCCGTCTTGCTAGACGCGCTCGACAAAACTGCCACGTTTGCGCCAAAGAACGCGTTATCGGCAAAGAAATCATCAATCAGCCACGAGGTAATAAAGAGTGGACGCAAAAGCGATTGGGTATCCTCCGTATGGACGGCGCTCTTGTCATAAAACGGATCGACGGCGCAATTCATGTATTGATTGTAGACCGCATGCAAATTGGCTCGGTGAGGTGCACCATCCGCAAAGCCACGCGGGCTGGTCTTTGCAGGTGATAGCACCACGCTAGAGGCCATTGGGTAATAGCCGTAGTAGTGCTCGCCAATATTGATGTCTGCATGAGTCGATTCAACGACCGTACCAAAACCCCACACAGGAATAATGCCCCAACCATCAACGTCTGTTGGATAAAAACCCCAGTAATTCATCGCGTCGCCAAACGCCGCATAGGTGATGTTGTTACTGGTGAGTGCGAAGCGATCAACCCGCACACGCACTTGATCAGCAGCCAGCGGTCCAAGCGGCGCTTCGCGGATTTTGGTGATGGCAAGCTCGTCTTTTTTAACGAGGAATTGAGTTGCGGTGCCACTTGTTGTTTTCACTGATGCATTCCTTTAAAAAAATAAAACTTTTTACAGACTCATGTTTCACGTTTAAATCACTCTCTAAACCCTCAATTTACATAGATTTTTTAGATTTTTAGATCGAGAAATCAGCTGTAACCTCTTGATTTGATTGGCTTTTTACTAAAAAACTGTTTGTAAAACCATAATTTCGTGATAAAGTGGGATTTCGCGGTATTTTTAACCTTAAAAGTGGTAAATCATGTTCAACGGTGCAACCCAGCTCACGCTAGACCCCAAGGGTCGTTTCTCGATGCCTACCAAGCATCGGGATGCGCTAGCTGTTGCCTGCAAGGGCTTGCTCACTGTGACCAAGCACCAAGACGGTTGCTTGATGATATTCCCAAGTCCCGAGTGGCAAACCGTCAGTGCCCGCATCGCGACATGGTCGAACGAAGCGCTGGCATGGAAACGTTTTTATTTGGGCGGCGCGACCGAGGTAGAAATGGACGGCACAGGCCGCCTTTTGCTACCCAGTGAACTGCGTGCTGCCATGGGCATAAGCAAAGACGCCACGCTGGTGGGTATGGAAACCTATTTCGAACTTTGGGACAGCGCACGACTTGCGGCGCATGAAGCTGAAACGCTACAAAAAGCGCAGCCCCCCGAAGTCAAGGGGTTCAGCTTTTAGGACGACATGGTGGACACACAATGGACACACACCACTGTTCTCCTCCAAGAATCCATCGACGCCGCTGTTACCGACCCGAACGGGACTTACATCGACGCTACGTATGGACGAGGGGGGCACTCACGTCTCTTGCTCTCACGCCTCTCACCTTTAGGGCGCCTGATAGCCTTCGATCGCGATGCCGAAGCAGTAGCCAACGCACAGCCGCTCGCAGAGGCGGATCCTCGCTTCACCATACGTCATGCGGCCTTCAGCGAAATGGATGCAGCGCAAAGCGGCATTCCACTTGGGTCGATTACGGGCATCCTGATGGATTTGGGTATCAGTTCGCCGCAAGTGGACGACGCGGCTCGGGGCTTCAGCTTTATGCGCGACGGGCCGCTGGACATGCGCATGGATACGGGGCACGGGGAGTCGGTGGCCGCGTGGCTGGCGAAAGCTGCCGAAACACGCATTGCGGAGGTGATTCATGACTACGGCGAAGAACGGCACGCTCGCCTCATTGCAGCAGCGATTGTTGCTGCACGCACGAAAAAAATCTTCGGTGAACAGGGTCTTACCCGAACCTTGGAGCTTGCAAAAATCGTGGCTAGTACCGTCCATGGGCGGGAAGCGGGTCAGCACCCCGCCACGCGCACTTTCCAGGCTTTTAGGATTTTCATCAACGATGAGTTGGGGGAATTGGAGCGAGCCCTCTCTAGCACGCCAGAGCTACTTTGCGAGCAAGGACGGCTTGCCGTGATTAGCTTTCACTCCCTAGAAGATCGCCGCGTTAAGCAGTTTATTGCCTCGCACAGCAAAGAGGTCTATGACCCGCGCTCGCCGCAAAGTTTGATGCGCTCAACCGAATCCACGCTCAAACTCAAAGACCTCGGGCGCATTAAACCAAGCGCCGCCGAGATCAAGCTCAATCCACGCAGCCGCAGTGCCGTGCTACGCGTTGCCGAGCGCACGTCGTTTGGAGTGGCCACAGCATGAAGCTGAGCGGTTCTTTTCGCTACGGTCTCATCATCAACCTATGGCTGGTGGTCATGGTTTTGGGAACAGCACTGCTCTTGGTTCACTGGCAGTACACGTCACGCAATCTATTTGTCACCCTAGAAAAAGCCGAAGGAACGGGCAATCAATTGGCGTCCATTCATGCCAGCAGCTTGGCTGAAAAACGTCAACTGTCCGCGCCTGCACGTGTGGAGCGCTTGGCCTCGGAAAATCTAAGCATGAAGACGGCAGACCCCACAGTCACCGTTTACTTAAAACCATGAAGCCAGCCGCCAAGCCTTCTAGCCATCGCTATGACCGCTCGGTTAGCTTTACCTCTAGCCCGCTCTTGGCGAGTAAAACGCCGCCGTGGCGCAGCAAGCTTATTTTGATCACATTTGGCCTAGCGTTTGTGGGCTTGGGCGCTCGCGCCGCTTACGTGCAAGTGTTCCATCAAAGCTTCTACCAAAGGCAAGGCGAAATACGCTTTGCTCGGACGTTAGATATTCCAGCTACTCGCGGGCGATTGTTAGACCGCAACGGTCAAATTCTGGCGACCAACATTCCAGCTTTTAGCGTTTGGGCAATCCCCGAAGACGTCAATGAAAGCCTCAAAGAACACCCGGAAAAGCTAGGTGCGCTGGCGCGTTTACTGGATATGCGCATACCCGATTTGCAACAGAAATTTGCGCAAGAAGATCGCTCTTTTGTTTGGCTGCGCAGGCAACTAGACGGCAGTGCGCAAGCCAGCATCCAGGCGCTGCAACTAGACGGACTGCACATCCGCACCGAGTCCCGTCGCCAATACCCTGAAGGGGATACGGCCAGCTCCATGACCGGAGTACTCAACTCAGATGGCAAAGGCATTGAAGGTCTTGAAATGGCTTTCGACAAAGAATTATCTGGTAAGGATGGCTCTAGGCGCGTGATTAAAGACCGCATGGGACGCGTGGTGGAGGACGTGGGCGACCAAGTACCACCTGTTGATGGGCGAGACGTGCGTCTCACCATTGATAACAAGATTCAATTTTTTGCGTATCAAAAACTCAAAGAGTCCGTGATAGACAATAAAGCCAAGGGCGGCTCGATTGTTGTTTTAGATGTTCAAAACAGCGAGGTGCTTGCACTTGTTAATTACGACGCCAACAAAACTGGCGTCATGCGCAATCGCGCCGTTGCCGATAGCTTTGAGCCGGGATCGGTGATGAAGCCGTTGACCGTTGCACTCGCGCTTGAGAGTGGCATCGTGAAGCCCGGTACCACGTTTCAAACGGCACCTGGCTACATCACAGTGACAGGTTCGAAAATTTCTGACTCGCATGCACACGGCATTCTGACCGTGGAGCAAATTATTCAAAAATCAAGCAATGTAGGCACGGTCAAAATTGCCCAGCTCATTCCCTATGCCGACATGTGGGGGTTTTATAGCTCGGTAGGGCTGGGGCAAAAACCAACGCTGCCGTTTCCAGGTGTTGTCAGCGGCAGGCTGCGGGCCTATAAATCATGGCGACCCGTTGAACAAGCCACCATGAGCTACGGATACGGCCTATCGGTCAGCTTGTACCAACTGGCGCAGGCTTATACGGTGCTTGCCAATGATGGTGAAATAACGACGCCGCGCATCACCCAAACGGATGAGCCCGTGGCCAAGCAACGCCTTATCAGTGCTGCGAATGCACGCGTCATCCGCCACATGCTCAATCTGGCCACGGGCCCAGAGGGGACGGCACCCAAAGCGCAAGTCGACGGCTATGCTGTGGGCGGAAAAACGGGTACCGCCAATAAACAAGAAGGTCGCGGCTACGCTGCACATAAATACCGCAGCACCTTTGTGGGTATGGCGCCGATTGATGCGCCGCGCATCATCGTAGCCGTCTCCATTGATGAGCCTAGCAATGGAAAATACTTTGGCGGCGACGTCGCAGCGCCCGTTTTTTCACAAACAGTGGGTGCTACGCTACGTCTCATGGGTGTTGCGCCTGATCTCACCATCAAACCAAAAATTGCTGTCAACGCCGTCGAGGAAAGCATATGAGTACGGGCGACGTCACCTCCGTTGTTGCTTGGCTACGTGCGCACGGTGCAACACAGCTTGTGACCGACAGCCGAAGAATCTCCATGAATGATGGTGAAAAAACCGCCTTCATCGCTTGGCCGGGCGCTGCCGTTGATGGCCGGCAATTCATTCAAACGACACTAGCGAGCGGTGCAGTCGCGGCATTGATGGAAGCCGAAGATGCTCCGCAAGCCTTACTGGATAAGGCCTCTACGAGAGCCTATTCAGGATTAAAAGCCGCATCGGGTGATATTGCATCCGAGTTTTACGGCAAGCCCAGTGAGCAATTACGCATCGTCGCCTTCACAGGCACGAATGGCAAAACGTCGAGTAGTTGGTGGCTGGCCGAGGCGCTGTCCGCCTTACCCGCTCCCGACACACAAAAATGCGCCGTAGTGGGCACACTGGGCACGGGCTGCATCGGCGCGATTGAAAACAACGGGCTCACGACGCCAGACCCCGTGTTACTTCAAGCGCGTCTCAAAGCCTTTGTGAGCAAAGGGAAAGGGGGGGGCTGCAAGGCAGTTGCACTCGAAGCTTCCTCCATTGGCATTGTCGAAGGGCGACTCAATGGCACGCGAATTCACACCGCTGTGTTCACCAATTTCACGCAAGATCATCTCGACTATCACGGCACGATGGAAGCCTATTGGCAAGCCAAAGCGCTGCTCTTTGATTGGCCGCAATTGCGGGCGGCCTGCATCAACTTGGACGACACGCAAGGTCTTGCACTCGTCGATAGATTAACGAGTAAACCGGTCGACGTTTGGACATTTGCAACCGAGCGAGAGGCACGAATCACGGCCAAAAATATCGCTACGACACCGCGGGGTTTAGCATTTGATGTCGTGGAAGGTACCGAGTTACACCACGTGCAAACATCGTTAGTTGGCAGATACAACGTGAGCAATCTGCTCGGTGTGATGTCAGCCATGCGCAGCCTTGGCATCTCGCTCGCCTTATGCTGCAAGGCTTGCGAGTCCATCACGCCGGTACCAGGAAGGTTGGAGGTTGTGTCTAAAAATCATCAACCGCTTGTTGCTGTGGACTACGCTCACACGCCCGATGCATTAGAAAAAGCACTGACGGCACTGCGCGAAGTGACAGCTACGCGCGGTGGCAAGTTGTGGTGCATCTTTGGTTGCGGCGGTAACCGTGATAGCGCCAAACGCCCCATGATGGGTGCCATGGCTAAACGCTTTGCTGACAAGCTGGTCATCACCAGCGACAACCCGCGAAGCGAGCAACCAAGTGCCATCGTGTCGCACATTTTGCTTGGTATAGGTGAAGACAATAGCGTGCAAGTACAGGTCGATCGAGCACGGGCGATCCGAGAAACGATTGCACAATCCGATGCGCAAGATGTCATTGTCATTGCAGGCAAGGGGCACGAAGACTACCAAGAGATTGCCGGCATCAAGCATCCGTTTAGTGACCAAGCGCACGCACGTGCTGCGCTAGCCGCTTGGAGTGCCAGACCATGAGCACACCCATGATGACCCTAGCGCTCGCGCATCAACTCATACCCGGCTCGGTGTTAGTGGGTGATCCAACGATTACCTTCACGCGCGTGCACACGGATACACGCACCTTACAAGCGGGTGATTTATTCGTGGCCCTCAAAGGCGAGAGTTTCGATGCGCATGATTTTTTGAACCAAACTAAAACCAGTGGCGCAGTCGCAGCCCTTGTTCAGTATGGCCTAGTGGCCAATGGTCTTTCGGGACTTGAAGTTGCTGACTCAAGAATCGCTCTGGGCTTACTCGCTAAAAATTGGCGCGCACATCTTGCGGTGAAGAAAAACATTCCCGTCATTGCCGTCACGGGCAGCAACGGCAAAACCACACTCACGCAAATGATTGCCAGCATTTTGAAAGCTTGGACGGGTGATCAATCACTTGCCACTGCAGGTAATTTCAACAACGACATTGGCGTGCCACTGACCTTGCTTCGCTTACGTGAGTCACACCAATGTGCGGTGGTCGAGCTCGGCATGAACCACATCGGCGAGATTGCCGAGTTGGCCGCCACGACGGCACCCACGGTGGCTGTTGTCAATAACGCCCAGCGCGAGCATCAAGAGTTTATGGGTACGGTAGAAGCGGTGGCACGCGAAAACGGCGCCGTGATCGAGAGTTTGCCTGTGGGTGGCGTGGCCGTCTTTCCAGCAGATGACGACTACACCTCGGTGTGGCGAGAGTTAGCAGGCAAGCGTCAAGTGCTGACCTTCGCTTTTGCAAACGCAGACATCACCGCAACATTCGCTTGGGACGCTGGTGCGTGGCAAGTCAAAGCCACCACTCCCGCTGGCGCTATCAACTACGAGCTCCACATGGCGGGCAAGCACAACGTTAAAAATTCTTTAGCTGCCGTTGCCTGCGCAGTCGCAGCAGGCGTGCCTGCAAGCCATATCCAACAAGGCTTGCAGAGCTTTACGGCTGTGGCGGGACGTTCACGCACGGTGCAGCTAGGAATAGATGATTCAGCAATCACGCTGGTGGATGACACCTACAACGCCAACCCCGACTCCGTGCTTGCCGCCATCGACATGCTGATGGATTTGCCCGCCCCGCGTCTGTTGATTTTGGGTGACATGGGCGAAGTAGGTGACCAAGGACCGGCGTTTCATGCCGAGGTGGGCGCCTATGCCAAGGCGCGAGGGGTGGATCAATTTTGGACGATTGGAGAGCTTTGTGTTCATGCAGGGGGGCGGCATTTTGAAAGCATGGATGAGTTGCTGGTTTTGATTGCCCCTATACCAAGAGGGGAAATGTCAGCGCGAGCTGACAAAGGGGTTGTTTCCATCCTCGTCAAAGGCTCTCGCTTTATGAAGATGGAGCGCGTGGTGCGGCATTTAGAACAAAAATATTTGGAGACTTCCCATGCTGCTTAGCCTCGCCCATTGGCTGCAAAGCATTTATCCCGACCTCAAATTTTTGCGAGTTGTGGACTACCTGACCTTTCGTGCCGTGATGGCGGCGATGACAGCGCTGGTGATTGGTCTGGCGATTGGGCCTTTTGTGATTCGGCTACTCACATCGCTCAAAGTCGGACAGCCCATTCGCAGCTACGCCATGCAGTCGCACCTTGTCAAAAGCGGTACACCCACTATGGGTGGCGTTTTGATTTTGCTATGCATCGCCATCTCCACGTTGCTGTGGGCAGATTGGAGCAATCGTTTTGTCTGGATTGTGCTCATCGTCACACTGGGCTTTGGTGCGATTGGCTGGGCAGATGATTGGCGCAAGGTTGTCGGCAAAGATCCTGAAGGCATGCGCTCGCGCGACAAATATTTTTGGCAATCCATCATTGGCCTCTTGGCGGCACTGTACTTGGTCTTTAGTATTTCGGAGAACACCAACATCCGCGTGATCGAGCTGTTCTTCCAATGGGTCGGCTCAGGGTTTGATGTGAGCCTCCCTCCAAAAGCAGGACTGCTTGTGCCTTTCTTTAAAGAGGTAAGTTATCCGCTAGGCATGCTTGGTTTTGTACTCCTTACCTACGTCGTGATAGTGGGGTCGAGCAATGCGGTAAACCTAACCGATGGACTGGATGGTCTTGCCATCATGCCCGTGGTGATGGTCGGCTCGGCGCTGGGTGTCTTTGCGTATGTCACGGGCAGCACGGTCTACGCCAAATATTTATTCTTACCGCACATTACAGGTGCTGGCGAACTCCTCATCTTCTGTGCGGCCATGGCTGGCGCGGGTTTAGCATTTTTGTGGTTCAACACACATCCCGCACAGGTCTTCATGGGCGACGTAGGTGCGCTGGCGCTAGGCGCAGCACTGGGCACGATCGCCATCATCGTTCGGCAAGAAATCGTGCTTGCCATCATGGGCGGCATCTTTGTCGTCGAGGCGCTCTCCGTCATGCTGCAAGTAAGCTACTTCAAATACACCAAGCGCAAATTTGGCGAAGGTCGGCGCATTTTAAAGATGGCGCCACTCCACCATCATTTTGAAAAATCGGGTTGGAAAGAAACCCAAGTCGTGGTTCGCTTTTGGATCATCACCATGTTGCTCTGTTTAGTGGGACTTTCTACTTTGAAGCTGAGGTAAATGAGCGAACTCAATACCACCCCCCCGTCGCTTCGCGCCACTCCCCCTACTCTGCAGGAGGGGCCAAGACTGAGCGGTCACATCCTCATCCTCGGACTCGGCATCTCGGGTCTGTCGATGGCGCGTTGGTGCCTGCGGCTGGGAGCAATCGTTACGGTAGTGGATACACGTGCAAACCCACCTGAGCTCGCACCACTTAATGAGTTGAAAGCAAGCGGCGCACACATCGCCTTCAAATCTCAGGCCTTTACCGCTGATCTCATTGAAGGTACGGATATCCGCGCCGTCTTCAAAAGTCCAGGACTCAGTCCAGAGGCGACGGTAAGCGTGATGCAAGCCGCCAAAGCAAGCGGGCTGTGGCTTGGCAGCGAACTCACACTTTTCAATCACGCGCTGCGGGAGCTCAAAACGGCGCAAGGCTACACGCCCAAAGTTCTTGGCATCACGGGAACGAATGGCAAGACGACGGTGACATCACTCGCAGGCCAATTGGTGGAGCGGGCTGGCAAAACTGTGGCTATTGCAGGCAATATCGGTCCTGCACTTTTGGACACACTCACGGAACACCTAAACAACCTCCCGCAGGTCTGGGTGTTAGAGCTCTCCAGCTTTCAGTTGGATGGCGTTGATGACTTTGAACCTACCGCCGCAACCGTACTCAACATCACGCAAGACCACTTGGACTGGCACGGATCCATGGATGCCTACGCTAGCGCCAAAGAAAATGTCTACGGACGCAGCCAAGGGAAAACGCTTCAAGCGCAAACGCAAATCTACGTGACCAACGGCCCGCCAATGCGCGTTGATGAATACGGCATCGAATCGGTCTCGGGTATGAATTGGCTGGTCCGCGCTGTCCCGGAATCGGATGAGCCGGCTGCGCGTCTGAAAAAAGGGATAACTGCGCCGCCCGTACCATTTGTGATTCAACGCCTGATGCCCGCTGACGCACTACGGATTCGCGGCCTGCATAACAGTACGAATGCATTGGCTGCTTTGGCGCTGGCTGCCAAAGCAGGTTGCCCGCTAGCCCCCATGCTGTATGGTCTGCGCGAGTACCGCGGCGAGCCGCATCGCATGGAATCCATCGCCATTCACGACGAAGTCGAGTACATCGACGACAGCAAAGGCACGAATGTAGGCGCCACCGTGGCGGCGCTGACCAGCCTTGGTGCAGACAAGAATGGCAAAAAAATAATTGTGATTTTGGGCGGCGATGGCAAAGGGCAAGACTTCACCCCGCTGGCTGCACCCATCGAAAATTTTGTTCGTGCAGTGGTGCTGATTGGCAAAGATGCGGATCAGATATCGGCCGCTTTAGATGCCTTGCAGGCCACATCCAATGTGGCTTTGCACAGAGCCAATACGCTACAAGATGCGGTCGAACAATGCGCGTCAATTGCTACCAGCGGCGACATCGTTCTGCTCTCGCCTGCCTGCGCCTCACTCGATATGTTTAAAGATTACAAACACCGCGCCAAGGTGTTTGCCCATAGCGTGCAAGCCTTAGCCGTCGAGAGGGGCAACGCATGAAGAATGTGACGTCCATCCAAACCGAGAGCCTAGATACCACCGTGCTGTGGCTCATGGGGACGCTGCTTTTATGGGGTCTTGTGATGGTGTATTCCACCACAATTGGTATGCCCGACAACCCAAAATTTGCGAAGTACACGCATCTCTATTTTTTAAATCGCCATATTTTGGCACTAGCCGTCGCTTGTACTGCGGGCTTGATTGCCTACCAAATCCCCATGAGCCTATGGGAGCGCGCTGCGCCACTGATTTTTATTGCAGCGCTTGTGATGCTAGTCCTCGTGCTGGTGCCGCACATTGGCGTGGTGGTTAACCGTGCTCGACGCTGGATTAATTTGGGATTAATGCAGTTTCAACCATCCGAGTTTGCCAAATTTGCCACCGTGCTGTACGCGGCTAACTACATGGTGCGAAAGATCGAGCTGCGCGAAAACTTCTTTAAAGCCGTCTGGCCAATGGCGACAGCCGTTGCAGCGATGGGCGTGCTCTTGCTGTCCGAGCCTGACATGGGTGCATTTGTGGTGATTGCCGTCATCGCGATGGGCATCTTGTTTTTAGGTGGCGTCAATGCGCGGATGTTCTTTTTAATTGGTAGCGTTTTGCTGCTGACGTTCTTTTGCATGGTGGCGTTTAACGAAACACGCCGGGAGCGCTTTTTTGCCTTCCTCAACCCTTTTGATGTTGAATACGCGCTAGGTAAAGGCTATCAACTAACGCACGCACTTATTGCACTGGGACGCGGTGAAATTTTTGGCGTGGGCCTTGGCGGCAGCATCGAAAAAATGCACTGGCTACCCGAAGCGCATACCGACTTCATGCTAGCTGTGATTGGCGAAGAGTTTGGCCTCGTCGGCGTACTCACCGTGCTAGGACTTTTCTTTTGGATGGTGAAAAAAATGATCTACATCGGTCGCCAAGCCATCAATATGGACCGCGTCTTCGCTGGTTTGGTGGCAGAAGGCGTGGGGATTTGGATGGGATTTCAAATGCTCATTAATGTGGCGGTTAATGTAGGCGCCATGCCAACCAAAGGACTCACGCTGCCCCTCATGAGTTATGGCGGGTCGGCACTCTTGCTCAACCTCATCGCTATTGCCGTGGTACTGCGCGTCGATAAAGAGAATCATCAAATGAAGAGCGGGAGGTCTATATGACAACTCCGCAAAAAACGGCGCTCGTGATGGCAGGCGGCACAGGTGGGCACATCTTCCCCGGGCTTGCTTTGTCAGAAGCCTTGATGGATAGTGGTTGGCGTGTGGTGTGGCTGGGAAGCAAGGGAACAACGGACAAGTCCAGCATGGAGTCCCGTATCGTGCCAGCAGAGGCGCGCAAAGGCTACGACATTCCATTCGAGTCGATTGAATTTGGTGGTCTGCGCGGCAAAGGTTTGATGGCTAAATTACTGTTGCCCATCAAACTAGTACGGGCACTGTGGCAAAGCCGCGCCGTGCTCAAGCGTGTGCAGCCCGATGTAGTGATTGGCATGGGCGGCTACATCAGCTTTCCAGCAGGCCTGGTGGCGCGACTACTCAAAATTCCGCTCGTGCTGCACGAGCAAAACTCGGTCGCAGGCCTTGCCAACAAAGTGCTGGCACGCGTGGCAACCCTTGTGTTCACGGCCTTCCCGCATGTACTCACTCGCGAGTCAAGTACAGCAAGGTTTATCGGTAACCCCCTGCGCGAAGCCTTTACGCACATGGCCTCGCCAGAGGATCGTTTCGCAAACCGATCGGGTGTATTGCAATTACTCGTGGTCGGCGGCAGCTTAGGTGCAAAGGGACTTAACGATCTCGTTCCAAAGGCCTTGGCTCTGATTCCAATTCATGCACGCCCCCGCGTCACACACCAAAGTGGACAAGCGCAATTAGACGAATTGCAAGATAACTATCTGCGTGCCAACGTGGCCGCTAGCTGCACAGCATTTATTGAAGACACGGCCACCGCCTACGTCAATGCCGACATCGTGATCGCCAGGAGCGGCGCATCCACGGTCACCGAGATTGCCGCTGTGGGAGCCGCCGCCCTGTTTGTACCGTTCCCATTTGCAGTGGATGACCACCAAACCACTAATGCGAAATATTTGGTGGACACCGAGAGTGGTGAAAAAGGCGCTTGGATTGAACAGCAGGCGGATTTAAATCCACAAATGTTGGCGGATTTTTTGCAAACCTTAAACCGTGAAGAGCTACTGATGAAAGCTAAAGCAGCAAGAGCCATGGCTCGGCTAGATGCAACGTACATGTTGGTGCAAGCGTGCGAGGAACTCACTACATGAAACACGCCATCAAACATATTCATTTCATCGGCATTGGTGGCACAGGCATGTGCGGCATTGCCGAGGTGCTGCTCAATCAGGGCTACGTGATTAGCGGCAGCGACGCAGGACAGAATGCCGCGACCGCACGTCTGGCAAGCTTTGGCGCTAGGGTGGCACACGGGCATGCGGCAACAAACATTTCAGGCGCGGACTGCATAGTCACGTCAACCGCTGTGCAAGCGGATAACGTGGAAGTCGTCGCAGCGCGTGCCAAACACATCCCCATCGTGCCACGCGCCGTGATGCTGGCCGAACTGATGCGCATGAAGCAAGGCGTGGCGGTCGCAGGCACGCACGGCAAGACGACCACCACGTCACTGATTGCCAGCATCTTGGCGGAAGCGGGGCTAGACCCCACTTACGTGATTGGCGGCAGACTCAATAGTGCGGGCGCGAATGCCAAACTGGGATCAGGTGACTACATCGTGGTGGAAGCCGATGAGTCAGACGCGTCTTTCCTCAAGCTCCTGCCCACGCTAGCGGTTGTCACCAATATTGATGCCGATCACATGGAGACCTACGGACACGATTTGGCCAAGTTGCATCAGGCGTTTGTAGACTTCCTGCATAAGATGCCTTTCTACGGCGCAGCGGTGCTGTGTACGGACGACGCTGGCGTGCAGGCCATACTGGATAAGGTTCAGCGGCCAATCACCTCTTATGGCTTGAACGCAGGCGCAGAAATCCGAGCTGTCAATGTACGCGCTGACAACGGTCAAATGCACTTTGTCTGCGAGCGAAAAAATGGCATTCAATTACCCGATCTACCCATCACACTCAATACGCCTGGCGAGCACAACGTGCGAAATGCCCTTGCGGCAATTGCTGTAGCCACCGAGTTAAATGTGCCAGACGCGGCGATTCAAAGCGCACTCACCAAGTTCGCGGGTGTGGGCAGACGTTTCCAGCGCTATGGTGATTTCAAAACATCGGATGGCGGCACGGCCACGTTAATTGACGACTACGGCCATCACCCTGTCGAGATGGAGGCCACGCTGGCTGCGGCTCGCGGGGCATTTGCAGGGCGTCGGCTGGTGCTCGCATTCCAACCGCATCGCTACACCCGTACACGCGATTGCTTTGAAGATTTTGTGCGTGTGATGAAAAGCAGTGATGCCGTGCTCTTGTCCGAGGTTTATGCCGCTGGCGAAACGCCTATCGCAGCAGCCGATGGGCGCTCGTTGATGCACGCCCTGCGCGTAGCCTCAAACGAGGTGCAGGCTGTTTTTGTCCCGCAGATTGGTGAGATGGCAAGATTGATTCAAAGTTTCGCCAAAGCGGGTGATGTGGTGCTTTGCATGGGTGCCGGCTCGATTGGTAGCGTGTGCGCTGATGTTTTGAAATTAGTGGAGAGTAAGCAATGAGTGGGCTATTGAATAAAGTTGCCGTGCTATTTGGCGGCGCATCCGCTGAGCGCGAGGTGTCACTCATGTCGGGCGCAGCGGTGCTCAAGGCCTTGCAAGCACAGTGCGTGAATGCCCATGCGTTTGACCCAAGCGTGCAAGATATGGGTGACCTCAAACGCCAAGGCTTTACCGCTGCGCACATTGCGCTGCACGGTCGCTTTGGTGAAGATGGCACGGTACAAGGTGCGCTGGAGCTCTTAGGTATTCCGTACACAGGCTCGGGCGTGATGGCAAGCGCCATCGCCATCGACAAGCGTATGACCAAGCGTATTTGGGAAGCCGCAGGGCTTGCAACACCCGCTTGGCGTTTAACAAAGAACGCTTTAGAAACTGAAGCGGCATTTGAATTCTTTAAGGCGGGCGGTCACAACATGATTGTGAAGCCTACGTTAGAAGGTTCAAGCCTAGGACTGACTCGCGTCATAAGCAAAGCCCAATGCGCCGCTGCTTTTGAAGCCGCATCAGCACTCGACGGACAAGCACTGTGCGAGGCTTGGATTGAAGGCGACGAAGTGACGTGCGCCGTGATTGGTAGTGGTGCAGACGCCAAAGCACTGCCATTGATCCGGATTGCAGCGCCTGATGGCAACTACGATTTCCAAAACAAATACTACACCGACGACGTGAAGTATCACGTGCCAAGCGGCTTGCCTATGCATGAGGAAGAAGCGATTCAAAGCTTGGTCCTGCAAGCCTTCCAAAGCATCGATTGTCGAGGTTGGGCGCGCGCCGACGTGATGATTGATGCCAAAACTAGGAAGCCCTATTTGCTGGAGATTAACACCAGCCCGGGCATGACCAGTCACTCGCTCGTCCCAATGGCGGCAAAGGCCGCTGGCATTTCATTTGAAGCGCTTTGCTTGCAAATTTTGCAAAGCGCAAAGCTTGACCATGCAAAGGTCAGTCACGCATGATCCACATCCGCCAACCCTACGTTCCCGCAAGCCAGCAAATGCTTGCGTTACCTCGCGATATCGTGTGGTTGCGGCGTGGCACGTTGGTATTTGGGGCGCTTTTTGTTTTAATTTTGCTAACCGTGGCACTGCGGGCATTCATGCTGGCGCCTTGGTTTGCTATCCATAGCATGACCGTTTTAGGCGACGCTCAATTTCACAATGCGCTCACCTTGCGTGCCAACGTGCTGCCACAGCTCTCGGGTAATTACTTTAATTTGAACTTGCAAAAAACGCAGCAAGCATTTGAAGCACTGCCCTGGATCCGTAGCGCCGTGGTGCAGCGCGAGTTCCCCAATCACATCAAGGTGTCTTTGACAGCACATACGCCTATTGCGCGTTGGACCAGCTTGGACACGGCAGTATCACCTGAGAACAAAACGGATGTCGATATTGAGCAACTACTTAATGTTCAAGGTGAAGTATTTGAAACCTCGGGTGGACAAATCGACACCGACAACTTGCCCGCGTTATCTGGACCCGTACGAAGCGCAGCCGAGGTTTTATCTTTGTATCAAGGCTTGCAGTCTAGCTTGCAGACCAACACGCAAGGCAGTGCTCGTCAAATTGTGCAACTGAGTTTGAACCCTCTGGGCATGTGGCGCGCCGTGCTCGACAACAAGGCAACGCTTGAACTGGGCAGTGGGAGCAAAGAAGACATTCTGCTGCGCACCAACCGCTGGTTGATAGCGGCATCCCAAGTGAAGAACAAATACAACGCACACGATTTGCAAAGCGTCGATCTGCGTTATCCAAACGGTTTTGCAACACGCCTCTCAGGCATTACAACGAAATAAAGAGGACTCCATATGGCAAAAGAATATAAAGATTTAGTAATTGGTCTGGACATTGGCACCAGCAAGGTGATGGTAGCTGTGGCCGAAGTAACAGCCTCTGGCGCGTTACAACTAGCGGGTATTGGCTTTGCACCGACACTGGGCATGAAGCGCGGTGTTGTGGTCAACATTGATGCGACCGTGCAAAGCATTAGCCAAGCACTGCGAGAGGCCGAACTAATGGCGGATTGCAAAATTTCCCGCGTCTACACTGGCATTACAGGCAGTCACATTCGCGGCATCAACTCCAAGGGAATGGTCGCGGTCAAAGACAAAGAAGTCACGCCGATGGATGTGGCGCGTGTGATGGAAACAGCTCGCGCGATCAACATTCCGAGCGACCAACGCTTGCTACTGGTCGAGGCGCAAGAGTTCATCATTGACGGACAAGATGTACGCGAACCGATTGGCATGAGCGGTATCCGCTTAGAGGCCAATATCCACATCGTGACGGGCGCGCAAAGCGCCGCTGAGAACATCCTAAAGTGCGTACGCCGCTGCGGTTTAGAAGTCGAGCATTTAATGCTCAACGCCATTGCATCAAGCTTGGCGACGCTATCGGATGACGAGCGTGAACTGGGCGTGGCGATGGTGGACATCGGCGCAGGCACGACGGACGTGACCATCTATACAGGCGGAGCACTACGCCACACGGCGGTGATCCCGATTGCTGGCGAACTGATTACCAGCGACATTGCGATGGCGCTGCGCACACCGACCAAAGACGCAGAAGACATCAAACTAGAGAGCGGGTACGCCAAGCAGTTACTCGCCGACCCGAATGCACAAGTTGAAGTGCCGGGCCTCGGTGATCGCGGTCCGCGCATGCTGTCGCGTCAAGCCTTGGCGGGCGTGATTGAGCCCCGCGTTGAAGAGATTTATACGCTGGTGCAGCAAGCGATTCGCGATTCAGGTTATGGCGAAGTGCTGTCTTCGGGCATTGTGCTCACGGGCGGCTCATGCGTGATGCCTGGCATGGTGGAGTTAGGGGAGGACATCTTCCTCAAGCCTGTGCGCCGCGCCGTGCCGCGCTACAACAACATGCTATCCGACATCGTCTCGCAAGAGCGCGCCTCTACGGTGATGGGTCTCTTGGAAGAAGCCCGCCGTGCACGGGCTCGCGGGGTGCGAGCCTCACAACAAACAGGTTCGGTCAAAAATATGTACAGCCGTTTCAAAGATTTTTTTGTTAGTAACTTTTAATTTTTCACTTTTTTCTTTTGCAATTTTCTTTTAACTTTAAGGAGCTCACCATGACAACCATGAACATCGAAATGATCGACGACAACTTCAATTTGGGAACCCAGATCAAAGTCATCGGCATCGGCGGCGGCGGCGGCAATGCGGTGCAGCACATGATTGAGCGTCAAGTCCAAGGCGTGGAATTTATTTGTGCCAATACTGATGCACAGGCGCTCAGCCGCAGTGCCGCGCATAAGGTGATTCAACTCGGCATGAGCGGCCTTGGTGCGGGTAGCAAGCCAGAAAAAGGACGCGAGGCAGCCCTCATGGCGGAAGAAGAAATACGCGCCTGCATTGAAGGCGCGCACATGCTGTTCATTACCGCGGGCATGGGCGGCGGCACGGGCACAGGCGCAGCGCCAGTGGTAGCCCGTATCGCCCGCGAGATGGGCATCTTGACGGTGGGTGTGGTCACCAAGCCATTTGATTTTGAAGGCGGTCGCCGCATGGGTAATGCCGAAGCGGGTTTGATGGAATTGGAAGCTAATGTCGACTCACTCATCGTGGTGCTGAACGAAAAATTATTGGAAGTGCTGGGTGACGACATCAGCGAAGACGAAGCGTTTGCCTACGCCAACGACGTGCTCAAAAACGCCGTCGGCGGTATTGCCGAAATCATCAACGTACCTGGCAATGTGAACGCCGACTTTGAAGACGTGCGCACGGTCATGGGTGAGACAGGCAAAGCCATGATGGGTACGGGCTTGGCATCGGGCGCCGACCGCGCACGCGCTGCTGCCGAAGAAGCGATTGCTTGCCCACTGTTAGAGGGAGTGGACTTGTCGGGCGCTAAGGGCATCTTGGTGTTAATCACCGCAGCCAAAGGCTCGCTCAAACTCTCCGAGTCGCGCCTCGCCATGAACACTATCCGAGCCTACGCTGCAGACGATGCGCACGTCATCTACGGCACCGCCAGCGACGATACATTAGAGGGCAATATCCGCGTGACCGTTGTCGCCACAGGCTTGCAGCGCAAGGGCGCGAGCCAAGGTCGCCCGCAGTTGCAAGTGCTACGCACCGGTACGGATAACGTGCCGATTTTGGAAACTGCGATTGCCGGCGTGGGTGCCAGCATGGGGACAAGCCCCAGTGCATACACGAGCGTGAGTTCAGGCGTCAGCTCAGGAGGAATAGGTGCGTTTTCACCCAGTACCCCCATAAGCAGCTACGCAGCCTACGCACCTAGCATCGCACCCGCAGCCATGCCTGCGATTGAAGTCAATAATTCTTACGCGATCTCGGACGTTCCTGCATACATGCGCAATCGTACCAATGCAGCAGAAAAAGTGAGCGCCCTGTCGTCTGGTGGCATGGAAGACTTGGAAATCCCAGCGTTTTTGCGTAAGCAAGCAGATTGAACTAACCGTCTCAATAAAATAGACGGATGCTGCCTCAAAGAACACTGAAATCCACGACCCAAGCCATTGGCGTGGGACTGCATAGCGGCGAGCGTGTTGAAATCACGCTGCGCCCTGCGCCCGTCAATACGGGCATCGTGTTTCGGCGCGTGGACATCGTGGGTGCACAGGATATTCCTGTGCGAGCGAATATGGTGAGCGACACGCGGATGGCGTCTACTATCTCTTCATCCAACGCCAAGGTGCAAACGATTGAGCACTTGATGTCGGCGACGGCAGGACTTGGCATCGACAACATGTTTGTAGACATCACGGCCGAAGAAGTGCCCATTTTGGATGGCTCAGCCGCTAGCTTTGTGTTCTTATTACAAAGTGCAGGCATCGTCCTACAAGATGCGCCGCGCCGTTTTGTTCGAGTCACTGCTCCGATTGAAGTGCGTACAGGGACAGGCAAAAACTTAAAGTGGGCACGATTTGACCCGCTGCACGGCTACACGCTCAAATTTGAAATCGAGTTCGACCACCCCGCCGTCGATGGCACGGGGCAAGCGGTCACGTTTGACTATGGCTCGGGCCGCTACGCCAGAGACATTGCGCGCGCGCGCACCTTTGGTTTTACCAAAGACGTGGAGATGCTCAGAAACAATGGCCTCGCACTAGGCGGCGGATTAGACAACGCCATCGTGATGGACGACGACAAAATTTTGAACATGGAAGGCTTGCGCTACGACGACGAGTTCGTTAAGCACAAAATCTTAGACGCCATGGGCGACCTATATGTGCTGGGAAGCCCTCTCTTGGCGGCCTACAGCGCATTTCGTTCAGGCCACGCCATGAATAACGACTTGCTCAGAGCGCTACTAGATGCGCCCCAGTCGTGGGAATACGTGACGTTTGAAAACGCGGCGGATGCACCCGCAGGCTTTGCTGAGCTGCCAAAGGCTTGGTAAGCGAGCCGTCATTCCCGCGAAGGCGGGAATCCACTGACATTAGCTCTTGATAACAGTCTCAAGTTCGCCGCTCTCGTACATCTCCATCATGATGTCCGAGCCGCCAATAAACTCGCCCTTGACATAAAGCTGCGGAATTGTCGGCCAGTTGCTGTACTCCTTGATGCCTTGGCGCACTTCTTGGTCTTCCAGCACGTTCACGGTTTGAATCGTTTTGGTATCCACGCCGCAAGCCTTCAAAATTTGAATCGCCCGCCCAGAAAAGCCACACTGCGGAAAGCTAGCCGTGCCCTTCATAAAGAGCGTGATGTCGTTGCCTTTGACGAGGCCGTCAATGCGTTGTTGGGTTGCGTCCATGATGATGTCCTTCAAATGTCTTCCGATTGCGATTGGGCTATTTTAGTTGGCTGATTAGCAGCCACCTAACTCAAACCCAGCGCCTCACCCTATTTTTGTAGTCCACATACTCCCTGCCAAAAATCGAAGTCAGCACCCGCTCTTCGGGGGTGATTTGGAATCTGGTGATATAGAGCGCAAACAAAGGTATCAAAAGCAAGCCGATGGGGCTGGGCAAAAACACGCCCCAACCTACCAACGTGATCACCAACCCGAGGTACATCGGGTTGCGCGTGAAGCGGTACACGCCGCTGGTCACTAACGACGAAGCGTTCTTCGCCTTCATGGGATTGATGGTGGTCTTAGCGCGACGAAACCGAATGATGCCTGCTAGGCTTATCCCCTCGCCTATCACAGCCAGCGCTATCGCCATGCCGATACGTACACCAAGCGAAACATGAAGCGGCTCGGACATCGGCGCTGCAAACCACATCGCTATCGCAAAGATCAGTAAAACCAGTGGCGGAGGAATTTTTAGTTCAAGCGCATTCATGGATGATCGGTGTTGTACGGACAATTCAACATGCCACCCGTGCAGCGCGCAATGCCGTTCAAGTCAAGACGACTCGTGACCTGTTCAAACCCTTGAGCCAACAGCAAGGCGCGTACAGCCTCTGCTTGGTCGTAGCCGTGCTCTAGCAAAAGCCAGCCGCCGTGCTTGAGATAGCTGGGAGCATCCAGCGCAATGCGGCGAAGAGCGGTGAGGCCATCGGGCCCTGATGTGAGCGCCATGAGCGGTTCGTGCACAAGCGCGGCTAGATGCGCATCACCTTCGGCAATGTAGGGCGGGTTGCTGACGATGATGTCAAAAAGCTGATCCACTGGCGCGCTTTGCAACCAATCGCTCCGCAAGCCATGTACTGTAAGCCCTAGAGAATCGGCATTGCCACAAGCCACAGCCAATGCGTCCTGCGAGGCATCAATCAAAGTAACTTTGGCGTGTGGGCATGCGTGCTTGATCGCCAGTCCAATGGCGCCGCTGCCTGTCCCAAGATCGATCACCGTTGGTGCTTGGACGTGAGGGATCACATCAAGTGCCCACTCGACCAACACCTCGGTATCAGAGCGAGGCACGAGGACATCTGGCGTCACTTTCAAATTCAAACCAAAAAATTCTTTGCTACCTACGATGTACGCCACAGGCTCGCCTTTGAGGCGACGTTGAATAAGATCATCTAAAGTTTGCTGCTGATCTGGCGTGGGTTCGTCGGTGTCGTGCGACATCAGCCATGCACGGTCATTGGTTGATTGCCCCATCGCGTGTAGCAGCAACATTTGCGCGTCTAGGCGATCCAAACCCTTATTTAGCGTGGTTTGCAGTGCATTTTTCAATTGAAGTACTTCGCTCAATTCCCAATCTCCAACTCCGCCATCAGCTCGGCTTCGCGTGCGTGTTGCAAGGCGGTAATAACGTCACCTAAGTCGCCCTCCATGATGTAGAGCAGTTTGTAGAGCGTGAGGTTGATGCGGTGATCGGTTAAGCGCCCTTGCGGGAAGTTGTAGGTGCGGATGCGGTCTGAGCGGTCGCCGCTGCCAATCAATCCTTTGCGCACGGCAGCGTCTTTGGCGGCGCGCTCGCTTCTATCTTTTTCTTGGATACGCGCGTTCAGCACCTTCATCGCTTGCGCTTTGTTGCCGTGCTGGCTGCGGCCGTCTTGGCACTCGGCCACGATGCCCGTGGGTAAATGCGTAATGCGAACGGCAGAGTCGGTTTTGTTAATGTGCTGCCCGCCCGCTCCGCTGGCGCGGTAGGTGTCGATGCGCAAGTCGGCGGGGTTGATCGTGATGGCCACCGTCTCGTCGGGCTCGGCCAATACCGCGACCGTACACGCGCTGGTGTGGATGCGGCCTTGCGTCTCGGTGGTCGGCACACGCTGCACGCGATGACCGCCTGACTCGAACTTGAGCTTGCCATAAACGGAATCACCCTCCACGCGCACGACGACTTCTTTGTAGCCGCCCAGCTCGCTCGCGTTCTCGCTCATGATTTCAGTACGCCAGCCTTGCGTATCGAAGTAGCGCGTGTACATACGCAGCAAATCTGCTGCAAACAAGGCAGACTCATCACCGCCCGTGCCTGCCCGAATTTCAATAAAAGCATTGCGTCCATCGTCTTCGTCTTTGGGCAGCAAGAGGCGCTGGAGCTCGGCCTCTAGCTCCATCATTTCCGCCTCGGCAGTGGCAATCTCCTCTTGCGCCATCTCTGCCATTTCAGGATCGGATGTTGACTGCAAAACCATATCACGTGCGGCCTCTAGGTCTGCTTCGCGCTGTAAGTACCGCTGATAGCGGCCTGCGGCAGGTGTCACTTCGGCGTGCTCTTTGCTAAGCTTGCGATACGCGGTTTGATCCGCCATGATGTCGGGGCTGCTGAGCAAGCTTTCTAAATCGTGGAGTCGTTCATCAAAACGGACGAGCTGCTTGCGCAAAAATTCTTTCATAGGGGTTCAAAAGGCTCAGATAGATTTGTACGCAAGGTGCAAAAATTTATTGGAAAGATTTCTAGCTAAGGCTTGGAGTGCCTCATCCAAATTGGCCTCGGAGGTATTACCATCTTTTAGAAATTGCTTTTTGACGCGCTCAATTTCTTGCTCTTGCCACAGCAAGGCTTGATCGTTCAAGGCTTGAATTTTTGGCACTGTGGTTTTGCGCGAAGCTTGCCACTGCACAAACTGCGCCACGCCCGCATCGACTAATTGCTCGGCCTCGCCCACGGCCGCTGCGCGGTTGGCAAGATTGGTTTGCACCACAGCGGAAAGGTCATCCACCGTGTATAGGTAGACGTCGCTCAAGGCTTTCACCTCGGATTCAATATCACGCGGCACAGCCAAATCGACCATCACCATCGGGCGATGTTTTCGCAGCTTAATCGCATGCTGCACGGCACCGAGTCCAATGATGGGAAGCGTGCTGGCGGTAGAGCTGACCACCACATCGAACTCGTGCAAGTGCGCGGACAGCTCAGCCAAAGCGAATGTCTCGATAGACAGCGTGGGTGTGCTGAAACGCGCAGCCAAAGCTGTGCCTCTAGCCGTGGTGCGATTCGCGACCGCCATGCGCCTCGGATTTTTAGCGGCAAAATGCGCAGCGCAAAGTTCAATCATTTCACCAGCGCCAACCAAAAGCACCCGCGTGTGCTGCCAATCTTCGAACACACTTGCCGCCAAACGCGTGGCAGCAGCGGCCATGCTAATGCTGTGGCTGCCTATTTCGGTGTTGGTGCGAACATCTTTGGCCACGGTAAACGCCTGCTTAAACAGCTGATGCAGCGTTGTACCCAGCGTCCCCGCATCGCTGGCAGCACGAACGGCCTCTTTAACTTGTCCCAAAATTTGTGGTTCGCCAAGCACCATGGAGTCAAGCCCTGATGCGACGCGCAGCGCATGTCGCGCCGCAGCTTGGTCGTTATGAATGTACAAATACCGCTTCATTTCATCCACAGAAATGGCGCCTGTTTTAGATAACCAGGTGATCGCCAAGCCTTGCTGGTCTTGGCTTCCAAGCCCATACAGCTCGGTGCGATTGCAAGTGGACAGCAGCGCCACTTCGGGCAGGTCGGGCGCGGCCGCCTGCACCTGGGCCAACGCCTGCCCCAGCTCAGCGGACGCAAACGCGAAGCGCGCACGCAAATCAAGCGGCGCACTTTCGTGGTTGAGACCGAGGGTCCATAGGAGCTGAGATTGAGACATTAATGAGAGGACGAGAGGGGGCGCATTCCTTGATTATAAAATTTGAATCTATGACTGCCTTAGACGCCCTCTTTCACCTCATCAATTTCGCTCTGCCTGCCGTGTTTGTGGGCGGCGCTTTGTCGTTTTGGGGTAGGCGCTACGGCAAGAAAAACGCTCGGCAAACTTGGTTAATCAACAGTATTATTGGCACAGTCGCCATGGCCACAGGCCTTGTGTTGTTTGGCGTTGACGGGAAAATACTCTCGTATGCCTTACTGGTCGTGGCTTGCAGCCTAGCGCAACTATTTCAATCACGTAAAGATTAGCTGGCTGGTAAAAATAAGTCGAGTCGATCGGTGTAGATGCAATCGATGCCCAGTTCAAATAAGCGCCTAGCTTCAGCCATCTCATTCACCGTGTAACTGCCGCAGCGCATGCCTTGCGCTTTGACTTTGGCGACGTTGTCCGCACTCCACAAGGTGTGGTCGCAAGTCACGATGGCGCAGTCCAAATTCACGGCGCACTCGAACCAGCCGTCCCAGAGCTCATCCAGCAGCAAGCCACGTGGTAACTCTGGCGCAACGACTTGGGCACCAATGAGCGACTCGGGCTTAAACGAGCTCATCAGCGGCTTGAGATTGGAATCCTTCCACAGCACCTGTGCTCGCTTGGCGATGACTTCGCCTGTGCGGCGCGCCATGGCATCTGCCGTGCTTTTAGGTTCGCCTTTCATTTCGGTAGGCTTGAGCTCGATGTTGATGGCGTAATTATTTTGCAGGCAAAACTGCGACACCGCATTCATCGTCGGCACGGGCTCGCCTGCGTACACACGGCTGTACCAGCTGCCAGCGTCAAAGCTGGAGATGGTGCTCCAGTCGAGTACGCCTGCAACACCCTTGCCAGTTGACGTGCGATCGAGCGTGTCGTCATGCAGCACAAAAGGCACGTTGTCGCTAGAGAGTTTGATGTCGCACTCAAACATGCGATAGCCAAACGATGCGCCGACGCGGAAGGCCGCGAGCGTATTCTCAGGCGCTAACTTGCCGCCGCCTCGGTGGGCGATAAAGCGTGGGTAAGGCCAATTTGTACTTTGATTCATGCAATCCTCTTTTCCGTTTTGGCATCAAACCAGTGGAGTTGATCGGCACGAGGCATCACGTGCAAAGTCTCGCCAATAGTTGGCGTAACTGCATCCGAATCGACGCGAATCACAATCGGTGCATCGTCATATTTTGCGTAGATCAAACGCTCCGCTCCAAGCAATTCTGTGGTTTGCACTTTGACTGTCCAGCTCCCATCGACGGGCACAGGCACGATATTTAAATGCTCTGGGCGTACACCTAGAATTTTTCCAGCGTCATTGCCACTTTGAGGAATCAAGTTCATCGGCGGTGAACCAATGAAGCTGGCGACAAATGTGCTGGCAGGCTTTTTGTAAACGTTATCGGGTGTATCAAATTGCTCAATCACGCCTGCGTTCAAAATCAAAATTCGCTCGGCCAGCGTCATAGCTTCGACTTGATCGTGCGTGACAAACAGCGACGTGATGCCCAGTTCGCGATGCAGCTTTTGAATCTCTAGGCGCGTTTGGGCGCGTAATTTTGCGTCCAAATTTGAGAGCGGCTCGTCAAACAAAAACACCTGTGGCTCGCGCACAATGGCGCGTCCCATCGCGACCCGCTGACGCTGCCCGCCTGATAGCTGGCCGGGCCTGCGCGTCAGTAGGTGCGAGAGCTCTAGCGTGGCGGCGGCTTTGTCCACGCGGCGTTTGATTTCATCTTTTGGCACTTTCGCAATCTTTAGACCATACGCCATATTGCCCTCGACTGTCATGTGCGGATAGAGCGCGTAGTTTTGAAACACCATCGCAATGTCGCGCTCGGCAGGCTCTAGGTCGTTGACGACTCGCTCGCCAATTTTGATTTGACCTTCAGTCACTTCTTCTAAACCCGCAACCATACGCAGTAGCGTCGATTTACCGCAGCCAGAGGGCCCAATGATGACGACAAACTCGCCATCCACAATCTCGGCAGTCACGCCGTGAATCACTTGCGTGGCAAGCTTGTCTTTGCTGACTGCTGCGTATCGTTTAACAACGTTTGAAAGCGAGATTGAGGCCATGGCTGATCTTAGTTCTCTTTAATTCGCCTTCACACGCCCTGACGAAATCACAGGCTTCCAGCGCGTGATTTCTGTTTTTATCAACGCGCCAAAAGCTTCTGGCGTGGTCGGCGTGGCGATGGCGCCTTCGCTATTTAAGCGTGCTTTGAGCTCAGGCGTCACAAGCGCTTTATTGATTTGCGCGTTGAGCTTAGCAATGATGTCTTTGGGCGTGCCTGCTGGCACGACAACACCGTACCACTGATCGGCTTCGAAGCCTTTAAGGCTGGGCATTTCGCGTCCAAGCTCTGCGACGGCTGGCACATCAGGAAGCGACTCTAAGCGCTCTCGCGATGACACCGCCAACGCCCGCATTTGCCCTGATTTGATGTACGGAAGCAGCGCAGGAATGCCTGTAAACAGCACCTGCACTTGTCCACCCAATAGATCAGTGACGGATGGCACTGTGCCGCGATAGGGGATATGAACCAGCGATGTGCTTGTTTGCAATTTGAAATACTCGGTCGCTAAGTTGGCGGCACTGCCATTGCCGCCCGAGCCATAGTTCATCTGGCCTGGATGCGATTTAGCAAGCGCAATCAATTCCTTTAGATTCTTCGCGGGTACGCTGGGATTGACCACCAGCACATTGGGCACACGCGCCACCCATGCAACGGGTGCAAAGTCTATCAGCGGCTTGTAAGACAAATCAGGATAGAGCGATGGATTGACCGCCAATGTGCCGATGTGCCCCATGAGCAACGTGTAGCCGTCTGCCGCCGATTTAGCAGCTTTGTCGGCACCGATGCTGCCACCCGCCCCCGCAATGTTGTCGATGACCACGGGCTGTCCCCATGCCTTCGTTAGTTCTAGTCCAACAGCACGCGCCAAGATGTCGGAGCTGCCGCCAGGCGTAAAGGGCACGATGAGACGAATCGGTTTACTAGGGTAAACGGCACTCGTCATTTCCGCGAAGGCGGGAAGCCATAACAGCACCGCAAACCACCCCCCAAACATGCGCTTCATTATTGGAACGTAGCTAAAGCTTTGGCACGCAACTCATCAGTAATGTCGGGCATCACGCCAAACCACGCTTTAAACGCAGGCCGTGCTTGATTGAGCAGCATGCCAAGGCCGTTCACGGTTTGGTGTCCACGCGCTTTGGCCGCAGCTAAGAGCGGCGTTTCTAGCGGCACATAAATCACGTCCGAGACCAAGGCGGTCAGTGGCAATGCGTCCAAGGATAGATCGAGCGCGGGCTGGCCGTACATGCCCTGACTGGTGGTATTGACCAGCAAGGCACAGCCATCAAGGGCTGCTGCGCGATTCGCCCACGGCATAGCTTTGACTGGCACGCCAAATTCATCAGTAAATCTGGCGGCGATAGTCACTGCGTTGGCATCCGTGCGATTGGCAAGCCGAATCTCCTTTGCACCCGCATCTGCGAGGGCTAGCAAGACCGCACGCGCCGCGCCGCCTGCGCCCAGCACCGTGATCGGGCCTTTGGCGAAGTCGGTGTATCCCACTTCGCGCAGGCTCTCGACATAGCCAAACCCATCGTTGTTGTAGCCGCTAATCGAACCGTCCTCCGCAAACACTAAAGTGTTGACTGCGCCCATCCGCTTTGCCATCGGGTCTAAGTGATCAACAAACGGCAGCGCCGCTGTCTTGTGCGGCATCGTGAGATTGCAGCCCGCAAAGCCCATGGCACGCATGCCAGCGATCGCGTCTTTCAAACCTGTTGGGCTATCTGGCTTCACAGGCAAACGGATGTAATCACCCTCCAGTCCATATTTGGCAATCCAGTAGTTATGAATCAATGGTGAGCGCGATTGACCCACGGGCCAGCCCATGATGCCAGCGACTTTGTAAGCAGGTTTGTTAGAAGTTGTCATAGGCTATGATTTTATAGATGAACATCACCCGCGCACTCAAAACCCTTCGTGGCCACATTGTTTTGGTACATGGCCTTGGCGAGCATATGGGGCGCTATGCGCACGTCATCCAGCATCTCAACGATTGGGGCTTTGCGGTTCGCGCTTACGATCAATATGGACATGGCACAGCCAGCGGTAAACGTGGCTGCCTGCCATCCACTGATCGGCTGCTAGACGATCTCGCCTTGGTGATTGACGATACGCGCAAGCAAATGGCGGCACAAGATCATGCCAACCTGCCTTTAATTTTGCTAGGCCACAGCATGGGTGGCTTGGTGGCTGCAAGGTTTGTGTCACTCAATATCCGCCCCATCGATGCGCTAGTTTTGTCGTCGCCTGCATTGGGTGCAAAGCTCAAAGCCATAGACAAACTGCTGCTAGCCGTGCTACCCAAGATAGCTCCCAACTTGACAGTGGCCAATGGTCTAGACGCAAACAAGATTTCGCACGACCCCAAGGTGATGAAGGCTTACCTAGCCGACCCGCTCGTCCACAACAAAGTATCGCCAAGACTTGGCAAATGGATCATGGACAACGGTGCAGCAACGCTTCAAACAGCAAGTACTTGGAGTGTGCCCACGCTGCTGATGTACGCTGGTCAAGACAAGTTAGTCGATGCTGCTGCAAGCCGCAGGTTTACTGGGCTTGCGCCTAAGTCGATGTTGCAATCAACATGCTATGAAAACCTCTATCACGAGATCTTCAATGAGGTGAATTCGAGTCCTGTGTTTGAGGAACTCAAGAGCTGGTTGGAGGTGAGATTCGGTTAGAACTAACGCGCCATCCCTTCGCGTGTCATTAAGTTGACTCAGGCTTAGAGCGAAAAAAACCGCAGCGATGCGGTTTTTTCACATCTACACTCCGCAGCCGCAGCGCATTTTCCCGTTGTAATCTGGCACGCATCGGTATGGCGCGTATGACGGACACGCCGCAAACGCCGCGAATGTGAGTGTGGCTATCAGCGCCGCAACAATTTTCTTCTTCATGGTCAGCCCCTTAAAAATCCCACGTTCCGCATGGGCGCAGTAGATATCTTCCAATAAATCTTCGCTTGTCAATGTGGTTCTAAGCACTTACTGTTGGTAAAGATTGCATCTTTAATAAGGTCAAAATGACCTATTCCGATTTGACCTTGATTATGCGCGAGTGGTCTTATCAATTCATCACCCTCGTTATGTCGCGCTGCGCGACCACTTGAAGGCATTGCGCCAGAGCGCAGGGTTGACGCAAATCGAAATCGCTGATCGGTTGAAGTTAGACCAATCCTACGTTTCTAAAATTGAACGCGGTGAGCGTTATGTTGATGTGATTTTTTATTTAGACTGGTGTATGGCTTGTGGCGTAAAAGTAGCCAAGGCCGTCGCGCAGCTAGAGAAGTCGGGGGGAGGCCAGAACAGTAAAGCTATCCCTGCCCTTTCCAGATTGAGCAGCAAAGATTAGCTCAAGCGAAACGCCTGCGCACGAAACTCTAAGTTCATCTTATTTTTGAGTGTTTGAAATATCGCAGCCAAATTACTCATCGTAGGATTACCTGACGGAGACAACATACGATGCAAGCTTTTGACAGGCTTTGCAATCAATCCAGCCAACTGCTCAAAACCCATCGTTGCATTCACAAGATCACGCAAAATCAACTTTGCAATTTCTGGCTCGCCATTCAAAAAGAGTGTGGCAGCCTCATCCAGCAATGCTTTAGCAAACTCGGGGTCTGCGTCTGCACGCTTAACAACGGTTTCTCTGTAATCTCTTGTTAATGCCATATGAACACCTATTTCTGTTCTTTTTTACGATGTTTGTAATCATCCCAAAGTGCCAAGGCGCGATCTATATCGCGCTGCTGCCCCTTTTTACTTCCACCGCCCAGCAGCACAATGATCTCCAAACCATCTTTCGCTAAGTAAATCCGCCAGCCCGCACCAAAATCAATCTTGCACTCGCCAATGCCGCGAAACCACTCAACGTTTGACAGATTGCCCATCGACATACGTAATTTGCTAGTGGCCACTTTGGCCGCCACATCAGCCGATAGGCTGTTGAACCACTCCGCATATGGGCTACTTCCATCCGTCAACAACAATTCTCGGATTTCGTGCTGCATGCTTAATGGTAACAGATAAGTTACTTAAGCCGCTAAGCGCGCCTCAATCTTCGCCTTTACGTCCACCAACTCTTTAGGCAAGTGGTAGCTGAGCGTATCGAAAAGTGCTTGATGTAACTTCAGCTCAGCCGTCCACAAGTCGGTATCAAAGCTCGTAACTTGTTCGAACTTGTCAGCGCCAAAGTCTAGGCCATCCCAATTGAGATCGGCATAGCTTGGCGTCACGCCAAACGGTGTATCGACACCAGCGGCTTCGCCTTCTAGGCGGTCGATGATCCACTTAAGCACACGCATGTTCTCGCCATAGCCTGGCCAAATGAACTTGCCGTTTTCACCTTTGCGGAACCAGTTGGAGTTGTAAATTTTGGGTTGCTTCAAGTCAGCAGTTGCTAACTTCTCACCCATGTTGAGCCAGTGCTGGAAATAGTCGCTCATGTTGTAGCCGCAAAACGCGATCATGGCGAATGGATCGCGACGCACCACGCCTTGTGCGCCAGCGATAGCGGCTGTGGTCTCGGAGCCCATGGTCGCAGCCATGTACACGCCTTCGGTCCATGTGCGGGCTTCGGTAATCAGCGGCACGGTGTTAGAACGACGACCGCCAAAAATGAACGCATCAATCGGCACGCCTGCGGGGTCGTTGGCATTGGCGTCAATAGCTGGGTTGTTGCTGGCGTGAATAGTGAAACGTGAATTAGGATGCGCCGCTTTTGCACCTGTTTCTTTTGCGATTTGCGGCGTCCAGTCTTTGCCTTGCCAATCGATTAAATGAGCAGGCAAGCCGCCACCATCTTGCTCCATGCCTTCCCACCATACGTCGCCGTCGTCGGTCAATGCCACGTTGGTGAAAATGGTATCTTTATTGAGAGACAACATGCAATTTGGATTGGTTTGCATATTGGTGCCAGGTGCTACGCCAAAGTAGCCAGCCTCTGGATTGATGGCGCGGAGTTCGCCGTCAGGTCCTGGCTTAATCCAAGCAATGTCGTCACCTACAGTCGTGACCTTCCAGCCATCAAAGCCAGCTGGCGGCACGAGCATAGAGAAATTGGTCTTGCCGCAAGCGCTTGGGAAAGCCGCTGCCACATGATATTTCCTGCCCTTCGGATTGGTCACGCCCAAGATCAACATGTGCTCGGCGAGCCAGCCTTGCTCACGGCCCATGTTGGACGCGATACGCAGTGCAAAGCATTTTTTGCCAAGCAGTGCGTTACCGCCATAACCCGAACCGTAGCTCCAAATCTCTTGCGTCTCTGGGTATTGAATGATGTATTTGGTTTGATTGCAAGGCCAGCTGGTTTTATCCTTTTCGCCAGCCGCTAGCGGTGCGCCAACGGTGTGCACGCAAGGCACAAAGTGACCGCTCTCGCCCAGTACGCCGTACACGTCTTTTCCCATGCGGGTCATGAGGCGCATGTTGACGGCAACATAGGCGCTATCGGATAGTTCGATACCGATGTGGGCAATCGGTGAACCGAGTGGCCCCATGCTGAATGGCACGACGTACATGGTGCGGCCACGCATGGCGCCCGTAAACAGCGGCAGCGTTTCGGCGCGCATCTCGGCAGGCGCCTTCCAGTTATTAGTCGGTCCGGCGTCTTCCTTCTTCTCGCAGCAAATGAAGGTGCGATCTTCGACACGTGCCACATCGGATGGATCGGACAGTGCGAGGAAAGAGTCGGGGCGTTTAACAGGATTAAGACGCTTAAATACACCCGCGGTGACTAGCTGATCGCACAAGCGGTCGTATTCTTCTTTAGAACCATCACACCAGTGGATGGCATCTGGCTGAAGAATATCAACCATTTGCTGCACCCATGCAATCAGCTTAGAGTGTTGCACAAAAGAGGGGGCTGTGGCGGCCGCAGAGACGGGTGTTCCTGCCTGTTGAATCGTAGACATAAAAAAGCTTTCGAGAGGACTAGAGGGAGATTGCTAGACCAGCTGATCGCAATGAACGCCAGTGGAGCGAGGGGGTTTAAAGGCTACAAACCTCTTACGCCATGAAAACGGCGATGAAGGCTAGTAAAAAAATAAGAGCGCCGCCCACAATGGGTAGCACGATGGGCATCATCGGGACAATCGCCTCGATCACATCGCTTGGCTGTTGTTTGTCGTGGGAGGTTGCTGACATACTAAAAACACCTTCACAAATTTAGGAAAGCCGTATTGTAGCCAAGAGTAAACTCGTAATCCTTACATTTTTGTCAGCGCATCACGCGCATTCCACGTTGTATAGGTAGCGGTTACATTTGGTATTACTTTTTAAGGAAACACATCATGCGCATTTTTACTTTATTGACTCTATCAACCCTCGTCGCGGCTCTAGCCACAGGCTGCGCCACGACACAGCAAGCGCCTTCGCGGCCTTTACTCTATCCCAACGCGACCTTTAACAAAATCGGGCAAGCAGCGGCTGACGCCGAAGTGAACGCCTGCTTAGCGAGCGCGCAAGCCGCTGGCCTTAGCCCCATGGCACAAAATAACTCAGTAGCACAAGGCGCAGCATCGGGCGGCATGATGGCTGGCGTGGCTGGGGTGGTGGGCGGCCTAGTATCTGGACGTAACCTGGAGAGCTCTTTGGCTCAAGCTGTCGCGGGCGCAGCGGTTGGCGGAGCCGTTGGAGCCACTGGCGGTGCAATGCGTCCCGCGCAAGCCAACCCACTGTACCGAAACTTTGTTCAGCGCTGCATCAGTGAAAAAGGTCTTGAATCCATTGGCTGGAATTAAATTAAATTAAATTAAATTAAATTAAATTAAATGCTATTATTAAGTATTACTTTTAAAAATGAAAAATGAAAAATAAAATTAAAAAATCAACTTTACTAGCCACCTTCGGGCTCATCATCTTGGTTGGCTGCGCTGCCACAGCCCCACAGCATTGGGATCATCCCGTTGTTTTGGATGGCAGAGGCTCGCCTGCACCACAATCGGCAGTTGATGCCTGTTTAACTAAGGCGAAAGAGGCTGGACTTACACCTCTTTTGCCAAGTAGCTCGGCTATGCAGCCAGCCGAAAAAAATCAAGCCTATCGCAATATGGTGCAAAACTGCATTCGAGAAAAAGGATTGGTCCTGATTGGCTGGAATTAAAGGCTGCGTCAAACCCAGTAAGCCACGGTCGTCATGACCTTGGCGGCCTTGCCCATCAAGGCTTGAGTTGTTGGCGATAGTTTCGTCGCACCCGCCTCCTTTGCCATGTGACCATGCTCCGCCTCATCTTGCTGCATTTGCGCCACGATGGCGCGCGAGTGGTGATCGCTCCTAGGCAAGCCACTCAGATCGTGAAGGAGATGACTCGCTAAATGCGCCTCCACCTGGGCCTCTGTTTCGACCAAAAACCCAAGACTTATACGGTCGCCGCCCAGCCGCCCCGCGACCAAACCCAATCCAAATGCACCCGCGTACCACAGCGGATTCAGCAACGACTGGCGGCTACCCAGCTCCGCCAGACGCTCAGCCGTCCATGCCAAGTGATCCATTTCTTCGCGCGCGGCATGCTCAAACTGCGCACGGCTTTCCTGTGTACTTGCACTCAGCGCCTGCGCCGAGTAAAGCGCCTGCGCACAAACCTCGCCTACGTGATTAACCCGCATCAGCCCTGCGGCATGGCGTTTTTCCGCATCCGATAGCTGGGAGGCCCCGTCGCCCTTGACTTGCAGAGTAGGCATCGGCGTAGCCCTTGCGGCACGTGGCTTAGCAAAGAGCGTGCGTAGCGCCACATCGACGCTGCTGAGCAATTGGTCAACGGGGGAGTGCGTGGCAATCTGGAGCATATGCTGCGATTGTAAAATCAACCGCACTATGTCCACACACGAAATCGTCCGCCCCACTGTCCGAACTGTTCAGACGACAGAGGAGTACAACCCACTCGCCAAACAAAAGGCCGCGGCCAAGCTGTCGCGCATTCCCATTAAGGTAGTGCAGGCCGAGGTCTTAAAAAAGCCCGATTGGATCCGCGTGAAGGCGGGCTCAGCCTCAACTCGGTTTAACGAAATCAAACAAATCCTGCGCGAGAACAAACTCAACACCGTGTGCGAAGAAGCCTCGTGCCCCAACATTGGCGAATGCTTTGGCAAAGGCACGGCGACCTTCATGATCATGGGCGACAAGTGCACGCGGCGCTGCCCGTTTTGCGATGTGGGACATGGCAGGCCTGATCCGCTGGACGTGAATGAGCCACAAAATCTTGCCAAAACCATTGCGGCACTCAAGCTCAAATACGTCGTGATTACGTCGGTTGACCGTGACGACTTGCGCGACGGTGGATCCCAGCATTTTGTCGATTGCATCCGCGCCGTGCGGGAGCTTTCGCCCACCACGCAAATCGAAATCCTTGTGCCCGACTTTAGAGGCCGCGACGACCGTGCGTTAGAAATTTTAAAGCTCGCCCCGCCCGACGTGATGAACCACAACCTAGAGACCGCGCCGCGTCTATACAAAGAAGCTCGCCCAGGTTCGGACTATCAATTCAGCTTGAACTTGCTCAAAAAGTTTAAAGCGCTGCACCCCAGCGTGCCGACCAAGAGCGGCATCATGGTGGGGCTCGGCGAAACCGACGAAGAGATTTTGCAGGTCATGCAAGACATGAGAGATCACAACATCGACATGCTGACTATTGGACAATACCTCGCACCGTCCAGTAGCCACTTGCCCGTGCGCCGCTATGTACATCCCGATACGTTCAAGATGTTTGAAGCCAAGGCTTATGAAATGGGCTTTAGCCATGCGGCTGTGGGAGCAATGGTACGTAGCTCGTACCATGCAGACCAACAAGCACATGGAGTTTTGGTGAAATAGCCTACGCTTTGTGTTCTGCACAAAACGATTCTGAACGAGGTTAACTTTGCCTTTTCCTAAATATGCAAAAAAAATTTGATGTTTTGATCATCGGTAGCGGTTTGGCGGGCTTGACCGCAGCGCTACGTTTGCCGCCAACGCAGCAGGTGGCCATCGTGACAAAGAGGGCTATCAACGATGGCTCTAGCCGCTGGGCACAGGGCGGCATTGCAGCGGTGTTTGCCAAAGGCGACACGTTTCAGTCGCATATCGACGATACCTTGGTCGCTGGGGCCGGGTTATCGGATATCGCCGCCACGCGTTTCGTCGTGGAGCGCGCACCACAAACCGTTCGGTGGTTAGAAAGTTTGGGGGTGCAGTTTTCCGAAGAAAACGGCCAGCTACATTTAACGCGCGAAGGCGGGCACAGCGCAAGGCGTATTGTTCATGCAACCGATGCGACCGGCGATGCTGTGCAAAAAACGTTGATTGAGCAAGTACGTCGCCGCAGCAACATTCATTTATTTGAAGATCACACTTTGGTGGATTTGATAACTGTGGACAAACGCTGCGTCGGTTTGTATGCGCTAGAAGGCAAGAGTGGCAAGGTTGTGACTTTTAGTGCACAGCATACGCTGCTAGCAACGGGCGGTGCAGGCAAGGTGTATCTGTACACTACCAACCCCGATACCGCTACGGGTGATGGCATTGCATCGGCGTGGCGCGCCGGTTGCCGCGTGGGCAATATGGAATTTATTCAATTTCATCCCACATCCCTTTATCACCCAAACGCCAAATCCTTTTTGATTTCTGAAGCTGTGCGCGGCGAAGGCGGCATCCTGGTGCTGCCCGAGTCAGCGGGTGGGCAGCGCTTTATGCCCAACCATGACGTCCGTGCGGAGTTAGCGCCACGCGATGTGGTCGCACGTGCCATTGATTTTGAAATGAAAAAACATGGGCTAGATTGCGTGTATTTGGACATTTCGCATCAGCCGCTCTCTTTTATTCACGAGCACTTTCCCAACATTAATGCAAAGTGCCTAGAGCTGGGTATCGATATCGCACGCCAACCAATTCCTGTGGTACCTGCGGCGCACTACACCTGCGGTGGCGTGGTGGCTGACCTTAGTGGGCGCACGGATATTGTGGGTCTATACGCCATTGGTGAGGCCGCTTATACGGGCTTGCACGGCGCCAATCGGTTGGCCAGCAATTCGCTTTTAGAGTGCATGGTGTTTGCCAGTGCGGCTGTCGAGGCTATTTTGAATTCGCAGCCAACTGCATCCATCTCGTTACCCGATTGGGATGACAGTCGTGTGATCGAAGCCGACGAGGCCGTTGTGATTTCGCACAACTGGGGGGAGCTACGTCGTTTTATGTGGGACTACGTGGGCATTGTGCGTACCAACAAACGGCTTGCGCGTGCAGCACACCGCATTCAATTATTGCAAAGCGAAATTCACGAGTACTACGCTAGCTTCCAAGTGACGCGTGATTTACTGGAGCTACGCAATTTGGTGCAAGTCGCTGATTTGATCGTGCGTTCGGCACAGTTACGGCACGAGAGCCGTGGGCTGCACTATAGCCCTGACTATCCAAGCATGGCTGACACGGCACAGCCAACTCTGCTAACGCCGTCTTAAGTCGCAGCTTCAGACTGCGCCAACCATGGGCACGAGTGCCCCTGCACCCAGACCATTTTTTTGTGTGGCAGTAAAGGTCAACATTCGATCAATCGGCAACTTAGCTGCCAATCCCAGCGAAGGCTCGACGTGAATTTCGTTGGTCACGTGTTCCAGCGCATGCGCCAGTCCAGTCAAGCCATTCATCGCCATCCAAGGGCAATGTGCACAGCTTTTACACGTGGCACTATTGCCTGCTGTCGGCGCTTCAATAAATCGTTTGTTCGGGTTTTGCGTCCGTAGCTTGTGCATCATGCCGTTGTCGGTTGCAACGATGAAGGTGGATGCATCCATCGTGCGCGCAGCATTTAATATCGCTGATGTTGAGCCCACGGCATCTGCCAGCGCAACCACGTCGGCAGGCGACTCGGGATGCACCAACACCTTGGCGTCTGGATGCTCTAGTTTGAGTGATTCAAGCTCTATGGCTTTGAACTCGTCATGCACGATGCAGGCACCACTCCAAAACAGCATATCCGCACCCGTTTCACGCTGGATGTAATCGCCTAAATGCTTATCCGGTGCCCATAAAATTTTGTGCCCTTGAGCACTTAAGGCTCGGACAATGTCTACTGCGCAGCTAGACGTAACGACCCAATCTGCACGGGCTTTAACGGCGGCACTGGTGTTGGCATACACCACCACCGTGCGATCGGGGTGCGCATCGCAAAAAGCCGTAAATGCGTCCACAGGGCAACCTAGGTCGAGGGAACACGTCGCATCCAAATCGGGCATCAAGACACGCTTTTCAGGCGACAAAATTTTGGCAGTTTCGCCCATAAAGCGAACACCAGAGACAACTAGTGTTTGGGCGCTGTGTTCGCGGCCAAAACGTGCCATCTCCAGTGAGTCGCTCACCAATCCGCCAGTCTCTTCAGCTAAGTCTTGTAGGTCGGGGTGGACGTAATAGTGCGACACCATGACGGCATTGCGCTCCTTTAAGAGTCGTCTGATTTTTTCTTTAAGGGCAGTGCGCCGTTCGGGCAGAGGCTCGACGGGAACCCGTGCCCACGCGTGCAAAGTGTTACAGCTAGGCTGCTCGTACTCAACATCAATCACATTAGACATTCTGGCTTTCAAAACGCATAGAAAAATCGATTGCTTTCACGTCCTTAGTCAGTGCGCCAATAGAGATGCGGTCCACTCCTGTATTGGCTAAAGTGCGCAGCCCCTCTAAAGTCACGCCACCAGAAATCTCAAGGATCGCTCGACCTTGGTTAATTGCCACGGCCTTTTGCAGCGTGGGCACATCCATATTGTCTAGTAACACCATCTGCGCACCCGCAGCCAGCGCCTCCTCTAGTTGCGCGAGGGTTTCTACTTCAATCTCAATGAAACTGGCGTGTAAAGCGACCTTTGCCGCTTGTGCCAGTACTTGGGTAATTCCGCCTGCCGCGGCGATGTGATTTTCTTTAATCAGTACGGCGTCATACAACCCAATACGGTGATTGACGCCACCGCCCATTCGTACCGCATATTTTTGAGCCAAACGCAGACCTGGTAATGTCTTGCGTGTATCAACAATATGGGCTTTCGTGCCGCGCACTGCATCGACGTGCAGAGCCGTCTTAGTTGCAACAGCGCTAAGCAATTGCAAAAAGTTCAGTGCTGTCCGTTCCGCCGTCAGCAGTGATTGTGCCGAACCCTCTATGTGCAAAATAACTTGGTTTGCTTCGCAGCGCTGTCCGTCTCGGACATTCCATTTGAGTTGCGCAGTGGGGTCTAATTGATGGAGGGTGGCCTCCACCCATGTCACGCCGCAAATGACAGCACTCTCGCGGGCTAATACTTGTGCTTTGGCCTTGTGGTTAGCGTTAATCAAACCTGCCGTTAAATCATGACCGTCCACACCACCTAAATCCTCTGCTAGCGCACGCGAAGCGTCGATCTTGGCTAAGTTTTGAATGGCTTGTTCAGAAAAATCAAATAGTGTGCTCATAAGGGCTGGGATGATAACTAACTTAAACTAGCCTTATGACAAGATTAATTGAACACCCTCTCACGCATCACATCAAAACAACACGATTAACTGATGCCGATAGTATTCAAAAACGTTGGTCGGTCGATGCGATTGAAGCACTGTTTAACTTACCATTTCCTGAGTTGATGCACCAGGCTCAGCAAGTGCACCGCGCTCATTTTGATCTAACACGCGTCGAGTTTGCAACCTTGCTTTCCGTCAAAACTGGAGGATGCCCTGAAGACTGTAACTATTGTCCCCAGGCAGCTCGTTTTGACACAGGGGTAGAAGCTACCAAACTGATGGAACCCGATGCTGTTTTGGAAGTGGCGAAGCGAGCCAAGGCCGCCGGTGCGACGCGCTTTTGTATGGGGGCGGCATGGCGTTCGCCCAAAGACCGTGACATTGAGCGCGTTGCCGAGTTAGTGCGAATCGTCAAAGCGCTTGGCCTAGAAACCTGCGCGACCCTCGGAATGCTAGAGGACGGGCACGCGCAAACATTGCAAAGCGCAGGCCTCGATTACTACAACCACAACTTGGATAGCGCACCTGATTTTTATGGAGACATCATCACCACTCGTGATTATCAAGACCGCTTGGATACTTTAACGCGTGTGCGTAGTGCAGGTGTCAAAGTATGCTGCGGTGGCATTGTGGGTATGGGCGAGACACGCCGTCAGCGTGCGGGTTTGGTGGCTGAGTTGGCCAACCTTGCGCCGTATCCAGAATCTGTGCCTATTAATAACTTGGTCAAAGTAGAGGGCACACCGCTGGCGACTCAAGCTGACCTCGATCCGTTTGAGTTTGTCCGTACGATTGCCGTCGCACGTATCACGATGCCGACAGCTAAAGTGCGCTTATCCGCGGGGCGCCAACAAATGGGTGACGCGGTGCAGGCCTTATGTTTCTTGGCAGGCGCAAACTCTATTTTTTACGGCGATAAGCTGCTCACGACAGGCAATCCTGATACCAACGCAGATTTGGAATTACTAACGCGTTTGGGCATGCACCGAAGTGCCTGATGCTTATGACTAAAGCCACGGATTTTTTCACTCGCTTCTGGTCGCCGACACTTGGGGTGAACGTCATCAAACGTCTTTGTGCTGTAGCTGCCACTGTTTTATGTGCAGGCGCTACGCTGGCGCAAACCACCCCAGAGCCACTCAACCTCGTGCGCTTAGATGCCGTAGTCTATGCCCCCATCACGCCTGACACCGCCGTCATCACCATGGCGGCAGAAAAATCGGGGGCGGACGCCTCCGCCATCACACAGCACATCAACAAAATCATGGGCGATGCCGTGCGCGAAGCCAAGGCGGCGAGCGGCGTGGAGACCCTCACAGGCAATTCCTCTACTAATCAGCAATACGACACCAAGGGCAACGTCATTGGTTGGACGGTGCGCTCGGATTTGATTTTGAAGAGCAAAGACTTTGGCTCGCTGGGTAAGTTATCTGGAAGTCTCAGTCAATCGCTAAAAATTGTGGGGAGCGGCTTTGAAGTCAGCCGTGAACTGAAGGCGCGTGAGGACGCAGCCCTTTTGCAGCAAGGCTTGCAGGCGTTTCAAGCTAAAGCCAAGGTGGCAGCACAAACGTTAGGATTTAGCGGCTACGCCATCCGAGAAATCAATATCCAGCAAGCGCAGCTGGAGCAACCCAATCAGCCGCGCCCGATGATGATGATGGCCAGAGCCGCAATGGCGGACGCTGCGCCCGTGCAGATTGAAGCGGGACGCACGGCGATTAACCTGACGGTGAGCGGTTCGATTCAGTTGAAATAACGAATCTACCCCTCACTTAGCCCTCTCACACCGCCAATACTTGGCTTTGTTGGCAACCACCTAAAATGCGTGGTTGCTTTTTATTTTCATCTATTGGAGTTTCCATGTTTATTTCTTCCGCTATCGCTCAAACCGCCCCCGCCGCAGCCGCCTCTACTGGCGACGGCATCATGGGTTCTTTGCAAGGCATGCTGCCATTGGTTCTGATGTTTGTGGTGCTGTATTTTGTGATGATTCGTCCACAAATGAAGCGCCAAAAAGAAACCAAAGCTATGCTGGATGCACTCGCCAAGGGCGACGAAGTGGCAACGGCTGGCGGCATCATCGGAACGATTACCAAAATGGGTGACTCGATCGTGACAGTCGAAGTGGCTTCTGGCGTTGAGATGCAAATCCAGCGTTTTGCAGTAGCCCAAATTTTGCCAAAAGGCACGCGCGGGTAATCTATTGCTAGCCTTGGATCCCCGCCTACGCGGGGATGACATCCATTTGAATTGATCGAGTCAAATTATGAATCGTTACCCGCTTTGGAAGTACATCATCATTGGTGTGGTGCTTCTCATCTCCATTCTTTATGCGCTACCTAACTTGTATGGCGAAGCGCCCGCAGTGCAGGTGTCGTCTTTGCGTACGAGCTTCAAGGTCGATACGGCGCTACTTGGCAAGATTGAGCAAACTCTAAAGGATGCCGGCGTGACGGCGGAGTCGATCGCTCTGGAAGGCACGTCCATCAAGGCTCGCGTCAAGGACACCGACACTCAACTCAAAGCTAAAGACGCATTGCAAAAAGCGCTGGTGCCCGATAGCAATGATGCTAATTACATCGTTGCCTTGAACCTTGTGCCGCGCACACCGCAGTGGCTCGCAGCACTGCACGCATCGCCCATGTATTTGGGACTCGATTTGCGCGGCGGTGTTCACTTCATGTTGCAAGTAGACATGAAAGACGTGATTGCGAAAAAGGCCGAAGCACTCACGAACGATTTGCGCTCTACTTTTCGCGATAAAAATATTCGCCACAGCGGTATTAGCCGCAGCGGCAATAACGTCGAAATTAAATTTCGCGAACAGGTCATCTTGAATCAAGGCAAAGATCTTGTCCACGAGCAGTTCCAAGATTACGAAACCACCGAATCACCGGATGGCACAGAGTTCAAACTCACGCTCGCACCCAAGGCCCAAGCGATTGTGAAAGTGCAAGAACAAGCGCTCAAGCAAAACATCACGACGCTGCACAACCGTATTAACGAGCTGGGCGTGTCCGAGCCCGTGATTGCCCAGCAAGGCCTTGACCGCATCGTGGTGCAACTGCCCGGTGTGCAAGACACAGCCAAAGCGAAAGATATTTTGGGGCGCACAGCAACACTGGAGATGCGCCTTGTGGATGAAAGCACCGAGGGACGCCTGGCAGAATCTGGCGCCGCGCCCGTGCCCTTTGGCTCGGAACGCATGCTTGAGCGCAATGGTCGCGCCGTGATTCTCAAGAAGCAAGTCATTATTACGGGTGAGAGCTTGAACGATGCGCAGACAGGTTTTGATACCCAATCGCAGCAGCCCAAAGTTGATTTGACGGTGGACGCCAAGGGTGGACGCATCATGCGCGATGTGAGTCGCGAAAACTTAAAAAAACGCATGGCTATCGTGTTGTTTGAAAAAGGCAAGGGCGAAGTGCTAACAGCGCCTGTGATTCAAGCTGAACTCGGCAATCGATTCCAAATTTCTGGTGCCATGAATATCACCGAAGCCAACGATCTCGCACTCTTGTTACGCGCCGGCTCGCTGGCCGCACCGATGGAAATCATCGAAGAGCGAACGATTGGCCCTTCGCTTGGCGCTGAGAACATCGAAAAAGGCTTTAACTCCGTAACATGGGGTTTCATCGTCATCATGGCGTTTATGTCGATTTATTACTTGGTCTTTGGCATGTTCTCCAGCATTGCTTTGGCGGTGAACTTGCTCTTACTGCTGGCTGTGCTCTCAATGTTGCAAGCCACGCTGACCTTACCTGGCGTGGCCGCGATGGCGCTGGCGCTTGGTATGGCGATTGACTCGAACGTGCTGATTAACGAGCGTGTGCGCGAAGAGCTGCGCGGCGGTGCGAGTCCGCAAGCTGCTATCCATACAGGCTACGACCGCGCTTGGGCGACGATTTTGGACTCGAACGTGACCACCTTGATTGCTGGTTTAGCGCTGCTAGCCTTTGGCTCTGGTCCTGTGCGCGGCTTTGCCGTGGTGCACTGCTTGGGTATTTTGACCAGCATGTTCTCAGCTGTGCTGTTCTCGCGCGGACTAGTCAATCTTTGGTACGGACGTCGCAAAAAATTGCAATCCGTGTCCATTGGTACGGTGTGGAAGCCTGAAACTAAATAAGAACGACTAGGAACACACATCATGGAATTTTTTAAGATCCACAAAGACATCCCGTTCATGCGTCATGCGCTGATCTTCAATGTCATCTCGTTTTTAACCTTTGCGGCAGCCATTTTCTTTTTGTTCTACAAGGGTCTGCATTTGTCTGTGGAATTCACCGGCGGTACGGTGATGGAAGTGAGCTACTCACAAACCGCTGACCTGACCAAGGTGAGAAATACGGTCGCCAGCCTTGGCTACACCGACATCCAAGTGCAAAACTTTGGTAACTCGCGCGATGTCATGATTCGTCTGCCCGCGCAAAAAGGTGTGAGCTCGGCGCAGCAATCCGACAAGGTCATGGCCGCGCTCAAAGTGGACGCAGCAGACGTGGTCATGCGCCGCACTGAATTTGTCGGTCCGCAAGTGGGTGAAGAGTTGGCGCAAGACGGTCTAAAAGCACTCGCCTTTGTGGTCGCTGGCATCATGATTTATTTAGCGATGCGATTCGAGTGGAAATTCGCGGTTGCCGCCATCATTGCCAACTTGCATGACGTGGTCATCATTTTGGGCTTCTTCGCCTTCTTCCAGTGGGAGTTCTCTCTTACCGTGCTGGCGGCGGTATTAGCCGTGCTGGGTTATTCAGTGAACGAGTCGGTGGTTATTTTTGACCGAATCCGTGAGAATTTTCGGCGCTATCGCAAGATGAATACGCAAGAAATCATCAACAACGCGATTACATCCACCATTAGCCGCACCATCATCACCCACGGCTGTACGCAGCTTATGGTGCTGTCGATGTTGGTTTTTGGCGGCGCGACGTTGCACTACTTTGCGCTCGCACTAACCATTGGTATTTGCTTTGGTATTTACTCTTCGGTTTTTGTGGCTGCAGCCATTGCGATGTGGCTGGGTATCAAGCGTGAAGATTTGGTGAAAGCGGTTGCTAAACGCGAAGGTTATGAGTCTGAGGATCCACTAGACCCGAACCGCGGTGCAACTGTTTAAAACGGCAAAGCGACTTCAGTGAAGGCGTACTGGCTGGGCATCCTCGGTGTCGTGATTTTTGCCATCACGTTCCCGATGACGCGCCTAGCGGTAGGTACTGTAGAAGCACCTCAGCTCTCACCTTGGTTTAGTGCGCTAGGACGCGCCGCCGTAGCAGGCTTGTTAAGCCTTGGCTATCTTGCCCTGACGTCGCAGTTAAAAGCAGCGTATCGTCCCAAACGCGGAGATTGGCTACCTCTTGCTATCACAGCAGCAGGCGTGGTGTTTGGCTTTCCGCTTTTGACTGCGTGGGCGTTGCGTTACGTTGAATCCATTCACGCCGCCGTGCTCGTTGGGTTTTTGCCGCTGGCAACTGCAGCCCTTGGCGCCTGGCTTGCGCGTCAACGTCCTTCCGTTGGGTTTTGGATTTGCGCTATTTTGGGTAGTTGCTTTGTAGCCCTGTATGCGCTCATCCACAAGCAAGGATCAACCTTACTATTCCATCCAGCCGACGCATTACTTGTGCTCGCCGTGCTATGCGCTGCTATTGGCTATGCCTACGGAGCTCTCGTCAGTACACGCCTTGGCGGCGAACAAGTCATCTGCTGGGCGCTTGTGATTTCGCTTCCTATCAGCTTGCCCACAGCTCTCTATTTGCTGCCGCAAACGCCCGTCAGCGTCAGCGCGTGGATAGGTTTTGTCTACATTTCTGTGTTCTCAATGTGGCTAGGATTCTTTGCGTGGTATCGTGCTTTAGCACTGGGCGGCACCGTGCGTATTAGCCAAATCCAGCTACTACAGCCCTTGCTTAGCATTACGTTTGCCGTACCCGTTTTGGGAGAGCGATTAGACTTGTTAACTGTGGCATTTGCCGCCTTGGTAATTACCACCGTCTTTGTTGGAAAAAAACTCTAGGATTTGACATCATGAATTGGACAATGGCCGCGCGAGCCGAGCGCATGAACCCCTCGTTTATTCGGGAAATATTGAAGGTCACCGAGCGACCCGGCATCATCAGCTTTGCGGGTGGTTTGCCTTCGCCTAAAACTTTCCCTATTGCAGAAGTCAACGCAGCTGTCACCAAAATTTTGACTGAAGACGGCGAAGCCGCTCTGCAATATGCCACGTCAGAGGGCTACAGCCCCCTGCGCGAAGCCGTGGCCAAGATGCTGCCTTGGGATGTATCGCCTGACCAAGTGCTGATTACCACTGGCTCGCAGCAAGGTCTTGACCTCATTGCCAAAATCTTGATCGACAAGGACAGCATCATCTGGGTGGAATCACCTACCTACCTTGGTGCCGTGCAAGCCTTTACGCCGATGGAGCCGCGCGTGGTGAGCGTTGCCTGCGACGATGATGGCCTTGATGTGGAGCTGCTTGAAGTGCAGCTTAAAAATACGCCTGCTGATCAAAAGCCGCGCTTTCTTTATTTGCTGCCTAACTTCCAAAACCCCACAGGACGGACCATGCCCGAGAGCCGCCGTGCCAAGCTTTCTGTGCTCGCCAAGGCATATGGCCTGTGCCTTGTGGAAGACAACCCTTACGGCGATTTATGGTTTGACCAAGAGCCGCCCGATACGCTCACGTCGCGCAATCCCGAGGGCACGATCTACCTTGGCTCGTTCTCCAAAATCTTAGCGCCCGGTCTGCGTTTGGGCTTTATGGTGCTGCCGTCTGTGCTCTATCCAAAAATGCTGCAAGCCAAACAAGCCGCCGATTTGCATACGCCAAGCCTGAATCAGCGCGTGCTTTACGAACTGCTGCATAGCGATTTCATCCCCAAGCACAAGCCGAGCATCCGCGCACTGTACAAGTCACAATTGGAAGCCATGCTGGGCGCACTTGAGCGCGAAATGCCCGCAACCGTCACGTGGAACAAACCCATTGGCGGTATGTTCTTATGGCTCACTTTACCAAAGCATATTCAGTCGCAAGCCTTGCTGCATAAGGCTGTGGAGCAAGGTATCGCATTTGTACCGGGTGCTGCGTTTTATGCCAATGAGAGCGAAACGGAACACAACAAGCTGCGCCTGTCGTTTGTGACGGCGAGCGTAGAGCAAATCAATAAAGGCATTGCCATTCTTGCCAAGTGCATTGCGGATGAAGATGGATTCCAGCCTACGCGGGAATAACAGGGAGACGAAATGACACGCGTTTTTAACTTTTCCGCTGGCCCTGCCGCACTACCTGAAGCCGTGCTGGCACAAGCCGCCGCCGAGATGCTGGACTGGCACGGCACAGGCATGAGCGTGATGGAAATGAGCCATCGCGGCAGCGATTTCATGGGCATTCATGCCGAGGCGCTTGCAGATTTGCGTGAATTGCTCGCCGTACCTGCCAACTACAAAATCTTATTCTTGCAGGGTGGTGGCCTTGGCGAAAACGCCATCGTACCGCTCAATTTGATGCGCGGCAAGTCAGGCAATCAAAACGAAGCAGATATCGTCATCACAGGTGTGTGGTCGGAAAAATCGCACCTAGAAGCGCAGCGCTACGGCAAGATGAATATCGCTGCAAGTGCCGTGGATACTGGCTTCACAGCCGTTCCAGTAGTTGAATCTTGGAAGCTTAACCAGAACGCAGCCTACTTGCACCTGTGCACTAACGAGACAATTAACGGTGTGGAATATCACTTCATGCCCGAGCTGGAGGCCACGCACGGCGCTGCTTTCAAAGACATGCCCATTGTTGCGGATATGTCATCCCACATTTTGTCGCGCCCTGTCGATGTCTCCAAATACGGACTCATTTACGGTGGCGCGCAAAAGAACATTGGCCCGGCAGGTCTCACCATCGCTATCGTGCGCGAAGACCTACTATTGAACGATGCGAGCGAAACGCGTGCCCATTCGATGTGTCCTTCGGTATTCAATTACAAGACGCTTGCCGACACTGATTCGATGTACAACACGCCGCCCACCTATGGTATTTACATCGCGGGACTGGTATTTAAGTGGCTCAAGGCGCAGGGTGGACTCACCGTTATGGAGACGCATAACCGCGCCAAGGCTGCGCTGCTGTATGGCTATTTGGATGCCACCTCTTTTTTTGAGAGCCGCGTGAACAAAGCTGATCGTTCTTTGATGAATGTGCCGTTTTTCCTTAAAGACGAATCACTGAACGCTGCATTTTTGCAAGGTGCTAATGAGGCTGGGCTCAAGCAGCTCAAAGGCCATCGCGCCATTGGTGGTATGCGTGCCTCAATTTACAACGCGATGCCGCTAGCGGGCGTAGAGGCGCTAGTGGCGTACATGAAAGCGTTTGAACGCGCACATTAAATGAAAATTCTCATCAAGAGCTTGCTGGCGCTATTTGCAACTAGCGCTCTTTTAGTCTTGATGTGCGCTGCGTTTCTCTACGGCTGGGTCATTCCGCACATGGACAGCTTGCGCCCTCGCATTGAGGTGTACCTCAGCGAGCAAGTCGGGCACACCGTGCAGATTGAAAACATTGCGGCTGAGGCCTCTGGGTTGCTGCCTTCTTTTGATCTCAAGGGTATTCGAATTTTGGATGCGACGGGGCAACCCACTTTGCAACTTGGCCGCGTGCAAGTTAGCTTGGCACCTCTCTCGCTTCTCACGTTTCGAATGGATAGCCTCACGATTGATGCGCTAGAGCTAGAAGTGACACGTGATGCGGCAGGGATGCTCACCGTTGCGGGGGTTTCCGTGATGCCAAAGGCCACGCCCAGCAAGGGTTTGGAGTGGTTACTCTCGCAAAAAGAAATCACACTAACGAACAGCACCGTCCATTGGCTAGACGCACAGCCGCACCTATTCGGCGCGTCTAATGCTTTGCCTGAGGCGACGTTCAAGAACGTTTTTCTTACTTTAAAAAATGGCATTCGCAGTCACGATATTGAACTGCAAGCCACACCACCTGTCGGCTTTGGGCGCTCGCTTCAAGTGATAGGGGGATTTACGCAACCCTTGCTCGAAACTAGGGCAAGTCATTGGCAAGCATGGTCGGGTAGTTTGCGTGCCAAGGCAGAAGACATTCCCTCGTTTGCGAAACAGCTCACAGCCGAACTCACTTTGCCAGCAACAACTCTCGTCGCAACTGGCGAGCACATTCCATTAGCCGCGCTAGCTCCTTTTACCAAAATGCTTGGGCACCCCCTACCCATGAGCCCTGAGCAAAGCACCGCGCTCAAAGAAGTGAGGGGAGAGATGGAGCAAGTCACTTTGCACCTGCTAGACGCCAACAAACCCACATTTCAAGCTCGTGTGCAAACCAAACTAGCAAGCCCTGATGCAGCGGGCGACTTTGATATCGCCTGGACATCCAAAGATGGCACCGTACAAAACGGCATCGTTGATGCAAAGGGACGATTGGCGCATATAGACCTAGCGGCACTGCACAAGTACCTACCTGAAAGTATCTCGCCCGTTACTAGGCAATCTTTGCAATCGATGCTCCAAAAGGGTGTTGCAAAAGACGTCACTTTTTCAATCAAAGGGGCAGCTAAAGACTTCCCATTTGCTGATCCAAAAACAGGCACTCTGCGCATGCAAGGAAAAATATCGGATGGTCAGCTCGCATTGGCTCATTTCCCAGCATTGACCCAAACAAAGAGCCTATTTGATCTCAATGGTTTGCAGCTCCACTTCGATGATGTGCAGACGGTCATTGCTGATCTGCCCACCCAAGGTTCAATACACATTCACGACCTTCGCAAGCCCGAACTCGACATTCATGCAGAGGCGAATGGCGCCATCGCTAGCTGGCTTGAGCTTATTAACACAACGCAGCTCAAGGCAATGACGAATGGGGCGCTCGCAACCAGCAAAGGCACGGGCGCCGTTAACGCTCAATTCCAATTGAGCTTACCAATCGGGGCGGTGGCGCAAAGCAAAGTCTCGGGGTCTGTTCAGTTTTTGGACAATAGCCTCACACTCAGTTCAGCATCAGTACCGCTCACGCACATAAAGGGGAAGATCAATTTCAGCACTGTTGGCAGTCCTGCATTTCAACTGCACAACCTGCACGCAACGCTGCTTGGCGGCGCGGTACAAGTGACCGGTGACAGTCAGCGCATCACAGGGCATGGCACAGTTGATGCCGATGCGCTGAAAGCGTGGAAGGCCTATCCGCAAATTCAAGGACGCCTCCACGGTAGTGTGCCGTATCACTTTGCGCTGGATCTACAAGGGCTAGGCGGCTTGGTCGTCGAATCATCCCTCGTTGGCTTGCAGCTTGACCTACCAGCACCGTTGACGAAGCCTGCGGCAACGGCGTGGCCGCTTCGCTATACACAAACCCCAGTCGGGACGACGCAAGACCGTATCGAACTCACGCTTTCAAACCTAGTAGCGGCGGAATTTATCCGGGAAAAAAGAGGCGTCCAAGAAGGTGGAGCAGTCAAAGTACTACGTGGGAATTTTGCTCTTGGAGTGGGCGGCTCATCAGTTTTGCCAGCACTGGGTGTCAGCGCTCATCTGCGGCTTGATGAGCTGGATGTCGATGCTTGGCGTACGCTTTTAGCATCAACAAATGTGGAGACTGATACCAGCACGCCAGAAAATTCTGTGGTTAATTATCTGCCGAATCAAATAGCCGCAGAAGTCACGACGCTAAAAGTCGCTCATCGTCATTTCGAGAACATCGTACTGGGCGCTAGCAAAATAGGAAGCACTTGGCGTATGAATGCAGAGGCGCGCGACTTTAGTGGCTATGCCGAATACCGTTTACCAGCACGAGCTCAGACAGGACAGTTTTACGCACGGCTCAAACGATTGACGTTGCCAGACGCCAACAGCCAAGCGCAAATTGAACAACTATTAGCAAACACCGCGCCTACTGCCCTACCAGCGCTCGACTTAGTTGTGGATGATTTTGAACTATTGGGAAAAAAAATAGGACGCATCGAAATCAATGCTGTTAATCAACGTGCCAAGAGTTACCTAGGCGCAGGCGTGCGCCAAGAGTGGCGATTAGAAAAATTAAATATCATCAATCCAGACTCCGAGCTCAAAGCAACGGGCGTGTGGACACCTGGCGATACGCTCGACACTCGGCGCGTGGATTTGCAATTTAGGCTTGATGTCGCAGATTCTGGCGCCATGCTGACTCGCTTAGGTCAACTTGGCACGATTAAAGATGGCAAAGGCAGTCTGCAAGGACGCGTGGCTTGGGTAGGCTCTCCGCAGGCCTTGCATTACCCGACGCTAACGGGACAATTTAAACTCAATATGGCCAAAGGGCAGTTTTTAAAAATTGATCCCGGCAGCGGTGGTCGCTTCATGAGTGTGCTAAGTTTGCAAGCACTTCCACGCTTGCTAACGCTAGATTTTCGAGATGTGTTCTCGGATGGTTTCGCCTTTGACAGTGTGACAGGAGAGGCTCAAATATTGGAGGGCGTACTCAGCTCAAACAATCTGCAAATGAAAAGTGTGTTGGCGCTTGTCTCGATAGACGGCAGCGTCGATCTCGCTAAAGAAACACAAAACTTGCATGTGCTAGTTCTACCAGACATCAATGCAGATGGTGCGTCTCTATTGGCAACACTAATCAACCCTGTCGTGGGTGCCGTTACGTACTTCACGCAATTGATTCTTCGTCGTCCCGCTGTTGCGGCTGCCACCAAAGAGTTCAACATTGAAGGTTCGTGGCGCGACCCTAAAGTGATTGATTTAAAGAAAAAATGAGTTTCTTCGCATGATCGCCAAAACACGCCGCACGTGGCTTTGGGCACTATTACTCATGCTGATTGCCATCCTTCTTGGCTCGCTGGTGTGGCTCGTTGGGCGTTACGAGCAGTCGCGCTTTGAAGATCAAATGGAAATATCTGCTACCGATTTGGCCAGCGACATGCGTGCCAAGCTGTCTCGTAATGCCCAGCGGCTACAGGTACTGCTGGAGCGTGAAACACTTAATTGGGATTGGACCGCTCGCCAACTGATGGAGGAGCGGCCAGAAATTTTGCGCATTGAGAAGCGGGACACGTTGCTTCGAACGGAAGTATCCGTCAATAGCCCTTTTGTAAAGCAAATTTATTCCGCAGGAATTTTTAATCATTTAGGACGGCAGAATTTTTCTTCAGAAGTCACGCAAGCTTGCGTGATTGCCGCACGCTCGCTAGAACCAGCCTACAGCATCAGCTATTTTGTGCCTGTCGGTGACGGAACGGGCTACGAAGTGACCGATATGTGCATCCCTCACGTCGCAAACAATAAAGTGACGGGGTATCTTGTCACCACTTACTCTTTGGATGGCATTTTGCGGTCTTGGGCTCAAGCTGATACCAGACGACAAGAAGAAATTTCATTTCGAGATACCGATGGATCCCGCCTTGCGACTATCGGGAACTCCATCCGGCATGGGGACGTCTTTGCCGTCAAAACAATTTTGGGTTTACAAGGTCTCACTTTAATTTTACGCATTCAAAGCTGGCGTAGCGCGCCTTATTGGTTGGCCAATACACCCACTGTGTTGGTACTTTTCTTAGTCATCGCTTTGGCTGCCGTGCTTTGGCTACTGTACCGCGACACGCGCAAACGCCTTCGTACCGAAGCGCAACTCGCCAGAGAAATCATTCAACAACGCAAAGCTGAAGACGTCTCGCGGCAAAGCTTGGAGCGCTTACAAAAAAGCGCGCGCTTAGCCACACTTGGGGAAATGGCATCGATGCTGAGCCACGAACTTAATCAACCGTTAGCGGCCATTGCCAGCTACGCCTCAGGGGGTCTTAACTTATTAGAAACCGAAAGCCCCAGCGAGCACGGTGCAGAATATCTAAAGCAAATAAAAATTGCATTGGAACGCATCACCGCGCAATCTGAGCGCGCCGGATTAGTGATTAAAAGCGTGCATGATTTCGTCCGACGCCGTGAGACGGAGCGAGCTTCTATTGCACCCCAATCTTTACTGAAAGAAGTGATGCCACTGCTGGGCTTGCTAGCGAAGCAAATGGGTGTTCGATTGGAGCTAGAGATCGAAAAAAACTTGCCCCCCGTTTGGTGCGATAAAACCATGATCGAGCAAGTCATCATCAACCTCGCACGCAATGGAATGCAGGCCATGGGCATGCACACCATGGGAGCACATGGCGTAGGAATGCCGATACAAAAAACTGAGGCGCCCGATATCAAGCGGCGCATCTTGACGCTGACGGCGCGTGCCAGCGATGCCGAGCATGTCACAGGTGCGGTGCAGGTTGAATTTCATATTCAAGACCGAGGCCTAGGACTAACTCAAGAAGTCAGCGATAAGCTATTCACGCCATTCTTTACAACCAAGATGGAAGGTATGGGGCTGGGACTTAGTCTTTGTCGTACTGTCATCGAGCAGCATGGTGGTAGCCTGACCTACACTACGAATACGGAGCCCCCTCTTACAGGAACTACCTTTAGTTTTAAATTGATGACTCACCATGCAACCCTTGCTTGATGCCACCGTGTATATCGTGGATGACGACGCCAGTGTGCGCGAGGCTTTAGCATGGATGCTGCGGACCCGCCGATTAAACAACGAGAGCTTTGATAGCGCTGCGATGTTTCTCGCAGCTATGGATAAACACTTTGTGCAAACAACCGCGCAGCCAGAAACAGTACAACCCCAGTACGTCGCAAAATATCCAAGCTGCCTTTTACTGGATGTCCGCATGCCGCACATGAGTGGGCTTGAGCTCTTTAGCAAACTCTTAGCGCGTGGCATGCAAAATACCCTGCCCGTTATCTTCTTGACAGGCCATGCCGACGTGCCAACGGCTGTCGATGCCGTCAAGCGCGGCGCCTTTGATTTTTGTGAAAAGCCTTTTTCAAACAACTTACTCGTTGATCGTATTGAGGCGGCACTGCAACTCTCTAGTGCCGCCGTAGCGGGCACTAAAACGCAGCTCCAAATTGATAAGAAACTAGCCAATTTGACCGACCGCGAGCAATCCGTCATGCGCCTAGTTATTGAAGGCTTGCCCAATAAACTCATTGCCGATCAGTTGAACATCAGCATGCGCACCGTCGAAGTCCATCGCGCCCGTGTTTTTGAAAAAGTGGGCGTCAAATCAGCCGTTGAATTGGTCAACTTGATTCGTCCAAAAGTCTAGGTCGCCCCATGAGCATGCTTGAACTCACACTGCTCTACTTGCTTGCCGCGGTACTGGGTGTCGTCGTGTTTCGTAGCCTCAAACTGCCGCCCATGCTCGGCTATCTGGCCGTCGGCGTTTGTATTGGACCCAACGCGTTGGCACTCGCTGACAAGTCGGAATCCATCCGCCATCTTGGCGAGTTTGGTGTGGTGTTTTTAATGTTCGTTATTGGACTAGAGTTCAGCCTCCCTAAACTGCAAGCCATGCGCCGTCACGTGTTTGGCCTTGGGCTGTCACAAGTTTTCGTCACACTTTTGGTCGCGCCTGTGGTGTCTTTGGGTCTGACGTTTCTCTTTCCCAATTGGTGGATTGGCACATTACACATGACGTGGCAAGCATCCGTTGCGCTATCGGCAGCGCTGGCGATGAGTAGCACGGCCATTGTGGCCAAACTGCTCGCCGATCGCGCAGAGTTGCAAAGCGAACATGGCCGGCGCGTCATGGGGATTTTGCTCTTTCAAGATATTGCCGTGGTGCCACTCTTGATTTTAATTCCTGCGCTAGGCGCTCCCGCGTCGGGTCTCGCGCAAGCCTTGCTGATTGGGGCTTTCAAGGCAACAGTCGTTGTGATTGTGCTCTTGGTGGGTGGCAAGCGGGTGATGCACTTATGGCTCAAACTAGTCGCACGCAAAAAAAGCGAAGAACTATTTGTACTCAACATTTTGCTCATTACGCTAGGACTGGCCTGGCTCACTGAACTAGCAGGCCTAAGTCTGGCGCTAGGTGCTTTTATAGCTGGCATGTTGATTTCAGAAACCGAGTTCAAGCATCAAGTAGAAGCTGAGATTCGCCCCTTCCACGATGTCTTACTCGGCCTCTTTTTCATCACGATTGGTATGCTTTTAGATTGGCGTTTGGTGCTGGCGCAGTGGCCGCTGGTGCTGATCCTCAGCTTACTGCCGGTCTTGTTTAAGTCCCTACTGGTGACTCTACTTGCGTTTGGCTGGGGCTCGTCCAAAAGCACCGCCTTGCGTACGGGGCTTTATTTAGCACAAGCAGGCGAATTTGGTTTTGTACTGCTGACGCTGGCAAGCCAACAAAAACTCGTGCCCCCCGAGCTGCTCAATCCCATCTTGGCAAGCATGGTGGTATCGATGTTAGCAACGCCCTTCATCATCATGCACAGCAATTGGCTCGTGCTGAAAATGGTGAGCAGCGAGTGGCTCACGCAATCCCTCTCTCTCACGCAAATGGCATCTAAAACGCTCAAGATGAAAGATCACGTGATCGTGTGCGGCTTTGGCCGTAGTGGGCAAAATTTGAGTGCCATGTTGACCGCAGAGAGCATCCCCACCATGGCGGTTGATTTAGATCCAGATTTGATCGAACACACGGGCTCTGCCGTGTTTGGCGATGCCACACGCCCCGCGACACTGCAAGCACTGGGTGTCCACCGTGCACGCGCCATCGTCATCACCTTTATTGATACGCCTGCGGCACTGCGGCTGCTAGCCTGGATGCAAGAGCATGCACCGAAAGTACCCGTGATTGTGCGTACCCGCGATGACAAAGACATTGAGGCACTCAGGACCGCTGGCGCAGCCGAAGTCGTGCCCGATGCGCTAGAAGGCTCGTTGATGCTGGCCTCTCACGCACTGGCCATGGTCGGCGTGCCGATGCGCCGTGTGATTCGCGCCGTGCAAGACCAGCGCAGTGCAAGATACGCGCTCTTACGAGACTACTATGATGAAAACGAAGAGGGACATCATTAAAATTTATTTTTAATTAGGAGATTTATCAAAATGACAACACTTCCCCCGCACCTACCCGCCCGCTACGACCACGTTGGCAGCTTTCTACGCCCACAATATCTGCTGCAAGCCAGAGCAGATAAGGCTTCCGGCAAGATTACGCCTGAGGCATTACGCCTTGTGGAAGATAAAGCCATCACCGAGATCGTGCAATTCCAACAAAGCGTGGGACTTAAATCTATTACCGATGGCGAGTTCCGCCGCACGTATTTCCATCTCGACTTTTTAGAGCAATTGGGCGGCGTCAAAGTGGGCGAGGTCACGCTCACTATCGGCGCGGACGGCGTGGAGCATTTAGCTCCACCTGCCATTCACGTCGTCGACAAAGTCACACATGCCAAGCAGATTCAATTGGCAGACTTTCAGTACCTCAAATCACAAGTGAGTCACGGCTACACACCCAAGGTCACCATTCCATCGCCCACCATGCTGCATTTTCGCGGCGGACGTGCAGGCATTAGCCGCACCGCTTACCCTGAGCTAGAGCCCGCGTTTTACGAGGACGTTGCCAAAGCCTACGGCGACGAGCTACGTTCGCTCTCGGCAGCAGGTTGCAACTACGTGCAAATGGACGATACCAATTTGGCCTATTTGTGTGACGAGACCATGCGCGCTGCAGCACTGAGCCGTGGTGATGACCCCAACGAGCTGGCGCATCGTTATGCCAAATTTATCAATCTAGTCGTTGCGCAAAAGCCCGCAGGCATGACACTTGCCATGCACCTTTGCCGCGGCAACTTTAAGAGCACACATGCAGCCGCAGGCAACTACGAACCTGTAGCCGAGGCGCTGCTTTCAGAGATGAATATCGATGCGTACTTTTTAGAGTACGACGACGACCGCAGCGGCGACTTCCGTCCTTTGCGTTTCTTACCCAAGGGCAAAACTGTGGTTCTGGGATTAGTGACAACCAAAATTGGCACCATGGAAAACAAAGACGCGCTCAAACGCCGTATTGAGGAAGCCGCCAAATACGCACCGATGGAGCAGCTCGCACTGTCACCGCAGTGTGGTTTCTCCAGCACCGTGCATGGCAACGACATCGCCGTAGAAGCACAGCGTAGCAAACTACGTCTTGTGATTGAAACCGCGAACGAGATGTGGGGCGAGTCTTAAAACAACATAGATTCCCGCCTTCGCGGGAATGACAGATTTTTTATGAACTTCATCATTGTTGGATCGGGCGCTATCGGTAGTTATATCGGTGGGCGCTTGGCGGCTGCAGGCGAAGCCGTCAACTTAGTCGCGCGGCCTTACCAGCTGGATGCCTTGACTGGCGTGGCTTTGCGAGTCACTGATCTGGATGGTTTTGCAGCCGATGTGCAAAGCCAGCAACTTCATCTTGCAGCTAATTTTCAAACAGCGTATGCACAATTAGCACAAGAGGCGCGTGCCAATGTCGTTGTGTTGCTATGCGTCAAAGGTGGATCGACGAGTAGCGCGGCGGCTGAAATTGCCACCTGCCTCAACCCTAGTGATGCGGCTGGCACAGTCATCATCTCACTACAAAACGGCGTAGAAAACGTCGCCCGCATCAAAGCGGCTGCGCCGCTCGCACAAGTGCTTGCTGGCATGGTGCCCTACAACGTGGTGATGAAGACTGACGCTCACGTCCACCGCGCCACCGCGCCACCGCAGGCAAAGTGCAACTGCAAGCTAGCGAAAAATCAAACGACATTGCCGCACGGTTTAACGCCGCAGGCATTAGAGTCAGCGTGACAAGCGACATGAAAAGTGTGCAGTGGGGCAAGCTGCTACTCAATCTGAATAATCCCATCAACGCACTGTCAAACGTACCGCTACTGGATGAATTATTAGACCGAAATTTTCGCGTCGTGCTTAGCACGCTACAGCGGGAAGCCTTAACCGCTATGGCTTACGATGGCATTGTTCCTGCGCAGCTAGCGGCTGCATCACCCAAAGCCATGACTCGCATCTTGCGATTGCCCAACTTTATCTTCACACGGCTCGCGCCCAAGATGCTACGCATGGATCCAACTGCACGATCCTCCATGTGGGACGACGTGCAAAAAGGCCGCGTAACTGAAGTCAATGACTTATGCGGCGCAGTCGTCAGGCTTGCCGCCAAGCACGACAAGGCAGCGCCTGTCAACGCCAAAATGTGCGGACTGATGGCAGCGCTAAGCCAAGGTCAAAGCATGACAGGCAAAGCGCTTAGGCAAGCCCTCAACATTTAAGTCTATCCTTTGGCTAAGGCAATCGCTAGCGCCTCAGCCACCTTAATGCCATCCATCGCCGCACTCATGATGCCGCCTGCATAGCCAGCGCCCTCGCCTGCTGGATACAGTCCTGCCGTATTAATCGACTGACACGCGAGCGGATGTTTATCCACATGGCGACGAATCCGAATCGGCGAGCTGGTGCGTGTCTCGACACCCGTGAGCACTGCATCAAACCTATCGAAACCTTTGATTTGCTTACCAAACGCAGGCAGCGCTTCTTGAATGGCAGCAATGGCATAGGCTGGCAAGGCAGGACTAGCATGGCTTCCCGTGAGGTCAGTCAGCAGCACGCCAGGCTTATAAGACGGTTCGACATCGCCTAATTTCGTGCTGGCTCGGCCTTTAAGAAAGTCACCAACCAATTGCGCGGGTGCAAAATAATTTTCACCGCCAAGTCGGTAAGCACCCGACTCTAGCTCTCGCTGAAAAGAAATTCCAGCCAGAGGATTGACAGCATCCGCCCCAAAATCCGCAGGCTTAATCTCCACCACGATGCCCGCGTTGGCATTGCGCTCGTTGCGCGAGTATTGACTCATGCCGTTGGTCACCACACGCCCCACCTCGGAGGTTGCCGCCACTACCGTGCCGCCTGGGCACATGCAAAAGCTATACACGCTGCGACCATTTTTGGCGTGATGCACGAGCTTGTAATCCGCTGCGCCGACCTTCTCGACGATCTTGTCAGGATGGCCGGCGTAATAGCCTGCCTCACCAAAGCGTGCACGGTCAATCACGCCTTGCGGATGCTCAATTCGAAAACCGATGGAGAACGGCTTGGCTTCTACAAACACGCCCTTGGTGTGCAGCATTTCAAACGTATCGCGGGCGCTGTGTCCAATCGCCAGCACGACGTGCGAAGTGCTAATTTCTTGGCGCTCGCCCGTCAGCACATCAATCGTTCGCAATCCACGTAGCATATGGCTTCCAGCAGAGTCAGTATCCAGCACGACATCTTCCACGCGCGTTGAAAAACGAATCTCGCCGCCCAAGCGTTCAATCTCACCGCGCAAATATTCAACGACTTTGACCAAACGAAACGTGCCAATGTGCGGCTTGCTGACATACAAAATTTCATCAGGCGCGCCGCCCTTGACCATTTCCTCCAGCACCTTGCGCCCTAAATGATGCGGATCTTTGACTTGGCTCCACAGTTTGCCGTCAGAGAACGTACCCGCCCCGCCCTCACCAAACTGGACGTTGCTCTCCTCGGTCAGCACCTGCTTGCGCCAAAATTCCCACGTATCTTTGGTCCGCTCACGCACGGCTTTGCCGCGCTCCAGCACCAGCGGACGGAGTCCCATCTGCGCCAAAGTCAGCGCCGCAAACAAGCCACAAGGGCCTGTGCCAATCACGACGGGACGCTCAAAACTAGCGCGAGCCGTCAGTGCTTGCGCTGTCTCTATTGAAACCGCCCTCTTGTAAGCCATATCGGGCGTGGCCTGCAGGCCATTTAGGCTGGCAACAAGGGCAATATCCACATCAGCTGAAAACGTTAAATCCAACGTGTAGATGAAATGAATGTTCGACTTGCTGCGTGCGTCGTAACCACGGCGATGGACGTGAATGCGGGTGATTTGCTCATCCCGCAGGCGCAGATACGAGAGCACCTCGGTGCGCAGATCTTCTGGCGCATGATCGAGTGGAAGTTTGAGGTCGGTCAGTCGATGAATAGGAGTAGTCATTCTTATTGTTGATTTATGATTCTTAGGTTGGATTTTCTTCGATGATTGACACCTCTGGGTGCTCGGTTACAGTGTGTCCTCAACCAAATTTGAAAGTAACTTATGTGCGGCATTGTTGGAGCAGTCAGTAAAACGAATGTAGTGGCCATTTTGGTCGAAGGTCTAAAAAGGCTGGAATACCGCGGCTATGACTCGTGCGGGGTAGCCATCCATACAGGCACAGGCCTAGAACGTGCCCGCAGCACCTCAAGGGTCGCAGAGCTGGAAGCACAAGGCCTACGCGCCGCCAATCTTGGCATCGCCCACACACGCTGGGCCACGCATGGTGCGCCTGCGGTGCATAACGCTCATCCTCACTTTAGCACTGGCATTGCAGGGCAAACACCGCGCATTGCGCTAGTTCACAACGGCATCATCGAAAACCACGATGCACTGCGTGCAGAGTTACAAGCCAAGGGCTATGTGTTCGCCAGCCAAACAGACACCGAAGTCATTGCACATTTAGTCGACTCACTCTATGTGGACGGTGGTGATTTATGCGCGGCGGTGCAAGCTGCACTCACGCAACTGCATGGCGCTTATGCCTTGGCGGTTATGGCGTACGACGAGCCGCACCGTTTAATTGGCGCACGCCAAGGTTCGCCACTTATCTTGGGTGTCGGATCAGATGGCGCGAACTACCTTGCCAGCGATGCCATGGCACTCGCTGGCGTGACCGATCAAATTGTGTACTTAGAAGAGGGTGACGTGGTGGATGTGCGCTTGGACACGTATCACATCATTCAGTCCACCCCAGGCGCTCGCCCCGTGAAGACGGTGGTGGCGCACACGGGCGCAGCAGAGTTGGGCCCTTACCAGCACTACATGCAAAAAGAAATTTTTGAGCAACCGACCGCGCTAGCCAATACGCTGGCTGGGGTAGAGAGCATTTCTGCGGGACTGTTTGGTGATACCGCGCACACCAGCTTTCAGGCCATCGATAAAGTTTTAATTTTGGCCTGCGGCACCAGCTACTACAGCGGCTGCACCGCCAAATATTGGCTGGAAGCCATAGCGGGCGTGCCTTGCAGCGTGGAAGTTGCCAGCGAATACCGTTACCGCACCAGCGTGCCTGACCCTAAAACGCTGGTCGTCACGATTAGCCAAAGCGGCGAAACGGCCGACACATTGGCCGCGCTGCGCCATGCGCAAAGCCTTGGCATGACGCACACCCTGACCGTTTGCAACGTCGCCACCAGCGCCATGGTGCGTGAATGCCAACACGCCTACATCACCCGCGCAGGGGTCGAAATCGGTGTGGCATCGACCAAGGCTTTTACAACCCAGCTAGCCGGCTTGTTTTTGCTGACGCTGGCGCTAGCAAAAACCAAAGGGCGCTTGTCGGAGGCACAAGAGCAAGCACACCTCAAAGCCATGCGCCACTTGCCCGTCGCTATTAGTGCGGCACTGGCGCTAGAGCCACAGCTCATCGTATGGGCGGAACAATTTTCGCGTATGGAAAACGCACTCTTTTTAGGCCGAGGCGTTCACTATCCTGTGGCACTGGAAGGTGCTTTGAAGCTCAAAGAGATTAGCTACATCCACGCCGAGGCTTACCCCGCCGGAGAGCTCAAACATGGACCGCTCGCCCTTGTGACAGCCGCCATGCCCGTAGTGGTGGTGGCGCCTAACGACAGCTTGATCGACAAGCTCAAAAGCAATATGCACGAAGTGCGTGCACGAAGCGGCGTGCTGTATGTGCTGGCGGATAGCGACTCACAAATCAAGTCCGAAGAAGGCATCCACGTCATCCGCTTGCCTGAGCATTACGGCGATCTGTCCCCGCTCTTGCATGTCGTGCCACTACAGCTGCTGGCGTATCACACCGCGCTAGCGCGCGGCACGGATGTGGACAAACCTAGGAATTTGGCGAAAAGTGTGACGGTAGAGTAAGGCGCAGCAACGTCCCTCGGGGCGCATGGTGCGCGATGAATAGCGCCGCGCCAATAGCCTGCGCTCTCGCACTTAAATTGGCAAGGCCACGCCCTGCTATCGACAGATGGCTATCAAAACCCACGCCATCATCGGCGATGCTGACTTCAATGCTCATAGACTCGTGCAGATTCAATGCCGTTAATGTGATCGAAGTCGCATTGGCGTGTTGAATGACGTTGCTAAATGCCTCCATTACGATACGCTGAATATGCTGCACCATAACGGGCGTCAAATGGTCCAAGCGCGGCAAATCATCCACTCGCCACACCAGCCCAAGCCCTGCCGCTTGCAAGCGCGGCTGCAAGCGGTGGCGTAGCGTAGCCAGCACGGCGGCCAGGTTTCCATTGATCGGTTGAATAGCATCTACCGCCATCCGCAAGTCTTGCAGCGCATCCGCTGTGTGCTGCTCAATCACCTGGGCATCGGCGCCACCGCGAACGAGGGCCAGCACCCCCACCAGTTGCGAGCCCACCGTATCGTGAATGTCCGACATGATGCGCTGGCGTTCAGTCAACCGAGCGCGCTCCAGTGCAAACCCAGCATCCATGCGGCTTTGCAGCAGTTGATGCTGCATCGTATAAAACCTGCGCACCACGACAAACACCAAACCCACGTTAATGAATAAGGCGATCAAATTATTGGCCGTCAAGCGATGTTGCACATAGACGCCACTCAAATAGCCTGTGAAATCAAACACACCAAAAATATAAAAACTAAACGGCACCACTAGCCACAGATAGAGCTTTGTCAAGCGCAGCAATACCCGTGAAGGCGGCGTCAGTAAAAGGTTGACCACCAAGGCTGTCAACCCCAGGTAGAGGCCAAACAGGCTTGAAAATGTAGCTCGCCCTATCCAGCTGGCAAAGACATCGTTATCAAAAAACAAAGGCACTTGATGCAACGTAAAAACCGCTTGCGCTAGGCTAGCCAGCAGCAAAAACCGCTCGCGTGGCTGGCTACTCACACGCCACAGGCCCAAAAGCAACAGGCACATCAAAAGCGATGCCCCTGTGACCAAAAGCGCTGACAGGTGATGCGGTAGCAGCATCATGCCAAGAGCCCTAGTACCTTGGCTTCAAACACCGCCTCGGCTTTAGAACCTACGGCCAGCTTGGCATAAATGCCGCGCACATGCGTTTGCACGGTCGAAATGGCCACCGCCATCAGCTCGGCCGACTCGGCGTAGGTATAACCACGAGAGAGTAAATTAAGTAGCTCCGCCTCTTTGGGCGTCAAAATAGGCACTGGTGTAGGCCGTACTGCACTTGGCTTGGCGGGCATCATGGTCTCCAGCAAGCGACTCGCAATCATGGGCGAGAGCGGCGTGCCCCCCAGCTCCATCGCGGCCATTGCACCTGATAAGTCCGTATCCACCGCGTCTTTGAGCAAATAGCCATTCGCACCCGCTTGAATGCTGCCAACCACGTTATCCACATCGCCAAATACCGAAATCACCAAGATGTGCGCCGTAGCATCCTCAGCTCGCACCGCCCGAATCAACTCGATACCACTGCCATCGGGTAGACCTAAATCAATTAACCAGTAATCCGATTTGGCTTGCAAAGCATGCTGCTTGGCCGCAGCCAGACGATCGAACTGCGTCACCTGCGCCATTGGTAGGCACGCATGCAAGAGCTGCGCAATCCGAGCCCTTGTCTGTGCATTGTCTTCAACCAAGGCAATGTGCATGAATCATTTCCAAAAAAGTTCGTCATTCCCGCGAAGGCAAGAATCCATGTCCTCTATTGTGTCCGCATCCAAAGTGGTTCGCATCCTATGAATATAGGATGCCCCATCCAGCATAGAGATTCAAATCGTGTGAAAATCAACTCATGAAACACGCATTCACTTTATTGGCTATTAGCCTTGCCGCATTCCTTACTGCCTGCGCCAGCCCGTCAGCCTCGACGATAGAGGCGAAGCCCCACTTAGAGTTTATTGATCTCGATGGTTTTGACCACTCGCTCAATGCATCGCTTGCCGCCAGTTTGCCCGTCGTTGATGTGGCGGTGATGAATGCCACAACGGCAACCTCCATTCCGCCGCGCATCCAAACATGGCTGCAATCGGTTGAGTCGGGTGGTGGCAAGGTCACGGTTACGCCACCAAAGAGTACGGTCGCAGCAAAAAATCCATTGCTATTGCTCTCATTAATCAGTGGCATTTGGAATACAACCCGCGCCACTAAAGCCATTAATGCACATGATCTGCACAAATCAGCCAATCAATACGATGCGGAGCTTCTGTTAAAAATAGACGACAAAGGCGAGCGTTTGATTGACAAAATCATCTTTACAGAACGAAAGAAGTGACCCTTATGAAAACCCTAGCTACACTTTTCTTAGCTCTGCTAGGCCAAACGGCTTTTGCGCAAACGCCCACGCCTGAACAAATGATTGAGCAGCTCAAAGCCAAGCCAGCTAGCACCGCTTATCCCGCAGCGGCGCGCACCCGTAGCCTCAGCGGCGTGCGCAATCTCACCGTCGATGTGGCAACAGCGCAAGAAGTCATTGCTACAGAAAAAGCCTCACTCTCGCTGCAAATCCAATTCGATTTCAACTCCGCCAGCGTCAAAATTGAAAGCAAAGAATCCTTAGCAAACTTGGCTGCAGCCATGCAATCCAAAGACTTGTTAGAGGCCAAATTTGTCATTGAGGGTCACACTGATGCTAAAGGCAAAGCAGACTACAACCAGCGCCTGTCGCAGCACAGAGCTGATAGCGTGCGCGAATTCTTAGTCAGCAAAGGCGTAGACGGCACACGCCTCTCGTCTGCGGGCAAAGGATCAAGCGATCCCGCCAACACCACCGATCCACTAGCAGCAGAAAACCGCCGCGTGAAGATTGTGAATTTGCAGTGATTGGCAGTGCGCCTCCTATGAATATAGGATGGTCAAAAAACCTGCTGTGCGAAACAATGTTGATTCCATTCATACAGAGAATCACCATGTTACGTGAGCAAATCAGCCACGCCCTATCCGCCTTCGTCTGCGCCGTTGCTATTGCGCTGTCCGTTTGGCTCGTCTGCGCCAACGAGGCAAAAGCGCAAAGCGAAGTGACAGTGTTGGCGCAAAACTTTAAAAAATTAGCTCCCGAAGAAGAGATAAAGCTCCGAGCAATCTTGGCAGAGCCTACGAATAGGCGAGCTCAAACAAATCAATTGCGGCAGCAAATAGAAAATAAACTGCAAGCCGCTTTCAAATTGAGTGATGCGATAGCCGTATTTAACGCCAACAAAGAAGGCACTGAACTATTCCCCAATGTGCCGCGGTATAAAAATGACTTGGGCGCTATGTATAAATTTCGCGGGGACATAGTCACTGCCAATTTTTGGTATCAAGAGGCATTTCGCACATCCACCACTGATGAGCAAAGAGCGTTCTATGCAGCCAGTGTTGCCAATGCCTTTTATTTATTGGGTAAAGATTCAGATGCACTGGCTTATGCAGAAAAAAGTATCGCATTTGCACAACCAACACAAAGAATGGATGAAGATTCGCTGCGCGATAAAGCTCGCGCACAAGCTTATTCATGGACGACTAAAGCCCAACTCAACATGAGGCAAGGACAAGCGACAGCAGCGGTTACAGATGCAGAACAAGCCGTCAATTTTGCTAGGCAGGCAACCAAATTTCTGAAGACCGTTCGTGGTGAAGCGCAAAAAGACTTCGCCTATCAGCAACTACTCCGTTCTTTGCAATACAAGCAAAATATATTACTAGACACGAAAAAATACTCCCAAGCAGAGGCAGCGATGCGTGATTATTTAAGGCTGCTGGAAGAAGTCACCATGTCCCCCAGCAATCACGCATCAGCGATCAATGGCGTTGCTGACTACAGATACGCGCAAAGAGAGTTTTTTCAGGCTGAGCAACTTAGGGCAGATGCGCTAACAAGATTTCAAAAATTAAATTATGAAGAGACTAATCTAGCCATCACATCCATCCGCCGTGATCTAGCTAAAGCCCTCATCGGTCAACACCGCTACCTAGACGCGCTAGCCGAATTTCAAAAACTAGACGCCAGCGCGGGCATAGACGAAGACTTAAAAGCTCGCGTTCGCTACGCGCTCGACCGCGCTGTAGTCTATCTCTACAACAACAAAGCTCTGGAGGCCTTGCCGCTATTGGCTTCTGAGGCCGAATCTCTTGAAAAGCAATACAGGCAAGGTCTAGCGAGCAACGGGCAAATAAGACAGCACTTTTTTACGGCTCAAGCATCAGGGCTTCAAGGCGTGGCGCTGTGGCGCGTGGGCACGCCCGACTCACGCGCACAGGCCTACCCGCTTTTGCAAGCTGCTGTTCGCAACATCATGTCGCCCGATAACGTGGACTATTTGGAGAACGTCGGCATCCGCAAAGAGTTGCGCGAAATGATTTTTTCGACTTATCTAGAAGCTGCATCACAAGTCAATAGCGCCGACGCAGTAGCCGCTCTCGGCATTGCCGATTGGCTGCGTGGTGGCCTTGTGCAAGAGGCTTTGGGCGACGCGGCTGTGAGGGCGGCTGCATCCAACGAGGCCTTGTCTGGCTTGGTGCGCCAAGACCAAGATGCGCGTAACGAGATCAAAGGTCTGCGCAATTATTTGAGCGGCGAAACAGGCGGTGCGGCTTCCCCGCTGCCAAGCGTTGCTGCGCAAATGCGTGAGCGCATCGCCTTACTTGAACGGGCTCGTGCAGAGGTACAAGTGAAGATCAAAGCGACATTCCCCGATTACGAGAAGCTGGTGCGCCCGCTACCGCCCTCCACCACCGAGATTCAAGCGCGGCTAAAAAATGACGAAGCACTGGTCGTGCTGCAACCTACCGATGAGGCGGTGTACGTGTGGGCGCTCTCAAAAGACGGTGCTGGCAGTTTCCACCGTGCGGCTGTGAGCCATGCTGAGTTAAGCCGCCTCGTCAAGCGTCTGCGCGTCAGCCTAGATGTGGCAGGGCTTCCAGCCAATCGCCGTCCCGCATTTGACCACGCTGCTGCGCAAGAGCTTTATGCCAAGCTGCTAAGCCCCGTCCAGCAAGGCTTGGCGGGCAAGGCTAGTCTTATCATTGCGGCGGGCGGCGCATTGGGGCAGATTCCGTTTGGTGTTTTGGAGACGCAGCCTTTCGACCCTTCGACAGACTCAGGGCGAGCGGTTTCTGATGCGTCTTGGCTTATTAAGCAAGCGGCAGTGACTCACGTTCCTAGCGTTGCCGCGTGGCTGTCCATGCGCTCGCTCCCTCACAAAGCAGCAGAGCAGCCCATGTTGGCTTGGGGTGATCCGTTGTTCAATATCGCACTAGCATCCAATGCCCCTCACACTGAGCCTGCCCTAGCCTCGGTGCGTAAGGTCGTTTTGACACGCGCCGCAACCGCCGTTGATTTAGAAAAAGAAGACCCGAAAAGCGCCCTGAAGTACGCTGACATTCCAGAGCTACCCGAAACGCGCGATGAACTTTTAGCGATTGCCAAAACGCTGGGCGCAAACGCTGCGAAAGATCTGATTCTCGGTAGCGCCGCCACGCGTGAGAGCGTGCTGGCGCAAAACAAAAACGGGAATCTTGCCAAGCAGCGTGTGGTGGCATTCGCTACGCACGGGCTCATGGCGGGGGACCTGCCCAACCTCACGCAGCCCGCACTGGCTATGGCTGGCACCAAGGACGATGCAGCCAACGTGCTCGCGCCGTTACTGACTTTAGAAGACGTACTCACACTCAAACTGAATGCGGATTGGGTGGTGCTGAGTGCCTGCAACACAGCAGCAGCGGATGGCAAGGCGGAGGAAGCGCTCTCTGGCTTGGCACGTGGATTCTTTTATGCGGGTAGCCGAAGCTTGCTCGTCACGCACTGGGCGGTGGATAGCGAGAGTGCCATGACGCTCACCACCGAAACGTTCAAAAATTACCAAAGCAAACCTACAGAAGCCAAGGCGGAGAGCTTGCGCCAAGCGATGCTGACAGTCATGGCAAACCCCGCTACGGCACACCCGGCTTATTGGGCGCCTTATGCGTTGGTGGGGGATGGGGGGCGGTAACTCCTTTTATTAACTCGCCTCCTATAAACATAGGAGTCGGCCTAGGCAGCGATGGGCTATAAACGAATATACATATCTTTACAGCCATGAAATCCTTACTCGCCTCCCTTAAAGCACTCGCGGCCCTACCCATTGGGGCTGTGACGTGGGGGTTGGTGGTTATTTTTTCCGCTTGGATTGTGCTCGATTTGACTTATCTCAAAGTCTCTAGTGGTCTCTCGCAAACCACTTACGACACGATGGTACGTAATCGTTTTCATGCGGCAAAACCTGACCCCAGACTAGTCGTTGTAGATATTGACGAAGCCTCGCTCGCCCGTATGAGCAAAGAGTTTGGCCGCTGGCCTTGGCCACGCGATACGCTGGCAAGCGTGCAAGACTTTATCGAGCGCGAAGAGCCGCTGGCTATTGTGTGGGACATTGCTTTTGCCGATGCCGACCGATTAAGCCCGGGCGGAGACGCAGCCTTTAACGAGTCCGCCAAGCGAAGCTTGCACAGCCACTACTCAGTCATCAGGTTACTACCTGTCACCAATGACAAGCACAGTGCGCTGACGCGCAAAGATTTGCCGACTCTGTGGGTCAAAGCGCCAGAGGAAGGACGCCCCAACGCGACGCTGGCAGTCATCGTCCCTGTGTTGCCCAATATCGCAGCAGGCAATTTAGGCTTTAACAATGGCTATCCTGATAGCGATGGCGTTTTGCGTCGCTATCGCTACTTTGAAACACTCACAGACGGCTCGGTCATCCAGTCCACACCCATGAGTGCGGCTATCGGTGCAGCTAGCAGTGAGTCGGTGCAAGCGCGCGATCAATTGCTTAACATTCCGCAAAACTTAGACAAGCAGGGCATGGACACGGGCACACTCATCGCTTGGCGCAAGAGCGCTGACGCGTATCCGCGAATGAGTTTTGCTGATGTGTTTGCTAAAGCAGAAGGTGACAAACCCAAGCAGGACGTACCTTCGTTCAAAGGCAAGGTTGTGGTGATTGGCTCGACAGCACCCAGCTTGCACGACATTCACCCCACGCCGTTGGTCTCTTTTCAAGCGGGCGTTGAAAGCCTAGCAACGGTGCTGGATAACGCGCTGAACGCACGTTTTGTGCAAGAAGTGCCGCGCTGGATTCAAGCTTTGATCGCGATTGGCCTATGCGTCGGCTTGGCTTTGTGGGTACGCCGTTTTGGCATTGCTTCTCTCGACGCGGCTTTGGTGGTGTTGCCCGGTGCGCTTTTAGGCATCAGCTACTTATCGCTCAACATCCTTCCCGTTTTTTTGGATTTGCAATTAGCGGCAGGGGCTGTTTTATTGTTTTTAGCCGCCCTCAGGGCTTGGAATAATTTTAGACGCAACCACTGGTGTGGCCTACCAGCAGCACCCGTGCAAGCCAATCCCAATAAGGTTTGCGGCGTGATGCCCATACAACGCGCACACGACAAACCATTTGCAGACACAGGGCTCGATCACTTAATCGACTGGTTAGAAGCACACGCGCCCGACTGCCGCATCGTGGGCGGCGACGCCACGAGCAGCTGGCCCGCGAAGCTGCGCTGGTCAGAACTTGCCAGCCGCGTCGGGGTTGCAGGCCCTATCGATCAGCTGGTGCATTTGCAAAGCTGCATGCCCAGCGATGTCATCGCATCCAGCTACACACTGTTAGAGGGCAGCATCACAAAAGCCAATGTTGCCCATGCATTTTTTAGGAGTTATTCATGAAATCAAGCTACAAAATTCTCGCTGCCATCTTGGCTGCAACCCTTGCCAGTTACGCCTTAGCGCAAAGCTCTACCCTCACCCGTGCCGCCGAAATGCGCACCGATAAACTCGCTGGTAGCAGCGTTGTCTCGCAGCTTGCCGTCGGCTCTGCCGTGCAAGTGCTGAGTCTTGAAGGCGGCTGGGCGCAGGTGCAAGCTGGCGGTAAATCTGGCTGGGTTCGCGCTAGCAGTCTGGCTTTGAGTGCCGGAGCGTCCGCAGCATCTGGCCTGTCCGCAGGGCGTGAGGCCAAAGGCAATACCGCTTTGACCTTGGGCGTGCGTAGCCTGGGCTCGCGTAGCAATCGCCACGCACTCATCATTGGCATTGGCAAATACGGCGAACCCTCTATCCCGCAATTGCCGGGTGCGCATATTGACCGCGAGTCCGCCACGCAAATGGCACAGGCGATGCAGGTGCCCGCCAGCAACATCACCTACTTACAAGACGATCAAGCCACGGCGGATGGCATCAGGGCTGCGCTGGCGGCTTTAAATGAGCGAGTGCTAGATGGCGATCGTGTGTTTATTCACTACTCTGGCCACGGCACGCGCTATATGGACAAAGCCGCTGGCGGCTGTGTTGAGGCGCTGTTGGCCTACGAAGGAACCACCAACGCAACCATTCCCAATAAGGAAATGGCGACTTTGCTTGCGCCCATTACCAACAAAACCGATAAGCTGTTTGTGATGTACGACGCGTGCCACTCGGGCGGCATCATTAGTAATGCCTCGACAGTGCGCACACGCGGCATCTTCAACAAAAACGACGAAGGCGCTATCCGCCCTAAATTTGCCGCCATTAGCGAAGAATGCAGCAAGCCCGTCAATATTAAAACCCGCAACCTGATGGTGGAAGCCGTGGAGCAAAAGGCGCTGCCACAAGACATCGTGCATATCTCTAGCTCGCGCAATGATGAAGTCAGCTTTGACGATGAGCAAAAAGGTGGTTTAGCCACCGAGTTCATGCGCGACTGCATGCTGCGAGACGCAAAGGACTTGGACAAATCGGGCTCCATCAGCATCGAGGAGATTAAACAGTGTGCACAAACCAAGATCAACGACCGCATGGCTGGCGATCCGCTATACAAAGCGCACAACATCTCGCTCACAGGCAACGCCGATTTTGTACCCGCTTGGTTTAGCCAAGCCGCGATTGCTGCCACTGCACCAGCAGTCCCTGTTGTCGCCCTTGTCCCTACGCCTACACCACCGACTCCGCAAGCCACGTCCGTCGTGGCCTCTGAGCCTGCGGCTATAGCCACACCCGCCCCTGTTGCAGTGGTTACCTCACTAACGGGCGAACAAGCGCTGAAGCGCTTATTTGAGCAGCGCGACGGCAAGCGCAACGTCACCCTCACCACTAATAAAACACAACTAAAAATTGGCCAAGACACCTTAGATTTCAGCGTTAAATCCGATAAGGCGGGCTACGTGTATGTGGCGCTAGCGGGTTCAGACAACGAATCGCTCTACGTTTTATTTCCCAACGATTTAGATAAAAATAATCGCATCGAAGCAGGCCAAACGCTAGCACTGCCAAGAGCCAATTGGAAGGTGCGCGCCCAAGGCCCTGCTGGCACCGATCAGCTACTCGTCATCGTCAGCGCTGGTCCGCGCGATTTAACCGCTCTGGCTAAAAACAAAGCGGGGCCCTTCACCGCATCACTGAATAACGCCGATGGCCGCGCCGAGCTGGGGGCGCTCTTGACCAACTCTGAAGCAGGATCAACTGCGGCATGCAGCAATCCCGCCGCACGCAAAGCCAATCCACATTGTTCGGATGCGTTTGGTGCGGCGATGCTACGGGTGGATGAGATTAAGTAAACCTGAAATAATGCCGTTATGCATCTCCTACGAATACTCTTATTAATTGCAACCCTGGCATGCACGGCGCTTGCGTCGCACGCACAGGTTCAAGGCGAGAGCCGCTTGGCGCTTTTGATTGGCAATGGCAATTACAAGTCGTCACCACTCAAAAACCCGGTCAACGATGTGCGCTTGATGGAATCATCGCTGACCGAAGCAGGCTTTACCGTCCTCAAGGCCGAGAACGCCACTAGGCGCGAAATGCAGCGCTTGGTGCGTGACTTTGGCGAACGGCTCAAGCAGGCGGGTGGCGTAGGGTTGTTTTATTTTGCAGGGCACGGCGTGCAAGTCAAAGGCGCAAACTATCTCGTGCCGGTCGATGCGGACATTCGCGCTGAAGACGAAGTAGCGTTTGATTCGGTCGATGCGCAATCCATCCTCGAGAAGATGGAAACCGCCAAAAACCGGATCAACTTGCTCATCTTGGATGCTTGCCGCGATAACCCCTTTGCCAAAGGCTCGCGCTCTAGCACAGCAGGTCTTGCCACCATGAGCGCGCCAAGTGGCTCGCTAGTGGCGTACTCCACAGCGCCGGGCTCGGTGGCATCCGATGGCGCGGGCAATAACGGGCTTTACACCCAGCACTTAGCTGCTGTCATGCGAATGTCCGATATACCGATTGAAGAAGTCTTTAAGCGTGTACGTGCCAACGTGCGCAAAGACAGCGCCAACCAGCAAACGCCTTGGGAAAACACAGCACTCGAGGGTAACTTTTACTTCAAAAAAAGTCCTCCTGTTGTGATGGCAGCCCTCACACCCACGCCAGCGCCGCAGCCCATTCAAGTGATGCAAGCGGCCCCGAACACGATGGCAGTGGAACTCTCGTATTGGGACAGCATCAAAAGCAGCAATCGCCCGTTTGAACTAGAGGCGTATATCGAGCAATTCCCAAATGGTTCTTTTGTGGGATTGGCTAAGGCGAGGCTACGTGAAGTGACTAGAGAGTTGGCCGCCGCTAAAGAGCGCGAAGACAGAGCCGCCGCAAGAGCACAAGAAGATCGGCAGACTTCAGCAAAAGACTCAGCCAAAGAATTAGAGCTTGCAAAGGCGCGTGAAAAAGCTGCCTCGCTAGAGTTGGCATTGGCGGCGGCAAGAGCTACGCCATTCATTGCAATGGCTACGCCCCCATCAAACGCAGCCGCCAATGCAATCGTCAAAGCAGCGGTCAACATGACAAATCTGGCGCAAGGTCAAAGCATCGGAACGCTACAGATGGTTGACCGAATATTCAATAAAAAATCTGAGCTTCAAGTCACAGTCGCAGAAAAGACAGAGGCGTACACGCTGATGAGCACGGGCGACAAAATCGCCTCAGATGGACGCGTATTAGCAGTTCTTTTTGCGGAGCAAATTGTGACATTAAAAAACGGCGCGCTTTGGAAATTACCACTTAGAGTGGGTCTCCAAGGTCAGGCTGATATTCAATTTGGAGCATTAGGCATCGGCACGATAGAGTGGCAAGTGAAAGCTGGCGCCGAGCACAATCAAGAAATTGTCGTCGCCACTTTTAATTATCGAAATCCGGCGATTACGACGTTGAATGCGCGATGGGGGACTTGGTCGGCCGACTACAGGGCTGGACAGCTGATGCCTTCAGCCACGAGCTTTAACCACCGTTCGCCTCAACAACTCTTTACGACCACACTAACACCCTAAATCAAGAGGTTGAAATGAAATTGCCGCGCCAATTGCTCTGCATCGCGCTTTGCGCTGCTGGCTTGCTCACCTTCAGCGCCACAGCTCAAGCGCCAAACGACGTGCGCGTTGCGCTCATCATTGGTAACTCGGCCTACCCTGGTGACATGGCACTGGCGAATCCTGCGAACGATGCTAAAGACATGGCCGCAACTTTGCGCAACATGGGTTTTAGCGTCATTGAGGTGACCAATGCCGACAAAGCCAGTATGACGGATGCCATTGCCAAAGCAGGAAAAAACCTGCAAGGAAAGCGCGGTGTAGGCATGCTGTTTTATGCTGGACATGGCCTGCAGCTCGATTGGCGCAACTACATGGTGCCAGTGGATGCAAAGCTGAGTTCCGCAAAAGATGTGCCCGCCCACACCGTCGATATTGAAGTCGTGATGAACGCCTTTAAATCGGCAGGCAACCGCATGAACATCGTGGTGCTAGACGCGTGCCGCGACAACCCCTTTTCTAGTGACCCCAATAGCAAGACCGCATCTGGCAAAGGTTTAGCGCCGCAGGATGCGCCAACGGGCACATTCTTAGCCTATGCCACAGCGCCAGGAAACGTTGCTGGAGACGGCGAAGCAGGTTCAAAAAATGGCCTCTACACTGGCTATCTGCTGCAAGAACTACAAAAACCCAACGCACGTATTGAAGACGTATTCAAGCGGGTTCGTTTTGCCGTGCGGCAGGCCAGTAACGGAGCACAAATTCCGTGGGAAGCAACCAGCTTAGAGGATGATTTTGTTTTTAATGCGGGTGCTAAAACTAGCATTAAGGCGGTGGTCAAACTGACCGAAGAAGAAAAAGACACTTTGTTTGACACTGAAAGCGTGGATTGGGAGCAAATCAAAGACTCCACCAACGTCGGCGATTTTTATGCCTTTGTACAAAAATACCCTTCTGGACTCTTTTCGCAAGGCGCGATGGGTGTGATTGACCGCTTGAACCGCGCAAAAGTAACCGCCTATACCGACAAAAGTGGCATTCGGCATGATGTAAACCAAGCGGTTTATCGTATCGGTGATTCGGTCGAACTGCTACGCAAAGACGACACGGGACAAGAGCTAAAAAGCAAAAGCCCGCGCATTGTGTCGATTGACAATGGAGTCGTACGCATTGCAGGCGGCGGAATACTTACCACAAGAGGCGAGATCATGCGCGGGCAAGGCAATGTTTATGATCCTCCGCGCCCTATGCGACCCGCCGATGGTTTGATCGTAGGCAAAAAATGGACCTCACGCAGCAGCATGACACCCGTGGGAGTTGTGACGGGTGGATTGAGCAACGCGGAGGCACCCTCGGTGCTACTCATCAATACGTTGAGGCTACGCCGCGAGTTACCCATGCGGCCACACTTAGATGCACGTCCCAACACAATCCAAAGACAACAAGGTCAAAATACAAATCTGCGCAGAGCCAGCGCTGGTAATTGGATTGAAGAAGAGGGACAAGTACTCGCACTAGAAACCATCACCTTGCCCGCAGGTACTTTTAAGGCATTCAAAATACAGGTCATCTCAAACAGTCGTACGGGGCAAAGTGTCAAAAGCACCTATTGGATGCTGTCCGATTTTGGCTTTCCGATTAAGCAGCAAATTGAACTGCACAGACCAAATGGTCAAACGAATCGCTGGACTGAAGAAGCTTTGACCATCACACGAGGTGCCTAATGCGACTTATCCGAGCACTACCCCGTCAACTTCTCGCCAGCGCCTTGTGCGCCGCTGGCCTACTCACCTTCAGCGCCAACGCTCAAGCGCCAAATGATGTGCGTATCGCGCTCATCATTGGTAACTCGGCCTACCCTGGCAATATGGCGCTGGCGAATCCATCTAACGACGCCAAAGACATGGCGGCAACACTGCGCAACATGGGCTTTGGTGTGATTGAAGTGATTGACTCTGATCGTGCCAAGATGATGGAAGCGATCGAACGCACAGGTAAAGATTTAAGCGGCAAACAAGGCATTGGCATGCTGTTCTATGCTGGGCATGGCTTGCAGCTCGATTGGCGCAATTACATGGTGCCCGTGGATGCTAAATTGAACTCGGCAGCCGATGTGCCCAAGCAAGCAGTGGATATTGAAGCGGTGATGAGTGCTTTTAAATCTGCTGGCAACCGTATGAACATTGTCGTGCTGGACGCTTGCCGCGACAACCCGTTTGCCGATGGCAAAACGTCCACAGGGAAAGGGCTTGCGCCGCTCGATGCGCCTACGGGTACGTTCCTCGCTTACGCAACGGCCCCTGGCAATGTGGCGGCAGACGGCGCAGTTGGATCGAAAAATGGGCTGTACACAGGATTCTTGCTCCAAGAGCTACAAAAGCCATCGGCCAGTATTGAAAATGTGTTTAAGCGGGTGCGCTTCCAAGTCCGAAAAGCCAGCGATGGGGCACAAATCCCGTGGGAGACGACCAGCTTAGAAGACGATTTCGTCTTCAACTCAGGCATTAAAAAGGTGGTCAAGCTGACTGAAAACGAAAAAGAGAAGCAGTTTGATATTGAAAAAGCTGAGTGGGACAAAATTAAAGACAGCAAGTCAGCTGATCCGTTTTTTGCCTTTGTGCAAAAGTATCCCAATGGACTGCTAACGCAATCGGCCATGTCGGCTATTGACAGATTTAACAAAGCCAAAACGGTTGCAGTAGCTGACAAATCAGGACAAATTATTCGTAATGGCTATGCCGAAGTGTTCAGAGTGGGCGATGTTGGTGAATTCATTCGATATGACGGATACACAAAAAACCCAGTCTCTAGACGCAGAAGTGAGACTTTAAGCATCAAAGATGGCATTGTGACTTTTTCGAACGGCGTACTATTCACAACAGCGGGGGAATTTATCAAAGGTGGTGATGGCTCTACTTTCGATCCACCACTACCAGCCTTGCCTGCTGAGGGTATATCTGTCGGGAAAAAGTGGGAGGCCCGCGTGAACACTATTCCTGGTGCAGGACCAAAAGCGGGACAAAAAGGGTGGGCCGAAAGAAATGGGAGAGTTCTTGCTTACGAAACTATTATCGTGCCCGCAGGAACATTTAAAACCTACAAAATCGAGCACAACGACATCAATGTTTGGGGGTTTCGGACAAAATCCACCATTTGGACAGATTTTGAAGCGGGTACACGTGTGAAGGCTGAATATGAAGGCCGTAGCGTAGGAAACAGTAACCCAGACCGATGGTACGAAGAGCTCGTGACCTATAAGCGTGGGCCGCGGATTTAGGTTGCAAAAAAACGATTGAGGATAAAAATGATGCTGCTCAAAAAACTACCTCACCAGCTACTCGCCACCGCGCTATGCGCCGCTGGTCTACTGACCTTCTCTGCCACAGCCCAAGCCCCAAACGACGTGCGCATTGCGCTCATTATTGGCAACTCGGCCTATCCGGGCAATATGGCGTTGGCGAATCCGTCTAACGATGCTAAAGACATGGCCGCGACACTGCGCAACTTGGGTTTTGGCGTCATTGAAGTACTGGACGCCAGCAAAGAGCAAATAGCGATTGCTATTGAGCGCACAGGCCGAAATTTGAGTGGCAAGCAAGGCATCGGCTTGCTGTTTTATGCGGGACATGGTTTGCAGCTGGATTGGCGCAATTACATGGTGCCTGTGGATGCAAAACTGAACTCGGCCGCTGACGTACCCAAACAAGCCGTCGATATTGAAGCGGTGATGAACGCATTTAAAAACGCGGGGAATCGTATGAATATTGTGGTTCTGGACGCTTGCCGTGACAACCCTTTTGCAGATGGTAAAACGTCATCAGGCAAAGGGCTCGCTCCACTTGACGCGCCCACAGGAACATTCCTTGCTTACGCGACTGCGCCTGGCAATGTGGCGGCGGATGGTGCAATAGGTTCTAAAAATGGCCTCTACACAGGCTATCTGCTGCAGGAGTTGCAAAAACCCACGGCCAGCATTGAAAACGTGTTCAAGCGCGTGCGCTTTGCGGTACGAAAAGCCAGCAATGGCGCACAAATTCCGTGGGAGACGACGAGTTTAGAAGACGATTTTGTTTTTAATTCAGGCATCAAAAAAACCATTCGACTCACGGACGAAGAGAAAGAAAAGCAATTCGATATCGAAAAGGCAGAATGGGACACAATTAAAGACAGCACGAGCGCCGATCCTTTTTACGCCTTTGTACAAAAGTACCCGAGTGGACACATCACGCAATCAGCCATTGCGATGATTGGGCGGTTGAACGAAGCTAAAACGAAGTCGTTTATTGACAAAAGTGGCATTGAAGTGCGCAGCTCGTCGGTCGTTAAATTGCGTGCAGGCGACAGTCTTGAATACGTCCGTACGGACGATTACACCAAGCGAGAGGTGTTGCGCCGCAAACCGCACGTCCTTCGTGTGGCCGAAGGGATGGTTTATTTTGCAGGCGGCGGCACATTAACGATTAATGCTGAAAGCGTGATTGATGGTGGAACCAATCACGCCTACGATCCGCCCCGCGCCAATCTGCCTGTTGATGGATTGGAGCTTGGTAAAAGATGGAAGGCCCGCAGCAGCATGACACTGGGCAGCGGCCCCAGCGCAGGACAAAAACGATGGACGGAATCCGAGGGGCGTGTGCTTGGTATTGAGACAGTGACCGTACCTGCGGGAACATATAAAACGTACAAGGTTGAAAACAAACGAATCAACGCTTGGAGCTACCGTGAAACTGATACAACTTGGATCAGTCCAGAGATGGGCATTTCGGTCAAACGAGTCTTTGAAGGTCGCAGTGGATGGGGCGGAAACGCTGACCGATGGAGCGAAGAACTTATTTCACTCAAGCGCGGACCTGCAACTTAAAGAAATTTGAACGCCGCCTTCAAAGCCTTGCGAACCATTTTGGGTACTTCGCCCGCCGAAAACAAAGTCGCGGCAAAAGAAAATTGCGTACGCACAACACCGCGCTCGTGGCTGAAGGCTTTGAAGCCGTAATGCCCGTGTGCGTTACCAATGCCAGAGTTGTTGACGCCGCCAAACGGTAGGTTGCCATGTAGGAACTGCATGAGTGCATGGTTCACGCAAGCACCGCCCGACACTGTCTGCGTGAGCACCTTGTCGATGTTGGCAGAGTCTTGGCTGTAGATGTACAGCGCCAGCGGCTTGGGACCTGCATTGACGTGGGCAATCACGTCATTGATATCGCGGTAGGTCATGATGGGCAGCAAGGGGCCAAAAATTTCCTCGTCCATAACCCGTGAGTTACTCGCCACTTGATCCAATAACGTCGGCTGGATAAAGCAGTCGTTCTCGCTGACACCCCCACCCGTCAAGGCTTTGGCGCCTTTGGCAACGGCATCGTCTAGCAAGCCCTTCACGCGTGCGGTATGACGGCTATTAACCATGTGCGCCAAATGCGGACTCTTTTGCTGCACCGCTAAATCTTCACCGTAAGCCTTCTTTAACTGCGCTTGGCAAAGCACTACCCAAGCGTCTTTGACGCTTTCATGCACGAAGACGTAATCGGGCGCAATGCAGGTCTGTCCAGAGTTGGCAAACTTCGCCCACATGATGTTGCTAGCGGCGAGTTTTAGATTCGCACTGGCATCAATAATGGTCGGGCTTTTGCCGCCAAGCTCCAGCGTCACGCTGGCAAGGTGTCTGGCGGCAGCGCCCATCACAAGCTTGCCAATCATGGGGCTTCCCGTAAAGAAGATGTGGTCAAAGGGCAACTCTAGTAGTGCTTGCGACACATCGGCTTCGCCTTCAAAAATAGCGACTTCGTCTTCGGTAAATACTTCGCGCACGACTTTGCAAATCACCGCCGACAGATGCGGCGTGAGTTCCGATGGTTTGAGGATGGCGGTATTGCCAGCAGCAATAGCGGAGACCAGCGGGCCAAGCGTCAAATTGACGGGGTAGTTAAAAGGTCCAATGATGAGGCAGCGCCCCTTGGGCATGTATTGCACGTGGCTTCGCATACCCAGCGTGAGCATCGTCGGCCAGACGTGGGAGGGTTTCATCCATTTTTTTAAGTTGCGAATCGCGTCGTTGGCTTCAACACACACGGGCAGAATTTCAGCTAAATCAACCTCGCCCTCGGGTTTGCGAAAGTCAGCATAAGCCGCCTTGTACCAGTCTTCGGTATGAGCAATAACGGCATCGCGCAGTTTGCGAATTTTGGCAATTCGCTCTGCAGCGGTCGAGCTGCGCAAATGGATAGCGGTTGCCGCTTGGCGTTCAAATACGGTTTGCAGGTGCGTTTTATCTAGGGTAGTCATCGTGATTTCCTATGAATAGCTGGTTTGGCTGGCTCTTTGCAAACGATACCACTAAACTTCAAATGATAATCAAGGTATGGCTTTACTCTCCCTCCTTGACGCTCAACTCGCTTTTGGGCACTTCGCACTTCTCGATCACACCGATTTTTCTCTGGAGCCCAACGAACGCGTAGGCTTAATTGGCCGTAACGGCGCGGGCAAATCGTCTCTCCTCAAAATCTTTGCCGGCATGCACGCGTTTGATGATGGCGCGCTACACAAACAAAACGGCATTCGTATTGCGTATGTGGCTCAGGAACCCATACTGGATGCGACCTCCAGCGTATTTGAGTCGGTCAGCGTGGGGTTGACGCCCTTGATCGCTGCGATTGACTTGTATTGCGCGGGCGAAGCCGATAACTTGGACGAGTTGCAAACCCAAATTGAACGCCTAGGCGGCTGGAACTGGGAGCAGCGCGTAGACGAAGCGATTGAGCGCCTTGGCTTACCGCGCGAGAGTTTGATTGGCACACTATCGGGCGGTATGAAAAAACGAGTCGCGCTGGCGCAGGCACTGGTCACCGAGCCCGATGTGCTCTTGCTGGACGAGCCGACCAATCACTTGGACTTGAACGCGATCACGTGGCTAGAGGGCTTGCTCATCGCCTTCAAAGGCAGCTTGATTGCTATCACCCATGACCGCTCGTTTTTGGATGCGGTGGCAACGCGCATTGTGGAGTTAGATCGTGGCAAGCTGCGCGATTACCCAGGCAATTTCTCTGCTTACGTGACGCAAAAAGCGGAGCAGTTAGAGATTGAAGCAACCGTGAACGCCAAAGCCGACAAGCTGTTGGCGCAAGAAGAAATTTGGATACGAAAAGGCGTCGAAGCCCGCCGTACAAGGGCTCAAGGGCGTATTACACGCTTGCAAGATATGCGTGCTAGCCGAGCCGCAAGGCGCGATCAGCTAGGACGTGTGAACTTGGATGTGAGCTCGGGCGAGCGCAGCGGGAAAATTGTGGCGGAGTTGGTGGACGTGTGCAAGAGCTTCAACAAAGTCATCGTCAAAGACTTCACCTCGACCATCATGCGCGGCGACAAAGTCGGGCTGATTGCCCCGAACGGTGCGGGCAAAACGACGCTGCTCAAAATTATTTTGGGCGAACTGGCGCAGGACTCGGGCAAGGTGCGCCAAGGCGCGAATCTGTCGGTGGCGTACTTCGACCAAATGCGCGATGCGCTGGATTTAGATGCAACGCTTGAGGACTTTATTAGCCCTGGCTCGGAATGGGTGGAAATTGGCGGCAACAAAAAGCACGTAAAAAGTTATCTTGCCGACTTCTTGTTTGAGCCAGCGCGGGCACTGTCACCCGTTCGCAGTTTGAGCGGCGGTGAGCGCAACCGACTCCTCTTAGCGCGCCTGTTTGCAAGGCCTGCCAACGTTTTGGTGCTGGACGAGCCGACCAACGATTTGGATATTGATACGCTGGAACTCTTGGAAGATTTACTCCAACAATTTGACGGCACGGTGTTTTTGGTTAGCCATGACCGTACGTTTTTGGATAACGTCGTCACCAGCACCATCGTCTATGAAGGACAAACGCAGGCGGGGATGTGGCGCGAGTACGAAGGCGGCGTGTCTGATTGGTTGATCCAAAGCGAGCGGGCGAAGAAATTGGCAGGAAACTCAAAGGCATCCAGCCCGCAGGCCATATCAAATAAGCCTTCCAAGGGCAGCGCCGCCACAAGCCAATCTGCATCAGGCCTGCAGGCTGATGCCTCTTCGAATAGCGTCAAAAAGAAACTCAGCTTCAAAGACCAGCGCGAGCTAGACAGCTTGCCTGGCAAGATTGAATCGCTAGAGAACGAACAAACCGCGCTTCGTGCTGAACTGGCTGAAGGATCGGTATTTGCAAAAGACCCTGACCGCGCAACAACGCTTTTGAAGCGTGACGCGGAGATTGAATCTGCGCTGCTAATCACCCTTGAGCGGTGGGAAAATCTCTCTAGCTAATGTGGATTCCCGCCTTCGCGGGAATGACGGAATATTTTTAGGAGCAGCAATATGGATTTAGGCATCAAAGACCGCACCGCTTTGGTTTGCGGCGCAAGCAAGGGACTGGGCTACGGCTGCGCCGAAGCGTTAGTCCGCGAGGGCGTGAACGTCGTTATTGTGGCTCGCACCGCTGAGACACTAGAAGCAGCTGCGGCCAAACTTCGCGCCATTAATCCTGCCGTGACGGTTAAAGCCGTAGCGAGCGACATCACAACGGCTGCGGGACGAGCTGCGGTGTTCGCTGCGCATGCAGATTACGACATAGTAGTGACTAACGCAGGCGGTCCGCCAACAGGGGATTTCCGCGATTGGAATCGTGACATGTGGGTGGCGGCATTGGATGCCAACATGCTTACACCGATTGAACTCATCAAAAGCGTGATTGACGGCATGATGTCGCGCGGCTTTGGTCGCATCATCAACATCACCTCCAGTGCCGTCAAAGCGCCGATTGATATTTTGGGCTTGTCCAACGGCGCACGCAGCGGCCTGACAGGTTTTGTGGCAGGCGTGGCTCGCAGCGGTGCGGTTGCCAAAAACGTCACGATTAACAATATGCTGCCCGGCATTTTTGATACAGACCGCATCGTCAGCAACTTCTCTGCGCAAGCCAAAAAGTCAGGTCAAAGCTTGGAGGAAGTGCGTGCGGCTCGCGTGGGTAGCCATCCCGCCAAACGCCTAGGCACGCCAGCCGAATTTGGTGCAACTTGCGCGTTTTTATGCAGCGTTCATGCCAGCTACATCAACGGACAAAACATTTTGATCGATGGCGGTAGCTTTCCGGGTACGTTTTAAAACGCGCACTCAAATTGGATGCGCAGTCCCAACTTGAACAGGGCAATACGCACATGCATGCGGGCGAACCACTGCTGGCGCGTGCCTGTTACGAACGCGCGATTGAACTTGACCCAAACCTTGGCGATGCACACTTCAATCTAGGCGCAACGTATCAAGCGCAGGGCTTGCACCATTTGGCCTTGCCGCATTACGAGCGCGGCGTGGCCTTGATGGCTGACCCTAGCGTCTACCTTGGCAATGTACTTAACACCAAGATGCGGATTTGCGATTGGCAGGGCTTAGATGCATTGATTCAGCAAATTGAATCGCGTGTGCTGGCAGGGCAAAAGACGTGCCCGCCATTTCAAATTATTTCATTCTCGGGATCACCTGATGTACAGCGCAAGGCTGCCGCGCTTTGGCTGAAGGCCACGCCAGCATTGGCTTTTCCGCCATTCATGCCGCGACAAAAGCAAGCCGGCGAGAAAATCCGTATCGCGTATTTTTCGGCCGATTTTCATAACCATCCCGTCTCGTATCTAACCGCAGAGATGTTCGAGCTGCATGACAAAACACAATTTGAGCTCGTCGCATTTTCTAATGATCACGCAAGAGAAAGTGATCCGTATCGTGCCCGTGTGATAGCAGCCTTTGACCACTGGATTGATATTCGCGCCATGCCAGATGAAGAGGTCGTGCAGCTCGCAAGACAGATGGAAATTGACGTGGCGGTCGAATTAACGGGACTGACGCAAGGCGGTCGCACGGGTATTTTGATGGCGCGCGTCGCGCCTGTGCAAATGCACTACCTCGGTTATCCAGCCACCACTTCTGCGGTCAATATGGATTACATGATTGCCGATGAGCTGCTGGTACCTACGACGATGCAGCAGCATTACAGCGAACGCATGCTCTATCTGCCGCACTGTTTCCAAGTCAGTGACAGCAAGCGACCCAGAGCCGTGCAACACGAGAATCGTGCTGCAGCCCGCATAGCGTATGGCTTGCCCGAGAGCCGCTTTGTGTTTTGCAGCTTTTGCAACAGCTACAAAATCACACCAGAGGTGTTTGATAACTGGATGCGGATTTTGCAAGCCGCGCCCAAAAGCAGTCTCATGCTGTATGCCGATAGCGAGATCGCGCAAAGCAATCTGCGCCGCGAGGCAGAAGCACGCGGCGTAGGGGCGGATCGCTTGGTGTTTGGTGCGCGGGTTGGCATGCCCGACTATTTGGCGCGGCTAGAAAGCTGCGATTTGTTTTTAGACACCCTACCCTATAACGGCGGCACGACGGCTAATGATGCGCTGTGGATGGGCTTGCCACTGCTGACGATGGCTGGCGAGACCATGACAAGTCGTATGGCGGTGAGCCTCTTGCACACGCTTGGGATGGACGAGTTGATTGCCAAAGATTGGGCTGACTACGAAGCCCGTGCGATTGCACTGGCAACGCAATCTGAACGCTACGCAGCCATTAAAAACAAACTATTGGTTGAACGCGAAACAAGTCCTCTTTTTGATACGCCAAAAACCACGCGTGCGATTGAGCGCGGCTACCGCATAGCGCTAGATCACTTTTGGCAAGGACTAGCACCCGATCATCTTTTTGTCCCAGCCTAGAATTCACCATTCAATCTAAAAATCTCATGAACCCTATCCTCCAACAATTCGACATCACAGGGCGCATCGCGCTCATTACCGGCTCCAGCGGAGGCATTGGTTTTGCGCTGGCGAGAGGCTTGGCGCAAGCAGGCGCAACCGTGGTGCTGAATGGTCGCGATACCGACAAGCTCAGTCACGCGGCCATGCTGCTTGAGAGAGAGGGCATTCATGCGCACGCCGTGGCGTTTGACGTAACCGACGCTGCTGCCGTGGAAGCAGGCATTGCACGCATTGAAGCCGACATTGGCGCGATTGATATCTTGGTCAACAACGCAGGTATGACGCGCCGCGCACGCTTAGACGAGTTCAAAGACGAAGACTGGCACGCCATCATGCGCACCAACATCGACAGCGTATTTATGGTCGGGCGCACCGTGGCAAGGCGCATGATTACGCGTAAGACGGGCAAGATCATCAATATCGCATCCGTGCAAAGCGAACTCGGCCGCCCTGGCGTTGCGCCCTACTCCGCCAGCAAAGGCGCGGTCAAAATGCTGACCAAAGGCATGGCGATTGACTGGGCGCCGCTAGGCTTAAATGTGAACGCGATTGGCCCTGGCTACTTTAAAACTGAGCTGACCGAAGCGCTGGTAAAAGACGAAACTTTTAGCGCATGGCTGATCAATCGCACACCCGCAAAACGTTGGGGCAATGTGGAAGACTTGGTTGGCGCTGCAGTATTTTTGGCTAGCGACGCCTCACGCTATGTCAACGGACATGTGCTCTACGTCGATGGCGGCGTCACCGCATCACTTTAATTTTTTAGAAGGCTAACCATGACTACCGTAACGGCGAACGAGGCCCTCGTCATCCACGCGCCACGCGACCTGCGCATTGAAACCGTTCCAGTGCCCGAAGTGGGACCGAATCAGTTACTGCTGCGCGTCAAAGCAGGCGGCATTTGTGGCTCGGATTTGCACTATTACCAAAACGGCGGCTTTGGTGCGATTCGGATTAAAGAACCGATGGTGCTGGGACATGAAGTATCGGGGCAAATATCAGGTGTAGGCCACGCCGTTATTGGCCTCACCAAGGGAGACCGCGTAGCAATTAGCCCCAGCCGCCCCTGCATGATGTGCCACTATTGCCAAGCGGGATTGCAGATGCATTGCCTCGATATGCGCTACTACGGCAGCGCCATGCGCACGCCGCATGTGCAAGGCGCGTTCCGTCAATCTTTGGTGGTGGACGCATCGCAAGCGCACAAGATTGAAGACCACGTCAGCGACGCTGAAGGCGTGATGGCCGAGCCGCTATCAGTGGCGCTGCACGCAGTACGCCGTGCGGGGCCGCTGTTTGGCAAGCGCATACTGGTCACGGGCTGCGGACCGATTGGCGCGCTCATCGTGCTGGCCGCCAAACAAGCAGGTGCGATTGAAGTGGTGGCAACCGATATGACTGTGATGCCACTCAAATCGGCATTGCTGATGGGCGCAGACCGCGCGATCAATGTAGGCACAGAGCCTGATGCGTTAGCTGCTTACAACACGACGTCATTTAACGCCAGCAAAGGCTACTTCGATGTGCTGTTTGAAGCTAGCGGCAATGCTAGAGCCCTAGCGGGTGCGATGGACGTGGTCAAACCACGCGGCATCTTGGTGCAAGTCGGCATGGGCGGCGATATGCAGCTACCCATGAACATGATCGTTGCCAAAGAGTTTGAAATGCGCGGCGCGTTTCGCTTCCACGAAGAATACGCACAAGCCGTCGAGATGCTGAACAAGCGCATGGTCGATGTGAAGCCGCTGATCACCGCGACTATTAGCTACAAAGAGGCCGATAAAGCCTTTGCTCTAGCCGCTGACCGTGCACAAGCCATGAAGGTGATGTTTAGTTTTGATTGATTCGAAATGACTTCCGATAAAAAATCCCTGATTGAATTTCCGCTTCTCTTTCCTATTAAAGTGATGGGTGCGAAGGTCGATGGCTTTGTGCATGCGCTCACGCTGATTGCTAAAAATTTTGACGCCAACTTTGACGCATCCACCATTGAGCTGCGTGACTCCAGTGCAGGCAAATATCTCGGCGTGACGCTGCATGTATGGGCTACAGACCAAGCACAACTCGACGAGCTGTACCGCACGCTGTCTACGCATCCGATGGTCAAAGTGGTTTTGTGAACACCTCCTTTAAAATTGCACCATGACTACTAGCACAACCATTGAACTCAAACCCACCGACTTGAACGCCCAAGGGGGCATCTTTTGCCCATCGCCCTTGGCAGGCATGAAGCAGTGGGACACGCATCCAAAGGTGTATCTTGACGTTGCCAAAAGCGGCTCGGCCAAGTGCCCTTATTGCGGTACCGTATATGAAGTGCATGGCGCTGTAAGCCACTCGCATTGAAATCAAATACATGGATTCCCGCCTACGCGGGAATGACAGCCCTTTTATGACTCATTCCCTAGTCATCGCTCCGCAGTGGATTGGCGACGCGGTGATGACCGAGCCGCTCTTACGCGCTTTGTCGGCTCGCGGCGAGCAAATTACCGTTTTTGCTGTGCCCTGGGTTGCACCCGTTTATCGAGCGATGAATCACATCGCTGGCCTGCAGGCCACAGTGGATGTACCCTTCCAGCATGGTGGGCTGCAATGGCAAGCACGGCGTGCTTTAGCGACACGCATGCAGTCTGGCGAGTGGGGTAAGTTCGATCGCGCGTATGTGCTTCCGAACTCATTAAAGAGCGCCTTGGTGCCTTGGCTGGCGGGAGTTCCACAGCGTATGGGCTATGCGGGTGAGATGCGTTTCGGGCTTTTGAATCAGCGGCTGGCGAATCCGTCTCGGCACGAGCGCGGATCTATGGTCGAACATTACCTGCGGCTAGCTGGCGATGACGCAGCAAACAATTGGGTGCTGACCCAAGCCCAAAGCGAAGCGACGGTGAAGTCTGGCCCCAATTGGCTTGCGGACAGGAAGCCGAAACTGTCAATCCATCAAACCGCCATTGGCCCAGCTGAACTAGTACCTCAAAACTACACCGTCATTGCGCCGGGCGCAGAGTTCGGCAAAGCCAAGCGCTGGCCGATTGAGCACTTCGCATCGCTGATTGCTGAGTTGGCTCAGTCGAATCTGCCCGTGGTGCTGCTCGGCTCGACAAAGGACGCCTACATTTGCCAAGTCATCCGCAATAAAGCGCTGCGCAAAGCGCCCGCCGCTAACGTACAGGATCTTTCTGGCAAAACAAATCTTGCGGATGCGATCCACATCATCGCTGCGGCCAAGTGCATGGTTAGCAATGACTCGGGGCTGATGCACGTTGCGGCAGCCTTTGGCATCCCGCAAGTCGCCATCTTTGGCTCTAGCGATCCGCGCCACACGCCGCCCTTGAATGATCAAGCCAAAGTGCTATGGCTGAGAGAGATGGACGGAGCATTCAAAGGTTTAGCTTGCTCACCTTGCTTTAAGCGTGAATGCCCTTTAGAGGGCGCTGCAAATATGCGATGCTTAAATGCCATTACACCCTCAGAGGTTGCGGGGGCATTGGCCGAGGCCGCACTGCGATAATCTAGGGCATGAGCGCTCCACAAGACTTGCCGACTGGCACTACAGCAGACACGCAGCAACGCCTGCGCGAAATCCCCTACAACTACACCAGCTTTTCCGATCGTGAGATCGTGATTCGGCTTTTGGGCTCTCCCGCTTGGGACATCCTGAACGAACTACGCTCTGAGCGCCGCACGGGTCGCTCGGCGCGGATGCTGTACGAGGTGCTGGGCGATGTGTGGGTGGTGCAGCGCAATCCCTACCTGCAAGACGATTTGCTAGACAACCCCAAACGCCGCAAGCTCTTGGTCGATGCAATCAAGCACCGCTTAAATGAAATCGAACGTCGCCGCACACCGGATGCTGCGGATGCACAAGCTAAGCAGCGCGACGGTGAAGTTGGCACACTGCTGGCAGCCGCCAACCGCTTAGTCGAAGCGTTTGATGAGGCGTTTGATAACGTCGCAAAACTACGCAAACAAACCGCCAAAACGCTTGGCAAACTCACAGCCAAAGACAATCTGAAGTTCGATCCACTGTCGCGCGTCAGCCACGTAACCGATGCTACCGATTGGCGTGTCGAATACCCCTTGCTGGTGCTCTGCCCCGACTCCGAGGCAGAGATGGCAGCGCTCGTCAAAGGCTGCATAGAGTTAGGACTCACTATCGTTCCACGCGGCGGTGGTACAGGATATACGGGTGGTGCGATTCCACTAACTTGGAAGTCGGTCGTCATCAATACCGAAAAATTAGAAGCCATGAGCGCGGTGGAAATGAAGCGTCTGCCAGGTGTGGTGGACGCATCAGGCAACCCACGAGACGTTGCGACCGTGTGGTCTGAGGCAGGCGTGGTCACGCAGCGCGTAGCGGACGCAGCGGAACTTGCAGGCTATGTGTTTGCTGTCGATCCCACGTCTGCTGAAGCCTCTTGCATTGGCGGCAATATCGCTATGAATGCGGGTGGTAAAAAAGCGGTGCTGTGGGGTACGGCACTGGACAACTTAGCCAGCTGGCGGATGGTCACACCACAAGCGGAATGGCTAGAAGTCACACGCCTCAACCACAACCTTGGCAAGATTCACGATACGCCCATCGCGAGCTTTGAACTCGCGTACTTCAAAGCCGATGGAAAAACACCCATCCGCACGGAGCGACTCGACATTCCGGGGCGCACTTTCCGCAAAGAAGGCCTTGGCAAAGACGTGACCGATAAGTTTTTGGCGGGCTTGCCGGGCATTCAAAAAGAAGGCTGCGATGGCCTCATCACCTCTGCTCGCTGGATCGTGCACAAAATGCCCGCGCACACGCGCACGGTGTGCCTAGAGTTTTTTGGCAATCCAAAAGACGCTGTGCCTAGCATTGTGGAAATTAAAGATTTCATGTTTGAAGAAGCCAAGCGCACGGGCGTGGTGTTGGCTGGGCTAGAGCACTTAGACGATCGCTATCTCAAGGCTGTGGGTTACGCCACCAAAAGCAAAAAAGGTGCAGCGATGAGCGCCTCTGGCTTGCCCAAGATGGTGCTCTTTGGTGACATTGCGGGCGACGATGCAGATGCTGTGGCTCGCGCCACATCCGAGGTGGTGCGCATTGCGGGAAGCCGCGCGGGTGAAGGCTTTGTGGCGATTTCACCCGAAGCGCGTAAAAAGTTTTGGCTAGACCGTAAGAAGACGGCAGCGATTAGCAAGCACACCAACGCCTTCAAAATTAATGAAGATGTGGTGATTCCACTCGAGCGCATGGGTGAGTACACCGAAGGCATCGAGCGCATCAATATTGAACTCTCGCTAGCCAACAAAATAAAAATCTGCGATGAGCTACTCGTCTACTTGGGCAGCGACAAAATAGACAAAGAGAGCGGCCATGTCGCGCAAGCCATCGACTTGATCTCTTCCATCAAAAATCAATGGCAAGAGTGGCTGACAAATGTGGATACACACTTTGTTGACTTGCAAACGCATGTCTTGCGCGCCAGTTGGAAGACTCAAATCAAAGCCCCGTTGACGGCGATTTTTGCGGGTGCAGTGAATGCCAACATCTTGAATGAGTGCAATGCCATTCACCAACGCGTGCTCAAGGGCAAGGTCTGGGCAGCTTTGCACATGCACGCAGGGGATGGCAACGTCCACACCAACCTACCCGTCAATTCGGATGACTACGAGATGCTGCAAACGGCGCATCATGCGGTCGCTCGGATCATGCTGCTCGCACGCCACTTAGACGGCGTGATTTCGGGCGAGCACGGTATTGGCATTACCAAGCTAGAGTTTTTAAGCGACGCGGAACTCAAGCCATTTGCGGATTACAAAGCCAAGATCGACCCCGAAGGACGCTTCAACAAAGGCAAACTGCTGCGCACCGAATACGTCGCAGATTTGACCAACGCCTACACGCCTTCGTTTGGCCTGATGGGGCACGAGTCCATCATCATGCAGCAAAGCGACATTGGCGCAATTGCCGACAGCGTGAAGGATTGCCTGCGCTGCGGCAAATGCAAACCCGTGTGCGCAACCCATGTGCCTCGTGCCAATTTGCTCTATAGCCCGCGCAACAAAATTCTCGCGACATCATTACTGACCGAAGCGTTTTTGTACGAAGAGCAAACGCGGCGAGGTATCTCGCTCAAGCACTGGGAAGAGTTTGAAGACGTGGCGGATCACTGCACGGTCTGTCACAAGTGCCTCTCGCCCTGCCCCGTGAATATTGACTTTGGCGAGGTGTCGATGAATATGCGCAACTTGCTACGCAAGATGGGGAAAAAGTCGTTCCGCCCTGGCAATGCACTCGCCATGTTCTTTTTAAATGCGACGAATCCAGAGACGATCAAGATGATGCGCGTGGCCATGGTGGGCGTGGGTTTCAAGCTACAACGCTTGGCTAATCAAATGTTCCGCTTGGCAGCAAAGAAGCAAACAGCCAAGCCGCCATCGACGGTGGGACGAGCACCCATCAAAGAGCAAGTCATTCACTTCATCAACAAAAAGATGCCCGGTAACTTGCCCAAAAAGACCGTGCGTGCGCTGCTGGATATTGAGGACTCTAATTACGTGCCAATCATCAGAAACGCTAAAACAACAACGACAGAATCAGAAGCCGTGTTTTATTTTCCGGGCTGCGGTTCGGAGCGTTTGTTTAGCCAGGTGGGGCTTGCCACGCAAGCCATGCTCTGGCACGCAGGTGTGCAAACGGTGCTGCCACCAGGCTATTTGTGCTGCGGCTATCCGCAAAAAGGTAGTGGACAATTTGACAAGGCTGAGAAAATCATCACCGATAACCGCGTGCTGTTTCACCGCGTTGCCAATACGCTGAACTACTTAGATATCAAGACTGTGGTGGTCAGCTGCGGTACGTGCTACGACCAGTTGCAAGGCTACGAGTTCGACAAAATTTTCCCAGGCTCGCGCATCATTGACATCCATGAGTACTTGCTAGAGAAAGCAATTACGCTACCGCCCGCGAGCCAAGGCGCGTACCTGTATCACGACCCGTGCCACAGTCCCATGAAGCTGCAAGCACCCATGAAAACCGTCAAAGCCTTGATCGGTGACACAGTGCTGGAGAGCGAACGCTGCTGCGGCGAGAGCGGCACGCTGGGCGTGACGCGGCCTGATATTTCGACGCAAATCAGATTTAGAAAAGAGGAAGAGCTGCAAGCCAATGTGACTGAGCTTCGCAGCATGATCGCCTCGGGAAGCCAAGCGGGGTCTGGCCTACCGACCACCAGTGCACAAAACAAAAATGTAAAAATTTTGACCAGCTGCCCCAGCTGCTTGCAAGGCCTTTCACGCTATGGCAACGATTTGAATAACGGCCTTTTGGAAGCCGATTACATCGTGGTTGAAATGGCGAATCAACTGTTAGGCGCCGAGTGGATGCCAGCGTATGTGGCAGCAGCAAACTCTGGTGGGATTGAGCGCGTGTTGGTTTAAGCAAAAAGCTTAAAGAATATACCGAGACAAATCCTCGTTCTTGCTCAACTCTTTCAGCTTGCCATCCACATACGCCGCATCAATCGTGATGGTTTGACCGCCTAGGTTGACGGCATCAAAACTAACTTCATCCAGCAAGCGCTCCATCACGGTGGAAAGCCTGCGTGCACCAATGTTTTCGGTGCGCTCATTTACTTCAAACGCTGTATTGGCAAGGCGTGTGATGCCCTCACTTGTAAACTCAAGCTTAACGTTTTCAGTACCCAACAGCGCTTGATATTGCTTGGTCAGCGATGCATGGGTGCTGGTGAGAATGGCCTCGAAATCCTTCACGGACAAGGATTGCAACTCCACACGAATGGGGAAACGACCCTGCAGTTCGGGGATGAGATCACTGGGTTTGCTAAAGTGAAACGCGCCGCTGGCAATAAATAAAATGTGATCGGTTTTAACGATGCCGTGCTTGGTGGAGACGCTTGTTCCTTCGACCAGCGGCAGCAAGTCGCGCTGCACGCCTTGGCGTGACACTTCTGCGCCACCCGATTCGCCACGCGTGGCGACTTTGTCGATTTCATCGATAAACACAATGCCGTTTTGCTCTAGATTGGTGAGCGCAGCACCCTTGATGTCTTCATCACTCACCAGCTTATCGGCCTCTTCGTCTGTCAGTACTTTGAGCGCGTCCGCAATTTTTAATTTACGTGCTTGTTTTTTGCTCTCTTGCATTTGACCAAACATGCCTTTAATTTGCTCTGCCATGTCCTCCATGCCCGCCGGGCTCATCACCTCAATCATGTGCTGCTGCACTTGGGTATCGACTTCGATTTCTTTGTCGTTCAGCTCGCCCGCTTGTAGCTTTTTACGGAACGATTGACGTGCCACGTTGTCGTTTGGCGGCAGCGCGGCTTGGCTAGAACCCAAGCCGAAGTCTCCCTTGTTGTCGCTACGTATAGGCGGCACCAAGATGTCCAGTACGCGCTCCTCGGCTAGCTCGGCGGCGCGTACGCGCACACGCGCCATCGCCGATTGGCGTTCTTGCTTGATGGCGATGTCAGCCAAGTCGCGGATGATGCTATCCACGTCCTTGCCAACGTAACCCACCTCGGTAAATTTGGTAGCTTCAACTTTGATAAATGGCGCATCGGCAAGCTTTGCCAAACGGCGTGCAATCTCGGTTTTTCCCACGCCTGTGGGTCCAATCATGAGGATATTTTTTGGCGTAATTTCTTGCCGCATCTCGCCTTCGACTTGGCTTCTGCGCCAGCGATTTCTAAGGGCGATCGCTACTGCACGCTTGGCGGCATTTTGACCTACGATGTTTTGATCTAACTCGGTGACGATTTGTTGCGGGGTAAGTGATGACATAGTTCAGGGAGGCATGGATTCCCGCCTACGCGGGAATGACAATGTGGCTTGGGAATGACGGTCAGAGGGTTTCGATGATGTGGTTATGGTTTGTGTAGATGCACAAATCGGCCGCAATGGTGAGCGATTTTTTAACAATCTCCGCAGCGGACAACTCCGTGTTATCCAGCATCCCCTTAGCCGCGGCCTGCGCATACGCACCACCAGAACCGATCGCCACAATACCGTGCTCGGGCTCTAGCACGTCGCCATTACCCGTGATGATGAGGGACGCCGTACTGTCGGCCACCGCCAGCATTGCCTCTAGGCGACGCAGCACGCGGTCCGTGCGCCAATCTTTGGTCAGCTCAATCGCAGCGCGTACCAAGTGACCCTGGTGCTTCTCTAACTTGGCTTCAAAACGCTCGAACAAGGTGAATGCGTCAGCGGTAGCGCCCGCAAAACCAGCCAACACTTTGTCGTGATGCAATCTCCTGATTTTGCGTGCCGTGGATTTGATGACGATGGAGCCCAGCGTGACCTGGCCGTCGCCGCCTAATGCAACGCTCCATTGTTTAGTACCGTCTGGGTTGGTGATTTCGCGGCGCACCGAAAGAATCGTGGTGCCGTACATGCTGTCTGCACGATGGTGGTTGGGGTCTAAGGACATATTCTTTTTTTCTCAATCAATCTCTGCGAATCGTCACTTTGGCATGCTGGGTCAAACCTTGTGCTGCAAAATAGGATTCAATTAAGCGGTGCACATTTTTAAACTCCGCTCGGTGACCTTGCTGTTTCGCAGCCTCCGCCCAGCGCACCAAAGCGACCGTCGCCACAGCGTCACAGCGAACCAATCGATCACAGCGAATCACTAAATCGCTAGCTACCGTTAACGCCTTTATGGAACTCATCGCGTGGCCACCCTCCAGCACACCGTAAAGCTCAGGCACCAACAACTCGGTCACTGGCTCACTTGGCGTTACCAGTGGCAAATCTGGCGATTCAAAGCGGCATAGCGGAAGATGCCAATCTGGGGGGGACACCTCAAACTTCATGCAATAGTCCATCGCCAAATCCTCGAACGCTTGCGCCCGATTTTGACAGCGCAATAACGCCAAGTTCGCAAGCATCATCTGCGCACTGCTTGCATCAAAAACATGCTCTAGCATCGCTGCACCGTGCACCGTGCAATGCAGCGATGAAGAGGCCAAGCTTTCTAAAACAAGTTGAAGCTCCGCCCATTGAGCAGCTTCTACCTGCACAAGATCATGCCAATCTATGACTAGTTGTCTAGACGTTCGATGAGCCTCTTGAATACACACTTGGAGCGCTTGGATCTCAACGCGTGTCAGCAACAAAGGCGCCTTCCAATCGGCTCGGCTCGTGCCTTTCAGCGATGCTGTCATGGGCGCACGCTCACGGCTCGCCAACTCCGCTTGGTGCGGCAACGAAATCCAAGGGGGCGTAGAGCGCCCAAAGCGCACAGAAAAATCGAGCGCATAGGCTTCAAAACGATCGGGCTGATTGGTGGCTCGGCAAAAATCAAGCAAAGCAAGCCATGTCGGCGTATGGTCATGCTGCAAACCACGCTCGCCAATCGCTTGCTCCAGCACCATTTGCGCCTGCAAAATGCGATCGTTTGCAAAATGCTCAGCCGCGTCTTTGACAGGGCCGGCTTCAAGGCTGCGCATTGGTTTTGCGGCCAATGCCTCACTTAAAGGTGCAATGCGTGTATGGCCAAAATCGCCCTGCTGGTGAGTGCCCATTAACTGCTGACTCATCTGCAGCTCTAGCGCATCAATCTGGCTAATGGCCTGTGTGGACTCAAATCGACTAATTTGCGTTGCTGCGCCAGCGGGAAGACTCAAACGACTTTGCGGATTACGCCGCCCCATGAGCCGACGCAATGCGTTGAACTCGCGGTGCCGCACTAAGTCAGCATGTTGTTTGCTCTCCAGCGACATTAATCTCCAAACATTTTTTGTTTAAGTTCGCGGCGCTGCTGGGCTTCAAGAGACAGCGTAGCCGTTGGACGCGCAATTAAGCGACTCACGCCAATAGGCTCGCCTGTTTCGTCGCAATAGCCATAATCATCTTGCTCAATACGGCCTAGCGATTGCTGGATTTTTTTGAGTAGTTTACGTTCACGGTCACGCGTGCGTAGCTCAAGGGCATGCTCTTCTTCAATGGTGGCTCGGTCTGTCGGATCAGGCACTACCGTGGTGTCATGACGCAGCGTTTCGGTGGTATCGCTTGCATTTTTGAGTACGCCATCACGTAGCTCTGTGAGTTTGTGTTTAAAAAACGCGAGTTGCGTTTTCTTCATGTATTCTTCATCCGGCATGGCGATGACTTCGGCATCCGTCAATTCGGCAGCGGGTTTCGTCTTCCAGTTGTTCACTAATTTGACATTCTTTTTAATCGCAGCGGGAATGACCGCTGGATTAAGCGCTTGCCCCATGGACATGGGCGTATGAACCAGCTTGGCCGAAGTTTGAACCTGTACAGCCGTAGGCGGCGCCACATAGTTTTTATCGGCCCCCTTGCGCACCTTAGGCGGCTTGGCCAGCGCAGTCGCCAAACCAATAGGGGTAACGGGCGCTGGCGCAGGTTTTTTGATTGATGCTTCTTTTTTCGCAACCGCAATTTTTTTAACGGGAGCGACTTTTTTTTCTGCTTTAGCAGGAGTTTTCATGTTGGAGACCAGAGTTTCAATTAAGGCGAATAAAGCCAGGGCGCGCGCGATTGTAGCCTTTTTGTTATCCTTATTTAGGGGCAGCGCTGATATTGCTTAGCGAGCAGAATGAACGAGGCGACATCACCAGCTCGCAAGCCTTGCTGCGTAAGCTCTGTCGCAACAGCGGGTGCTAATTTCTCAGCCCGGGCTGCGTTCAAAAATAATGCTCGAGAACGTCGAGCGAGCACATCTTCCACACATCTAGCAAATTCGTGTTTAATCGCGAACCGGACAAAGCTCGGATCAGCAGCCATCTCTAAATCAGGCGTATTGCATGGACTATCCGCGCCCAAAATCGGCAAATTCCCAGTCACTGACGCGGTTATCGTACCCGCAGGCAATCGCTTCGCCGCAATCGCATGCAACAGCACATCCTCGGACATGGCGCGGTAAGTCGTCCACTTACCACCCACGGCTGTGATGAGTCCGTTGGCCGCGATCTCTACCGTATGCTCGCGACTCACCGCAGCAGTTGCGCCCGCAGCCGCGTTTTGCACCAGCGGGCGCAATCCCGCCCAGCAACTCAGAACATCGTCACGCGTTGGCGCTCGCTCCAAATAGTGAGCCGCCTCGCCCAAAATAAAGTCCACGTCCACTTTATCAGCGTGCGGCTCGCGCGGCGCGTCCAGCACAGGCGTATCCGTTGTCCCCAAAATCAAATGCCCTAACCACGGCACGATAAACAGCACCCGACCGTCGCGGGTTTTGGGAATCAACATGGCTGAGTCAGTTGGCATGAAATCACGACTCACTACCAAGTGCACGCCGCGCGAGGGCTCGACCAACTTTCCCGCCGGCTGCTTGTTGCCCTCGCCTCGCAGCGCATCCGCCCACACGCCTGCTGCGTTAATGACGCAGCCACTTTGAACGTTGTAGCTTTGCTCGGCTTCCTTGTCCACCACGCGCACGCCCACCACTTGTCCAGCGTCTTCGATCAGTCCCAGCACGTCGCAATAGTTAAAAATCAGCGCTCCCAAGCTTGCCGCCGTTCGGGCTAAATCAATCGCCAAACGCGCATCGTTGAACTGCCCATCCAAATACCGAACGCCGCCCGTAAGACTTCCGGTGATGCCTTGGGAGCGAACACCCGGCAAGGCATCTAGTGTTTCTTTTTTCGATAAAAAAGCAGTCGCACCCAAACCGTGCGAACCTGCCAAGGCGTCATACACCTTTAGTCCCACGCCATAAAAAGGCTTTTCCCACCACTGAAAGCTCGGCATCACAAAGGTAAGCGGATGCGCGTTGTGCGGGGCGTTATGCAGCAAGGTGCTGCGCTCGCGCAGTGCCTCGCGCACCAGTGGGATATGCCCTTGTGCCAAATAACGCACGCCGCCATGTACCAACTTAGTCGAGCGCGACGACGTGCCCGATGCCAAATCGTGTGACTCGAACAGCGCCACCGACAACCCCCTCGCAGCTGCGTCCAAAGCGACACCCAGCCCCGTCGAGCCACCACCAATCACAATCACATCAAAGCGGGATTGCGCCTTTAGTTTGGCAAACGATTGTTCGCGAGAAAGTGGTTGTGTCATGACGCCGTCATTCCCGCGAAGGCGGGAATCCATGCGCGGCTACGACTAACCGCCTCATCCCATCGAGCAATCTTGGCGCGGCGCTGACTGTCCGTCCACAAGGGCTCAAAGCGTTGGTCGACTGCCCATTGACTAGACAGCTCAGCCGCATCGCGCCACACACCTACCGCAAGCCCCGCCAAATAAGCTGCCCCCAGCGCCGTCGTCTCCGTCACAACGGGGCGAATCACGGGTACGCCCAGCACATCCGCCTGCATCTGCATGAGTAAATGATTGGCCGTTGCGCCGCCGTCCACGCGCAATTCTGACAGCGCAATGCCCGAGTCCGCCTGCATGGCAGAGAACACATCCGCGCTTTGCAGGCAAATCGCCTCTAGCGCCGCACGCGCAATGTGCGCCCGAGTCGTGCCGCGCGTCATACCCACCAGCGTGCCGCGAGCAAAACCATCCCAATGCGGCGCGCCCAGTCCCGTAAAAGCGGGAACAAGATAGCAGTCATCTGTATCAGGCACGCTAGCCGCCAAGGCTTCCACGTCGGATGCCTTGGCAATAATTTGCAAGCCATCACGCAGCCATTGCACCGTTGCACCACCCATAAACACCGAACCCTCCAGGCAGTAGGCTGGCTTGGAAGCCTTATCCAGCGTGGCTTGCCAGCCAATGGTGGTGAGTAATTTATTTTTTGAAGCGACGGCCCTGACCCCCGTATTCATAAGCATGAAGCAGCCCGTGCCGTAAGTGTTTTTAGCGGTGCCAGGGGCAAAGCAGTTCTGCCCAAAGGTGGCAGCTTGTTGATCGCCCGCCACACCTGCAATCGGGATAGAACGCTTTAATCCCACGGACGCAAACAGCGCTGCATCCGTCTCGCCCAGCACACCCGAGCTAGCTACCACGTTTGGCAACACCGACTCAGGGATATTAAAAAGTTTGAGCAACTCTTTATCCCATTGCAATGTGTGAATGTTGAACAGCATCGTGCGCGAGGCGTTGCTAACGTCTGTGGCATGTACCTTGCCAGCGGTTAGCTTATAGATCAGCCAACTGTCAATCGTGCCAAAGCACAGCTCGCCTTGCTCAGCGCGCACTCTTGCACTCACGCCCAAATGCTGCACGTTATCCAGTAGCCACGCCAACTTGGTTGCGGAGAAATAAGCGTCCAACACAAGCCCCGTTTTTTTTTGAATCGTTTTGGCTTTGCCTGCTTTCTTAAGTGCCTCACAGTAGCTGGCGGTACGTCTGTCTTGCCACACGATGGCATTGCACACAGGCTCGCCTGTTCTGCGATCCCACAGCACTGTGGTTTCACGCTGATTGGTGATGCCTATCGCAGAGACTTGACTCAGTACGGCTTCGCCGTGGGTACTGGCCAGCAAACCAAGACTAGTCAGGCTTGCCGACAACTGGCTTCGCCAGATTTCGTTGGCGTCATGCTCCACCCAGCCCGCTTGTGGAAAAATTTGTCGGAACTCATTCGCATGCGAGGCGACCGGTTGACCCGCGCTATCAAAAACAATAGCCCGCGAGCTAGTGGTACCTTGGTCAAACGCTAGGATGTAGCTCATACGATGCCGTTAACGTGAGAAATGATTGCCCCTAGACAGAATCGTCAAATCCACAAAGCTACTGCCACTATTGCCTTTGCTGAAATTCAGCACATAGCCATCTAAATCAAGACGGCCAGCACCTTCTAAACCATGCAACAGCGCAACCCGAGTCACCCTAGACGCACCCACTTTTTGAATCACACGCACCAGCGTTTTGGCGGCCAAACACGACTCTAAAGACGTGTAGTTGAGTTTTGCCCCACTAAAAGCAGCCAACGTTGCCGCGCAATCTTTGAGTGCCGCATTGCTGATCAGCAAAGAGCCGCGCGGCGCAGGAACCACTTGCGAGACGATAGTGCCACGGGCAACATCGCCATACGTCTCTGCCAATTCGTCGGGATTCACGAAAGACACGGCGGCAACTGGGATGTTGGCACCCGCAGCAGTTGCGATTTTTAAAAAGTCACCGACAACGCTGTACTGCGTCGTCGCCAGCACATAGTGCGGCGGATCTTTTAAAACCGCAGCAAAGGCGCTCGCGTCTAGCTTGGTGTTGCGTTTAATTGCTAATGCCCGAGGTTTGCTTGTGGCCTCAAATGCACCAGCAACAGACTCCAAGTTCGCCTTACCCGCTTCGTCGTCATAATAAAAAATGACCGCCTTCGTCGCCCCTAAACTTTTTTGATGCGTCACGATTTTGGCCGCCTCTTCCTCATAAGACGCGCGAATCGTAAACACGTTGGGGTGATTTCGTGCACTGGATGAGCCCGTAAACGGCGAAAACATCGCCATGCTGTTTTGCTTCACCAACGGCAAGGCATCTAACGACGTGGTGGCCGAGTTATATCCAAACAGCGCAACCACTTTGTCTGAATCCAGCAGTTGCTTGGTGTTCTCTAAAGCGCGTACACGGTTATTGGCGTTATCCAGCGTCACGAGACGGATTTTGCGTCCGCCAAGTACCCCACTCGCGTTAGCTTTGGCAAACACCGCTAGTGCGCCATCGCGCATATCGCGGCCAATATCTGCATTCGAGCCCGTCAATGGCACAGATTGCCCCAACACAATGTCGTTAGGTGAGTTGGGTACATTGGTCGCAGCGAATCCTTTAAGCGGCACACTGACGCCATCTTGCGCAAACACACCCGCGGGCGTCAATAAAGTATGAGCACTTAGCAAGATAATCAACCACTTAAGAGACGGCTTCATTGGATAACTTTCTATAACTATGACTACGAACAATCAACTTGACAGCAGTTTACACCTTGCTAAAACACACATCGGCTTCATTGGTGGCGGCAATATGGCCAGCGCCATCATTGGAGGCCTACTCAAAGCGAAAATGTTACCCGCGCAGTTCACCATCGTTGAGCCGTTCGAGGCTACCCGCACCAAACTGCAATCAGACTTTGGTATTGCCGCAGAAGCCACAGCCGATAAGACTTTGACGAGGTGCGATTTAGTCGTATGGGCAGTGAAACCTCAATCATTTAAAGAGGCAGCAACGCCCGTTGCAACGCATACCAAAGACGCTTTGCACCTCAGCGTCGCGGCGGGCGTGACGAGCAGATCGATTGCCGCATGGCTAGGCACCGAGCGCGTGATTCGTGCCATGCCCAACACGCCAGCCCTTATTGGACAAGGCATTACGGGCCTTTTTGCTCGGGAAGGCACAACAGGTATGGATCGCGCCTTGGTGGATGCTGTCATTGGCGTGACGGGCCAGCACCTCTGGTTTGATGATGAGGCCAAGCTAGATGCCGTCACCGCCATTTCAGGCTCTGGCCCTGCGTATGTGTTTTATTTTTTAGAAGCTATGGTGGAAGCCGCATTGGGTATGGGTCTCTCGGAAGCACAAGCTAGAAGCCTTGCCACCGCCACCTTCGCGGGCAGCACGGCATTAGCAACCGCATCGACTGAGCCGCTAGCAACACTTCGCGAGCGCGTCACCAGCAAGGGCGGTACGACCTATGCGGCGCTCACGCACATGGAAGTCAAGCAAGTTAAATCTGAGTTTGTCGCGGCCATGCAAGCGGCGGCGGCACGTGCCAAAGAGCTTGGCGCTCAGTTCGGATAGCCACGATGGCAAAGGACAAAACCATCTTCACCTGCAATGACTGCGGCGGCACGTCCAGCAAATGGGCAGGCAAATGCCCGCACTGCGGCGCTTGGAACAGCATGGTGGAGAGCGTTGCCCCGCCCGCTGCCAGCGAATCTAAAAACCGCTTAAGCCAAACCAGCTACGGAGCAGCAGGCCGCACAGGGCTTGCGCCAACCACGGCACTTGTCGCGCTTGCGGACATTGAAGCCGCAGACTTTGACCGCACACCCACAGGTCTCGATGAGCTAGACCGCGTGCTGGGTGGCGGCATGGTCGAAGGCGGCGTGGTGCTGATTGGCGGCGACCCTGGCATTGGTAAGTCCACGCTCCTGCTGCAAGCCTTAGACAGCCTACAACGCGCTGGACTCAAAACGCTTTACGTGACGGGCGAGGAAAGCGGCGCACAGGTCGCGCTGCGTGCCAAGCGGCTTGGCATCAACGGCTCGCGCGTGCAGGTGATGGCAGAGATTGGCTTAGAGAAAATCCTCAGTACGCTGAATCATGAGCAACCCAACATCGCGGTGATCGACTCCATCCAAACGATGTACTCCGATCAACTCACCAGCGCCCCAGGCTCGGTGGCGCAAGTGCGTGAATGCGCCGCGCACCTGACCCGCATGGCCAAAGCCACGGGCATTGGCGTGGTGTTGGTCGGGCACGTCACCAAAGAAGGCGCACTGGCGGGGCCGCGCGTACTGGAGCACATGGTGGACACCGTGCTGTACTTTGAAGGCGACACGCATTCCAACTTCAGGCTTATCAGAGCCATCAAAAATCGCTTCGGTGCGGTGAATGAGATCGGCGTCTTTGCCATGACGGAAAAGGGACTCAAAGGCGTGAGCAACCCCAGCGCTATCTTCCTAAGTACGCACCCAGAGCCTGTGCCAGGCTCCTGCGTCATGGTCACGCTAGAGGGCACGCGCCCGCTCTTGGTCGAAATTCAAGCGCTGGTGGACGGCGGCGGCAACAGCCCACGCCGCTTATCCGTAGGCCTAGACCGCGACCGCCTAGCGATGCTGCTAGCCGTTCTCCACCGCCATGCGGGCGTGGCCTGCGGCGACCAAGACGTGTTCGTCAACGCGGTAGGCGGCGTGCGCATTTCCGAGCCAGCGGCTGACTTGGCGGTGCTGCTAGCCATCACGTCATCCCTGCGCGGCAAGCCTCTACCCAAAGGCTTTTTAGCCTTCGGCGAAATCGGACTAGCAGGCGAAATCCGCCCAGCCCCGCGTGGACAAGAACGTCTGAAAGAAGCCGCGAAGCTGGGGTTCTCGGTGGCGGTGGTGCCCAAAGCCAATATGCCAAAACTCGGCAAAGGGGGCGCAGCCAAAAATGATTTCGAAGGTCTCACGATTCACGGCGTGGAACGCGTGGAAGAGGCTATTAATTTGGTTAAAGGGCTAGGATAAGGGTTGGGATGAATAAACACACCTCCAGCACCCACACCTTCCTCTGGCACGACTACGAAACCTTCGGACTGAACACGCGCCGTGATCGACCTGCGCAGTTTGCGGGGATTCGCACAGACGCGGATTTGAATGAAATTGGCGAGCCGATTGAGCTGTATTGCCAGCCGCATGCCGACTACTTGCCCGATCCGACCTCGTGTTTGCTGACTGGGATTACGCCGCAGCGCTGCCAAGAGCGTGGCATCCCTGAGCCTGAATTTGCACGGCGCATTGAAGAGGCGCTTGGAGCGCAAGGCACGATTGGCGTGGGTTACAACACGATCCGTTTTGACGACGAGGTGACGCGCAATTTGTTTTGGCGTAATCTGATCGATCCGTATTCGCGCGAATGGCGCAACCAGTGCGGGCGCTGGGATGTGCAAGATTTGGTTCGCGCCACTTATGCGCTGCGGCCTGACGGCATCAACTGGCCAGTGGACGCGGACGGTAAACCGCGCTTCAAACTGGAGATGCTAACCAAGGCGAATGACATCGCACACGAAGCCGCGCATGATGCGGTGAGCGACGTGCGTGCCACAATCGCGCTGGCGCGGCTGATTAAAACCCTGCAGCCCAAGCTGTTCGATTTTTATTTGGCGTTGCACAAAAAAGACCGTGTGATGCAGGAGATGAATCTGCCAAGCGTGCAAATGTTTGCCAAGCCTTTTATCCACGTCAGTGGCATGTTCCCTGCCGAGCGCGGCTGCATGGCGGTGATGTGGCCGTTGGCGACGCATCCGACCAACAAGAACGAAATCATTGCTTGGGATTTGTGCGTCGATGCTGACTTGCCTTCGGTTTTGGCGGACTTGAAGTCTGAGCAAATCCGCGAGCGCATGTTTACTAAGCAAGATGATTTGCCAGTGGGGGTGGTGCGCTTGCCCATCAAAACCGTGCATCTAAACAAGTCGCCGTTTGTACTGGGTAACCTCAAGACACTCACGCCTGCGCTTCAAAAAAAATGGAGCATTGATTTAGAGCAATGCCTCGGTGAGGCACAACTAGCAAGGGCTTTACCTGATATGAGTGCCGTGTGGAACGAGGTTTTCAAACGTCCTGCCAGCGACAACAACACGCCGCCTGATGTGGACGAAGCGCTCTACGATGGCTTTATCAATGATGTGGATAGACGCGCACTGGCGCAGCAGCAAAAGCTGGCAACCACCACCCCCGATCAACTTGGTAAACGTTTGCCAGCGTTTGATGATCCGCGTTTGGATGAAGTGTTTTGGCGCTACCGCGCACGCAACTTCCCGCAAAGCTTGAATGGCGAAGAGCAAACTGCGTGGAGTGAACATTGCCGTAGCCGCTTGGTTGATGGCACTGGCAATGCGCGAACTTTAAAAAGCTATTTTGAAGAGATCGAAAAAATAGAAGTTGGGCTGCAAGCCACACTGGGTAAGGCTTTGGAGTCTGATTTGGCTAGAAAGACCGTGCTGATGCGGCTTCGCGAATATGGGCAAGGTTTATCGGACTCTGTATCATGACAACAACTACAACGGAGACACCATGCAGCAGCTTTTTTTAAAGGTGATGATTTTGACAATCACTACGTTATCTACAACCCATTTGTTGGCGCAAAATCGTATTAACACTATCCGAGCAGACGCGCCCGCGCTTGCGGCCTATGGCACGCAAACTATTGGGGTGCGCACCGTGCAGGTTGTCAATCCGAATCAAATTGACATGCTGCAAGTTGACCCGAAGGCGCCAAAGTCAGAAGCAATGCCGCGCTACAACCGCCCGATCACTTTAGAAGTTTGGTATCCAGCCGCACAAGGGGCGGCTGGCAGCACCACGCTTCGTGCGTTGGTGCGCGATGGCAAAACTGAAGTGGGTTTGCAAGGTCTCGCTGTTCGGGATGCGGCGCCAGCAGCGGGGGCGGCATTCCCGCTTGTGATTATTTCGCACGGTTTTCCTGGCAACCGATTTTTGCTCTCACCCATTGCCGAGAACATTGCATCCAAAGGCTACGTGGTCGCGTCGATTGACCACACCGATTCAACCTACGATGCGCTCGGCCCTCGCGGCTTTGCCTCTACGCTTGTCAATCGACCACTCGATCAAGTCTTTGTTTTGAATGCGATGGCACGGCTTGCGAAGGAGTCGACTTCGTTTTTATATGGCCAAGTTGATACTGACCGCACAGCGGTGATTGGTTACTCGATGGGCGGCTATGGCGCGGTCATCACTGCGGGCGCGGGTGTGACGCAAAAAGCAGTGGACTCGACCGAAGCGCCCGTCATCGTCCCGCACGGTGCGTTGGGTGTGCATTTGGCGGGTAGCGCTTCGCACCTAGCCTTGTTTGATAAGCGCATTAAAACCGTCGTCGCGATTGCGCCTTGGGGTCACAACCGCGGCGTATTCGATGCAAAAAGCTTAGCTGGCATCAAAGTCCCTATGCTCATGATGGCAGGCTCGGTGGATGATGTGTCTGTCTACGACAACATCCGCGCCATTTGGCAAGGCGCAAGCAGCGTTGACCGCACGCTGCTCACGTTTGAAAACGCCAATCACAACGCCGCAGCGCCCATGCCCGTTCCGTTAGAGGCTCAATCGGTTGACCCTAAGACAGGTGCAACGATGGCCAACCACTACATTGATGCGGTGTGGGACACCGTGCGCATGAATAATATTGCCGAGCACTACATCACGGCGTGGCTTGGCAAATATCTGAAGACCGACGCAGCAATGGATGCTTACTTTGATCCCGCCGCATGGAAGGGGTTTCCTCCTCGCACCGCTAAAGGTTTGAAGCTTGAGAAGCTAGCTGCGGGGCGGTGAGTCAGCTTGGCTCTGCCTCCGCGCCGCCAACCAAACCAATACCAGAACAGGCAAGCCCATTAGCGCGGTACTGTTAAAGAACGTGGCGTAGCCATGACTATCAACAAAATACCCCGAGTTGAGCGCTACAGCATTTGGCAGCAAGTGCATAAGCGAGCTAAACAATGCGTACTGTGTCGCTGTGTATTGAACGTTAGTCAGGCTCGACAGATAAGCAATAAACGCAGCGCTTGCCAGCCCGCCGGCCAAGTTGTCAGCCGATACAACCGCTGTGAGTGCGGTTACATCGTGCCCACGTGTGCTGAGCCATGCAAACAATAAATTGGTAGCGCTTGAGAGCACCGCGCCCAACATCATTAAGCGCATCACGCCTTTGCTGCCTGCCCCTAGTTTTGGCGCTAAAGCCCCGCCCACAAAGGCTCCCAGCAAGGTCATAGCGAGGCCGTAGATTTTGGTGACGTTGGCGACCTCTAACTTGCTGTACCCCATGTCCACATAAAAGGCGTTGGCCATGACGCCCATCACAATGTCGCTGATTCGGTAGCAACCAATGAGCAAGAGCACCAGCACAGCATTGCGCCCGTTGCGTTTAAAAAACTCCGCAAATGGAGCAATCACGGCATCTTGAAACCAAACGCCCAGCGACTGCGATGCGTCAAGCTCGACTGCAGCAGCGGGCTCTTTGGTGTACACCGTGATCAGCACCCCCACCAACATAGAGGCCGCCATCACGCCGTAAGCCAGTCCCCATGCGGCGCTATCGTAGTTTTGCGGATTGGCGACTTCAGCTCTTGCGGCTATCCATAAAACGCCCGCACTTGCCCACATCATGGCGAGGCGATAGCCCGCTTGGTAGCTGGCCGCTAAGGCCGCTTGCATACACTCTTCTGCGGACTCGATGCGAAATGCATCTAGTGCAATATCTTGCGTGGCCGAGGCAAAGGCCACCAGCAATGCGCAGCCCACAACAAAGCTTAAGGATTGCTTGGGATCCGATACCGAAATGCCTGCCAAACCCGCCATGACACCCAGTTGCGCCAGTAACAACCACGACCTCCTGCGCCCTAAATGTCCTATCAAAGGCAGGCGCAGCCGATCGACCAAAGGCGACCATGTCCACTTAAAAGCGTAGGCAAGGGCAGTCGCAGAAATCAAGCCTATGGTCTTGCGATCAATGCCCGCTTCTCGTAGCCAAAAGCTGAGCGTGCCAAAGACGAGCAAGTAAGGCAAGCCCGCTGAGAAGCCCAGCGCCAGCATCCTGAGGCTAGCAGGTTGCAAATAAATTTTGAGAGCGTTCATCAAGGCGGTGAGTCTTAGCGCCCCACGCCAGCAGGTGTGACGAGTCGCTCCACGACTTTACCGCTCTTCAAATGGCTTTCGACGATTTCATCAATATCGTGCGTATCGACGTAGCTGTACCACACGCCTTCGGGGTACACAACGGCAATCGGGCCGCCCGCACAGCGGTCTAGGCAACCCGCCTTGTTGACGCGCACTTTGCCTTCCCCCGCCAACCCTGCATTTTTAACGGCTTGTTTGCAATGCGTGAATGCATCGTTGGCGTTGTGGTGTGCGCAGGCATCTTCGCCTTTGCTTTTGTCGCGATCGTTTAGGCAAAAAAAGATGTGGCGTTCGTAATATTGCTTTTGGAATGGTTTGGGTGAGGATGTCGTCATAGATCTATTTTAATTTTTGCGCGGCCAAGTGATGTTAGAGATGATGAGCGCCAGCGCTGCGTACGGCCAGAGCCGCCCCAGCCACTGCGTGGCACCATAAAAGCGGATGAAGTGACCGCGCTCCCAAATGCTGAGCGTCTGGGTGAAATACGGATCGGGGGCCATGATGCCAAGCAATAAAAGCTGCGGCACTAGCAGCAAAAAAGCCAGCGCCCAGCACAGCCGGCGTGTTGTGGGCAGCAGCAATGCGCCAACAGCCACGCCAACCCACAGCCCCCATAAGGATTGCTCGTGCAACCATACGGTTGCGTGCTCGGGGCCAAAACTAAGGCCATTGGATAGCGTGGTGACGCCTAGCGCGGCGATCACCATCAAAGCCAAAGCAAGGGCACGGTGCAAGAGTTTGGGCGTGACGGCATAGCTCATCAAAAGCGGCACCACAAGCCCCAAGGAAATGATGGCGGACTCGGCTCTGTCGGATAGCACTTGCGTGTCCAGCTCCAGCCACTGCCCCAATCCAGACCCAAGCCCAAGTGGCACAGGCGTTGGATACAGTAAGGCCAACGGCCACAGCAATAAAAGCCCCAAAGCAAAACCAGAGCCGCCTGCAAAGCTACGGCCACGAAAGCGCGACCAACTTTGCAAAAGTCCTAGGCTGTCTGCCATCCAAGCCAGCATCCCGCCCAAAGCGCCGCCGAGAGTGTTGAGCGCCCAATCGACATTAGAGGCTACACGGGGCGCAAGATAGGTTTGCAATGCTTCCATCGCAAAGGAGAGTAGTAATGCGCCTAGCACAGTAAACCAAGCTGGGCGGGGCTTGCTGGCGCCGCGCCAAGCCACCGCAAGCAAAAAACCCAACGGCATGTAGCCCAATACGTTGATAGCGACATCAAAGCCGCTCCAATAACGCGGTAGCGGTGCAAGCACAAAAGCCCACGGCATCACGCCTTGCGATTGCCAACCCACAAACGGATACAAACTAGCATAAGCCACCAGCCCACAGTAAACAAGGACTAGCGGAAAGGCAAGCCCAGAGGCTTCTGTCCGTGTGGCTTGCAGGCGTGCCATGTTTTTGCGTGCGCGCTGAGTGAAATTTAGAACTGTGGCTTAACCACAACCAGTACCACGGCAACCAGCATTAGAAGCACAGGCACTTCGTTGAACCAGCGAAACCATTTTTGGCTGCGTGTGTTTTGCGTATTTTTGAACTTTCGCAAGATAGCGCCGCAAGCGTGGTGGTAGCCAAGTGCCAGCACGACCACCACCATCTTGGCGTAGAACCAGCTTTGCCCGGCGCCAATCCCATAGATCGCCCACAGCCAGAGTCCAAATCCTAATGAAGGAATGACCAAAATCGTTCCAAATCGAAGTAAGCGCTGTGCCATGCCAATGAGGCGTTGGTACTCCGCGCTGCTGACAGGCTCAATTTGCGCCAAATTGACAAAAATGCGCGGCAAATAAAATAGAACAGCAAACCATGAAGCAATAAAAACGATGTGCAGAGATTTGATCCAAAGCATGGGTGACTCCTTATTCCATCACAACAAAAGGAACACGCGGCGCAACCGCGCACATGAGCTCGTAGCTAATCGTGCCGGCAGCAGCGGCCACTTCGTCTATAGATAGCACAGTACTGTCCGCACGCGACGCGTCGGCGCGTCCCCACAGCGTGACGCGGCTACCAAAACCACTGCTGAGCAGGTGCGTGAGGTCAACGGCGAGCATGTCCATGCTGATGCGCCCAAGCGTATGCGTACGTTGCCCATCCACCAGCACAGGCGCGCCGCCGCTCGCGTTGCCAGCGCTGCGTGGGTAGCCATCCGCATAGCCGCAGGCGACGGTGCCAATACGCATGGGGCGATCGGCCACGAACGTGCTGCCATAGCCCACGCTGTCGCCCACCGCTAAATCTTGCACGCTGACCACGCTGCTCGACAAAGTCATGGCGGGCTGCAAACCCCAGTCTGTGCAGGTTTTTACAGGATAGTCTGGCGCAGCGCCATACAGCGCCACACCAGCGCGCACCCAGTCGCCTGATCGCTGTGCCGTACGCAGCGTGGCCGCGCTATTGCCCAGCGAACACTCGCCATCCAAGTCTTGTGTTGCTCTTTGAAATACGTCCCATTGCCGCGCCACGAAGGCCGCACCTTGCGCGTCATTGCTATCCGCATCGCTGTAGTGCGTGAGGTGCGAAACTTCGGCAACCTGCGAGAGTATGGCGAGCCGAGCATAGGCCGCACGATACTGTGCAGGTTTGAAGCCTAGGCGATTCATACCCGAATTGAGCTTCAAAAAGACGCGCTGCGGCTCGTTGGTTTTATGCGCTGCGAGCCAGTCAATCTGCGCCTCGCAGTGAATAACATGCCAAAGTTGAAGACGCGAGCAAACTTCTAAGTCGCGGGCGTTAAATGCACCCTCTAGCAAAAGAATCGGGCCGCGCCAGCCCATGCGACGCAAGGCCTCTGCCTCGGTCAAGTCAAGACACGCAAAGCCATCCGCAGCGCGTAGACCCTCAAAAATATGCCGTACGCCATGCCCATAGGCATTGGCTTTAACGACTGCCCATACTTTCGCATCCCCCGCCAAGGCGGTAGCGGTTTTAATGCGAACCAAGTTGCTGCGTAGCGCATCTAAATGAATGCTTGCAAGAATGGGGCGGGAATTATTGACATCGACCATCTCTCAAGTGTACGTGGAGTGAGGTGAAGGCTGTACACTGCGCCCACTATGAAATCAAAATCACCTTGGATCGAAGGACTGACAGACGCCGCTGGCTTTGTGGTGGGCTCGCTTGTTGCGTTTGGCATTGGTCGCTTACTCGGCTTTGACCTTTTCGCGCCGGGCTATGGTCTTGGCAGCACAGTGGCTATCTTGCTGGCTGGCTTAGGCGCGGGGCTGGGCGTTGCTGCAGCGCGGCGTATTGCCGCTCGTTATGTTTAACGGGTAAACCCCTTCGATTTTTACTGACTCCCCGTGCTATAACCTTGCCTCTATGAAACGTGGATTTTTTACCATCATGGCGGCGCAGTTTTTTAGTTCACTTGCCGACAACGCCATTTTTATCGTCGCAATTGAGTTGCTGCGCAGCGTTCATGCGCCCACTTGGCATGCTGCGGCTTTGGTGCCCATGTTTGCGTTGTTCTATGTGATCTTGGCGCCCTTCGTTGGGGCTTTTGCGGATGCGCGGCCCAAAGGCCAAGTAATGTTCTACAGCAATGCCATTAAAGTGGCTGGGTGCCTGTTCATGCTGTTTGGCTCGCATCCACTCTTGGCCTATGCCGTTGTGGGACTGGGCGCTGCGATTTACTCGCCCGCCAAATATGGCATTTTGACGGAGCTGCTACCGGCCTCGCAGCTAGTGAAAGCCAATGGCTGGATTGAAGGGCTCACGATTGGCTCTATTATTTTGGGCGTACTCTTAGGCGGCCAACTCGTCGGCCATTCGGTTTCGCAGTACTTGCTCTCTTGTGATTTGCCTGTGATTGATACCTTTGTCGATACGCCTGCTGAAGCCGCCATTTGTATTTTGGTGGCTGTCTACGCTGTTGCTGCTTGGTTTAATACACGCATTCCATTAACAGGCGCAGAAACACGCCCTTTGCCCAAAAATTTATTAACGCTACTCCCTGATTTTTGGCTTTGTAATAAGCGCTTGTGGCAAGACAAGCTAGGGCAAATTTCACTCTCGACCACAACTTTGTTTTGGGGTGTGAGCGGCAATTTACGTTATATCGTTTTGGCGTGGAGCGCTGCAGCCTTGGGCTACACGACGACGCAAGCGTCTAATCTGGTCGGTGTGGTGGCTGTTGGCACGGCTGCCGGCGCCATCATCGCCTCGCTTTATTGCCGCTTAGATAAAGCGCCTAGCGTCATGCCGCTGGGCATTGGCATGGGACTGCTCATCTTGCTGCTCAATTTTATTGACAACGTCTGGGTCGCCGCACCGTTCCTTGTCCTCTTGGGTGCATTTGGTGGTTATTTGGTAGTTCCTATGAATGCGCTGTTGCAACATCGCGGGCACAACCTGATGGGTGCGGGCCGATCTATTGCTGTGCAAAACTTCAACGAGCAACTATGTATTTTGTCGCTAGGCATTGGCTATACCTATTCCACCAGTCACGGGCTCTCATCCTTTGGTGCGATTACCGTCTTTGGTTTGTTAGTCGCTGGCGTGATGTGGCTGATTAAGCGCTGGCATGCCAGCAATTTAATCCACTGCAAAGACACTGTAGACAATCAACTTGAGATTGCTAGAAGCGACAACTTACACAACTAAATAATATGAGCACGAACACCTCTTCATCACAATCGCTGCGCGTTTGGGATTTGCCCACTCGTGTTTTTCATTGGTTGCTTGCGTTTTGCGTTATCTCGGCGCTTATTTCTGGTGAAGTCGGTGGCGACGCTTTGGCGTGGCATTTACGCCTTGGCTACTGCCTCATCACCTTGCTTCTTTTTCGTGTTGTTTGGGGCTTTATTGGCGGGCATTGGTCGAGATTTAAACAGTTTCTGTATTCGCCGCTCACGATCATTCGCTATTTGCGCGGCCATCACCAGCCAGAACACGAGGTGGGGCACAGTCCACTAGGCTCGTTATCAGTTTGGGGGTTGCTTTTGATATTGGGCGCACAAGTGGCTACGGGCCTCATGAGCGATGATGAGATCGCAACCCAAGGGCCTTTAGTCAAATTTATTAGCGGTGCCACTTCTAGCCTTGCAACAAACTATCACAAGCATTGGGGTAAGGTCATCATCATCGTGCTGGTGCTCTTGCATGTGGCCGCCATTTTGTTTTACTTATTCAAGAAAAAACAAAATCTGATCATGCCGATGCTTCGAGGCGACAAGGCCATACCCATCGCAAAGACTCAAACACTAGCAGCGTCCAAAGACCAACTTGCCCAGCGCATCACGGCGCTTGTAATCTTTGCTGCTATTGCTTTTGCTGTTGCCTATAGCGTTCAACGCTTGGGCTGAGTTTTAATCGCCGCGTCATACAGCGGCTGCACAATCTGCCCCATACGAGCCAAGTCGGCTGCTCGCGATTCTGGCGATGGGTGTGTGCTTAAAAACGCAGGTGGTCTCCCGCCGCTCAAAGCTCCCATTTTTTGCCATAGCGTAATCGCGGCTTTAGGGTTGTAGCCTGCACGCGCGGCAAGCTCCAGGCCAATATCATCCGCCTCGACCTCAGCTTCTCGGCTATTGGGTAATCCAAACACCACCTGTAAGCCATTTTTCGCCAAGTTGGGATCGATATTTACGCCTAAAAGTGCACCGCCAATCACAGCACCAAATCCGGCAACGCCTAATAGTTGCTGCCGTGATTGCTGTTCGCGTACGTGCTCACGCAGCGCGTGCGCAATCTCATGCCCCATGACTGCTGCCAGCTCGTCATCCGTGATTTTGAGCTGCTGAATCAACCCTGTATAAACCGCGATCTTGCCGCCAGCCATGCAGAACGCATTAACTTCATCGCTTTGAAAGACATTGACTTCCCATTTCCAAGCTACGGCATCAGGACGATAAACTCCGACCTGTGGGATGAGTCGTTTAGCGATACCCTGCACGCGCGCTAACAAGGCTGGATCTGTATTTAACGTCCGCTTTTGACCCGCTTCTTGCCTGAGCTGCGAATAGGCTACGGAGGATTGCTGCTCGACCTGCTCTCTGGAGACGCCCATCGACTGTTTACGCGTGACACCGACTGCACCAGCTTGCGTTGTCTGTACAGTTTCACATCCTTGCATCGTGGTCAATGCAATAGCCATTAAAGCCACACTGGATATGGCTTTTCGAGCCTTTCTTAAAGGAAGTTTTATCGTCATTGTGTGGGCTCAGCGCTGTTTAAGCTTTTGCTTGCGCGAGCATCGTCGCGGCATCGCTAACCTCAAATTTCCCAGGACCTTCTACGTTAAGACTCACGACTTTTCCGTCTTTAATCAGCATGGAGTAGCGGTTGGAACGTAGCCCCATCCCCTTGCTGGTCAGATCTAGCGTGAGGCCTGTGGCTTGTGTAAAAGCAGCGCTACCGTCTCCCAGCATACGAACCTTACCTTGAGTTTTTTGATCGCGCGCCCATGCGCCCATCACGAATGCATCATTGACGCTCACGCACCAAATCTCATCCACTCCAGCCGCCTTGAACTCGCTAAAGCTCTCAACATAACCAGGTACATGTTTAGCAGAGCAGGTAGGGGTAAACGCACCCGGCAAGGCAAACAACGCGATCGTTTTGCCAGTGGTCGCTGTGGCTGTGTTCACGGCATTTGGACCAATCGAGCAGCCATTGCCTTCGACTTCCGAGAATTCCATAAGTGTTGCCTGCGGTAGTGTGTCGCCGATTTTGATCATGATATGTTCCGTTCAGAATAAAAAATTTAAAGATGAATTGTAAAAACAAAAACGGCTCAAGAAAACTTGAGCCGTTTTATCTGTGATAAATCACAAGGTACGTTAGCGATTAAACCAACACAGCCTTTTCAACGAGTCGTGTGACGACCCAGTTTTTCGTTTTGGACAAAGGACGTGATTCTGTGATCTCGACCATATCGCCCATGTGGTATGAACCATTTTCGTCGTGCGCGTGGTATTTGCTGGATTTACCAACAATTTTCCCGTAAAGCTCGTGCTTCACGCGGCGCTCGACCAAGACGGTCACAGTTTTGCTTCGTTTGTCGCTAACAACCTTGCCAATCAAGGTGCGCGTGAGAGATGTTTTTTCTGTCATTTTGCGTATTCCTTAATTATTTGGCAGCTTGTTTTTGCGCAAGAATAGTCTTGGCGCGAGCAACATCGCGGCGGGCATTACCGACTAACGCAGTGTTAGTCAGTTGCTGTGTGGCTTTTTGCATACGAAGGCCAAAGTGCGCTTTTTGCAACTCTTTAACTTCAGCTGTTAGGCCAGCAACATCTTTGTCGCGCAGGTTTTTATTTATTTGGGCAGCTTTCATCTTGATAGTTCCTTGATTAAGCGCCGATCATGCGGCTGACAAAAGTGGTACGCAGCGGTAGCTTGGCAGCAGCCAAGCGGAACGCCTCACGCGCGAGTTCTTCGGAAACACCGACAATCTCGAACAGCACTTTACCGGGCTGAATCTCAGCCACGTAGTACTCGGGATTACCTTTACCGTTACCCATACGAACCTCTGCAGGCTTGTTAGAGATCGGCTTGTCTGGGAAGATACGAATCCAAATACGACCGCCACGTTTGACGTGACGGGAAATGGCACGACGTGCAGACTCAATCTGGCGCGCAGTCAAACGACCACGCTCAATTGACTTGAGACCGTGATCGCCAAACGAGACGGAACTGCCACGAGTGGCAATGCCCGTATTGCGGCCTTTTTGCTCTTTGCGATATTTACGACGAGCGGGTTGTAACATGTTTATGCTCCTTTACCGTCAGAGGGTGCAGCGCTCGTGCTGGACTCTGGCGCGGCGACTTTACGTACGCGCTTAACGGTGGTTGTAATGGCTGCATCACCTGTGGAAACAGCGGATTTGTCGCTGCCATCCGTTGGTGCTGTGTTGGCTCCCATTGGGCGACGGCCTGTACTTGGCGTACGCGGGCGATCGCTACCAGGACCATCACGGCGTGGACCGCGTGGCTTGCGCTCATCCTCTAGCGGAACCAATTCCACAGGCTTAGCGCCGCGGCCTAAAGTATCACCCTTGTAAACCCACACTTTGACACCAATAATGCCATAAGTGGTTTTAGCTTCGGAGAAACCATAGTCGATGTCTGCACGCAGTGTATGAAGTGGCACGCGTCCTTCGCGGTACCATTCGGTACGTGCGATCTCGATGCCATTCAAACGGCCTGCCGACATGATCTTGATGCCGAGTGCGCCCATGCGCATGCAGTTTTGCATGGCACGTTTCATCGCACGGCGGAACATGATCCGTTTTTCCAACTGTTGCGTAATGCTATCTGCAATCAATTTTGCATCAAGTTCAGGTTTGCGAACTTCTTCAATATTGACAGCAACTGGCACGCCCAACTTGGCCGCCAACTCTTTCTTGAGTAATTCAATGTCTTCGCCTTTTTTACCAATCACAACGCCTGGACGGGCGGAGAAAATGGTGATGCGCGCGCTCTTTGCAGGACGCTCGATCAAAACTTTTGACACTGATGCATTTTTTAGCTTCAGCTTTAGATATTCACGAACCTTGATGTCTTCTGCCAACATGCCCGCGAAATCACGGTTGCTTGCATACCAACGGCTGGTCCAGTTACGGCTCACCGACAGGCGAAAACCGGTGGGGTGGATTTTTTGTCCCATGTCTTTCTATTCCTATCAGTTGCCGACTGTCACATAAATGTGGCAGGTGGGTTTGCTAATACGGTTGCCGCGACCTTTTGCACGAGCAGAGAAACGCTTAAGCGTTGCCCCTTGTTCGACATAGATCGACGTGATTTTGAGATCATCAATATCAGCACCGTCGTTGTGTTCTGCGTTTGCAATGGCAGAGTCCAAGCACTTCTTAATAATGCCAGCAGCTTTTTGTGGGCTGAAGGTCAAAATATTGAGTGCAAGGTCAACACGCTTGCCGCGAATCATATCTGCTACTAGGCGGCCTTTGTCAGAAGACAAACGCACACCACGAACTATTGCTTTGGTTTCCATAGTTCTTCCTTATTTCTTTACAACTTTTTTGTCTGCAGGATGACCTTTGAATGTCCGGGTCAGTGCAAACTCGCCTAGCTTGTGGCCAACCATTTGGTCAGTCACGTACACAGGCACGTGTTGTTTGCCGTTATGCACGGCAATGGTCAAACCAATGAAATCGGGCAACACCATAGAGCGGCGTGACCACGTTTTCACGGGTTTTTTGTCTTTGGTAGCAACAGCCTTTTCGACTTTTGCCATCAAGTGATGGTCAACAAATGGACCTTTTTTCAAAGAGCGTG
>CANFCG010000001.1 GCA_947445115.1 Comamonadaceae bacterium | reverse complement strand
GCCTTCTTAACTTCGTCATCCCCGCGCAGGCGGGGATTTTTGACTCTTGGATGATGAGTTTTAATGAGGCACTAGTGGCCTCATTTTTTTAAGATAAGTTTGCTATGGAATTTTTTACTATTTCCTTGCTCAACGGTGTGAGTTATGGGCTGCTGCTATTTATGCTCAGCTCAGGCTTAACATTGATTTACAGCATGATGGGTGTGCTCAATTTTTCGCACGCCAGTTTTTACATGCTGGGTGCATTTTTTGCATTCACCACAGCGCAGCTTGTTGGCTTTTGGCCAGCTTTACTGGTGGCGCCACTGCTAGTGGGATTAATGGGTGCGCTGTTTGAGCGTTACTTCTTGCGCAAGGTACATGCTTTTGGACATGTACCTGAGTTGTTGATTACGTTTGGACTGGCGTTTATTTTGCTCGAGCTAGTGCAATTAACTTGGGGGCGTACCTCTGTTGACTACCGTGTCCCACCAGAACTGGATGGACCTTTGTTTTCGATCTATGGCACGCAATTCCCCATTTATCGTGCTTTCATGATGCTGGTGGCTTTGCTGATGCTGGTGTCGGTTTGGTTGCTACTTAAAAAAACACGGATTGGTCTGGTCATTCAAGCGGCACTCACGCATCCTGAAACAGTAGAGGCCTTAGGGCATAACGTGCCAAAGGTATTCATGATGGTATTTGGTGGTGGCGCAGCACTGGCAGGTTTGGCTGGTGTCATTGGTGGTAATGCTTTTGTCACAGAGCCCGGTATGGCAGCGGCTGTGGGGTCAATTATTTTTGTGGTTGTGGTGGTGGGTGGTTTAGGCTCTTTAGGTGGTGCTTTGGTGGCTTCGCTTTTGATTGGCGTTGTGCAGACTTTTGCGGTGGGTATTAATGCGTCCATGCTCAGCGGGCTAACGTCGCTGGGCTTTCACATCACGCCAAGTACGTTTGGCTATGAAGTGATGGTGCTCAAGGTGAGCGAAATTGCGCCAATCATGCCGTATCTGTTTATGGTGCTGATTCTCATTTTTAGGCCCAAGGGCTTAATGGGCACAAGGGAAGGCTAATATGAACAATCAGTTTTACACTTTCAAACCGCTTAATATTGGCCGCGTTGTCATTTGGGCTTTATACGCGCTGGTGATGTTGATCGCGCCTTTGTTACTCACGAGTTCGCTATCGCACACCATGCTTAGCCAGATGGGCATATTGATCATCATTTGCTTGAGCTACAACATCTTGCTAGGGCAAGGCGGCATGCTCAGTTTTGGTCAGGCGGTGTACTCTGGGCTTGGCGCATTTGTCGCGATTCACGCGCTTAATTTAGTGACTAGCGGCAAACTTCCAATACCAGTGAGTTTGCTTCCCATTGTGGGCGGCTTTACGGGCTTATTTTTTGCCGCCGTGTTTGGCTCGGTGACGGTCAAAAAATCAGGCACACCGTTTGCCATGATTACGCTTGGTATTGTGGAACTGATTGCGGCAATGGCATTGATGTTCCCCAGCTTTTTTGGCGGCGAAGCGGGTGTGAGTGGCAACCGTGTGGCAGGCGGGGCATCATTTGGGATTACGTTTGGACCGCAAATTCAACTTTATTACTTGATTGCGCTCTATACCTTTGTTTGTACAGGTTTGATGTTCGCCTTCACTCGAACACCATTGGGTCGGATGTTGAATGCTGTTCGCGATAATCCAGAACGGGTGGAGTTTGTAGGCTACGACACGCAAAGAGTGCGGTATATCGCGTTCATGATTTCTGGATTTTTTGCTGGCATTGGCGGCGGATTGTCAGCGCTTAATTTTGAGATTGTGACGTATGAGAATGTGAGTGGCGCAAGGTCTGCGATTGTATTGCTATTCACCTTTTTAGGTGGTGCGACTTTCTTCTTTGGAGCCATCATTGGCGGCATTTTGTCAGTATTGGCTTTTGTTTTATTCAGTGAATTCACCAAAGCTTGGCTGCTCTATCTAGGGCTACTATTTCTGTTTATGGTGATGTACGCGCCAGGCGGGTTTGCAAGCCTCATCATGATGAATGTTCGCGTGGCAGCCTTCGGCTTTCTTCGCAAGCTTTGGGTTAGCTACTTAGCATTGTTTGTGACCGGCATGTCTGCGCTATTGGGTGCGGCGGCCATGATTGAAATGATTTACCACTGGCAATTGAATGCTGCTGTGAGCTCGGAGCTGCAATTTTTGGGTTTGACCTTAAATATCAACAGCGTGAATGTGTGGGTTGGTGCTATCTTTGTGATGTTGACGGGCATCGCCTTATTTGAATGTGTGCGGCGGCAATTCAAAATAGATTGGGACGCTGTCCAAGCAGATATTGAACGCGAAATTAAGCGTCGGGAGGCGCTAGCATGACGTACGCATTAGAGTTAAAAGATTTACGCAAGAGTTTTGGCAAAACCGAAATTATTCGCGGTTGCAATTTGTCCGTCAATGCAGGCGAGCGAGTCGCCATTATTGGCCCCAATGGCGCAGGCAAGTCCACCTTATTCAACTTGATGAGTGGCAGGTTTGAGCCAAGTAGCGGGGATATCTTGCTGGGTGGCGAGCGCATCAACGGTAAAAAGCCCTACGAGATTAACCGCATGGGTTTATCACGCAGCTTTCAAATTACAAATATCTTTCCGAAGCTCAGCGTATTTGAAAACCTGCGCTGTGCCGTGCTTTGGAGTTTGGGTTATCGCTACACCTTCTTTAAATTTTTGGCTAATTTAGACGATGCCAATGACCGTGCGGATGAGCTGATGGCGATGATTAAGCTTGATAAAAAGCGCGATATTTTGGCGATGAATTTGACTTATGCTGAGCAGCGTGCCCTAGAGATTGGCATCACGATTGGTGGCGGTGCGAGTGTCATTTTGTTAGATGAGCCGACTGCAGGTATGAGCAAGAGCGAAACCACACGGTTTATTTCGCTTATTAAAGAGGTCACGGTGGGTAAAACACTACTAACGGTTGAACACGATATGGGCGTTGTGTTTGGCTTAGCTGACAGAATTGCAGTGCTCGTCTACGGGGAAATTTTGGCCTTTGATACGCCAGAAGCTGTACGCGCCAATGCGAAGGTTCAAGAGGCTTATCTTGGCTCTTCCGTGGCTGATGCGCAAGGAGGACATTGATATGTTGAAAGTGAAAAACCTTCACGCTTACTACGGCAAAAGCCATGTGCTGCATGGCGTTAATTTTGAAGTGGGTAAAAGCGAAATTGTGGCCTTGCTTGGACGCAATGGTTCTGGACGCTCCACGACGGCCAAGACGGTGATGGGTTTGGTTGATGGAGAAGGCTCTATTCTTTGGAATGACAAAGAAATTCTAGGCAACAAAGCCTTTGAAATTGCTCATCTTGGAATTGGTTACGTGCCAGAGAATCGAGATATTTTTTCCACGCTAACCGTGCACCATAATTTATTGCTAGGTCAAAAGCGCGGAGCGAAGAACTCGCGTTGGTCTTTTGATGACATGTACCAGATGTTCCCTCGTCTGAGGGAGCGGCAGCATACCGAGGCTGGTGTTTTATCGGGCGGTGAGCAGCAGATGCTTACCCTGTGCCGTACGTTAATGGGAGATCCTGACCTCATCATCATTGATGAGCCTACAGAGGGCTTAGCACCTAAGATTGTTGAGTTGGTCGCCGAGTATCTGCAAGAGCTCAAGCGTCGCGGCGTCTCTGTATTGTTAATCGAGCAAAAGCTAACCATCGCGATGCAAATTTCGGATCGTTGTTTGGTCATGGGGCACGGTGCAATCGTGTTTGAAGGCACGCCCGATGCATTACGCGGGGATGCGTACATCCGCAAGGAGTGGTTGGAGGTTTAGTGGTTCGTTTAAGAATCACAAGACAAAAAAAAGGGGCTTGCGCCCCTTTTTTCTTGTTAAGTGATACGAATTATTGATTCGCAGCCATGTGTTTGGCACGCATAGGACGTAAGACGTACCATGCCATGAGCGCAGCAATGGCATTCATAATGCTGCCCACAATGAAGACAGCATGCCAACTACCTGTAGCTGCTGTTAGAACACTTGAGAGGGGCACTAGGAGGGATGCTGTGCCTTTGGCTGTGTAGAGCAAGCCTGCATTGCCGGCTGCAAATTTGGTGCCAAAAGTGTCAGCGCAAGTTGATGGGAATAAACTATAAATTTCACCCCAAGCAAAGAAGACGAGACCTGTCAAAATGACGAATGCTACAGGGTTTTGACCAAATTGATAAAGACACAAAATACCAACAGCTTCTAGTGAGAAGGCAATCAACATTGTTTTTTCGCGTCCAATTTGATCGGAAACCCAGCCAAAGAAAGGGCGAGTCAGGCCATTTAAGACGCGGTCAATGGCAAGTGCAAATGTCAATGCAGGTAAGACGAGTCCCATTATGTTGACGGGTGTGTCGCCAATCATGAAGTCTTTGGCGATAGGACCTAATTGTGCCGTGGCCATTAAGCCGCCCGCAGCGACCATGACAAACATGATGTACATAACCCAAAAAACAGGCTGCTTTAGCAGCTCCATTGGCTTGTAATTGCGCTTGCCCTGCTGAACATTGATCTGGCTTGCAACAGTAGCATTTTTCGAGAGCTCATCAGGCGCACGCTTCAAGAAAAAAGAAACTGCAAAAACTACAATGCCTTGAAGAATACCGAAATAAAGGAAGGCTGCTTGATAACCGTCAACTTTAATCATGGTCGAAATGGGAATGATAGTAAGTGCGGATCCAGCACCAAAACCCGCAGCCGTTAGGCCCGCCGCTAAGCCGCGGCGATCAGGGAACCATTTGAGCGCATTACCCACACAAGTTCCATAGACTGCGCCCGCACCGACACCGCTAACGGCAGCTGCAAAATAAAGAAAAGGCAAGCTGTCGGCGTAGGAATTCATAACCCAACCAATACCACAAAGAATGCCGCCGCCCATGACAACAGGGCTTGGGCCAAATTTATCGACAAGGTAGCCCTCAATTGGGACAAGCCATGTCTCTGTCAACACGAAGATCGTAAATGCAACTTGAATTGCAGCACGACTCCATCCGTATTTTTCAGAAATGGGGTTGACAAAGAGTGTCCAGCCATATTGCAAATTGGCAATCATGGCCATGCAGATGACGCCCATTAAAAGTTGTAGCCATCGTGTGGATGCGCTGGTTGTTGAGGGTTGAGACATTTAAATTCCTTTGGAAAATAGAGTGAAAGCACTTGTTTTAAAACAAGATTTATTTTCTGGATTAAGGCATAAAGTAGCTTGACTCTGGTCAACTTTACGAGTCAAAGTATCGGGTAATTACCCTGTTGGTAATTACCCGAATATTGCAAAGTGAGAAACAACCCCTAGTTAACTCTGAGTATGATTGCAGCCTAGCCTAATTTGACTTATCAATTGGAGATTTACTTTGTCTCAAGCCCCATCGAATGCCCCCAAAGATCCTAGTGGTCTGCCACCGCAACGCCCTAATAACAATCAAGGTGGCAATCCTGGCCCCGGAAATTGGTTTGCAAAATTCGGTGTCTGGATCGTCGTTGCGCTGGTGCTGTCGGCCGTGTTCAATAAGTTGGATATTAAAAATAACGCCTCATCAAATTACATCCCTTATTCAGACTTCTTGGATCAAGTGAAGTCTAAAAATGTCAAACAAGTCATCATGCCCTCAGGACAAGGTGGCAGCGATATTGACGCTACGCTGCAAGACGGCAGCAAGATTCGGACAACCGGTACGCCGCTCGACCGTGGATTAGTTGGTGATCTTATTGCCAATGGCGTGAAGTTTGACGTGCGCTCACGCGAAGATACTCCGTTCCTTTTGTCCTTATTCATGAACTTTGGCCCCACGCTTTTGTTTTTGGGTATTTGGATTTATTTTGCTAAAAAAATGCAAGGCGGCGCAGGCGGTGGTGTCTTTGGTTTTGGCAAATCCAAAGCAAAAGTTTTAGACGTTGCAACACAGCGCGTGACCTTTGCCGATGTCGCGGGCTGCGATGAAGCTAAGGAAGAGGTCAAGGAAGTCGTAGACTTCTTGACCGATCCTTCGCGCTTTGAAAAACTTGGCGGCCGTATTCCTCGTGGTCTCTTGATGGTAGGGCCTCCTGGGACGGGTAAGACCCTGCTTGCCAAGAGCATTGCTGGCGAAGCCAATGTGCCTTTCTTTAGCATTAGCGGATCTGATTTTGTTGAGATGTTTGTGGGCGTTGGCGCATCACGTGTTCGCGACATGTTTGACAACGCAAAACGCAATGCGCCGTGCATTATTTTTATTGACGAGATTGACGCGGTGGGGCGCCAGCGTGGCGGCATGGGTGGCGGAGGTCACGATGAACGCGAGCAAACGTTGAATGCCTTGCTGGTCGAGATGGACGGCTTTGAAACCAATAAAGGCGTGATCGTGATTGCCGCGACCAATCGCCCTGATGTTTTAGATGCTGCGCTACTTCGCCCAGGTCGCTTCGACCGTCAGGTGTACGTCACGCTTCCAGATATCCGTGGTCGCGAACAAATTCTTGGCGTTCATATGCGCAAAATTCCAATTGGTTCGGATATTAATGCCAACGTGATTGCACGCGGTACGCCAGGCATGAGCGGTGCGGATTTGGCGAATCTTTGTAATGAAGCTGCATTAATGGCCGCACGGCGTGGCGCTGTCGTGGTGGGTATGTCTGATTTTGAGAAAGCCAAAGACAAAATTTTTATGGGGCCTGAGCGTAAGAGCATGGTTATGCCGGAAGCTGAGCGTAAAAATACCGCCTATCACGAATCTGGTCACGCGCTGATAGGTAAATTGTTACCCAAGTGTGATCCAGTTCACAAGGTCACGATTATTCCTCGCGGACGTGCGCTGGGCGTGACGTTTAGCTTGCCTGCTGAAGACCGTTACAGTCACGATCGCGAGTTTATGCTTAACCAAATCAGTATGCTGTTTGGTGGCCGTATCGCTGAAGAAGTGTTTATGAATCAAATGACGACAGGCGCATCCAACGACTTTGAGCGTGCGACGCAAATGGCTCGCGATATGGTGATGAAGTATGGCATGAGCGACGCGCTAGGGCCTATGGTGTATGCCGACAAAGAAGGCGAGTCTTTTCTCGGTCGTCAGATGTCGGGTGCTTCGGGTATTAGCCAAGAGACGCTGCAAAAAGTAGATGCAGAGGTGCGCCGCATCATTGACGCCCAGTACAAAGTCGCACGTGATTTAATTGAGGGTCATACTGACAAAATGCACGCCATGGCAAAGGCTTTGATGGAGTGGGAAACGATTGATGCTGAGCAGATTAATGACATCATGGCGGGTCTTGAGCCCAAAGCCCCTGTCGATTGGACGCCGCGTAAACCTTTGGAGCCTGTACCAGCAGTCGTTGGTTTGCAGCCAACAAAACCAACGGATGCACCCGCGCAGCCTGTCGTGGCGGTCTAAAGCTAAGCATTTGTGATTTGGCAAACTAGTCGCTTCGCAATTGATTTGGCCTTGCCCAAAATCATGGGCATCGTCAATCTCACGCCCGACTCGTTTTCGGATGGCGGGCAGAGAACCAGTGACACAGAGCAAATTCGCTTTGCAGAAAGCCTACTTAAACAAGGCGCAGACATTCTCGATTTAGGTGCCGAGTCCACGCGCCCTGGCAGCACGCCTGTGCCGGCAAGCGTTGAGCTAGCAAGGCTTGCACCCGTTCTGCGCGAGGCCGTGCGTTGGAATGTCCCGATTTCGATTGATACCTACAAACCCATCGTGATGCAAACCGCGCTGGACATGGGCGCGGACATCATCAACGATGTGTGGGCGCTGCGACATGATGGTGCTGTGGACGTTGTCGCGAAGCATCCATCCTGCGGTGTGTGCATCATGCACATGAACGGCGAGCCCGCGACGATGCAATTGAATCCGATGCTGCCAGATCGCACAGGTGGCGTGGTGACTGCTGTGAAAGATTTTTTATCCGAGCACTCGAAAAACCTTACTAAACATGGCGTTGCGAAGAATCGCATCGTGTGGGACGTGGGCATTGGATTTGGCAAAACGCTTGAGCAAAATTTTGAGTTACTCGCCAAACAAGCGGCATTCTTGTCAAGCGGCTATCCGCTGCTGTGTGCTTGGTCGCGCAAGTCAAGTCTTGGCAAAGTCATCAGTATGGATAAGGCTGTGCCAGCATCTGAACGCATGGTCGCAAGTGTCGCAGCGGTGATACTAGCGGTTGAGCGTGGGGCACGGTTGGTAAGGGTTCACGATATTTTGGCAACTCGTCAAGCGCTGCAGATTTGGACTGCGGCAAAAAAATCATTTGATTAAAAACAACTTTAAAACCGATTATGAATAAACGTCAATTTTTTGGAACAGATGGCATTCGCGGAACCGTTGGGGTATCTCCCATTACGCCTGATTTTGTACTACGGCTCGGTCATGCGGTCGGACATGTTCTTCGTCAAGCTCATATGGGCACGGCAAAGCCGGTGGTGGTGATTGGCAAAGATACTCGTATTTCTGGCTACATGCTGGAGAGCGCACTCGAGTCTGGATTTAATTCGGCGGGCGTGGATGTGATTTTGCTAGGGCCACTGCCGACCCCAGGCGTCGCGTATCTGACCCGTGCCCTGCGAACAGATTTAGGCGTGGTAATTAGTGCCAGCCATAACGCTTACCCCGATAACGGCATTAAATTTTTTAGTAGCCAAGGCACGAAACTGGACGACGCTTGGGAGTTAGCTGTGGAAGACGCCCTAGCTGAGCAGCCCCAGTGGGCAAGCTCTGCTGAGATTGGGCGTGCGAAGCGATTAGATGATGCTGCGGGGCGCTATTTAGAGTTTTGCAAATCAACTTTTGATAGCAACCTCAGTTTGAAAGGCATGAAGATTGTGGTTGATGCGGCGCATGGTGCTGCGTATCAGGTTGCACCTAAAGTCTTTCACGAGTTGGGTGCAGAAGTCATCAGTATTGGTTGCTCACCTGATGGTGTGAACATAAACGAAGGTGTGGGTGCCACGCATCCCGAAGCGCTGATTGAAGCGGTCAAAGCGCATGGTGCGCATTACGGCGTCGCGCTGGATGGCGATGCGGATCGGTTGCAAATGGTGGATAGCTCGGGTCGTTTGTTTAATGGCGATGAATTGGTTTATTTGCTGGCGCTTGATCGCATCAAGTGCCGTGAAAAAATTGAAGGCGTGGTCGGTACGTTGATGACCAATATGGCGATTGAGCTTGGACTGAAGCGATTGGGCATTGAGTTAATTCGTGCCAATGTGGGAGATAGATATGTACTGGAAGCTTTATCTAGCAAGGGCTGGCGGCTAGGCGGAGAGAGCTCTGGGCACATCTTGGCGCTTGATAAGCACAGCACGGGCGATGGCTTGATTAGTGCGTTACAAGTTTTACAAGCGGTGAATCGATTGCAAAAAACAATGACTGAAGCGTTGGCTGATGTCACGCTTTTCCCACAAGTCATGCTCAACGTCAAAGTGGTCGCAGGGTCGGCGGATTGGAAGACAAATCAAAAGCTGCAAAAGCTTATTGCTGATGCTGAAGCGGAGCTAGGCGACACAGGGCGCGTTTTGATTCGCGCTAGTGGGACTGAGCCTGTTGTACGCGTGATGGTAGAAGCACAAGACGCGACTCAAGTTAAAGCGCTGGCCGAGAAATTAGCCGCAGCACTTTAGTTCGCCAAGCCTTTCCAAAGCATATAAATCGCCTGAAGGTAGAGTGCGCAGGCAAAGCCACGTTTGAGCAAATGGACAGGCAAATGATGCGCAAAGCGGACACCGACGGGTGCCATCAACGAGCTTGCTGTTGCCAAAATCACCAGTGCAGGCAGGTAAACAAAACCAAGCGTGTGAGCAGGTAGCCCAGCTTGTCCCCAGCCTGTATAGATAAAACCGCAGGTACTCATAATGGCCAGCGGCATGCCAAACGCTGCGCTGGTTGCAATCGCGTTATGCAGCGGTACGTTACGCGCGGTCATATAGGGGACGCTAATAAACGCACCGCCAGCTCCTAACATGCCCGACACAAGACCAATGAAGATACCCATCAGCCGTTGCTTGACGGGGCTTGGTAGGGTTTTGGTTGCCATCGGTTTTCTGGCAAGCAGCATACTGGTTGCTGAGTAGCAGATGAAGATGCCAAAGAAAACAGCCAGCATTTGCCCTTTGAGGATGTTGAATAGCAAGGTACTGGTGATCAAGCTACCCAAAACGATTCCAGGCGTGATGGTCTTAAAAATATCCCAGCGAATCGCTCCGCGCTTGTGCTGCGCGCGAACGTTGGAGATACTGATAAAAATAACGGCAGCCATGGCCGTGGCTATCGCCATCTTCACAGATAAATCGTCGTTGACGCTGCGGTGCGACAAGATATACGTGATAAACGGCACGGTCATCATGCCGCCGCCAATGCCCAGGACGCCCGCTAAAAATCCTGTAAAAAGTCCAAGGGCTACAAGTTCAGCAATCAGTAGGGGTTCAAGCATCATAAAAGTAGGGTGTCTGCAAACAAACCCAAAGCCGCATTCCTGAACCAAAGGTTCAGGTCGACACAGTCAAACGCAGGTTGGGACGCCCTAACGCGAGGGACATGCACGCTGCTGCGTTTTATTCTATGTCTGGTGCTCAAAGAGCATTGGTTCAAGGAAATATAGGACTTTAGCGAATGCTGGCAGACGCTTTTGATTCTAGAGTAATTGTCCGTCGTTGGCGAGCGCATTGTCTAGTCTTGCCATGAGATAACTGTAATCTGACGTTGTGGCTGGACTCACTGGGCGAGGGGGTGCAGCAGATGCAGTGTTATTGGCCGTGCTGCCCGTAGACAAGCCTTGCGCTGCGATATTGAGCGCAGCGAGCACCGCAATGCGGTCACGCGCTTTGATCTTGCCCGCATCACGGATTTGGCACATTGCGGTGTCTACCTTGGCAACCGCTTGGCGAAGCAGCGACTCTCCTTCATCGGAACTGGCGAGTAAGTAGCTTTGCCCCATGATTTGAACTTCGATTTGCTTCATGTATTTATCTCCTCTAGCATGAGAATCTCCGGTGCTACAGCTGCGGGCAGGCGCTGCAGAACCGATTCGATGCGCTGGCTGGCTATTTGCAGGCGCGACTGCAAACTATCGCGCTCGGTGGCGAGTTGGTTGACTTGTTCTTGTAGTAATGCCACCGTGCGGCGGGACTCTTCATGCCTAAGTAAGAGGCGCTCAATCTTCTCGCGCAATGGGTCCGTAGGAGGATTGGTGGGTAGCTCGTTCATGGCTTTTATTTTAGATGACTAAAATAGATGATTGCGCAAACATTTATTCATTAACACGGAAACAATATCGTGAGTCATACACAAAACCCCATCGGCAAAGGTCAGCTTTTGCAAGACCCATTCCTCAATCAATTGCGCAAAGAGCATGTGCCTTGTTCCGTTTATTTGGTGAATGGCATTAAATTACAAGGCCAAATTGAATCTTTCGATCAGTATGTGATTTTGCTGCGCAACACGGTGACGCAGATGGTCTATAAACACGCCGTCTCTACGATTGTTCCGGGCCGTGCGGTGAACTTCCAGATTGAGGGCGTCAGCCCTGATCCGCAAGCGCTCCCCGCGGCATAGTTTCTCTGCGATCTCATCCCTAGCCTAATGGCATTAAAAGCCCCAGACACGACGCCAGTTATTTTGGTTGGCGTTGACTTCGGTGAGCCTAATTTCGACCAGGAATTGGGCGAGCTGGGTCTTCTCGCGCAAACCGCAGGCTTAGTGCCCGTTGCTCGCGTCACTTGTAAGCGAAAAGCCCCTGATGCCGCGCTCTTTGTGGGCTCAGGTAAGGCAGACGAAATTAAAGCATTGATGCTGGAATCGGGGGCACAGGAAGTGCTCTTTGATCAATCGCTCAGCCCTGCGCAGCAGCGCAATTTAGAACGCCATTTAGAGTGCGCCGTCACTGATAGAACGCTACTGATTTTAGAAATTTTTGGGCAACGCGCCCGTAGCCACGAGGGCAAGCTGCAAGTTGAACTCGCACGACTGCAATACCTCTCCACGCGCTTAGTCAGGCGCTGGTCGCATTTGGAGCGACAAAAAGGCGGTATTGGCAATCGCGGTGGCCCGGGCGAGACGCAAATTGAACTCGATCGCCGCATGATTACCGAGTCCATCACGAGAACTAAGGCGCGCCTCGTTACGGTTAAAAAGCAGCGTAATACGCAGCGTCGCCAGCGTGAGCGCACGGGCACTTTGGCGATCTCCTTAGTGGGTTATACCAACGCTGGAAAATCGAGTTTGTTTAATGCCTTAGTCAAAGCCAAAACGTATGCGGCGGATCAGCTTTTTGCCACTTTAGATACCACCACGCGTCAACTCTATCTAGGCGCAGACCCTACTGGGCGTGCTTTGCAGGTCGCTCTGTCAGATACGGTAGGCTTCATTCGTGATCTGCCACATGGTCTAGTGGATGCGTTTGAGGCGACGCTGCAAGAAGCCTGTGAAGCTGATTTGCTGTTGCACGTGATTGATGCCGCATCACCGCATCACATTGAGCAAATCGTGCAAGTACAAAAAGTACTCGCCGAGATTGGTGCAGCTGAGATACCACAAATTTTGATCTTTAACAAATGGGATGCGATGCCAGCAGATACTCGTCCTGATGCGCTCTTAGGGCAATTTGAATTGGATGGAAAAACGACCCCTCGCTTGTACGTCAGTGCGACATCGGCTAAGGGTATTCCAGAGTTACGCGAGCTCCTACTCGACTGGGTAAAATCACAATCATGAAACTAACTTTTTTACCTGCATCGCTTCAGCGCATGTTCAATCAACCACCAGATTTAGATGAAATTTGGCGAGACGTGAATGAAAAAATCTCCCGGTTTTTTGGAGGTGGCAAAAAAAAGTCTGACAACCAGACGCACCAATTCGGCCATACACCACCAGGCGGTAATGACAACAATGGCTCGGGTCTGCCCTCTATGCCGAATGCCAAAACAACAGGTATTGGCCTGGGTGTGATTTTTTCGATCGTCGCTCTAATCTGGCTATTGACGGGCTTTTATATCGTGCAAGAAGGGCAGCAAGCAGTCGTCACACATTTTGGCAAGTTCAAGGGGGTAGATGGCGGCGGTGTGACGGGCGCGGGTGTGAATTGGCGTTTGCCGTATCCATTTGAAGCACACGAAGTCGTGCAGGTCAGTCAATTGCGCTCGGTTGAGGTAGGGCGCAACAAGGTTGTTCAAACGACACCATCCACCGGCGCTGGCGGTGCAATTCCAAGTTTGCGTGATTCGTCCATGTTGACGCAAGATGAAAATATTGTTGATGTCCGTTTTGTGGTGCAGTACCGCTTGAAGAGCTCTGCGGACTATCTGTTTAACAACCGAGACCCAGACGAAGCCGTCATCATGGCCGCAGAATCTGCCGTGCGCGAAGTCGTGGGCAAAGCAAGCACCAATACGGTACTGAATGAAAAGCGTGAAGCAATTGCAGGGGACATTTCGAAGTCGGTGCAAGCGCAGTTAGATGCTTACAAAACTGGCATTTTGATCTCTAGTGTCAACATTCAAAACGTGCAACCACCCGAACAGGTACAAGCGGCATTTGATGATGCGCTCAAAGCAGGGCAGGATGGTGACCGCGCCAAGAACGAAGGCCAAGCCTATGCCAACGATGTAATTCCTAGAGCCGAAGGCGCGGCAGCGCGTTTGCGCGAAGAGGCGGAGGGCTACAAAGCCAAGGTTGTCTCGCAAGCAGAAGGTGATGCCTCGCGCTTTAAAGCCATCTTGCCTGAATACCATCGTGCGCCACAAGTCATGCGTGACAGGCTCTACACGGACACGATGCAGCAAATTTATAGCAATGTCACGAAGGTCATGGTGGACTCCAAACAAGGTTCTCAGCTGCTTTATTTGCCGCTCGACAAATTACTACAAGCGGCCTCGGGAAATGACGTGGGGGCGGCAGCCAGCACGTCAGCACCCACCATATCTTCGGGTACGACTGCTGCGCCAACAGGTCCTGCTGCTATACCGAACGCTCGCTCACGCGACCGTGAAACACGTTAAACCAACGGGACACATCATGAATAAAATTGGTTTTGCGATTTCCGCATTGCTGCTGACGCTTGGCATTGGCGCTTCCTGTATTTTTGTGGTCGATCAGCGTCAATTTGCCGTGGTCTACACCTTGGCAGAAATTAAAGACGTGATTACCGAGCCAGGACTCAACTTCAAATTGCCACCGCCGTTGCAGTCTGTCACGTTTATTGATAAGCGCATTTTGACGCTCGACAGCCCTGAAACAAGAGCGATTCAGACGGCAGAGAAGAAAAATTTGGTTGTTGACTGGCTCATGAAATGGCGTGTCAAAGATGCCAAGCAATTCATTCGTAACAATAATGGCGCGAATGTTGGGACTGCGGAAGCGCGGCTGGGGCCCTTGGTGCAAGCAGCCTTAAACGAAGAGGTGACCAAGCGGACCGTGAAAGATGTTTTATCTACAGATCGCGAAAAAATTGTGCAAGGTGTGAAGACACGCTTAGCGGATGACGCACAAACTTTTGGCATCGAAATTGTAGATGTACGTATTAAGCGCGTGGATTTTCCTGCTTCTGTAGCTGATTCCGTCTATAGCCGCATGGTCTCTGAACGTAAGCAAGAAGCCAATCGCCTACGCTCGACAGGTGCTGCCGACGGTGAGCGTATCCGCGCTGATGCCGACAAAAAGCGTGAAATCGTGCTAGCCACGGCCTATAAAGATGCGCAAATTGCCAAAGGGCAGGGAGACGCGAAAGCGGCTGCCATCTTTGCCGATGCGTTTGGCCGCGATCCGCAGTTTGCCTCGTTTTATCGCAGCCTTGAAGCCTATAAAACCACCTTCACTAAAAAGAGTGACGTGATGGTTATGGATCCATCGAGCGACTTTTTTAAAGCCATGCGCAGTTCTAGCGCAGGCGGGGCGAGTGGCGGTAAAAAATGACGAGACCTGTGACAAACCGCTGGCTATTACCTGACCACATCGCTGATAGCTTGCCCACGCAGGCTAGGCAAATCGAAGAGACACGGCGTGCGCTCCTCGATACGGCGAACCGCTATGGGTTTGAGCTTGTGATGCCGCCACTGGTCGAGCACCTAGATTCGTTGCTGCTTGGCGAGGGTGCCAGCAGTGGCAGCGCGTTAGATTTACAAACCTTTAAGCTGGTCGATCAGCACTCAGGCCGCAGCTTGGGTGTTCGCGCCGACATTACGCCACAAGTGGCGCGTATTGATGCCCATTTGCTCAATCGCCAAGGCCTTGCGCGCCTGTGTTATTGCGGCCCTGTGCTGCATACGCGTCCTGCTTCGCCGCACGCTAGCCGCGAACCACTGCAGTTTGGCGCAGAGATCTACGGCCATGCCGGGCTTGAGGCCGATTTAGAAATCATGGAGCTTACCCTCGCTAGTTTGGCCATTGGCGGGGTACGTGATTGTGTAATTGATTTATCCAGCGTTCGTATTGTGCAAGCTTTGCTTGCGATGCACACGGTGGACGCTGCGGCACAAGCCTCTATTTATGAGGCTTTGGCGGCGAAAGACGCATCGTCGTTGACTGAAAATACGGCGCTGCCTGCTGGGTTACGTGCAGCGCTTTTAGCGGTCTTATCGCTTTACGGCGGCATGGGTGTTCTTGATTCGGCGCGAGCACAGTTGCCCCAAACCGAAGCCATTACTAGCGCTCTGGATCAATTGGCGTGGTTGGCGGAGCATTTGCTGGCGAGTGGCTGCAAGCCCGAGTCCATTCGTTTTGATTTATCGGATTTGGGCAGCTATGGCTACTACACCGCGGTGCGCTTTGCCGTCTATGGTGTCTCGGCCAAAGACGCACTGGCTCGTGGTGGTCGCTACGACGAAGTGGGGGCTGTGTTTGGCCGCAAGCGTCCCGCCGTGGGCTTTAGCTTAGACATCAAAGCACTGGTGGAGTCTGTAAAGCCACATGCACGCAAAGCCTCTATCCGTGCGCCTTGGCGTGACGATGCTTCGCTACGCCTTGCTGTGTCAGCCCTGCGGGCAATGGGCGAAACGGTGATGTGCGTGCTCCCTGGACACGAAAGCGAAGCCGATGAATTTGCCTGCGATCGCGAGCTCGCGCAAGTGAGCGATCAGTGGGTTGTAAAAAGTCTTTAATTTTTGAAAGTTTGACATGAGTGTGAATGCAAAAAAAGTGGGCCGTAATGTGGTCGTGGTTGGTACGCAATGGGGCGACGAAGGTAAGGGCAAGTTGGTCGATTGGCTTACTGAATCCGCGCAAGGCGTCGTTCGATTTCAAGGAGGCCATAACGCGGGGCATACGCTGGTGATTAACGGCGTGAAGACTGCACTCAATCTCATTCCAAGCGGCATCATGCGCCCTGGCATCAAGTGCTACATTGGTAACGGCGTGGTGTTGGATGCCACTCATTTACTCAAAGAAATTGCGGGTCTAGAAGCCATTGGTGTTGAAGTTCGTTCGCGCCTCTTTGTGAGCGAAGCTTGCCCTCTAATTTTGCCTTTCCATGCCGCGCTGGACGTGGCTCGCGAAGCCAAGCGCGGTAACGGCGGCGCAGAAAAAATTGGTACAACTGGTAAAGGCATTGGCCCCGCATACGAGGATAAAATTGCGCGCCGCGCCTTGCGTGTGCAGGACTTGAAACACCCTGAGCGCTTTGCCGCTAAGTTGCGCGAATTGCTGGATTTGCATAACCATATGCTCACCACATATTTAAACGCACCAGCGCTTGAGTTCCAGCCGATTTATGACGCAGCCATGAGCCAAGCTGAAGCCATTAAGCCGTTGATGGCTGACGTGTCGATGCTGCTGAATGCCGCGCACCTTAAGGGCGAGAACTTGCTGTTTGAAGGTGCGCAAGGCACGCTCTTGGACGTTGATCACGGCACTTATCCATTCGTCACATCCAGCAATTGCGTGGCTGGCAACGCGGCAGCGGGTTCGGGCGTGGGCCCAAATCTCTTGCACTACATGCTGGGCATCACCAAAGCCTATTGCACGCGGGTAGGCGGCGGGCCTTTTCCAACCGAGCTTGACTGGGAGAAAGAAGGTACGCCCGGCTATCACATGAGCACTGTCGGCGCAGAGCGCGGCGTGGTGACTGGACGCTATCGCCGCTGTGGCTGGTTTGATGCGGCGCTGCTCAAGCGATCTGCGCAGGTCAATGGTATTACGGGACTGTGCATTACGAAGCTTGATGTGCTTGATGGATTGACAGAGCTCAAGCTGTGCGTGGGCTACCAGTTAGACGGTGAAACGATTGATTTACTGCCTATGGGCGCTGATGACATCGAGCGCTGCGTGCCGATTTATGAAACCATGGCGGGCTGGAGCGAGTCCAGTGTGGGCGTCACCGACTATGCAAAACTGCCTGCGAACGCCAAGCTGTATTTGGAGCGTATTGCTGTTGTCACGGGTGTGCCGATCCACGTGATTTCCACCAGTCCTGATCGCGATCATACGATCTTGATGACGGACCCCTACAAAGTTTCTTAACCTCTAACTGAAAGCGCTCCATGCTCACTGAAGACGGCAAACATCTCTACGTATCGCACGATGAGTATCAAAATTTAATCGAAAAACTGGCGATCAAAATTCACCAATCAGGTTGGCAATTTGACACTATCCTGTGCTTAGCACGCGGCGGTATGCGCCCTGGTGATCTGCTATCACGCGTATTCGACAAGCCGCTCGCCATCATGTCCACCAGCTCATACCGTGCGGAGGCAGGGACGCTGCAAGGAAACTTAGACATCGCGCACTACATCACGACACCAAAGGGTGAAATCTCTGGCCGTGTGCTTTTGGTGGATGACCTGGCTGATACGGGGCACACGCTCAACGCGGTGGTTGATAGGCTTAAAAATAAATATGCCCCCATTACCGAGCTGCGTACTGCAGTTATTTGGACGAAAGGCGTTTCAAGCTTTCAATGTGACTACTCCGTTGAGCATTTACCAACGAATCCATGGATTCATCAGCCGTTTGAGCACTACGACACCACAAGGCCTGAGCAGTTGATTGAAAAATGGAAAGTTTAAAGAAGATAGTTTGACATGAACTCGACGGCGCTTATCCATCATCGGTATGCGCCGCCCGTGGGCTTTAATGCCCCGCAAGTCTCAACCTATAAGGCGTCCACGGTGATTTTTGAGAGCGTTTCTGCCATGCGGGAGCGAAATTGGCAGAGCAAAGATGGGTACACCTATGGCCTGCATGGCACGCCAACAACCTTCACTTTAGAAGCCAAGCTCGCTACGCTTGAAGGCGGCGAGCATTGCTTACTCACTCCTAGCGGGCTAGCCTCGATTGCCTGTGTGAATTTGGCGTTGCTTTGTTCTGGCGACGAGGTGTTGATTCCCAGCAATTGCTACGGTCCTAATCTTGCAATGGCGCAAAATGAACTATCGCGCTACGGTATCACGCATCAGCTTTATGACGCCATGAATCCTGAGGATTTATCGGTAAAGTTATCCAGCCGCACTAAACTCGTCTGGCTTGAGGCCGCAGGTTCGGTCACGATGGAGTTTCCTGATTTAATAGCACTTATTCGCGTATGCCAAGAGTACGGCGTGACAACAGCACTCGATAACACATGGGGCGCAGGACTCGCATTTAATGCGTTTGATTTAAATGTGGACATTACGATTCACGCACTCACGAAATATCCCAGCGGCAGTGCCAATTTATTGATGGGCTCAGTCGTCACGAAGGATGACGCGCTCTTTCACCAAATCAGGCGTTGTCACATGCATTTTGGTTGGGGTGTAGGCGCAAATGATGTGGAGGCAGTACTTGTAGGACTGCATACGATTGTGCTTCGCTACGCAGCGCAAGACCAAGCTGCACGTGGCTTAGCATGCTATTTACAAAAGCAAGATGCAATAGCGCAAGTGCTTCATCCCGCGCTGGATGGCGCTATCGGGCATGTTGCATGGAAAAAAATATGCGGTAACAAAGCTGCGGGTATTTTTAGTGTCGTCTTCAAACCGCAGTTCACGCAGGCGCAAATTGATTGTTTTTGTGAATCATTAAAGTTGTTCAAACTGGGCTATAGCTGGGCGGGCCCCATGAGTCTTGTCGTACCGTACAAACTAGAGACCATGCGTGCAGAGTGGCCAGCAGGTGTGGCACGCGGCTGCTTGGTGCGATTTTGTATTGGTTTAGAAGACGTTACTGATTTGCAGCAAGACTTAGCGCAATCCCTGCAAACGCTTGGTGTGAATGTTCTGTGAGTGCGTGAACTTCCGCCTCGCCATACCGCTTGAAGTTGCGAACCATTGAGCTTAAATAGCTAGGGTCGTAGTGATTGTGTAGCAGGTCTTCAACGACCTCTGCCATCTGCCCGTTTCGGGCCTTCTCTTGCCAGCCTTCGACAACTGCACGGCCGCGTATTGATACAAGCACATCTAGTCGGTTGCAAAAGAAATCAGCGTCTTTAACGAAGTAGTCGTAGTCTTCTAAGAGAAGTGCGACTCTGGCTTGCAACGGCAAATCGAGCCGTAAGCATCTTCCAGCGCGCATGGCGGCAATCAAGCATTCGGGAATGCTGACGTTACCAACTTTTTTGCTCTCAGACTCCACAAAGACAGGGCGCTTAGGATTAAATGCTTTAAGCGCTTGCCAAATTCGCATGTCGTATTGTTTTTGGCTGGGCTGAACTTCGCCGGGCATGAGTCCGAGTACCGAGCTTCTATGGTTTGCTAAGGCCTCTAAATCCAAGACTTGAGCGCCAGCTTTGTGCAGTTCGTGCAGCAGTCGTGTCTTGCCCGACCCTGTGGGTGCGCAGACAACGCGGTAATCGAATTGCAGCGCGAGAGTCGCTAAGTCCAGTAACACCTCCGCACGAAAGGCTTTATAGCCACCTTCAATCAGATGCACATCAAAACCGATTTGTCCCAAAATCAATGCCAGTGAGCCACTGCGCTTGCCGCCGCGCCAGCAATAAATCAGTGGTTTCCAATTTTTATCTTTATCTTGACAGTACGCTTCGATGTGTGCTGCAACGTTACGGGCAACTAATGCACCACCAATTTTCCTAGCGTCAAATGCACTTTTTTGTTTGTAAATCGTACCAACTCGAACGCGTTCTTCGTCGTTCAAAGATGGCCAATTGAGTGCGCTGGGCAAGCGATCGAGTCCGTACTCTGAAGGGCTGCGCGCATCAATAACGACACTGTACGAGGCTAAGCTTGATAGGGCCTGCGAGGCCGTTATGGGCGTTAAGCTCATTTTAATAACTTCTTTAAATCTGGCCACACATTGGCAAGCATCGTGGGATGCGAAGTGGCGATTGGATGAATGCCGTCAGTTTGAAATTGGTCTCGTGCATTTGGCACGTCCGCTACGTCTTTTAAAAAGAATGGCACAAATGCGACTTTAGTTGATTTGACGACATGCTGGTAGGTCGAGGCAAACTCTCGGGCATAAGTAGGTCCCATATTAGGCGGCACTTGCATGCCAAGCAGCAAGACTTTTGCGCCGTTTTTTTGACTTAAGTCCACGAGTTGCATAAAGTTTTTTTCAATTTGCGCTATGGTCATCCCCCGCAGTGCATCATTGCCACCTAGTTCAATAATCACGAGGTTTGGTTTTTGCACATGGAGCAAGGCGGGTAGTCGAGAAAGTGCACCAGACGTGGTCTCGCCGCTAATACTGGCGTTTACGACGGTAGCATTAATCTTTTCTTTTGCCAGTTTTTTTTCTAATAAAGCAACCCAACCCATCCCGCGTGCCAAGCCATATTCAGCGCTGAGCGAGTCGCCTAAGACTAAGATTTTTTGCTGCGTGGCTGCAAACGCTGTTATCGATGCAGCGCCTAGAATCAAACTACATAACCAGCCTTTGAAGCCGAATTTCCAAATGTCTACATCCATTATTCAAGTTTCCAATATTGTTAAATCTGTCACCGACTCCAGCGGTTTACTCACGATTTTGCGTGATGTCTCATTCACCCTCAAAGCGGGTGAGAGCGTTGCCATTGTGGGTGCATCAGGATCTGGCAAAAGCACCCTGCTATCCATTGTCGCGGGTTTGGATACGCCCACCAGTGGACGAGTTGAAATAGAGGGTACTGATTTTTTTGCCCTGGATGAAGATGGACGAGCCGCACTTCGCGGCAGGCAAATGGGATTTGTCTTCCAAAGCTTTCAACTGCTACCGCACATGACCGCGCTAGAGAATGTGATGCTGCCGCTGGAGCTGCGCGGCGTTGCTCATGCGAAAGAGGCGGCTGTTGACATGCTGAAACGAGTGGGGCTGGGCGAGCGATTAGGTCACTACCCGGAAGTGCTGAGCGGCGGCGAGCAGCAGCGTGTGGCATTGGCTAGAGCCTTTGTCGTACGACCAGCGATCTTGTTGGCAGATGAACCTACGGGCAGCTTAGACCACACGACGGGGCAGCAAGTGATGGATTTGATGTTTGAACTGAACCGCGAGCGGGGCACCGCACTGCTGCTGGTCACGCATGACGCAAAGATTGCCGCCTCTTGCAGCAGGCAGTTGGTAATGGATGCGGGGCATTTGCAATAGAGAAGTTGCGATAATCAGTAGATATGTCCGCACCCACAAAAATTCTGTATGGTTTTCACGCCCTTGGCGTTAGGCTCAAAACCGCTCCCAAGTCTGTTTTAGAAATTTATTTCGACTCCTCACGCCGTGATGCACGCATGCGTGAATTTATTAGCAAAGCCAAAGATGTGGGCATCCGTCTCATCGAAGCCGATAGCGCGCGCTTGGTCAGCATTGGCGGAAGCCTTGGCCATCAAGGCGTGGTAGCACGCGTGACTGAAGTTAAACCGATTCATTCGCTAGATGATTTACTTGATTCGCTGACCGAGCCGCCATTGCTCTTGGTGCTAGATAGCGTGACCGATCCTCACAACCTAGGCGCTTGCTTGCGTGTGGCCGACGGTGCAGGCGTTCATGCCGTCATTGCACCCAAAGATCACGCCGTCGGCATTAACGCGACGGTGGCGAAAGTCGCCAGTGGCGCAGCAGAAACTGTACCGTATTTGATGGTGACCAATCTGGCACGCACGTTGGGTGAGCTTAAAGAGCGCAATATCTGGTGTATTGGGACGAGTGATGATGCGCCCAAAAGCGTGTACCAAATGGATTTTCGTGTGCCCACGGCACTGGTTCTTGGCGCGGAAGGCGCAGGGATGCGGCAGCTCACGCGTAAGTCGTGTGACGAGCTGGTGCACATTCCGATGCGTGGTGCGGTCGAGAGCTTGAATGTGTCGGTTGCTTCAGGCGTTTGTTTGTACGAAGCACTGCGCCAACGCATGATGAAAATTTAACTCAAACGAAATCATTAACGGAGTCATCATGAAATTTAAATCAACTATCGCGTTACTTGGCGTAGCTTTACTGGCTGTGGCTTGCACGCAAGAGCAACAAAATAAATTAGGGCGTGAAGTTCAAAATTGGACGGGGACAAATGGTGTCTTAGAAGTTTATGCTGGCGATAAAGTGGTTCGTCGCTTTTTAAAAATTGACAAACTCAGCACGGCGATGGGCACCGATGACAATAAGCCGCGTCCATATCGTTATGGTTACGGCGTGCTAGATGAAAACTTGAACTTTCAAGCTGATGCAGGTGAGAAAAAAGTTTATTTTGAGATCAGCGATTACGCAACCAATTACATCTTTTTTGAAAATCCGCGTTAAAAACCCGCTTTAAATCAAATGCAGTCGGCTGATGCCATCTGCGGTTAGCCGAAGCACCTCAAGTCGCTTTGGCTCTGCGTTCGCATCCCAGTCGCTCAGTACGTGGCGCATGCCGCCGCCTAGCTTGTGCGACGCTGGTTTGTGGGTATGCCCGTGAATCATCACATCGCAGCCGTGGGTATTGAGCCACTCAAGTGCCAGCGCTTCATTGACATCCGCATAGCTGGCTGCTTGGGTCTGCTGGGCTTGGCTTTGAGCCCTAATTTGCCGTGCAATATTTTTTCGCTCAGCAAGTGGTTTGGCTAAAAATTCAGCTTGCCATTCGGGCGCTCGGACGAGTTCTCGAAAGCGCATGTAGGACTCATCATCTGTACACAGCGCATCGCCATGGGTGAGTAGATACGAGGTGCCATTGAACTCAAGCCGTGTTGGATCATCCAGCAAGGTCGCGCCGCAGCGCTCGGCTAAATCCACGCCCATCAGGAAGTCGCGATTACCGTGCATGATGAAGAGCTCACATGGTTTAGCGCCTTTGCTGCCTTTAGCACGCTGGCGAATCACGGCAGTACAGAGCGCGGCGAATGGATCTGCGTCATCGTCGCCCACCCAAACTTCAAACCAATCACCCAAAATAAAAATGGCATCCGCCCGAGTACCCTCGGTGGATGCCATGTAGTCAAACCACGCCTTAGCCGTTGCAGGCTCAGCCATTTGCAAATGCAAATCAGAGATGAAGTCAATCGTCTCCCAAGCTGAGCCGTCAATGGGCGTGGCGTTCATGTGTAATTTGATTTAGAGCGCAATAGCCTTTGTGACGAGCACGGCTTCACGCGGCACATCACCGTGGCCGCCTTTGCTGCCAGTTGCTACTTTCGATAGCTTGTCCACAATTTCAGTACCGCCAGTGACCTTGCCAAATACGGCGTAGCCCCAACCGTCTTGCGTTGGCGAGCGGAAGTTGAGGAAGCTGTTACCTGATCCGTTGTTAATAAAGAACTGTGAGCTGGCCGAGTGCGGTGCGGATGTGCGAGCCATTGCCACGGTGTACTTGTCGTTCTTCAAGCCGTTGTTGGCTTCGTTGTCGATCGTGGCACGGGTGGGCTTTTGGTTCATGGAGGCATCGAAACCGCCACCTTGAATCATAAAGTTGTCAATTACGCGGTGAAAAATCGTACCGTCATAATGACCGTCTTTCACGTATTGCACAAAGTTTGCAACCGTTTTGGGTGCTTTTTCGGCATCCAGTTCGAGAGTGATGACGCCGTAGTTTTGAATGTGAAATTCGACTTGTTGCATTTTAGATTTTCCTTTTTGAGGTGAGAGAGAAGAAATTTGCGCTGTTGCACTCAAGCTAAGCGCAAGGAGGGAGGATGCGAGAAATTGTTTGCGTGTGAGTGTCATGATGGAGCGATAACGCCTTCAAAAAATATTTTCCATTGGTTGCCTGACTGCATCCAATAGTGTCGTTTGGTCACCGCTTGCTTGGCGCTGGGCTGAATCTCATCATAAGTGACGACCATGACATTAGGTGATTTTTCGCTTGCATCCGGTCTCCAAATTAAAGCTGAAACCTCAGACCATTGGAATGGGCGCCCCTTGGCCTTTGCAATTTCTTCAAGAGTGCGGGGCCACCAAGTGTCCAACTTACGTCCATAGCTATTGAAATCACTCATATAAAAATCACGTAGATGATCAGTTTGCCCAGCATTTTTAGCCGCCTGCCAAGCATGGAACGAGGTTTCAAACTGTTGCCGCTCAGGAGCCAATAGGGCTGGTTTAACCCATTGCAATTTATTGGCAATGATGACGGGTGTGGATTTAACGGCAACCGTTTCCATAAGTTGCCGCAAGTCAGGGTTGGCTAGGACCACGCAGCCATCCGACGCCTTGACCTGGCGAGAATATCGCCCAGGCATCGTTCCGTGTAACCAAATGCCATTGCCTGACTTGCCTTGACGCAAGTCAAAAGGATTGGGATAGTTGATGGGCAACGCACCGCCTCCATAAAGTGGTGCTAATAACTTCGGATTAATGGGTGTTGTGAGGTAGTACACCCCGAGCGGAGTTTTGAAGTCACCTTGTGCATATTTTCCTGTGCCCGCTTTGCCAACAGAAATGTAGTGATTTTGAATAATTTTTAAGCCGGCTGGTCCATTTTCTAGCAAGTAAAGTCGTGACTTGCTGGCGTCAACCAAAATGACGTGCTTGTTTCGTGCTGTGAGTCCCAAGATTTGACTTGGAATAGTCCCCGCGGGTGGTGGCTCTTGCAGAGCTTTTACGCGTTGCATGGACTCTTCGCGTAGCTCAGCAAGCGCGGCCATTTGATTGGGTTTGTTCATGCCTTCAGGCAAGTCGCCCAGCATAGTGACCGGGCGAGTTTGTAGCTTGAGCAAATCACCATAAACCAAGTGCCCCAATTGAAATGTCGGGAAGTTTTTTGTCAGTTGTTCTGCCAGTGGCAAGGCTGCTCTGGCTTGCCCTGAGCCAATCAATTTGTAAATACTGATCAGTCTAGCTTCAGCCTCATACGAGACGGCCGGCACAGGACGGGCTGCTTTAGTGGCTTTGGCGTCGCTACCAGAACTCAGGAAGAAGGAGGCCGCCAGTACCGCGGCAAGACCTAAAAAACGAGCAGACATTAACCCGCAATTTCTTTAGATATAAGCCAGCGATCCCCCGACTTAATCAGCTCTAGCGTTTTCCGACTGCTGGTTGCTAGCGCATCTGCCTTGTAATTTTGTTTGAACTTGACAACAGCGGTGGTGCCATTAACGCTAGCCACGAGATGACTGAGTTTGACACTGATGTGCGTTTTCCCCATGATGCGTGTATTGCGCTCTTCTTGCCAAGCTGCATGCGATAGTTTGTTCGAGGGCACGAAATCTTTTGTATAACTGGATAGATAGCCCTTCATATTGCGATCGCTCCAGGCCTGTGCCCAATTGGTTACGGCTGACTCGACATCACGTCCGGCGATAGCGCTTGCCACCACAGGCGGCGCTACGCTAGGTTGGTTCGTCCCCGTCGGTGAGGCCGTGACCAGTGTGGGCACTTTGGTTTGAGTTGACGCAACCACAGGTGTTGAGATGGGCGTAGGCGAAGCCGCTGGAGTTGGCGTCACTGCGGGCGCCGATGTTGGCATGGCCGCTGGTGGAGGCGCTTTTCCAGGAGTGGGTGTAAACAGATCGCGAATGAGCGCTAATTTTGGTTGTACAACGGCGGCGTTGCTGTTATCTAGTTGCAGGGCTTTTGCATAAGACTGGCTGGCAAGCTTTGCGTAGATGTCGCCTAAATTTTCGTGCGCCGTTGAATAACTGGGATTGGTGCGGATCGCCATTTCCAGAGATGTCCGCGCTTTATCAAATTGTCCTGAATTGGCGTAAATAACGGCCAAATTGTTATAAGGCTCAGGCAACTCAGGGTGGTCTTCAGTTAATCGGACAAAGGTCGTCGTCGCTTCGTTTGTTTTGCCCAATTCGTTTTGTATGACGCCCTTAAAGAAGCGTAATTGCGGGTCACGCGGTTTGGTCGTCAAAAGTTGTTCAACCTTTGCAAGAGCTTCTGAAAATTGCCTAGCTTTTACAAGTCGATTGACATCTGTGTATTCATCCGCATAAGCAACATTGGCCGATAAGGCGAGCGAAGACAGTAAAAGGCTCAAAATGAGCTTACGTAAGTGATGTGGCGCGTGCATAGAGTCTTTCGGGTGCTAACATTGCGCCCAATTGTAACGAACCTATTGCGAACTCTCCCCCCTATGTCCCTCCGAATTTACAACACACTAGCGCGTGCCGTAGTCACTTTCACTCCTCGCGAAATCGCCAAGGTGAGTATGTATGTATGCGGTATGACGGTATACGATTTTTGCCATCTCGGTCATGCACGCTCCATGCTTTCCTTTGACGTAGTGCAGCGCTGGCTAAAGGCGTCGGGTTATGCGGTCACTTATGTGCGAAATGTGACCGATATTGACGACAAGATCATCAAACGCGCGATTGAAAATAGTGAGACGATTACCGCATTGACTAATCGGATGGTCGAAGCGCTACATGAGGACGCGGATGCCTTGGGCATTGAGCGCCCCACACACGAGCCGCGTGCAACCGACTTTGTGCCGCAAATGCTGGATTTGATTGGTAAATTGGAAGCGAAAGGCATTGCTTATGCCACGAATAAAGATACAGACGGCAATGCAGATGTGAATTTTTCGGTTCGTAAATTCCCAAGCTACGGCAAGCTCAGCGGAAAGTCGCTCGACGAGCTTCGTGCAGGTGAGCGCGTTGCCGTTGCAGGAGCCAAGCAAGATCCGCTGGACTTTGTGCTCTGGAAAGCCGCAAAAGCTAGCGAGCCAGCAGAGGCGAAGTGGATCAGTCCGTACGGCATGGGTCGTCCAGGCTGGCACATCGAATGCTCTGCCATGAGCTGCGCCTTGCTGGGCGAGCACTTCGACATCCATGGCGGTGGCGCTGATTTGCAGTTTCCGCACCACGAAAATGAAATCGCACAAAGCGAAGCCGTACTCGTGCAGGCCACGACTAACGGTGCTTCCCAGCCCATGGCTAATTACTGGATGCACAACGGATTTGTGAATGTTGACAACGAAAAAATGTCCAAAAGCCTTGGCAACTTCTTCACAATCCGCGAAGTGCTCAAGGTTTATGATCCTGAGGTCGTTCGATTTTTCATCATTCGCACGCATTACCGTAGCCCACTCAATTACAGTGATGTGCATTTGGATGATGCCAAGGGCGCTCTCAAGCGGTTGTATACGGCGCTTGATTTAGTGACGGCTGTCGAAGTCCAGATCGATTGGATGAATGTCTACGCCTCGCGATTTAAAGCCGCGATGGATGAAGACTTTGGCACGCCAGAAGCCGTAGCCGTGCTCTTTGATTTGGCGGGCGAGGTGAATCGAACAAAGTCAGCCGAGCTGGCTGGACTGCTCCGGAGCCTAGGCGCAGTATTGGGTCTACTGCAGCAAGCCCCGCAAGCCTTTCTGCAAAAGGGCTCTGGCGGTGATGCCTCTGAGATCCTTATTCAGATTGGCCTGCGGGCGGATGCCAAAGCGCAAAAGAACTTTGCCGAAGCCGATCGGATTCGCCAAGTGTTACTTGCTCAAGGCATTGTTTTAAAAGACTCGCCAACAGGCACCACATGGGAAGCCGCCGCATGACAACAAAACCATCTGCTAAAGCCAAGCTTTCTGAAGCGACGCAGGCCTTCCCAGCTTATTGGGAAGAGGCTTGCAGGCATCTGATGAAAAAAGATCGCGTCATGAAGCGATTGATCCCGCAGTTTGGCGACGCCAGTCTGAGCTCGCGTGGGGATGCCTTTTCGACGTTGGCGCGCTCCATCGTGGGACAGCAAATTTCGGTGAAAGCGGCGCAAACGGTATGGGACAGATTTGCGCTTCTACCTAAAAAAATGACGCCTGCTGCCGTACTCAAACTTAAAGTTGACGACATGCGTGCAGCAGGTCTCTCTGCTCGCAAGGTAGAGTACTTGATTGATTTGGCGCTTCACTTTAGTGATGGTCGCTTGGATGTGGATGGCTGGGCGGATAAGGATGATGAGACCATCATTAAAGAACTTGTCGAAATACGCGGGATTGGGCGCTGGACGGCGGAGATGTTTTTGATCTTCCACCAAATGCGTGCGAACGTGCTGCCGCTGGACGATATTGGTCTTTTGAACGGTATCAGCAAGGCGTATTTTTCGGGTGAACCCGTCTCGCGCAGCGAGGCGCGGGAAGTCGCTGCCGCGTGGGCACCATACTGCACCGTGGCAACTTGGTATATTTGGCGCTCGCTAGATCCGCTGCCTGTTGAATATTGAGAGTCGTGAGCTGAAGTTATGAAAACCTATTTAGATTTTGAAACCCCGATTGCTGAGCTAGAGAAAAAAATCGAAGAACTGCACGGTACCAATGCCGAAGTGTCGGTTGATTTGAGTAAAGAGCTAGCATCACTAACTCAAAAAAGCCAGCAGCTGACCAAAGACATTTACAAAGATTTAACCGCGTGGCAAATTACTAAGGTGGCACGGCACGCTGAGCGTCCCTATACGCTCGACTACATCAATGCCATCTTTACAGACTTTGTCGAAATGCACGGTGATCGTCATTTTTCTGACGACCTGAGTATTGTGGGTGGCTTGGCGCGATTAAACGGTACGCCCTGCATGGTGCTTGGGCATCAAAAAGGACGTGATACCAAAGAGCGCACGCTACGCAACTTTGGCATGACGCGACCTGAGGGCTACCGCAAAGCGCTACGCCTAATGAAAACTGCCGAGCGCTTTAAGCTACCCGTGTTTACTTTTGTTGATACGCCAGGCGCGTTTCCAGGTATTGACGCCGAAGAGCGCGGGCAGTCTGAAGCCATCGGCCGCAACATTTTTGAGATGGCGCAATTGGAGACCCCCATTATCACGACCATCATTGGTGAAGGCGGTTCGGGCGGGGCGCTGGCGATTTCAGTGGCCGATCAAGTGCTCATGTTGCAATATGCCGTGTATTCGGTGATTAGCCCTGAAGGTTGCGCGTCGATTTTATGGAAAACTTCAGAGAAGGCATCCGTGGCGGCCGATGCACTGGGCATCACCTCGCAGCGCCTCAAGGCATTGGGATTGATTGACAAAATCGTGACCGAACCGAGTGGTGGTGCGCACCGCGATCCTGTACAAATGGCGACAACCTTAAAGCGTTCGCTCGGCGATGCGCTGCGCTTGGTCGCTGATTTGAGCGTCAAAGAGTTGCTGGATCAACGCTACGAACGGCTGCAAAGCTATGGACGTTTTGGCGAAAGCTAAAACGGAAATTGGCTCCCAGGCCATATGGGCTGTTGCTTACAGCGGAGGCGCAGACTCAACAGCTTTGCTGCTTGAAACGCAGAAGCAGTATCCAAATCACACGATTGCCTTCCATGTGCACCATGGCTTGCAAGCGGCGGCAGATGATTTTGTGCGCCACTGCCAAGCATTTTGTGAGATCCTCAAAGTGCCACTGCATGTGGCCTACGTCAATGCCAATCATGCTGCAGGGGAGAGCCCAGAAGACGCGGCACGTGGCGCACGTTACAAGGCGTTGATTGCATTGGCTAAGTCAAATGGTGTCGTTGAATCTTGCGGCAGCGTTTTACTGGCGCAGCATGCAGATGATCAAGTGGAAACCTTGCTCTTGGCGCTGTCACGTGGCGCAGGGCTTGGCGGCTTGTCCGCCATGCCAACCCAGTTTGAGCGAGGTGGTGTGCAGTTTGAGCGCCCGATGTTGAGTCAAAAGGCTGCGGATATTCGCGCACAGCTTCAAGCCGATGGCGTTTTGTTTATTGAAGACCCAACCAACATCGACAAAGCTTTTACGCGCAACAAAATCAGACTCGATGTATTGCCCGCATTGCAAGCTGCGTTTCCCGAATACGCGGCTACGTTGACAAGATCGATTTCACACATCGCCGAGGCGAATGACTTGCTCGCAGACCTTGCTGGTATTGACTTGCAGGCTATTGGTATTCCGCCAAAGATAAAAAATTTGCAACCATTAGCATCCAATCGACAAACGAATGCGATTCGGTTTTGGCTGAAATCCAACTACGGCGTGGTGCCCAGTACGGCACAGTTGGATGAACTTTTAAAACAAATTGCAGCCTGCCAAACGCGCGGGCATCAGATTCGAATCAAAGTGGCTACCGGGTTTGTCAGCCGCCATGAGGATGTGCTTAGTTACAATCACACGCTTTGATTTTGATTTATTTTTCGTAGGTTTTCATGTCTTTAATTGTTCATAAATACGGCGGCACGTCGATGGGTTCTACCGAACGCATCCGCCTAGTTGCTAAGCGCGTTGCCAAATGGGCGCGTGCAGGTCATCAAATTGTGGTGGTTCCCAGTGCCATGAGTGGTGAGACCAATCGCTTGCTCGGTCTTGCCAAAGAACTAGCACCGGCTAAAGAGACCGCTGCCTATCAGCGCGAACTCGACATGCTGGCCTCTACCGGCGAACAAGCCTCTAGCGCCTTGCTCGCTGTGGCTTTGCAGGCCGAAGGTATGCCCTCCGTGTCTTATGCAGGTTGGCAAGTGGCCATCAAAACGGACTCGTCTTTTACCAAGGCGCGTATCGAGTCGATTGACGACAAGCGCATCAAAGCTGACTTAGACGCGGGCAAAGTAGTTATCGTGACGGGCTTTCAAGGCGTCGATCCTGATGGCAACATCACTACACTGGGGCGCGGTGGTTCCGATACTTCGGCAGTGGCCGTAGCGGCGGCGCTGAGTGCTGCCGAGTGCCTGATCTACACCGATGTGGATGGCGTGTACACCACCGACCCTCGCGTAGAGCCGAATGCTCGCCGGATGCCGCGTGTGAGCTTTGAAGAGATGCTGGAGATGGCGTCCTTGGGCTCTAAAGTTTTGCAAATTCGCTCGGTTGAGTTTGCAGGCAAATACAAAGTCCCCTTGCGTGTGCTGTCCAGCTTCACACCTTGGGACATCAACATTGACGAAGAAGCCAAATCTGGCACATTGATTACTTTTGAAGAAGAGGGCGCAAGCACTATGGAAGCAGCAGTCGTATCAGGTATCGCGTTTAACCGTGATGAAGCAAAAATTTCTATTTTGGGCGTGCCCGACAAGCCAGGCATTGCGTATCAAATTTTGGGTGCCGTGGCAGATGCAAATATCGAAGTGGACATGATCATTCAAAACATCTCTAAAGATGGCAAGACCGATTTTTCGTTCACCGTGCACCGCAACGATTTCGCTCGCGTCACGGATTTGCTGAAAGCTAAAGTGCTGCCAAGCTTGGGCGTAACAGATTTTGTGGGCGATACCAAGATTTGCAAAGTCTCCATCGTCGGTATCGGAATGCGCAGCCATGTGGGTGTGGCTAGCAAGATGTTCCGCTGCTTGAGCGAGGAGGGCATCAATATCCAGATGATTTCCACCTCCGAGATCAAGACTTCAGTCGTGATTGACGAAAAATATATGGAATTGGCCGTGCGCTCGTTACACAAAGCATTCGATTTAGAAGCTTGAGCGTCTATAATCACCGCTTGATTTAGGAAACGTGACCGAGTGGCCGAAGGTGCTCCCCTGCTAAGGGAGTATGGGGTGTAGAGCCTCATCGAGAGTTCGAATCTCTCCGTTTCCGCCAATTTAAAAAGCCCATCTTTTGATGGGCTTTTTTTATGGCTCTAAAAATCGCCCCTGCTTGGCGGTCAAAACCAAAGTGTCACGGTGGCCCGAAGTCGTTAGAGGTTGAATCGGCGTGGTCTCGTGCACGACCTTTGCATCGTCCAGCAAAAGCAATGACCATGGCTCTTGCAGCGTAAAGCGCTCGCCCGAGCTGCCAGAGGCTTCAAATACACGCGTTTCGCCGCCCTTGATGTTTCGTCTACTCACCATAAACACACCAACTAAATCCACGCCATCACGGTGCGCGCCCTCGGGCGTAGGGCGGCCAATACCGCCTTCTAATGCCTCAATGCGGAACTGATGTGCTTCTATGCACTGCGTTCCCGCATTCAATTGATTAGCGGTTTTGGCGAATACGGCCAATAACTTTTGCCAAGCGGGCAGGGCTGTAATGCTTGCGGGCATAGGCTCAAACCAGCGCGTCATACCGCCGTGCAGGGCGTTGTAGGTGAGGGGTTGCCAATGTGCTCGGTGCGGTGCGAAATTTAACGTCTCGTTTCCAAATTTGAACGACGAATGACGACGTTTTCGATATTTCCCGCCGTCCTTCAAATACTGATCGACGGGCATCTCGTTCCAGCTCGTCTTCATTTGATTGAGCTCATCAATTGAGCAACTTGCCCATTCGCAAACGCTCGCGCTATTCAAGATGGCGTAACCACGGGTTCTGAGCTGTTTTGCTAACTCTGCTAGAAGTGTAGGTTTGGGTGATATTTCGGGAGGTGCAGTCGTCATTCTTCAATTGTCCAATAAAAAAGTCTCCAATGCTGGAGGCAGTTTTAGTGTGTGATTCTCTCGAAAATGAATTATTTAGATGTAATTCTTTTCTGAATAAAGTCGATTTTATCTGTGATAAATTTTCTCTGTTGAGCGCAGTTTGAAGGGGTGTCTGGGTTGACGCTCGACCCAATCTGGCCTGAATTGTTTTGAAGCGAACTAATTGCATCAAGTTCCACTTTTGAAAATTTACTTTTTTCGCGATAGTCGATACTCAGTTTGCTACTAAGAGAGTGTATTTCACTAGCGCAAGATGTTTGACCAGGAGCGTTAGGTATACCTTTATCGCCCTTCGCACTTTGTGCAAAAACGCTGCCTGCAAAGCACATGCTTATAGCGACAAGTAGTAAGATTTTTTTCATCCAAAGATCCTTTTGTTGTTTGTGGATAAATTATTGTATATCCGTTGTTTTCTTCATTGGCGAGCGCTCGGTCAAATCAAACTGATAGTCGACCACGCCCGCGCGTTCGCGCTCTAAAAATCGCTCAACCGCTTTAGCAAACTGCGGATGTGCAATATGGTGCATCGACGTGGAGGTCACGGGCAGCAAGGCACGCGCCATTTTGTGCTCACCTTGTGCGCCGCCCTCGAAGCGATGGTAGCCATTAGCGATGCACCACTCCAGCGGCTGGTAATAGCAAGCCTCGAAGTGCAGGCAATCGACGCGAGCGACTGCGCCCCAATAGCGGCCATAGGCTACTTTTTTGCCGTTCAATTCTTGAATGGCAATGAGGCTAGACGCGATGCGCTGACCTTCAATCTCGCCAATGAAGAGCAGCCAGTTCTCGGGCATATCGCTTGCCATACTTTGAAAAAATGAGCGACTCAAATACGGCGCGTTGCCGTGTTCCAAATACGTTCGCTCGTAGCAGGTGTAGAAAAAATCCCAATCGCTGTTGCTAATGTCTGTGCCTCGCGAATGCCGAAATGTGACACCAGCGCCAAGCTCTACATCTAACACTTTACGGCGCTCTTGCTTAATTTTTTTGCGCTTGTCTTGCGTGAAGGCTTGGAGGAAATCGTCAAAATCTTCGTAAAACTTGTCTGTGGGATTTGTCCAGTGAAATTGCGTGGTCAACCTGAACATGAAGTTCTCTGGGTTGCGGTTGGCGCACGCGGTTTGATCGGCTTTGGATGTGAACAGCAGATGCAAAGATGAGCCATTCTCCTCCTCGGTCAATGCTTTGCAGGTCAATACCAGCATGACTTTCGAGGCATCGTCTGTTGCGAGCAAGCGTGTGCCAGGCACGGGCGTAAACGGCACCGCCACCACGGCTTTGGGGTAGTAATCCAGCCCATGCTGGGCGTAGGCATTTGCCCAAGCGTGGTCAAACACGTACTCGCCATAGGAGTGAGGTTTTAGGTAGAGCGGGCAGGCTGCAACCAGTTCAGCGGTGGGCGACTCATCCGACCACAACGTCACGATACGCAAATCCCAACCCGTCTTTGGTGTGGCTGATCCACTCGTTTGCATGGCACTTAGATATTCCCAGCGCATAAACGGCGTGGGCTCAGATTGCGTTTCTAGCAAGGCGTTCCAAGCCGCGCGGTCTATCTCCGACCAGCTTGAATAGACACGGGTGACATAATTGGCGGATGACTTCATCTGATTCAAATTCGTCTTTTAATAACGGTCTCAAAATTGCGGTTGCCCAATTAAACCTGACTGTGGGCGATATGGCGGGCAATGCCGAAAAAATCATTGCAGCATCTAAGGACGCTTACGCAAAAGGCGCGCGTTTGGTGTTGACCCCCGAGCTGTCGATTTGCGGTTATCCGCCCGAAGATTTGCTGCTCCGTGCCGCCTTCATCAAAGCTTGTGATGCGGCTGTAAGCCAAGTGGCGCTTAGCCTTGCCCAGTGCCAAGGCTTGCACGTGGTGGTGGGGCATCCGCAGGGATCAGACGTTCGAACCAAGAGCACGGCGATCCAAAAACGAACCAATCAAGCTAGCGTTCTGTCGGGAGGCAATGTGGTTTCGACTTATGCTAAACGTGAGCTGCCCAACTACCAAGTGTTTGATGAGCGGCGTTATTTCACAGCAGGCGATGCTGCTTGCGTGATTGAGATTGAGGGCACGCGTGTGGGGCTTTTGATCTGCGAAGACGCTTGGTTTGATGCGCCTTGCCAAGCTGCCAAGGCGGCGGGTGCTGAAATTTTGGCGGTGATGAACGCTTCGCCATTTCACGTGGGCAAGCAAGCCGAGCGTATTGAACGTATGCGTGATGGAGCGCTGCTCACAGGTTTGCCGCTCATCTACGCGCACTGTGTGGGCGGGCAAGACGAAATCGTGTTTGATGGCGGCTCGTTTGCCTTGCATGCAGATGGCTCAGTTGTAGGGCGTGCGAAGAGTTTTGCCGAAGAGGTTTGGCTGGTGGATTGGCAGTCCAAAGAACCCGTAGCTCTGCAAGACGATCTCTCCGATCTCTGGCAAGCCTTGGTTTTAGGCGTTCGCGACTACGTCAACAAAAACGGTTTCCCCAGCATCATTTTGGGGCTCTCGGGCGGCATTGACTCGGCGCTGGTGCTCGCGATTGCTGTGGATGCGCTGGGCGCAGACCGTGTGCGCTGCGTGATGATGCCGTCGCCCTATACGGCTGAAATCTCGTGGGTGGACGCGCGGGATATGGCTAAGCGCATGAATGTGCGCTATGACGAGATGTCGATTGTCCCTGAGTTTAATGCCTTCAAAGCCTCGCTAAGTCATGAATTTAATGGCCTTGCGGAAGATGCGACCGAGGAGAACATCCAAGCACGGATTCGTGGCACGATGCTGATGGCGCTGTCCAATAAGTTTGGCTCTATCGTGCTGACCACGGGCAACAAGAGCGAGATGGCAACGGGTTATTGCACGCTCTACGGCGACATGGCGGGCGGCTTTGCGGTGATTAAAGACGTGGCGAAAACGACGGTGTTTAAGCTCGCGCATTGGCGCAATCAGCATGATCCGTTTGGTACGGGAACTGAGCCAATCCCCGAGCGCATCATCACGCGTCCACCGAGCGCCGAGCTGCGAGCCGACCAAACCGATCAGGATAGTTTGCCGCCATACGATGTGCTAGATGCGATTTTGGAGCGCTATATGGAAAACGATCAAAGCATCGAGGAGATTTTGGCGGCAGGATTTGCCGCAGCAGACGTAGAGCGCGTCACCAAGCTCATCAAAATCAACGAATACAAACGCCGCCAAGCGCCGATTGGTATCAGGGTTACGCACCGCAGCTTTGGCAAAGACTGGCGTTATCCCATCACTTCAAAATTTAGAGCCTGACCGCGGCCTATTCTCAGACTACACACTATGCTGATTCATCCACAAATTGACCCTGTTGCCTTGCATCTTTTTGGGCCTATCGCCATTCACTGGTATGGGTTGACCTATCTCGCCGCCTTTGGTTTTTTTATCTTTTTAGGGTTTCGTCACCTCAAGCATTTCCCGTTCATTGAACTCAAAGAATGGACGCGAAAAGACGTAGAAGATATTTTGTTTTTGGGCGTAGTTGGCGTCATTGCTGGAGGGCGTATTGGTTATTGTTTCTTCTACAAACCAGGCTATTACGCCTCGCATCCGATAGAAATTTTTTATGTATGGCAAGGTGGCATGAGTTTCCACGGCGGCATGTTGGGTGTGGTTGTAGCGGAGATGTGGTTTGCGATGACACGCAAACGTCCACTTTTGCAAATCGCAGACTTCGTAGCGCCATGCGTTCCAACAGGCTTGGCCATGGGGCGCGTTGGAAACTTTATTAACGGCGAACTCTGGGGTAGGCCAGCTGACCCCAGCCTGCCGTGGGCGATGCTGTTTAGAGACGATCCGATTCAATTACCACGTCATCCCTCGCAGGTGTATCAATTTTTGTTAGAGGGTGTCTTGCTCTTCATTTGTCTATGGTGGTTTGCCCGCAGCCGAACCAAGCAGAACTACAAATCTGGTCAAACAGCCGCGTTCTTCTTAATCGGCTACGGCCTCATGCGCTTTATTGCTGAGTTTTTTAGAGAACCCGATGCGCACCTCGGCATTTTGAGCCTTGGCATGAGTATGGGGCAGTGGCTTTGCGTTCCGATGATTGTGGGTGGTGCAGGGCTTTGGGTGTGGGCAGGTAGGCAAAGGGTGAGTTGAGAACGCCAATGAAATAAAATCTAAGGATGACTAAACCATCCTTCTCAGTTTCCGATATTCGCCAATCATTTCTTGATTTTTATGCCCAGCGTGGCCACACCGTTGTGGCTTCATCCCCGCTGGTTCCAGGTAACGATCCCACGCTGATGTTTACCAACAGCGGCATGGTGCAATTTAAGGACGTGTTCCTTGGCACCGACAAACGCTCATATGTTCGCGCGGCCTCTGTTCAAGCGTGTTTGCGGGCAGGTGGCAAACACAACGACTTAGAGAATGTGGGCTACACGGCGCGACATCACACGTTTTTTGAGATGCTCGGCAACTGGAGTTTTGGCGATTACTTCAAGCGCGATTCGCTGGTTTGGGGTTGGGAGCTGCTCACCAAGGTGTACAAGCTGCCGCCAGAGCGCTTGCTGGCAACGGTCTACATCGACGACCAAGAGGCGTATGACATTTGGCACAACGAGATTGGCATGCCAGCAGATCGCATCGTCCGCATTGGCGACAACAAAGGCGGCAAGTACAAGTCTGACAATTTTTGGATGATGGCGGATACTGGGCCTTGCGGCCCGTGCTCCGAGATTTTTTATGACCACGGCGCACACATCGAAGGCGGTCCTCCTGGCTCGCCTGGCGAAGACGGCGATCGCTTTATCGAGATTTGGAATCATGTGTTCATGCAGTTTGATATGCAAGCGGACGGCTCGCTGGTTAAGCTGCCCGCGCCGTGCGTGGATACAGGCATGGGACTAGAGCGTCTATCTGCCATCTTGCAGCACGTCCACAGCAATTACGAAATCGATATTTTTGATGCACTCATTAAAGCGGCGGCGCGTGAAACGGGTGTCACAGACCTAGACAACAAATCGCTGCGCGTGATTGCCGATCACATCCGTGCGTGCTCGTTCCTCGTGGTGGACGGCGTGAACCCGAGCAACGAAGGCCGTGGCTATGTGCAGCGCCGCATCGTGCGCCGCGCGATTCGTCATGGTTACAAGCTCGGTAAAAAGACGCCGTTCTTTCACAAGCTCGTCAAAGATTTAGTTCAGCAAATGGGCGCGGCGTATCCTAAGCTTGCAGCCGATGAAGCGCGGATTACGTCGGTGCTTAAAGCCGAGGAAGAGCGCTTCTTTGAGACGCTTGAGATTGGCATGAAAATTTTGGATGATGCCTTGCAAGGCAATGTGGTTGTGCTGCCTGGTGATGTTGCCTTCAAACTGCACGACACCTATGGCTTCCCGCTTGATCTGTCTGCGGACGTTTGCCGCGAGCGCGATGTGACGGTGGATACCGCTGGATTTGATGCTGCGATGGCGAAGCAAAAAGACCAAGCTCGCGCCGCAGGCAAATTCAAAATGGACAAGGCGCTGGAGTACAGCGGTGCAGGTAACGAGTTTGTGGGCTACGAGCGCTTAGAGCAAGCCGCCAAGGTTGTTGCACTGTTTGCGGATGGCGTGGCGGTGCAGTCGCTTGCCAGTGGTCAAAACGGCGTGGTGGTATTGGATGCAACGCCTTTCTACGCTGAATCTGGCGGACAGGTGGGCGATAGCGGGGTGATTGTTGGAAGCGGGGCATCGTTCATCGTTTCTGACACGCAAAAAATCAAAGCCGATGTATTTGCACATCATGGCGCTTTAAATAGCGGCACGCTCAAAGTAGGCGATGCTGTGCAGGCCACAGTGGATATGGCTTTGCGGGCATCTACCGTGCGCAACCACAGTGCGACGCACTTGATGCACAAGGCCTTGCGCGAAGTGCTGGGCGATCACGTGCAGCAAAAAGGTTCGCTGGTGAATGCTGACCGCACACGGTTCGACTTTGCCCATAACGCGCCAGTGACAGCAGCCGAGATCACCACGATTGAAGGACTAGTGAACGCGGAGATTTTGGCAAACGCTGCCGCTTCGGCTCGCGTGATGGAAATCGAAGCAGCCAAAGCCACAGGCGCGATGATGCTGTTTGGCGAGAAGTATGGCGATACGGTTCGTGTGTTAGAGATCGGCACATCCAAAGAGCTGTGCGGCGGTACACACGTTACACGCACGGGTGATATTGGCCTGTTCAAAATCGTGAGCGAAGGCGGCATTGCCTCGGGCGTGCGCCGCATCGAAGCGGTCACGGGTAACAACGCACTGGCTTATTTGCAGTCGCTGGAGAGCACGGTGGACGCTGCTGCGCAGGCGCTCAAAACATCGCCAGCAGACTTAAGCGAGCGCATCGAGCTGATGCAAGCCAACATGAAGGCGCTTGAGAAGGAAGTCTCTGCTCTCAAAGGCAAGTTGGCAGCCAGCCAAACGGGGGACTTGGTTGCTAAAGCGGTTGATGTGAATGGCGTGAAACTTTTAGTCACCTCGTTGGACGGCCTTGATTCCAAAGGCTTGCAAGGCATGATTGCGCTGCTCAAAGACAAGCTTAAATCTGGGATTGTGGTGCTGGCCGCCGTGGATTCGGGTAAGGTGCAACTCGCCGTGGGTGTGACTAGCGATCTGATCGCTAAAGTCAAAGCGGGTGAATTGGTGAACTTTGTGGCAGGTCAAGTTGGCGGCAAAGGCGGCGGCAAGCCTGATTTGGCAATGGCTGGCGGCACGGACGCTAGCAAGCTGAGCGAAGCGCTACAAAGCGTCAATGCGTGGGTGGCAGATAAGCTGTGATTCATCTCTCGGGCGCAAAAAAAGAGAGCTTCGGCTCTCTTTTTTTGTTAGAAGCTATTTATTTCAGGCTTAAAACCCAAGCGGCCAAAATTTTAGCTTCGGCTTCGCTCACCTGGGCATTCGCTGGCATAGGCACCGGGCCCCACACGCCGCCACCACCTTTTAAGATTTTTGCGGATAGCTTAGCAACAGCGTCTTTTTGACCTGCATATTTAGCAGCAACATCTTTGTAAGCAGGACCGAGCACTTTTTTATCGATTGCGTGGCAAGCCATGCAATTTTTTGCTGTGGCCAGCGCTTGATTGGCCAAAGCTACTTGGCTGGCGAAAAGTGTGCAGATTAAAAGGGCGGCAGTAATGAGTGGTTTTTTCATGCTGGAATTCTTTCAAAAATCAGATAGAAATCAATATAAATCGAGCACAGCACCTTTGGATGCGCTGGATGCATTGAAGGCAAATTTGGCCTGTACGCCGCGTGTGTAGCGTGGCTCTGGCTGCGTCCAAGCGGCTCGGCGCGAGGCGATGGTGGCCTCGTCCACATTGAGCTGTAGCAGTAATTGTTTGGCATCAATCGTGACGCTATCGCCGTTTTTAATTAGGGCAATCACGCCGCCCGCGTAAGCTTCTGGTGCCACATGGCCGACCACCATGCCCCATGTGCCGCCGCTAAAGCGTCCATCGGTAATGAGGCCGACTGTCTCACCTAGCCCTGCGCCAATGAGTGCGCCCGTGGGAGCTAGCATCTCGGGCATGCCAGGGCCACCTTTAGGGCCGAGGTAACGCAAAATCATCACGTCGCCGTGCGTAATCTTGCCATCCAAAATGGCTTTGAGTGCGGACTGCTCATCATCAAAACACTTGGCAGGCCCCGTCATCACAGGGTTTTTGAGTCCTGTGATTTTGGCGACTGCGCCTTCGGGCGAGATATTGCCCTTCAAAATCGCGAGGTGGCCTTCTTTGTAGAGCGCTTTGTCGATGCTGCGGATTACGTCTTGATCTGCACGTGGTGCATCGGGTACATCCTTCAAAACTTCCGCAATGGTTTTGCCTGAAATCGTCATGCAGTCGCCGTGCAAGAGCCCAGCGTTCAAGAGTACTTTCATCACTTGCGGAATACCACCAGCTTGGTGCAGATCAACGGCGAGGTATTTACCGGATGGCTTCAAATCGCAAATCACAGGAACAAGCTTGCGCATACGTTCAAAATCGTCAATGGTGAACTCAACGCCTGCTGCGTGGGCAATAGCCAAGAAGTGCAGAACCGCATTGGTCGATCCGCCTGTTGCCATGATGACCGCCACGGCGTTTTCTAGCGCCTTCTTCGTCACGATGTCGCGTGGTTTAAGTCCAAGCTTAATCGCGTTCATTAGCACTTGCGCAGACTCTTTCGCTGAGTTTTCTTTCTCGTCGTGCGGGTTCGCCATTGTGGACGAGTAGGGTAGGGACATGCCGAGCGCTTCAAACGAAGAGCTCATGGTGTTCGCTGTGTACATACCGCCGCAAGAGCCTGGGCCTGGGACAGCACGCATTTCAATTTCGCGCAGGTCTTCGTCGCTCATGTTGCCAGCCGCGTTTTGTCCCACGGCTTCAAACACGCTCACGATATTGAGGTCTTGGCCTTTGTAGCGTCCTGGCAGAATCGTTCCGCCATAGACATAGATCGCGGGCACATTGGCGCGCAGCATGCCCATCATGCCGCCTGGCATATTTTTATCGCAACCGCCGACCACCACCACGCCATCCATCCATTGACCTTGCACGCAGGTCTCGATGCAATCTGAAATGACTTCGCGCGACACCAGCGAATACTTCATGCCTTCTGTGCCCATTGCCATGCCGTCGCTAATCGTGGGTGTGCCAAAAATCTGTGCATTGCCGCCGGCTTCTTCAATACCAGCCACCGCTGCATCAGCTAATTTTTGCAGGCCGCTATTGCAAGGTGTGATGGTGCTGTGACCGTTCGCCACGCCAATCATCGGCTTGCCAAAGTCAGCTTCCGTGTAGCCCATGGCGTAGTACATAGATCGGTTCGGCGCACGTGATTTGCCCTGCGTAATGTTGTCAGAGCGCAGGTTTTTGAAATGTATAGTTTGTTCAGTCATGATTCAATTGTAATTAAGCGTTTGGATAAATTTGAGCCAATAAGTCTTGCACGTTGTCGCTGCATTTAAGCAAATCGAGCTGGCTTTGATCCATAAAACCTTCTGCTAATGAGTGATCCATGGCTTTCAAGAACGTATCGTAATAACCACGGGTATTGAGAAAACCAAGTGGTTTGCCGTGATAGTTCAATTGCCGCCAAACCCATTGCTCAATAATTTCTTCAAATGTGCCAATGCCGCCGGCCATGGCAATAAAAGCGTTAGAGCGCTGGGACATCATGGCTTTACGTTCGTGCATGTCCTCGACAACAAACAACTCTGTGCAGCGCGTATTGGCTTGCTCACGCGCCATTAAGGCTTGTGGTATCACGCCAATGACCTGTGCGCCAGCATCTAGTGCCGCGTTCGCAACGATACCCATCAGTCCATTTTTACCGCCACCATAAACCAGCTGTCCCCCACGCTCGCCAACCCAATGCCCCACGGCAATAGCGGCCTCTGTATAGGCGGGGTGGCTCCCCATGCGTGAGCCGCAGTACACGGCAAGCGAAATAGTGGGCATTGTTTTTATCATCATTCAACAGTCATTAATCGAGTTCCAGCGAGGCGGTCATGCAAAAATTGTTGGGATGGGTGTAGCCACGCCATCAAGATGTACGCAACGAGCCATCCAGACATAACGGTATAGAGTCTGGGTTTATTGAGTTCAGTGAGGGCAAGCCCAATGAGCGGCGGCGCAAACCAGAGCCACGATAGAACATATCGTACAACGGCACGTCTCATAGAGATTGGCTCGCCGGAGCAATTAGTGATTTTTATGCGCCATGTCTTCATGGCCAAGGTTTGACCTTTTGACCAGAACCACGAAAGATAACAGCCGATTGCAAAAAATAAAACAATTCCCAATGCTGTGTGATGAGTCAGTGCGTTGGTGCTGTGGGTGGCAAGGCTAAAGAGTAGGCCTGTGATGGCACAAACGGCAAAAAGAAGTAGGCCTTCATAAACCCAAGCTGCCAACCTGCGATAGAGACTTGGAACTCTCATTCCGCAAGAGGTTTAGATTCAGGTTTTTTGACAGGCACAATCTTATTTTGTGGTTTGGCGGCAAGCGCCGCGCTATTCGGTGTATTGGCTTTGGCTTTTACCTGAAGCTTTTGTTTTTCTTCAGGGCTGAGTGCTTGGTAGGCTTGCCACTGTTTTTGTTTTTCTTCGGTCGTCAAAGTTTTTACGCTCGAAAAATTGAGTCTGGCTTGAGCGCGTTGCTCTGGCGATAGCTTGACCCAATCACGCATCCGCTCTTGGAGCTTTGCCTTATCGTCAGCACTTAGTTTTCCGTAATTTTTAGAAATTTCAAGCCACTTACGTTTTTGTGCCTCGCTCATTTTGAGCCACTCAGGTTGCAATGGTGCAAGTGCCGTTTGCTGCTCAAGTTTGAGATCTGTCCACGCAGGTTTGGTCGCTGCGATGACCTTAATTGCTTTTGGATGTGCAGACGCTTGAGCTGGCTGTTGCGGCTGTGCGAATGATGAAGTCATCCCGATGAAGCCGATCACGGCAATCAGCCATGCTTGAAGGGATAAATGTAACAAAAACGCCATCAATTAGCGTCCTGTTTGCGATTTTAAGTATTGACCAAAACCTGAGTCCGTATAGGCCGCTGGCGGTAGATCGTCTGTTAAAAGAGCCGCATCAATATCCGCCACTTCTCTGGCGCGGTAATCGTTTTGGAGATGATTAATAGCGATCAATCCAACAACCAATGCAATCAAAGGCAAGAGGGCTCCCCATTTAGAGAAGAGGTCAAAACGCCCGCCGCCTAATGCCGCAGTGCCATTGGCCTGCGGCGCTAAGCTCCAAGCCGTGTTGAGTAGCATTGTTTTTTGAGCGCCTAGCGCGCGTTCGCGTGCAAAGCGAAGTCGCTCAGAGATGTCCTGTGAGGTGGTCTGTGCGCCTGAGTCTAAGCGCTGAATCAAGCTTTGAGCAAATTGGTCTTGTGTGATGAAAATAGTTTTATGTGTCATAGCTTGATCCCGATTTCTTTAAGCGACTTACCTAAAGCGTGACATGCTCGGGAGCAGTGTGTTTTGACACTACCCTCGGTACATCCCATGGCCGCAGCAGTCTCTGCCACGTCCATATCTTCCCAATAACGTAAAAGAAAGGCCTCTCGTTGACGTGCGGGAAGCTTTTCAATTTCTTTTTCTAGTAATTTCAATGTTTCTTTGCGGTCGAGCGTCGTTTCGGCGCTTTCGTTTTGTTCCGATGTGTCCAAAACCTCCAAGGTCTCCAAAATATCCGAGCCGTCATCGTCGTCGCCAGAACCAAAATCACTGAAACTACTAAAAACGGCACGATCTTTCTTTTGCGCTCGAAACCAATCTAAAGTGGTATTTGACAAAATTCGAGCAAACAAAAGTGGTAACTCTGCAATCGGCTTGTCACCATAGTGGATGGATAGCTTCATCATGCTGTCTTGCACGATATCTAGCGCTGACTCTTCATTACGGACGTGATAGACGCTTCGCTTAAAAGCGCGTCTTTCGGCCTCTTTGAGGAAGTTGGAGAGTTCTAAAGGTGTTGCCAAAAGTAAAGTCTGCAGTGTGAAAAAGGGGATATGCGATAATTGAAAGCTTATCAAACGAATTCTGATCCGATCATCTTATCTTGATGATCCATGTTTTGGATTCTAAGTCGCCTAGGAGTTCCACAAGAGCATTCGACGCGGCACCCAAGGTTTTTCAACTGAAATTCACGAAAGGTTGTTCATGGCAACAAACTCACCACCACTAAATTTAGCCCTCGCAAGCCACGCTGGCGAAGAGCTCATGGGCTCTGACATCTTAGTCAAAGCCCTCATCGAAGAAAACGTCAAGCACATCTGGGGTTACCCAGGCGGCGCGGTTTTATATCTCTACGATGCACTGTATCGCCAAGACAAAATCCAGCACGTTTTAGTGCGCCACGAGCAAGCGGCAGTTCATGCCGCAGACGGATATGCACGCGCGACTGGCGAAGTCGGTGTTGCGCTCGTCACGTCAGGCCCTGGCGTGACGAATGCCATTACCGGCATTGCCACCGCGTATATGGACAGCATCCCGATGGTCATCATCACTGGCAATGTACCCACGCACGCCATTGGTTTAGACGCTTTCCAAGAATGCGACACGGTCGGCATCACACGCCCGATCGTGAAACACAATTTCTTGGTCAAAGATCCGCGCGATTTAGAGCTAACGATTAAAAAAGCGTTCCACATCGCCCGCACTGGTCGTCCAGGCCCCGTGGTGATTGACATCCCAAAGGATGTGTCGTTCAAAAAAGCGACCTATCACGGGTATACGGAAGCGGTTGATATGCGTTCGTACCAGCCTGTGATGAAGGGTCATACGGGGCAGATCAAAAAAGCCATGCAATTGCTACTGGGTGCCAAACGTCCGTACATCTATTCGGGCGGCGGCGCAATTTTAAGCAATGCGACAGCCGAACTGCGCCATTTGGTCGAGACGCTCGGTTACCCCTGCACCAATACCTTGATGGGACTAGGCGCCATTGATGCCAACAACCCTAAATTTTTGGGCATGCTCGGTATGCACGGCACGGTGGAAGCCAACAACGCCATGCAACATTGCGATGTGTTGATTGCCATTGGCGCACGTTTTGATGACCGCGTCATTGGTAACCCGAAGCACTTTGCGCAAAATGAGCGCAAGATCATTCACATTGACATTGACCCATCCAGCATTTCTAAGCGTGTGAAGGTCGATGTGCCTATCGTTGGCGACGTCAAAGACGTGCTGATCGAGCTCATGGGCATGATTAAAGAGTCAGGTCTCAAGCCTGACGCTGCAGCACTCGCTGATTGGTGGAAAACCATCGAAGGCTGGCGTAGCCGTAACTGCATGAAATACGATAGCGAAAATACGCTCGTGATCAAGCCGCAAAAAGTGATTGAAACACTGTGGAACATGACCAAAGACGACGATGTGTACATCACATCCGATGTGGGTCAACACCAAATGTGGGCGGCGCAGTACTACAAGTTTAAAGATCCACGTCGCTGGATTAACTCGGGCGGCCTTGGCACCATGGGCGTGGGCATTCCCTACGCCATGGGCATCAAGCTTGCCAAGCCTGATAGTGAAGTGTTTTGCGTGACGGGTGAGGGCTCGGTGCAAATGTGTAGCCAAGAGTTATCGACTTGCCTGCAATACAAAACGCCCATCAAGATTGTGGCGCTGAACAACCGCTATCTCGGTATGGTGCGTCAGTGGCAAGAGATTGAATACTCAGGTCGCTACTCCAGCAGCTACATGGATGCACTGCCTGACTTCGTCAAGCTGGCCGAGGCTTACGGGCATGTTGGCATTCGCGTTGAGCGCCCAGAGGATGTCGAGCCTGCACTACGCGAAGCTCGCAGACTCAAGGATAGGACGGTGTTTTTAGACATCCAAACCGATCAAACCGAAAACGTGTTCCCGATGGTGCAAGCCGGTAAGGGCATCACCGAGATGCTGCTAAGTGCAAACCTTGGCTCGGAGGATTTGTAATGAGAAAACATATCATCGCCGTTTTATTAGAAAACGAAGCTGGCGCACTGTCTCGCGTGGTTGGGCTGTTCTCAGCTCGGGCGTACAACATCGAAAGCCTGACAGTTGCACCCACTGAAGACGCTACGCTCTCGCGCATGACGATTCAAACTTCGGGCTCAGACGAAGTGATTGAACAAATCACCAAGCACTTGAACCGTTTGATTGAAGTCGTCAAAGTGATTAACCTCACCGAAGGTGCCTACACAGAGCGCGAACTCATGATGGTCAAGGTTCGTGCGGTGGGCAAAGAGCGCGAAGAGATGATGCGTATGGCGGAAATTTTCCGTGGTCGCATTATTGACGTGACGGACAAGAGCTATACGATTGAGCTCACGGGTGATCTGGCAAAGAACGATGCGTTTTTGCAAGCGATCGACAAGAGTGCGATTTTGGAAACGGTGCGCTCGGGCGCATCAGGTATTGGACGGGGCGAGCGGATTCTTAGACTCTAAATAGGCCTCTAATTTTTTTATTTTTTACTTCACTTAAAGGAAATCCAAATGAAAGTTTTTTACGACAAAGATTGCGATCTGAGCGTTATCAAGGGTAAGACCGTTGCCATCATCGGCTACGGCTCGCAAGGTCATGCGCACGCACAAAATTTGAACGATAGCGGCGTGAAAGTGGTTGTGGGTCTGCGTAAAGGCGGAGCCTCTTGGCCAAAGGTCGAGAAGGCTGGCCTCAAGGTTATGGAAGTGGCTGATGCGGTCAAAGCTGCTGATGTCGTCATGATTTTGCTCCCAGACGAGCAAATCGGCGCGGTGTACACCAATGACGTTGAGCCAAACATCAAGCAGGGCGCGTCCCTCGTGTTTGCACACGGCTTTAATGTGCATTACGGCCTCGTCACACCACGTGCAGACTTAGACGTGTGGATGGTCGCCCCTAAAGCGCCAGGCCACACCGTGCGCGGAACGTACGCCCAAGGCGGCGGCGTGCCCCACCTGATTGCGATTTATCAAGACAACTCTGGCAAAGCCAAAGAACTCGCGCTGTCGTACTCGATGGCTAACGGCGGCGGCAAAGCTGGCATTATCGAAACCAACTTCCGCGAAGAGACAGAAACCGACTTGTTTGGCGAACAAGCTGTTTTGTGCGGCGGCGCAGTGGAACTCATCAAAGCTGGCTTTGAGACATTGACAGAAGCAGGCTACGCACCAGAAATGGCGTACTTCGAGTGCTTGCACGAACTGAAATTGATCGTGGACATGATCTATGAAGGCGGCATCGCCAACATGAACTACTCCATCTCTAACAACGCAGAGTACGGCGAGTACGTCACAGGCCCACGTATCGTGACAGCTGAGACCAAAGCCACCATGAAGGCTGTGCTCAAAGACATCCAAACAGGCGAGTACGCCAAGAGCTTCATCTTGGAAAACAAAGCTGGTGCGCCAACGCTCATTAGCCGCCGCCGTTTGAACGCTGAGCATCCAATCGAAATCGTGGGCGACAAACTTCGCGCCATGATGCCTTGGATCAAAGCGAACAAGCTGGTGGATAAATCACGTAACTAAGCAACGAGGTCATTCCCGCGAAGGCGGGAATCCAAGTTAAGAGCCACGCGGTCGCAAGATAGCGTGGCTTTTTTCAATTAAACTGGCATGCTATGGAAAACACACCACTACAAACACCACCACGCCACAAGGGTATTTATGTCCTGCCGAATCTCTTCACGCTAGCAGCGCTATTCGGTGGCTTTTATGCCATTGTTATGGCGATGAACGATCGCTTTGATTTGGCGGCGATTGGTGTGTTTTGCGCCATGATTTTGGATAGCTTGGATGGCCGCGTGGCACGGATGACCAACACCCAAAGCGAGTTCGGCGCGCAAATGGATTCACTTGCGGATATGGTCTCGTTTGGCGCTGCACCAGCTTTGATTGCTTACGAGTGGGCGCTCAAAGGTCTTGGGCGCTGGGGTTGGGTGGCGGCCTTTGTGTACTGCGCGTGTGCAGCGCTGCGGTTGGCGCGCTTCAATGTCAATACCGAAGTGGTCGATAAGCGTTTCTTCCAAGGTTTACCGTCGCCTGCTGCGGCGGCCTTGGTCATGGGCTTTATGTGGATCATGCAAGAGCTTGGCTTTGCAGGCAAAGATGTCTCGTGGCTCATGTTTGTGATGGCGCTTTATGCGGGTCTCACCATGGTGACCAACGTGCCGTTTTATAGCTTCAAAGACATGCACTTCAAAAAGACCGTGCCTTTTGTGGTGCTGGTTGCGATTGCCTTGGCGATTGCTGTGATCGGCATTCATCCACCATCGGTTTTGTTCCTTATTTTTATGCTCTACGGTATTAGTGGCTACGTCATCGTGATCTACAAACGCATCAAGGGTCAGCCCATTAGCGTGATTAGCACATCGATTGATGAGCCCGAAGAAAAAGGCTTGCACCAGTGATTTGTGCTATATTCCAACACATGAATATCAGTTTGACTTCTTCGCTGCTGCTACTGCTACCCCAACAACGGGCAGCCGTTTTTGCGCATCTATAAAAGAAGCCAAACACACACTGACCCGTTGCTAAACCCAACGGGTTTTTTTATATCTAAATTTTCTAGGAGCCTTTTATGTCAGACCAACTCATCATTTTTGACACCACCTTGCGCGATGGCGAGCAAAGCCCTGGCGCGTCCATGACGCGTGACGAAAAACTTCGCATCGCCCGTCAACTCGAGCGCCTCAAGGTCGATGTGATCGAGGCAGGCTTCGCGGCTTCCAGCAATGGCGATTTCGAATGCGTGAAAGCCATCTCTGAGGTCATCAAAGACTCCATCATCTGTTCGCTTGCACGTGCCAACGACCGTGACATCTCTCGCGCTGCGGAGGCATTGAAACCTGCTAACCGTGGGCGTTTGCACCTGTTCCTTGCCACCAGCGCCTTGCACATGGAGATGAAGCTCCGCATGACGCCTGACCAAGTGTTCGAGCAGGCCAAGCAATCCACACGCTTTGCTCGCAACTTAATGGAAGACATCGAGTTTTCGCCCGAAGACGGCTACCGCAGCGATCCCGACTTTTTGTGCCGCGTGTTAGAGGCCGTTATTAAAGAGGGTGCCACCACCATCAACGTGCCAGACACCGTGGGCTATGCCATTCCAGAGCTTTATGGCAACTTCATCAAAGACCTTCGCACCCGCATTCCCAACTCCGACAAAGCCGTGTGGAGCGTCCATTGCCATAACGACCTTGGCTTGGCAGTTGCCAACAGCTTGGCAGGTGTGAAGATTGGCGGCGCACGCCAAATTGAGTGCACGATTAACGGCCTTGGCGAGCGCGCAGGCAATTGCAGCTTGGAAGAGATCGTCATGGCGCTTAAAACGAGGCAAGACTACTTCAACTTGACGACACGCATCGACACAAGGCAAATCTTGCCTGCAAGCCGTATGGTGAGCCAAACCACGGGGTTTGTGGTGCAACCGAACAAGGCGATTGTGGGTGCCAATGCATTCGCGCACGCCAGCGGCATCCACCAAGATGGCGTGCTCAAATCGCGTGAGACCTACGAAGTGATGAAGGCTGAAGACGTGGGCTGGACAGCCAACAAAATCGTGCTCGGTAAATTGTCGGGACGAAACGCCTTCAAACAACGCTTGCAAGAGCTTGGCGTGAGCATGGAGTCTGAGGCTGAGACCAATGCGGCGTTCCTCAAGTTCAAAGAACTCGCCGATAAAAAATCCGAGATTTTTGACGAAGACATCCTCGCCTTGGTCAGCGAAGAAAACGTCGCATCCGATAACGAGCACTACGCCTTCGTGTCGCTCAAACAAACCAGCGAAACGGGCGAAAAGCCCAACGCAAAAGTCATTTTCACCATTGGCGGCAAAGAGGTCAGTGGTGAATCACAGGGCAACGGGCCCGTAGACGCATCCTTAAAAGCCATCGAAACGCATGCCAAAAGCGGCGCAGAGATGGTGCTCTACTCGGTGAACGCCATAAGCGGTTCAACAGAGAGCCAAGGAGAAGTCACGGTGCGCTTGCAAAACTCAGGCCGCGTCGTCAACGGCGTAGGCGCAGACCCCGACATCATTGTCGCCAGCGCCAAAGCCTACTTGAGCGCACTCAACAAGCTGCACAGCAAAGCGGATAGGGTTGCGGCGCAGGGGTGAGATAAGATGATGTTGCCGCAAAAATTGCGGCGCACATTATGTTGAGAGTCAAAGGAGTGACTATGTTTGAAAGCGGTATTTCATTAGCCCTTCTTTCGATTGCTGGAATTTCCATTGTTGGATTTTTGAGTCGAAATTGGATAAAAGCCCGCCTCAAAGCATCTATAGAGCATGAATATAAAAAGCAGTTTGAACTTTTTCAACGTGAACTGAATCAGAAACAAAAGGTGGAGCTTGTTGCTGAATTACTTGCAGAGTGGGCGAGAACTCCGCATGGAGAAACTGTACCTCGTGAGCAGCGAACGTTATTAAACAAACTTTCATTTCAAGCCTCGCTTTGGCTGCCGAGCGAATTAGCAATTGAGCTAGGTAAACGTTTGCAAAACAAATCCGATGCAAAATCTCAGTTTGAAATTATTTTGATTGCTCGTCGTTTACTAATCGGCGATGCATCGTTAAGTCTCGGTGATGTAACTTGGTGGGAGCCATCCAAGGAGAATCGTGCCGATCCGATTTTCCATCATGGATAACGTAGCTATTTGAAGTTCACCATGAACACACGCTTCGCAAAAAGAGTCTTTCTAGTCGCCGCCATCTACGGCATCGTCGCGGTGTTTCCGCAGTACTTTATGGAGGCGAAGCTCGGCATCGATTTCCCGCCGCCACTTAATCATCCTGAGCATTTTTATGGTTTCCTTGGCATTGCGCTGGCGTGGCAATTTGCGTTTTTGTTGATTGCCAAGGACGTGGTGCGTTACCGCCTCTTTATGCTGCCTGCGGCTTTTGAGAAGCTGTCTTTTGGCGTTGCCGTGCTGGTGCTGTATGCGCAGGGGCGGGTGGTGGCGTTGGCTGCTGGTGCGGCGGTGATTGACCTTGTGTTTGCGTTGTTTTTCTTGTTGGCGTTTCGGGCGACGCGGGGTGAGGCTCTACGACTTCAGAATGCCGCACATTTTGCAAACGCCCTAGATGTAAGACCTACAGTCAATGGTGATGTACCAGCACCTACCTTGGAAGAAGTAAATCGCATCGTTCACGAAGTTAGGCCGTAATTAGGTCTTTTCAATCAAAAACGCCCCCACCACATGCCGTCCTTCGCCGGCAAGGATGTTGTAGGTGCGGCAGGCTGCTGGTGTGTCCATGGTTTCTACGCCAATACGGGCTTGCATTAAGCCAGCTAGCAGCTTGGGATGAACAAACCGTAGCTTTGCGCCGCTGCCAAAAATAATGAGTTCTGGCTGGCTTGCGCCTAGCCGCTCAAAGTGCTCAGCCGTTAAATCTTCTAAGCTGGCGGCTTGCCAATCGAAGCGCTCGCCGTGCGAGCCTAGGACTAGGCTTTGCTCGATTCGTTCTAGCCCCACGTGGATGCCGCTTGCGTCATAGGCGGTAATCAAGGTGGCGTCTGTTTTTTCGGGTTGGAATTTCATGGGGCTATCTTACAATCACTCCTATGAAAACCATTCAAAAATCGACCAAACTTCAAAACGTCTGTTACGACATTCGCGGCCCTGTCATGGACGCGGCCAAAAAGATGGAAGACGAAGGTCACGCGATCATCAAACTCAACATCGGCAACGTGGGTGCGTTTGGCTTTGACGCACCAGACGAAATCAGGCAGGACATGATCCGTAATCTACCCAGTGCAGCGGCGTACTCAGACAGCAAGGGTATTTTTAGCGCCCGCAAAGCGGTGATGCAGTACTCGCAAGAGCAACACGTCAAAGGCGTGACGCTTGAGGATGTTTACATTGGTAATGGCGCATCCGAGCTGATCGTGATGGCCGTGAATGCGCTGATGAACGATGGCGACGAAATGCTGGTGCCTACGCCAGACTATCCGCTGTGGACGGCCGCCGTTAGCCTGTCGGGCGGTCATCCTGTGCACTACATTTGCGATGAGTCGAACGGCTGGATGCCTAATTTGGATGACATCCGCGCCAAGATCACACCGCGCACCAAGGGGCTGGTCGTTATCAACCCCAACAACCCGACAGGCGCACTTTACTCCGACGACATGCTGCGCTCTTTGATTGCGATTGCACGTGAGCACGACCTCATCATTTTTGCCGATGAGGTGTACGATAAGGTGCTGTACGACGACGCCAAGCACACCGCCATTGGTTCGCTCTCGGACGATGTTCTGACGCTGACGTTTAACTCCATGAGCAAAAGCTACCGTGCCTGCGGCTACCGCGCGGGTTGGTTGGTGGTGTCGGGCGATAAGCGCGGCGCAAAGGACTACATTGAGGGGCTGAACATGCTGACCTCGATGCGGCTATGCGCCAACGTGCCCGGCCAAATGGGGATTCAAACGGCGCTCGGTGGTTATCAAACGATCAAAGATTTGGTCGGTGAGGGGGGGCGTTTGCGCCGTCAGCGCGACTTGGCTTATGAGCTCATCACCGCGATTCCTGGCGTGACTTGCAATAAGCCCAGCGCGGCGATGTACATGTTTCCCAAGCTCGATCCTGTGATGTATCCGATTAAGGACGATCAAGAATTTATTCACGAGCTGTTGCAAGAGACCAAGGTGTTACTTGTGCAAGGGACGGGCTTTAACTGGATTGACAACAACCATTTCCGGATTGTGTTTTTGCCACACGAAGACGACTTACGTGAAGCGATTACGCGCATTGCAAAATTTTTAGAAACGTACCGCAAGCGGCATGCCAAATAACAAAATAAAAGAAAGAAAAGAAAAATGAAAGCATTGAAGGTTGGACTACTCGGCATCGGCACAGTCGGCAGCGGTGTGTTTACGGTTTTGACGCGTAATCAGGAAGAAATTGTGCGCCGCACAGGACGTGGCATCGAGATCAGTATGGTCGCCGACCTCGATACAGCAAGGGCCAGCGCCGTGGTGGGCAATGCAGCAGCGGTGGTGAGCGACGCTCGCGCCGTGATTGCGAATCCTGAGATTGATGTCGTCATCGAGCTTATTGGTGGCTACGGTATTGCCAAAGCGCTAGTGCTGGAAGCCATCGCGGCGGGCAAGCACGTGGTCACGGCTAATAAAGCTTTGTTGGCCGTTCATGGTGATGAAATTTTTTCGGCTGCGGCTAAGGCGCGCAATGGTGCTGGCGTGATGGTTCTGTTTGAAGCCGCTGTTGCTGGCGGCATTCCCATTATCAAAACATTGCGCGAAGGCTTGACTGCAAATCGCATTCAATGGGTGGCGGGCATCATCAATGGCACGACCAACTTCATCTTGTCTGAGATGCGCGACAAGGGACAAGATTTTGCTACTGCCTTGAAAGCCGCTCAAGGCTTGGGCTACGCCGAAACCGACCCGACCTTTGACATTGAAGGCGTGGACGCCGCGCACAAGGTCACGCTGATGTCCGCGATGGCGTTTGGCATTCCTGTCCAATTTGATAAAGCCTACGTTGAAGGCATCACCAAGCTGGGGGCTGAAGACATCAAATATGCCGAGCAGCTCGGCTATCGCATCAAGTTACTTGGCATTGCTAAGCGTGTGGAGAGCGGCATCGAGCTACGCGTCCATCCGACGTTGATTCCAACCAAGCGCTTAATCGCCAACGTCGAAGGCGCAATGAACGCCGTGATGGTGCAGGGCGATGCCGTCGGTACGACGCTGTACTACGGCAAGGGCGCGGGCTCTGAGCCCACCGCTAGCGCCGTCGTCGCAGACCTTGTGGATATTGCCCGCATGACGGGTAATGCCTCGCAAGCCACGCCCGCATTGGCCTTCCAGCCATCGAGCGTTTCTGCTTTGCCAATTCTGCCAATCGAACAAGTGGTGACAAGCTTTTACCTGCGTATGCGCGTGGCGGACGAAGCGGGTGTGCTGGCAAAAGTCACGGGCATTTTGGCCGAGCAGGGCATCAGCATTGACGCGGTGATTCAAAAAGAAGCCAAAGACGGAGAAAACCAAACTGATCTCATTATTTTGACTCACGACTGCGTAGAAGGAAAAGTGGGTATGGCTTTGCGCCAAGTTGAGGCGCTTTCCAGTGTGCTGGGTAGTGTGGTCAAAATCCGTAAGGAAGAGCTCGCTTAAGTGCGGGTTTGGCTAACATGACGAAACTCACGGTTGTCCCAACATTCGTATTGGTGCACGGCTCATGGCACGGCGCTTGGTGCTGGTCGCGCGTGTTGCCGATCTTGCGCCGCGCAGGCTATGACGCGCATGCCGTCACACTCACGGGCGTGGGCGAGCGGGCGCATTTGTTATCAAACGACATCAATCTGACGACCCACATCAATGACGTACTCGGACTGATTGAATCCGAGGAGCTGACAAACATCGTTTTAGTCGGACACAGTTATGGCGGCCGCGTGATTACAGGCGTTGCAGAAGCATTACTGAATGCTGGCAAAGTGACCTTACAGCACCTCGTGTACCTTGATGCGGTCGTTCCCAAAAGCGGTGAGAGCTGGTCGAGCACACATGCGCCGGAGGTTATCACGGCGAGAACCCAAGCGGCCAAAGACTTCGGCAAGTTGCACGGCGTGGATGCTTTTCCGCCGCCCGATGCGAGCGTGTTTGGCCTCTCGGGCGATGACGCAGCTTGGGTCAATCGCCGCCAAACGCCGCAGCCGCTGGGTGTGTATTTGGATGGGCAGTCCTTTGACGAGCCACGTCTAGCAAGGTTTCCCAGAACATTTATCAATTGCAATAGCCCAGCGCTTGCGACAATTGAAGTCTCGCGCGAACGTGTACGGGCCGACAAATCGTGGCAGTTTGTGGAGCTGGCTTGTGGTCACGATGCGATGGTGAGCCACCCGCAAGCATTAGTAAATATATTACTAAGCGAGCCGATAACCCGCCGTCATTCCCGCGAAGGCGGGAATCCAAATTGAAGACTGAAGCATGAAATATCTATCGACGCACGCGATCATTTTTTCGGTTTCGCTTTTATTTTTTTTGCTGCCAGCGCAAGCCGCTGACTGGTTATCCGATAAATCAACAGGATGCCAAGTTTGGTTTGATGACGATTCTGCATTGATGACGGCGAAATGGTCAGGTGAATGCCGAAGCGGAAAAGGCAGCGGAGCAGGTATTCTCAAATACTTTAAAAACGGCACGCTTTACATGCAATATGAAGGGTCACTTTTAAATGCTCAGTATGAGGGGCGGGGCATGTTGACTATTTTTTTGAGCGGCGGCAATGTCACGTACAAAGGAGAGTTGTCTAAAGGGATGTTTCAGGGTAAGGGCGCATTTATGGCTGCAAATGGATATGGCTACGTAGGGGATTTTGTTGAAAATCAAAGAGCAGGCAAAGGGGTCCGCACTTATCCAGAAGGTCGTTACGAAGGCGACTGGGTAGCGGGAGAATATCAGGGTGCTGGAACCCTGTTACTTAACACGGGTGAAAAATATATAGGCAGTTGGCTTAAAGGCAAGCGCAATGGATCGGGTGTGCAAATTTTTGCAAACGGTGATCGATATCAGGGGAATTATGTCAATGATTTATTTTCTGGTCATGGCACGCTGAACTATACGCAGGGTACTTATGTTGGGGAGTTTTTTGGGGGGTATTTCCAGGGCATGGGTCAATACACAGCAAAAAATGGCGCGGTGAAAAAGGGCCAATTTGGTATGTACGATGAAGCCATGGAAGAGGCAAGAACAGGGAGTGCAGGTGCGCAAGCGTCTAAGAGTAGCCCGTCTAATTGGTTGGGTAAAGCCATAGTTAGCATTGCAGTGGTTGGCGTAGTTGGCGGCTCAAAGATCGATGCGCAGTCCAAAGTTAAAGTATTAACGGCGTTTGGAAATGATATGGCTACCGACGGGCAGGCGCAGGCTTTGAATCAACTTCGCGCGCAACAGGCTTCGGCCACGCAGGCAAGGCCTAGCGGTTCGAATTCAAACGCAGACTCGAGCGCTAGCACAGCGCAACCACGTCCCTATGTACCTTCTGCTAGTGACAAAATTTATTTTGCTTACGTGGCACAAAAGGAACACAGCGAACCTTATTGCAGTACCGAGGGGCCGACAGATACGCATGGACCATTAGCAAAAATTGATCCTTTGCGTATACGCCAAGATAATGTGCCTTGGGATTTGCTTGCGTCTTATGTGACGAAATCTCAATGCATGGAATGGTTGCAAAAATGTAATGCCCGTACTGCGGGAAGTCTTTGTCATTGACGAGAAAAAGAATGAAATACCTATCAACACGCGGCCACCATGACCGCAAACAGTTTTGTGAAATCTTGCTGGAAGGTCTTGCGCCTGATGGTGGACTCTATCTGCCTGAAAACTATCCAATGCTCGGCAAGCCAGAGCTGGCAAGGCTTCGCGCAGTGTGGCAGACCAAGGGCTATGCCGATTTGGCGTTCGAAATCTTGTCGCTGTATATCAATGACATCCCAAGCGCTGACCTCTTGGCACTGTGCCGCAAGACCTACACTGAAGCTGTGTACGGGACGAAGGACATCGTGCCGCTCAAACAATTGGATGATGGCTTTTATTTGCAAGCGCTATCCAATGGCCCGACGCTGGCGTTTAAAGACATGGCGATGCAGTTGCTCGGCAATCTGTTCGAATATGAGCTGGCGCGGCGTGGCGAGACACTTAACATCTTTGGCGCGACCAGCGGCGACACGGGCTCTGCCGCTGAATATGCCATGCGCGGCAAGCGCGGCGTGCGCGTGTTTATGACATCGCCAGCAGGGCGCATGAGCCCATTCCAGCAAGCGCAAATGTTTAGCTTGATGGATGAGAACATCCACAACATTGCGATTGAGGGCGTGTTTGACGACTGCCAAGATTTGGTTAAGGCCGTGAGCAATGACGCGGCTTTCAAAGCGAAATACAAAATCGGCACGGTGAACTCGATCAACTGGGCACGACTTTTGGCGCAGGTGGTGTATTACTTTGCGGGATATTTCCAAGCGACAAACAAAGATGAGCAGAAAGTTTCCTTCACCGTGCCATCGGGCAACTTCGGCAATGTCTGCGCGGGCCATGTGGCACGCATGATGGGCTTGCCTATTCAGACGCTGGTGGTTGCAACGAATGAGAACGACGTGCTGGATGAGTTCTTTAAAACAGGTGTGTACCACGTGCGCGGCACTGTGGATACACATGAGACATCAAGTCCATCAATGGACATCAGCAAGGCCAGTAATTTTGAGCGTTTTGTGTTCGATATGTTGAACCGAGATGGGGCTAAAGTGAAGTCTCTTTTTGGCGAGCAACTCAGCAAAACAGGGCAATTCGATCTAAGTAATGGCATCGCTGCAGCCCTCACCCAGTATGGCTTTGCATCGGGTCGCAGCACCCACGCTGATCGCCTTGCCACAATCAAATCAACTTATGAAACGCATGGCGTGATGATCGACACCCACACAGCCGATGGCGTGAAAGTGGCGCATGAATTTTTGGCTAAGTATCCGCAGCCAAACGTTCCGATGATTGTTTTAGAAACTGCATTGCCTATTAAATTTGCCAGCACGATTGTGGAAGCGCTGGGTGTTGAACCTACGCGCCCTGTGCAGTTTGAAGGCATCGAAGCGTTGCCCAAGCGTGTGCTGAATATGCCCGCCGATGTAGCCACCATCAAAGCCTATATCGCCAAAGTGTGCGATTGAAACCGTGATGCGCGTGGCTACTCGTCCTTCGCTTCTTTCACTGGATGACGCGCTGGCGCAATTGCTGGCAAGCGCCTCATCGCTAGGTTGCACGGAGTCGGTTTCCACCTTTGATGCTGATGGCCGTATGCTGGCCGAAGACGTCGTGTCTGAGTTGCAAGTCCCTGCTTTTGATAACTCCAGTATGGATGGTTATGCGGTGCGTTCGTCGCAAGCCTCATGGACTCTCCCTTGCAGGCTACGCGTGCCCGCAGGTCACTCCCCATCTGCCTTACCAGAGGGGGAGGCTGCGCGAATTTTTACAGGTGCACCTATTCCGTTTGGTGCGGATGCTGTGGTGATGCAGGAGGATTGCACGGACTTAGGCTTAGTTGACGGCGTGCCGACGATTCGTATCAACGTAGTGCCCGCAAAGGCACAGTGGATAAGGCGTGCGGGGGAGGATGTTGAGTGTGGGGCAGTTGTGCTCGCACGAGGAACGCGGCTCTCACCAGCCGAATTAGGACTAGCTGCCAGCGTCGGCATGGCGAATTTAAAAGTCGCCGCCAAGCCCCGCGTGGCTTTGTTTTCAACGGGTGACGAACTGGTGATGCCAGGATCGGTTGCGCCAGCGGATATGAAGGCTGGCAGCATTTACAACTCCAACCGATACTTTTTGCGGGCGCTGCTGGTGCGCATGGGCTGCGAAGTAACCGATCTAGGTATCGTGCCCGATGATTTGGCAGCAACAAAGCAAGCCTTATCCAACGCGGCGGCTGAGCATGATTTGATTTTGACCAGTGGCGGCGTGTCGGTTGGTGAAGAAGATCACATCAAGCCGGCGGTGCAGGCGCTGGGTGAACTCCATCTTTGGCAAATTGCCATGAAGCCTGGCAAGCCGTTTGCCTTTGGACGGGTAGATAAAACTCACTTCGTCGGTCTGCCCGGCAATCCTGTCTCAAGTCTTGTCACTTTTTTATTGCTCGTTCGCCCACTCTTACTTCAGATGCAAGACACGTCGAATATGGCTTTGCAGGCAATGCCGCCTGCAACCCTACTTCGTGCTGACTTTGATGTACCACGCGCTGACAAGCGCCGCGAGTTTTTGCGTGTGCGTCGAAATGTTGATGGTGGACTCGATTTATTCCCCAACCAAAGCTCGGGGGTTTTAACGTCTGCTGTGTGGGGTGATGGCTTGGTAGACAACGCGGCGGGTCAAACGATTCAGCGTGGCGATATGGTTTCATACCTCTCGTTTGCGGAGTTTTTGAAATGAGCCAAGCGATCAAGATTACGGTCAAATATTTTGCTTCGATTCGCGAAGCAATCGGTGTGAGTTTTGAATCGATTTCGCTGAGTGGCCTGCAAGCCACGTCGGTTATGGCTTTGCGAGATGCCCTCATTGCTAAAGGCGCGCCGTATGCTGATGCGCTAGCTCGTGGCAAGTCCGTTCGCACGGCGCTCGATCAAGTCATGTGCGAGGAGTCAGCCGGCCTGGCCGATGGCTGCGAAGTCGCTTTCTTTCCGCCGGTGACAGGGGGATGATCTTGCTCATGCCACGCGTCTCCATTCAAACACACGACTTCGACGTCAGCGCCGAGCTGGCCGCGTTGCGCGCGGGCGACAAACGCGTGGGCGCGGTGTGCAGTTTTGTAGGCACGGTGCGCGATATCAACGACGGCGACGCGGTGGCTGAGTTGGAGTTGGAGCATTACGCGGGCATGACGGAAAAATCGCTGGAAGCCATGATTGATAAGGCTTGCGAGCGGTTTGATATTTACTTAGCTCGGATAATTCACCGCGTGGGCAAACTCTTGCCGCTGGATCAAATCGTGTTTGTCGCGGTCACGTCCGCGCACAGGCATGAGTCGTTTCAAGCATGCGAATTTTTGATGGACTACCTCAAGACAGAGGCGCCATTTTGGAAAAAAGAACAAACGCCAAACGCTAAAGAAACCTCGCGCTGGGTGGATGCACGCTCTAGTGATGACGCGGCTCTTAGACGTTGGCATGTTTGAGCTAGGGCCTTTGACTATGACACAAAATTTACCCCACTATGTGCGCTCACTGATTGCACGGCCCCGTCTGTTGATGGCAATTGCCATGGCGCTGGTCAGTTATACGGTGCTTACGACTTACATGCGAGCGCCGCAAGCGGTACTCTTGGCGTTCGACATTAGTGCGATATTTTTCTTGGCCAGCATCGTGCGATTGATGTCTAAAGCCACGCCAGCTGTGATGCGGCGCCGTGCGGAGCGGCAACTATATGGCAAATGGACGGTGGTGATTTTATCGGTGGTGACGATTGGCATGGTGTTCTTGGCACTGCATGATGAACTGCGTGCAGGTAAGGCGCAAGCAGCGGGAAGTACGTTTGGCGTTGTGTTTGCGGGACTCTCTATCGTGCTCTCGTGGTTGCTGCTGGCGACCAATTTTGCGCAGGAGTATGCGCATCAATATGCTCTGAATCGACATATCAACGATGGCGGCTTGTTGTTTCCAGGTACGCCAGAGCCAGACTACTGGGATTTCATGTATTTTTCGCTCATTCTGAGCATGGCATGCCAAACGGCAGACGTGCAGATCACCGATGGACGGATGCGCAGGCTGGCACTCTTGCACAGCGTGATGGCGTTCTTTTTTAATGTGGGGATCATTTCGATCACCATCAATGTTTTAGGTGGTGTACTTTGAAAGTAACGAGATTGTTGGCGCTGCAAGCCTTATTAGCTGTGGTTTGCACAAGTGTCATGTCGATGGCGCAAGCAGAGGAGCCCAGTTTCAAACTGACCACGGGGCTGCTGATGCTCAAAGCGGCAGAAGACCCATCTGCACGCGCTTGGGATGTGAATTTACGGCACACATCGAGCTATGGCAATGTGTGGGTGGGGTATTTTAGGCAAGCCGATCCTGATCCTGTGGTTGACACCACGCAAGTTCGTGTGGGATGGGATAACACCTATGCGGTTGGCACCTGGCGCGTGACGCCTTCTTTGCAAGCCGCATGGGGCGGCTTTTGGGGAGGCAGTTTGAATGTCGAACGCGGCGAAGCATGGTATGCGGGGGCTGGCATCGGGCGAACGAATCTGAGCCCCTATGTCAATTTGAATTTCGACCCCAACGATGCGCTGATGGCGTCGGGCGGCTACCGCTGGAACGCCCACGAGTCGCTTGGTGTGCAGTGGGTGCGCGATAACCGAGAGAACCCCGATCAGCGGCATTTGCATCTTGTTTATCGAAGAGGTTTGAGTGAGCATGAGCGGCTCACCTTGGATTTGCTTTCTAAAGCAGGGACTATTACGTTTAACTCAGGCGAAACACAGTACATCCATAAATTAGGGCTTGCCGTGACTTACGACTGGCATCAACATTTTGTGCGTTTTGCTTACGACCCGAATGTGAATTTCAGTACGCAAGACATGCTGCGGGTGTCGGTTGGCACACGTTTCTAAGTGGCTATGACGACTATTGTTCTCACCACTCTCAACGCCCGCTATACGCATGCCAGCATGGGTTTGCGCTGTATTCGCGCAAATTTAGGTGAGTTGCGAGAGAACTCAGTCATTGACGAATTCATCATCGGACAGCAAACGAACGAGATCGTTGAGAAGCTCTTGGCGTATCAGCCCACCATCATTGGCTTTGGCGTGTATATCTGGAATGTGGACGAGACCACCAAGATCGTTGCGCTGCTCAAACGCGTGGCACCCGAGGTCGTCATCATCCTTGGCGGCCCCGAGGTTAGTTTTGAAATTGACGAGCAGCGAATTTGCCAGCTCGCCGATTACGTCATCACGGGTTGGGGCGATGTGACGTTCCGCAAAGTGGCTCAGGCTGTGCTGCACGGCCCCAAGCCGCTGATGAAAGTTCATGTGGGCGAACAGCCACCGCTCTCTGAGCTTGCTATGCCGTACGGTGAGTACACCGACGAAGATATCGCGCACCGCACGCTCTACGTGGAGGCGAGCCGTGGCTGTCCGTTTAAGTGCGAGTTTTGTCTCTCTGCTCTTGATAAAACGGCGTGGCCGTTTGAGACGGAAGCGTTTTTGGCGCAGATGGATGTGCTCTATCAGCGAGGGGCGCGGCAGTTTAAGTTTGTTGATCGCACGTTCAATTTAAATGCAAAAGTGAGCCTGAAGATATTGCAATTCTTCTTAGATCGCTATACGCAAGCAGACCCCATTTACGCGCACTTTGAGCTTGTCCCCGATCATTTGCCAGATGTGTTGAAAGAGACGATTGCTAAGTTCCCAGCTGGTGCTTTGCAGTTTGAAATTGGGATCCAAACTTTCAACACGGATGTGCAGGCCTTGGTCAGCCGTAAGCAAAACAACGATAAGGCGGCGGAGAATTTGCGTTGGCTGCATACGCAAAGTAGGGCGCACATGCACGTTGATTTGATCGCTGGGCTGCCAGGCGAGACCATGCAAAGCTTTGGCGTGGGTTTTGATCGTTTGGTCGGGCTTGGACCGCACGAAATTCAATTTGGCATCTTGAAGCGACTGCGCGGAACGCCTATCATTCGGCACACCGCGCCGTACCAGATGACGTTTAGCCCTGATGCGCCTTACGAAATCGTGGCGAATCAAGACCTCACATTCAACGATATGCAGCGCATGAGCCGCTTTGCTCGTTACTGGGATTTAGTGGCGAACTCGGGGCGCTTTGCCAATACGCTGCCGCTGTTGCTTAAGGATTCGCCATTCGACAACTTCATGATGTTTGCCGATTGGCTCTATGCCACTACAGGCAAGACACACCAGTTTGCGCTGGAACGCTTGTTTGAGTTTGTGCGAAATTACTTGTTTCAGATTGAAAACGAAGAGATCGTGGACGCAGCCATTGCGATTGACAAAGAGCGCGCGCAGATCAAAACTCGTAGCGCAAAATTACAAAGACAACAAAGGCATGAAGTATGAACGTGGTGATGTACACCGATGGCGCCTGCAAAGGTAACCCAGGCCCTGGCGGCTGGGGTGCGCTCTTGCAAGTCACAACTGAAAAGGGTTTGACGGAGCGCGAGCTGTGCGGTGGCGAGCGTGAGACCACCAACAATCGCATGGAAATGATGGCCGTCATTGAAGGACTCTCCGCCCTTACTCGGCCTTGCGCAGTGACGATTTATTTGGATAGCAAGTACGTGATGCAAGGCATCACCGAGTGGATTGTGGGTTGGAAGGCGCGTGGTTGGAAGACTGCGGCCAAGCAGCCTGTCAAAAATGTGGACTTATGGCAGCGCTTAGATGCGGTGGTGTCAACAGCAGGTCACACAATCAATTGGCAATGGGTCAAAGGTCATGCCGGCAACGCGGGCAATGAGCGGGCGGATAGCTTAGCAAATCGTGGAATTCCAAATTAGATGACTCAACTTGCCCAGCAAACGGCGCGGGCTTTTGCGCCCGACGGCGCATTGGCGATTGCCGCGACTCTTTCAAAACAAAGTTTCCAACCCCGCGAAGGTCAGCAGCAAATGGCTGCCGCTATCGCCAATGCCATTGCCGTACGTTCTAGTGTGGTGGTGGAGGCAGGTACAGGTGTCGGCAAAACGTTTGCCTATCTTGTTCCTGCCGTGCTCAGCGGGGCGAGGGTGGTGGTTTCAACCGCCACCAAAACTCTACAAGACCAACTCTTTTCGCGTGACTTGCCGGCGGTCACAAAGGCACTCGGCATTCCTGTACGAACCGCACTGCTTAAAGGACGCAGTAGTTACTTGTGCCTAAGCCGTATGGATAGCGCTCTGCACGGCAGTGCATCCTCTGAGCGTCTACTGGGTAAAGCTTTAGCAGCTATCGCTCGCTGGTCCAAAACGTCTCTGACAGGTGATTTAGCCGAAATGACGGGGCTGGATGAGCGCTCGCCTGTGCTGCCGCTCGTGACGTCTACGCGTGAAAACTGCCTCGGGTCGGAATGCTCAAAGGCCAAAGAATGTCATGTCAATTTGGCGCGTAAAGAAGCGCTAGGTGCAGACATCGTGGTGGTCAATCATCATCTATTTTTTGCTGATATGGCGGTGCGTGAGTCGGGCGTGGCGCAAATTTTGCCCACTGCCGAAGTGGTCATTTTTGACGAAGCCCATCAGATTAACGAAATTGGTGTTGGATTTTTGGCCAAGCAACTCAGTACGCCGCAATTACTGGATTTTGGCAAAGACATACTGGCTGCGGGCTTGCAGCATGCACGCGGGTTAGCGGATTGGTCGACGGTGGTGCAGGCGCTGGAATATGCTACGCGTGATCTGCGCCTTGCGATTGGTAAGCAAGGCTACGCCTCGCGGCTTGCGTGGACGGCAGCTGCGCCAGAGGGCGTGGATGGGGACGTTTGGCTACGCGGTTTGCAAGGGCTACAAGAGGCACTGACGCAAGTGGACGCAGCGCTTGGCATTGTGATGGAGTCCAACCCCGAGTTCACACGCCTTGCTGAGCGTGGCCTAGAGCTGGGTGATCTCGTGCAGGCCTTTGTAGATAAGGCTTCCGTTGATTCGGTTCGTTGGCTAGAGGTTAGTGCGCAACTCAAACTCGTCGAGTCGCCGCTTGACATTGCTGACGTGGTCAAAAAACAGTGGTTTCCCGAGAGCGCAATCGCAAGCAATGGCGATGAGCCAGCGGCAACCGTCTCACAGCGCAGTTGGATTTTTACCTCAGCCACTCTGGGTAGCGACGATCGGCTTTCGTGGTTTTTAGAGGGCTGTGGTTTGCAGGGGTTGAACGAACGTCAGCTGGGTGTCCACCGCGTGAGCAGTCCCTTCAATTACGAAGTGCAATCTGCGCTTTATGTTCCCTCTAATTTCCCAAAACCCAATGAACCAGACCACACGGATCGTGTGTCTCAAATTGCAATGGAAGCCACGCAAACACTGGGTGGTCGCACCTTGGTACTGACGACAACGCTCCGTGCTTTACGGCAAATTGGCGAGACATTGACGGAGCAATTGGTCGACTCAGGCATAGCCGTTCTTGTGCAAGGGCAGCAGTCGAAGCGTGAGTTGATTGAACGCTTTCGTGCCAAAGACGCCAGCAGCGTTTTAGTGGCGTCAGCTTCGTTTTGGGAGGGCGTGGACATTGCAGGCGATGCGCTGCAGTGCGTCATCATTGACAAGTTGCCCTTTCCGCCACCTGGTGATCCGCTCGTGGAGGCGCGCTCGAAAAGGCTTGAGGCGCAAGGACGTAGCAGCTTTAATGATTATTCCATCCCCGAGGCAGCCATCGCACTCAAGCAAGGCACGGGGCGATTAATTCGCAGCGAAGGCGATGTGGGGGTGTTGGTGGTGTGCGATCCACGCTTGGTACAAATGGGCTATGGAAGGCGCTTGATTGCCAGCTTGCCCACGATGCCAATTTTGCGTACGGCAGAATCGTGGCGTGAATGGCTAGGGCTTTTGCGTGGGATTTCCGCTGGACATTAAACCGAGGTTGTTTTTAGGAAAGTTAAGATTCATCACGCGTTTGGTATCGTCACGCAATTGCGTGGAACCCAGTGCGTTGTAGGCGGTAATCAAAATAGCCAAGGCTTCTTCCGACATTGGCGAATTGGGATAGTCTGAGAGTGCGAGTTGCGCGCGATTGACAGCAGCAAGATGCGCTCCTCGGCTCGCATAGTAACGAGCCACGTGGACTTCGTAAGCCGCTAACGTGTTGAGGATGTAAGCCATACGCAGCTTAGCATCAGGTGTGTATTTGGAGTTTGGAAAGCGCCGCGTTAGTTCGGCAAAAGTAGCATAAGACTCTTTGGACGCTTTTTGATCGCGATCATCCAAGTTTTGACCCGTGAATCCGCTTAAAAACCCCAGATCTCCATTAAAATTGACCAAACCGCGAAGGTAGAGTGCGTAGTCAACTAGCGGGCTGGCGGGATGCAGGCGCATAAATCGGTCAAGTGTGGCTATAGCCTCGGCAGGTGCGCCCGTCTTATACTGCGCAAACGCTTTTTCTATTTGAGCTTGCTGCCCCAGTGGTGTACCAATGGCGCGAGTCTCTAATTTTTCAAATAAACCAATCGCTTTGTCATAGCCGCCGTTGTTCAGTTCGTCTTTGGCTTCTTGATAAATTTTGTCTACCGACCAGTCTTTTGTGACATCCGCCAAGTTTCCGCAACCCTGCAAAATCACCAATAAGCCAACTAGGCAAAAACGCATCAGCGTGAATATAGAAAGTAAAGATGAGCGCACAGGCCGTCCCAAGTAAAAATATGCTAAACAAAAATGTCGATTTGATTATAGACAACGAGCACGAAGAAGCCAATGAATCCGGCGATCCGAGCGAGTCCATTGAGACGCGGCTGCATACGGTCGAATACGATCAAAGCGACATGCGGTTTGACCGCATCGTGGCGCTGGCTGTGCCCGAGTTTTCGCGCAGCTATTTGCAGCAACTCATTGAGCAATCGTTTGTGACTTTAAATGGCGTCATTGCGACCAAATCGTCTAAACACTTGCGCGAAGGCGACGAGTTAGTCATACAGCTTCGTCCGACCGAGCAAAGCCAAGCCTATGTACCCGAAGACGTTCCTGTCGAAGTTGTCTATGAAGATATGTACCTGCTGGTCGTCAATAAACCTGCGGGGCTGGTGGTGCATCCAGCGCCTGGCAATTGGCGCGGTACGCTCTTGAATGGTTTGCTAAATAAGTACCCAGAAGCCAAGCATTTACCACGCGCAGGCATCGTGCATCGTTTAGATAAAGATACTAGCGGACTGATGGTGGTGGCAAAAACGCGCCTCTGTATGGATGCGTTGGTAAAGCTCATTTCAAGCCGCGAAGTCGCCCGTGAATACTTTGCCATTGCCCACGGCGCATGGCGTAACTCCGACCTGCATGAGTTCGGTTACGAGCTGGATGAGGACGCACCTGATAGAATAGTGACGCAGTCCATTGGGCGCGATCAAAAAAATCGACTCAAAATGGCCGCGTATGATCCCTTAAGTGGTCACGCAAAACCCGCTCGCACTGACATTTATGTCCTGCAGCAAAACGATGATTACACATGGGTGGAGTGCAAACTCCATACAGGGCGTACGCATCAAATCCGCGTACACATGGCCCATATCGGGCATCCGCTGGTGGCGGATGGTACTTACGGTGGGAAACCCGCGCTAGGCCTGACACGCCAAGCACTGCATGCCAAGCGATTGGCTTTTACGCATCCGATGACGGGTGCTGAGATGGAATTTTTATCCGCATTGCCGCCTGATTTAGAGGCCGCAAAATTAGAAGCCCTAAGCTAGCAGCTTTCGGGGCTGACTTTTAAAAGATGACTTTTGACTGATTTATGAACACCGTTGAAGCGAAACGAATTTTGGAAGCTGCGCTGCTGTGCGCGCAAGCACCGATGACGGTGCCGCACTTGCTGCCCTTGTTTGACGACAACCTGGCCGCCGAATCGATCAAACTGATTCTTGCTGAGTTGCAATTGGACTGGGCGCAAGGCGGGCTTGATTTGGTCTGTGTGGCTAACGGCTGGCGCTTTCAAAGCAAGCCAGAGCTCAAGCACTATTTGGATCGCTTAAACCCAGAAAAGCCGCCGCGTTATTCGCGCGCAAGTCTTGAGACGCTGGCCATCATTGCTTACCGCCAGCCTGTGACACGCGGCGATATCGAAGACATTCGCGGCGTGACGGTGAACTCGCTCACCATCAAGCAGCTTGAGGATCGCGGTTGGATCGAGGTGATTGGTCACCGTGAAACAGTGGGTCGCCCCGCGCTGTTTGCCACGACGAAGCAATTTTTGGACGATTTGGGCTTGGCCTCGCTCGCTCAGCTACCGATTAATGAAGACGAAGATGGAATGCCGAATTTAGATTTACTTGAACACTTGCCATCTCAACCCGAGCTGACACCGCAAGCCGAATTAACAGAATTACCTGAGAACCCTGAGACCTTATGAACAACGAACAAGCCCACGAGCCAATACCAATGGCGCTTCCTGAAGCTGATGCTGTAAAAGCCAAGCCCATTAAGCCTCGCAAGCCCAAAGCTTCACCAGCCCAAGTAGAGGAGGTCTTAGCCGAGACTGTCATGCCAATCGAGCTTATCCAAGCAATTGAACCTATTGCAGTCTCCGAGTCTGCTGCGCCTGTTTTTGAGCTAGCCGACATCATCAGCGGACGCTTTGACGAAGAGCAAGCCATTGAAGAAGAAGTGACTCCTGGCAAGCGCGTTTTAGCGCCTGAAGTCGAGTCGCCAAAACTGCACAAAATCCTCGCGCAAGCAGGTCTCGGTTCGCGCCTTGAGATGGAGCAAATGATTGTCGAAGGCCGCATCACGGTCAACAAAGAGCCTGCGCACATTGGCATGCGGATTCAGTATGGCGATCAAATCACGGTCAACGGCAAGCCCATCAAGGTGCGAATCGATCCGCCACCTGCGCGCATTTTGGCGTACCACAAACCTGCGGGTGAAGTCGTCACACATGATGATCCGCAAAATCGCCCAACGGTTTTCCGTCGCTTGCCTAAGTTGTACCAAGGTAAATGGCAGTCAGTTGGACGTCTTGACTTGAACACCGAAGGCTTGCTTTTGTTCACGAGCTCGGGTGAACTTGCTAATCGATTGACGCACCCACGTTTTGGCTTAGAGCGTGAATACGCAGTGCGCGTTTTGGGCGCTTTGTCTAACGAAGAAAAACAAAAATTACTAGACGGCGTGATGCTGGACGACGGCCTTGCGCAATTCGGCTCGATTGAAGACGGCGGCGGTGAGGGCGCGAACTGCTGGTACCGCGTGACGATTTCTGAAGGCCGTAATCGCGAAGTTCGCCGCATGGTCGAGTCACTCGGTCATGCCGTGAGTCGCTTAATCCGTATTCGCTATGGCACGATGCTCTTGCCAAAAGGCCTCAAGCGCGGCTTCTGGATGGAACTTGATGAAGCTGATGTTCGGGCGCTGCAAAACGCCTCGGGCGGCGCGCCCAAGCGTGCGGATGGCGAAAGTGCTGCCCCGCGTGCTCGCACCGGTAATGGACGCAATGACCAGCGCGGCGCACAGCGCGAGCGCGGTGGATTGCGCGGCCCAGGTGAAGGCAATGCGGGCGGTGCTGGTCGTGGGCGCGGCAGCCCAGATCGCGGCGGCTACAAAGGCAATACGCCACGTCCAGATAACCGCAACACCCCACGCCCAACCGCCCCAGGTGAGGGCGGTGGTCGCGGCAGTTATGGGGGCGGAAATTCGGGAGGGCACTCTTTTGACGGCGACGGTATCAACAATGATCGTTTGCCAAGCGGAATAAATCCTGAGCGTACATCGATGGACTTTACGCGCAAGACTTTTGGCGGCGGCCAAGGCCGTGGACGCAGCGGGGGCGGCGGTTTTGGCGGCGGTGCTGGACAGGGACGTGGTCGCGCTGGAGTCGGTGGTAATTTTGGCGGTGCGGGCGGTGGCGCTCGAGATGGCGGCGGCAATGGCGGACAACCCGATCCAATGCGCACTTCATTTGGTTATATCGGCGGCGATAGTTTGCAGCGCCAGCGTGCTGCACCTAGCCAGGGCGGCGGCGGTAATGGCGGCGGCAGAGGCCGTACACGTTAAAATCAACAGGTTGTTTTTTTAGGCAATATTTTTTATTTATCTAGGACTTTTTCATGGCTATCGAACGTACTCTCTCTATCATCAAACCAGACGCAGTTGCAAAAAACGTCATCGGTCAAATTTACGCCCGTTTTGAAGGCGCTGGCCTTAAGGTGATCGCGGCTCGCATGGCGCACCTCTCCCGCTTGGAAGCAGAAGCTTTCTACGGCGTTCACAAAGCACGCCCTTTCTTCAATGACCTCGTGTCGTTCATGATTTCTGGTCCTGTGATGATCCAAGCCTTAGAAGGCGAAGGCGCGATTTTGAAAAACCGTGACCTGATGGGCGCTACCGATCCTAAAAAGGCTGACGCCGGCACGATCCGCGCTGACTTCGCTGACAGTATTGATGCCAATGCCGTGCACGGCTCTGACGCAGCTGACACAGCCGCCAATGAAATCGCTTTCTTCTTCCCTGGCATGAACGTGTTCGCGCGTTAATTGCTGATAACTTAACTTTGTAATTGACTATGACTTCGGCCAATCTGCTGGATTTTGATCTCGATGGCTTGGCCGATTTTTGTGAAAAATTAGGCGAAAAGCGTTTCCGAGCCACACAACTGTACCGCTGGATTCACCAGCGCGGTGCGACTGATTTTGATTCGATGACTGACATCGCAAAATCGTTCCGTGAAAAACTAAAAACAAGCGCCCATATTCAGGGTCTCAAAGTATTAAGTCGTCACACCTCGGCGGATGGCACGATTAAGTGGCTGTTCGACATGGGTGCTGGCGATGCGATTGAAGCGGTGTACATACCAGAAGATGATCGCGCGACGCTGTGTATTTCAAGCCAAGCGGGCTGTGCCGTAGGCTGCCGTTTTTGCTCCACGGGCCACCAAGGTTTTAGTCGTAATTTGACGACGGGCGAGATCATCGGGCAGCTTTGGTTTGTCGAGCATTTACTCCGTGCTGAATTGCAAAGCGATGACCGCAAGGCCGATGAGCGTGTGATCTCCAATGTGGTGATGATGGGGATGGGCGAGCCGCTGCAAAATTACAACAATTTGATTCCCGCCTTGAAGACGATGCTAAGTGACCATGCCTATGGCCTCTCGCGTCGTCGTGTCACGGTGTCCACATCGGGTGTTGTGCCCATGATTGAACGCCTCGCGCAAGATTGTCCCGTGTCGTTGGCTGTCTCAATTCATGCCGCCAATGACAAGCTACGTACGAGTCTGGTGCCGATCAATCAAAAGTATCCGCTTAAAGAGTTAATTGCGGCGTGCCAAGCGTATTTGCCGTACGCACCGCGTGACTTTTTAACGATTGAGTACTGCATGCTGGACGGCGTGAACGATCAGCCCGAGCATGCAAGGGCACTAGCCACGATGCTGAACGCTCTGCCGTGCAAAATTAATTTGATCCCATTTAACCCGTTTCCTGCTTCTGGACTCAAGCGTTCAGCACCTGATGTGGTGAAGAAGTTCGCTCAGTTGCTTACAGGCTCTGGCTACATTACAACTATCCGCAAAACACGCGGCGATGATATTGACGCGGCTTGCGGGCAATTGGCTGGTGAGGTGCAAGACCGTACTGACGCAGCAACGCGGATGCAGGATCGTAGAACCATCATGATGAAAGAAGCTAATGAGTGATGAGCCAGAGTCGACTGTTCCGGAGGCTTTGCCCGAGCCAGCGATGGCCGCTAGCGAGCCGCCTGCAGTCGAGCAAGCGCCAACGGCTGGGCAAATGATCAAAGCGGCAAGAACCGCGTCAGGTCTGCACATTGGCACGCTGTCAATGGCGTTGAAAGTGCCCGTTAAAAAGTTAGAGGCGCTTGAGGCAGACGACTGGACTCAGTTATCCGATGTTGTTTTTGTACGCGCTTTGGCTACCAGTGTTTGTCGTCAAATCAAAACGGACAGTACCCCCATTTTGGCCGCATTACCGAAGACGACGCATCGTCCACCGGTGAACGGCAGCGAAAGAATGGCGTTGAATCAACCGCTGCGTACGGCTGGCAACACAACATTTTCCTGGGTGAAAATTCCTCTATCCATGTCGATGATGGTGGGCGCTTTAGTGTTGCTTTTAGCCGCGATTGTGATTATTTTTTTTCCCAGCATGAGTAAGCAATCGGAAAATTCCCAACTACAAGTCCCCGTGCCGACGGCGTCTGTGTTGGCGCCTATTTTTCCACCACCTGTTGCTGCGGTAGTGCCACTGCCTGTTCATGTGCCTGCCGTGGCTACGACTGTATCGGCGCCTGTGTTGCTATCGTCTGTCCCGCAAGTGTTACCCGTGACAAATCCCATTTTGCGTTTAGAAGCAAAAGGCGTTGTCTGGATCGAAGTCAAAGATAGCAAAGGTATGCTACTGATTCAGCGTACTTTGCAACCTAAAGAGGTTGCTAGCGTCTCGGGTCAACCTCCGTTAGCGGTTGTCGTTGGACGCATTAACGAAATCGCCTCTGTCAATGTGCGCGGCAAGCCTTTTAGCTTGGACGGCATGTCGCCTGATAACGTCGCGCGATTCGAGGTCAAATAATTCATGACCAGTAAGTTGCAAGCCAAGGTGGTCTGGGGCTCGCGAGTCGTGACTGTGGGCGGCAATGCGCCTGTGCGCATCCAATCCATGACGAATACTGATACCGTGGACGCGATTGGCACAGCCATTCAAGTTAAAGAGTTGGCGTTGGCAGGCTCCGAGATGGTGCGTATCACGGTCAACACCCCTGAAGCCGCTGCCGCTGTTCCGTACATCCGCGAGCAGCTCGACCGTATGGGCATTGATGTTCCACTGATTGGTGACTTTCATTACAACGGGCATACGCTGCTGACACAGTACCCTGACTGCGCCAAAGCGCTCTCCAAATATCGCATCAACCCGGGCAATGTAGGCAAGGGTGAAAAACGTGACAAACAATTTGGGCAAATGATTGAAGCGGCGATGCGCTGGGATAAACCCGTTCGTATTGGCGTGAATTGGGGCTCGCTCGATCAAGAGTTGCTGGCCAGCATGATGGACGCAAACGCAGGACGCACCGAGCCCTGGGATGGCAAAAAAGTCATGATCGAAGCGCTGATTGCCTCTGCGCTAGGTTCGGCCACTGAAGCTGTTCGGCTTGGCATGAATCCCGCGCAAATTTTGCTATCAACAAAAGTCTCGGGTTTGCAAGACTTGGTGAGCGTGTATCAAGAGCTGTCCAAGCGCTGCGACTATCCACTGCATCTTGGATTGACCGAAGCGGGCATGGGTACAAAAGGCACGGTTGCGTCAAGCGCTGCGCTAGCGGTATTGCTCCAGCAAGGCATTGGCGACACGATTCGAGTCTCGCTCACACCCGCACCGGGCGAGGCGCGCACGCAGGAAGTCGTGGTAGCCTCCGAAATTTTGCAAAGCCTTGGGTTTAGACATTTTTCGCCAAGCGTGACGGCGTGCCCAGGTTGCGGACGCACGACCAGCACGACGTTTCAAGAATTGACACAACAAATTGATAACTTCTTGCGCGCGCAAATGCCTGTTTGGAAAACCAAATACGCTGGCGTTGAAAGCATGAAAGTGGCTGTCATGGGCTGTATCGTCAATGGTCCTGGCGAGAGCAAGCACGCCGATATCGGTATTAGCTTGCCAGGTACAGGTGAAGCGCCTGCAGCCCCCGTGTTTATTGATGGTGCAAAGGCAATGACACTGCGCGGTGAGCATATTGCTGAAGAGTTTCAAGTCGTCGTCGAGAACTACATTGCTAAGCGCTACGGGACAAATAACCAAACAGAGGTGACTGCATGAGCAGCAAAAGTAGCATCAAAATTTTGGCAATCAAGGGGATGAACGACATCCTGCCAGACACATCGGGGCAATGGGAGTGGTTGGAGGACAAGGTCCGCTCAGTGATGGCGCGTTTTGCCTATCGCAACATCCGCACGCCGATTGTCGAGTCAACGCATTTGTTTGTACGTGGCCTAGGCGATGTGACCGATATCGTCGAGAAGGAGATGTACTCCTTTGAAGACAAAATGAACGGCGACGCGCTCACGCTGCGTCCAGAGAACACGGCTGGCGTGGTTCGCGCTGCGATTGAGCACAATTTGCTCTACGATGCGCCGCGTCGTTTGTATTACATGGGGCCAATGTTTCGGCATGAGCGCCCCCAGCGCGGTCGCTATCGGCAGTTCCATCAAGTGGGCGCAGAAGCTCTTGGCTTTGGCGGCGCAGAAGTGGATGCCGAAATGATTTTACTGGCCGATAGCCTGTGGCGCGAGATCGGACTTAAGCAAGGCGCGGACTACCGATTAGAAATCGGCAGCTTGGGACAAAGTGCCGAACGCAAAGAACACCGTGCAGCGCTCATTGCTCATTTTGAAGCGCATCAAGACCAGTTGGATGCTGAGGCTGTGCGCCGCCTGCACACTAATCCGCTACGCATTTTGGATACTAAAAATCCTGCCATGCAGGCATTAGTTGACGCTGCGCCTAAATTGATGGATTACTTGGGCGAAGCATCGATGCAGCACTTTAAAACAGTGACAAGCATCCTAGAAGCGAATGATATTGAGTACGTTATTAATCCGCGTTTGGTGCGCGGCATGGACTATTACAACCTAACCGTGTTTGAATTTGTGACGCCGCATTTGGGCTCGCAGGGCACTATTTGTGGTGGTGGTCGCTACGATGATTTAATGGCGCAAATGGGCGGCAAGGCGTCGCCAGCTGTGGGCTGGGGGCTAGGTATCGAGCGTGTGTTGGAGCTTTTAAAAGAGCTCAAGTTGCAAGCACCAGAATTAGCGCCAGACGCGTACGCCGTTATTCCTGATCTTGTCAATGTGTCACGCGTGATGATTATTTTGCAGCAGCTGCGGCGTGCAGGTGTGTCGGTGCAAATGCAGGCCTCAACGACTGGCGCAGATGGCGCGGCGTCTATGGCAAGTTTTAAAACGCAATTTAAACGCGCAGATGCCAGCGGTGCACGATTTGCGCTTGTGTTTGGTACCGATGAACTCGCGGACAATAGCGTCGCAGTGAAACCCCTGCGCGGGGGCGATCAACAAACTTATCCGTTGACTGATTTGACGCTACTGGCGCAAGCGCTCAAAAATTAATTTCATACATTTACAGATAGATATCATGGCAACACAACATCTCGATCTTGACGAACAAGAGCAATTGGCCGACATCAAACACTTTTGGAATCTGTATGGCAAATGGATCACGGCTACAGTGACAGTGGCTGCGTTAGCTTATGCAGGTTGGACGGGCTGGAACCATTGGCAAGACAGCCAAGCGCAAAAATCTGCCGTGATATTTGACGAGCTGTCAAAAGCTGTGACGGCTGGTGATATCGTCAAAACCGATCGCGTCTTTGCTGACATGAAAGACAAATTTGGTGCGACTAGCTATACCGCACAAGCGGCACTGTTGGATGCACGGATGAATTACGGTGCAGGTAAGCTAGATGCTACGACATCTGCACTGCAGTGGCTGGTGGACAGTCACGCCGAGGCGGCATACAAAGATGTGGCACGGCTGCGCTTAGCAGGTGTACAGATTGAAGCTAAAAAATACGACGAGGCCATCAAATTGCTGACAGGAAACATCAGCAAGCCATTTACGTCTTTGGCGGCTGACAGGATGGGAGATGCCTACGCCTTGCAAAACAAATTGCCAGAAGCAAAAGTTCAGTACTTAAAAGCCTACGCGGGACTGGATGAGCGCGATGATTATCGCAAAATGGTTGAAGTGAAATTGGCTCGAATGGGTGCCGCGCCTATCGTAGAGGCTACGCCATGAAATTAACGACTGCGCTGCTACCTTTGTTATTGCTCGCTGGATGCGGAAGCGTCACTAAGTTCACGCCAACCCCTTTAATCCCATTGACGAATACCGCCAGTATTGGGCAGGCTTGGAATAACACGGTGAATGGTGACGTATGGTTCCCGCTACAAATGACGACATCGGGGAAAAATCTAGCGGTGGCAAGTCAGAAGGGCGTTATCGCGGTCATTAATACGGTGAATGGTCAGGATGTTTGGCGAACCAAGCTGAGCGCGGAGATCTCGGGTGGTGTCGGTTTTGATGGAAAAACGGCTGCCGTGGCAACGCTTGACAACGAACTCGTCGCGATTAAATCGACTAGCAATGGCGGTGTTATGGCATGGCGCAGACTGTTGCAAGCGCGTGTTTACACAGCCCCTTTGGTGGCAGGTGGTCGCATTTTCGTTTTAGCTGGAGACAGAAGCGTGCAAGCTTTTGATGCCGAATCGGGCGCCAAGCTTTGGAATTTTCAGCGCACGTCTGATCCTTTAATTTTGAGCCAAGCGGGAACGTTGGGTGTTTACCGCAACACACTGCTGGTTGGTAACTCCGGACGCATGCTGGCACTCAATCCAGATAACGGGCAAGTACTTTGGGAGACGTCGGTTGCAACGACACGCGCCACAAACGACATTGAACGGTTAATCGATTTAGTGGGCGTCCCAAGCCGTGTAGGGGATAGTGTTTGCGTACGTGCTTATCAAGCAGCTGTAGCCTGCGTCGATGCCCAAAAAGGCACCACTGTTTGGACAAAAACAACGCAAGGTTCAACGGGAGTCTCGGGCAATGCCGATCAGCTCGTGAGCACGGAAACCGATGGCCGTGTGAAGGCCTGGAACCGAGCCACAGGTGAGCAACTATGGAGCAGCGACAAACTGCTGCACCGTGGTTTATCTGCACCGTTTTTGATTGGTAACTCAGTGGTCATTGGTGATTCTGAGGGCTATGTTCATGTGATGAATAAAGCCGACGGTGCCTTTACGGCACGATTCAAAACGGACGGTGGTGATATCGTTGCTGCGCCTGTGGCAGCTGGCAATGTTGTGATCGTCACCACAGTCAAGGGCGGGATCTTTGCCTTTAGCCCTCAATAACAAACGGAAATTAATGAAACCAGTCCTAGCCCTAGTCGGGCGCGCCAACGTCGGTAAATCGACCCTCTTTAACCGCATGACCAAATCGCGTGATGCGATCGTTGCCGACTTTGCGGGCCTCACACGTGATCGTCACTATGGCACGGGTTCGCAAAATGGTTTTGAGTACATCGTCATTGATACGGGCGGCTTTGAGCCGGATGCCGTCGACGATATGTACAAAGAGATGGCCAAACAAACGCAGCAAGCCATTGCCGAAGCTGATGTCGTCATCTTCATGGTTGATACACGTGCGGGCTTAAATGCGCACGACCATGACATTGCTAAATATTTGCGCCGCTTAGGTAAAAAAGTCGTGCTCACCGCCAATAAATCGGAAGGTATGAAAGAGGGCGATCAAAAGCTGATTGAGTTCTTTGAGCTTGGACTGGGAGAGGTGCTGCCCATTTCCGCCGCACACGGACAAGGCATTCGCAATTTGATTGATTTGGCTGAAGCCCTGCTACCGCCAGCCTTACCCGAGAGCGAAGAGGCCGAGGACGACGGCGTAATCAAACTGGCTGTGTGCGGACGCCCCAACGTCGGCAAATCCACGCTAATTAACACCTGGCTAGGCGAAGAGCGCCTCATTGCCTTTGATATGCCTGGCACGACTCGCGACGCCATCTCCGTGCCTTTTGAGCGCGAAGGACAAATGTTTTCACTCATCGACACAGCAGGTCTGCGCCGTAAAGGCAAAGTGTTTGAAGCGATTGAGAAATTCTCCGTCGTCAAAACGCTGCAAGCCGTTGAGTCGGCAAATGTGGTTTTGCTATTGTTAGATGCATCGCAAGGCATATCAGATCAAGATGCACACATCGCAGGTTTCATTTTAGAGAGCGGCCGCGCCTTGGTGGTCGCCGTCAACAAGTGGGATGCCATTGATAAGTATGAGCGCGATATGCTTCAGCGCGCCATCGAGACCCGCCTCGGATTTTTAAAGTTCGCCAACTTGCATCTAATTTCAGCGCAAAAACGCCAAGGCCTTGGGCCGCTCTGGGGTTCGATTACGGGCGCACACAAAGCGGCCAATCGCAAAATGCCAACGCCGCAGCTCACCAAGATTTTGCTGGAAGCCGTGCAGTTCCAGCCGCCGCAACGTGCAGGTATGTTCCGTCCAAAGTTGCGTTACGCGCATCAAGGCGGCATGAACCCACCGATCATCGTGGTCCACGGCAATTCGCTCGATCACGTGACCGATTCGTACAAGCGCTATTTAGAAGGTCGCTTCCGTCAAAAGTTCGACTTGATAGGCACGCCACTGCGCGTACAGATTAAGAATTCTGAAAATCCGTTTGCGGATAAAGAAAAGAAAAAATAAGATTCGTCAGCTTGTGTAAACACTAGCCGTTAAAATTGAAAGGTTGGTGCTCGCGCAGATCTCACAATCGCGCAGTTAAACGGGAAGCAGGAGGGAGAACTTAAAACTCACCCAACCTGTGCTGCCCCCGCAACGGTAAGACCTCAAAAAGCCTCACAGCTCTTTAAGGTTCAGCCCGGATATCGGCCAACAGCGAGATCGCCGTGGACTCATAACCCATGACAATCACCAAGCCCAAGACTTGCGGGGACGCTGGTCAGGGCGAATACTCTGTTAGGTTATTCCATGAAAAAACTCACCCTCGTGCAAGCCGCGTGCCTACTCGCGTGCGGCGCATCCCTGTCCACAGCTCAAGCCCAGAGCGGCGCGCAGGACATCCCTGAAATCATCATCACCGCTAGCAGGTCTGAGCAAAATTTGCAAACTGCGCCCGTAGGCGCAACCATCATCACGCGCGCTCAGATTGAGTCTGCTGGTGTGGTGGATGCTAATGAAGCTATTCGTAAGATTGGCGGCGTTGCTGGCAAAACCGATTTGAATGGTGGGCGTGAGTACACGCTTGATTTGCGTGGCTTTGGCGCTACCGCGAACAACAATGTGGTGGTGTTGGTTGATGGCATTCGCATATCTGAAAATGAGCAAGCGTCAGCACGACTAAGCGGCATTTCAGCCAGTAATATTGAGCGCATTGAAATCATCCGTGGTGGTGCAAGCGTTATGTGGGGCGAAGGCGCAACGTCGGGTGTTATCAACATCATTACGCGTAAAGATGGCAAAGCTGGTATTTCTGGCCAAGTCGGTGTTGGCGCGGAAGCGTACGGCGGCCGCGATGGCTCAGCTGTGCTTCGCGTTGGCTCTGCCTCGGGCAAGGCTGTGTTTGATATCAATGCTCGCAGCAATTCTTCCACAGGTTACCGCACCAATAGCCAATCTAACCAAGATGTTGTCTCGCTAGGCGTATCAGGATCAGAAGGTTCGCTCAGTGCTCGTGCTAGGCTAGAGCATGAGACGGCTAACAATCGCTGGCCAGGCCCGCTGAGTTTTACGCAATTTGCCGCCGATCCGCGTCAAGCCAGCGCAAGCCAGGTTAAGAATTGGGGCTCACTCTCACAAACTCGTTTCACAACAGGCGCTGATTACCGCTTTGGAGATTGGACGGCCATTGTGGACATGGGTATCAAAAATAAAAGCTCGCAATCCTTCTTTAATCCAGGTCCAGCATCAACAACATTGACCAACGTCGCGCAGCTCTCTCCGCGTGCCGTGTACAAAGGCAACGTCGCAAGCGCTGCTTTAACGGCGAACGTTGGTTTTGATGCGAGCCAATGGAATTACACCAATAACGGTGCTTATGATTCGAGTTTCGCGCTCACCACGAGAACAGGCACGCAAAGCAACCGTGCTGCTTTTGCAATGACCGATTGGCTGCTCCCTAGCCAAACCAGAATCGTGGCTGGATACCGTACCGAAGGCATTGTGAAGACATCGCAAGATGCATCGACTGCGCCAGCGCTGTCAAGTTTAAGTAATCGATTGACGGCAACAGAGCTGTCTATCAATCAATCAGTTAAAAAAGATCTAGATGTGTACGTGCGTGCAGCCAAGTCCTATCGGATGGCCAACATTGATGATTTCGCGACCAATAGCCCCTTCATTGCTTTGCGTCCGCAAATATCGAATGACAAAGAGCTAGGCATTAAATTGCGGCAAGGTAAAAGCAACTACACAGCGCGTTACTTTTTACAAAACACTGTGGACGAGATTGCTTACGATCCAACGTTATTCATCAATACCAATTTAGCGCCTACTAAACGTAGCGGCCTTGAGCTGCAAGGCTCGTCTGAGCTTTCTTCGGCGATAACTTTGTCAGGTGCTTTGCAATCGATGAGCGCAGTTTTTGATGGCGGCGCTAACGCAGGAAAGCACATTCCATTGGTTAGCGAAAGAACGGCAACTGCACGTATGGCCTATCGCGTCGACGCGCATCAAAGCGTCGAAACGGCTTGGCGCATGCTTGGCGCGTCTTATTTTTCAGGCGATAACAGCAATTCATGCGGCAAGCAAATTCCATCTAGCCAAATGTTTGATGCACTTTATCGTTGGAAAGATAGCGCTTTCGATGTATCTTTTGGCATTGTGAACTTGATGAACAAGAGCACATATAACTTTGCGTATAGCTGCGCGAGTGGTTCGCTCTATCCAGAGCCAGGCCGCACGCTTCGTGCCACGTTGAAATACAACTTCTAAGCACGAGCCCAGCACCATGACCGCAACTTGCATCATGGTGCTGGGCACCACCAGCAACGCTGGCAAAAGCTGGCTGGCTACTGCCCTGTGCCGCTACTACTCAAATCTGGGCTTTAAAGTTGCGCCGTTTAAAGCGCAGAACATGAGCAACAACGCGCGAGTGGTTGGTGGCGGTGTGGATGGCTTTGGTGGCGAGATTGGCAGCGCTCAGTACTTTCAAGCCTTGGCGGCGCGTGCTGTGCCTGACGTACGTATGAATCCGCTCTTGCTTAAACCCGAAGCGGATACGCACAGCCAAGTGGTGCTGATGGGGCAAGTCAATCAAACGCTTACCGATTTGCCTTGGCGCGAGCGTAGCGAGCATGTCTGGCCGCATATCACGCATGCGCTAGATGAGCTGATGGCTGAGCACGACATCGTGGTGATTGAAGGTGCAGGATCGCCCGCCGAAATCAATTTAATGGATAGCGATATCGTGAATCTACGCGTGGCGCGTTACGCCAACGCCCGCTGTCTGCTGGTTACCGACATTGACCGAGGCGGCGCGTTTGCGCATTTGTATGGCACGTGGGCGCTGATGCCTGAGGTGGATCGGGCTTTGATTCACGGCTTTGTACTCAATAAATTTAGAGGTGATGCAAGTTTGCTTGCTCCTGCACCCCATATGCTACAAGGGCTGACGGGCATTAGGGTTGTGGCGACGTTGCCCATGTGGCGCGAGCATGGACTGCCCGAAGAAGACGGTATGTACGGCGGCGGCTTTGCTGGTTCATGGCATGGCGATGATGTGAATCGCACGACGATTGCTGTGGTGGCATACCCACGCATTAGCAATTTAGATGAGTTCCAACCGCTCAAAAATGTGCGCGGCGTGCGCTTGGTCTGGGTACGCAGTGCGGCAGAGCTTACGGCGCTAGGCGCGGACGATTGGATCGTCTTGCCGGGTTCGAAAAACACACGATCCGATGTGGCGTGGCTAAAAGAGCGTGGACTGGATGCACCGATTGCCATGCATGCCAGGAGGGGCGGGCGAGTGCTGGGTATCTGCGGTGGCCTGCAAATGTTGGGCGAGTCAATTGTGGATCTTGCCGGAGTGGAACGCAGCGACGATGCTGCAGCACTTGAAACAACAGGGCTTGGGCTGCTACCGCTAGAGACCGTTTTTGCCAAAGACAAAACCGTGCGGCGCACCACGGTAAGTTTTGGCGAATTGCACGGTGCGTGGCAAGCCTTATCGAATGTGACTGTCACAGGATACGAAATTCATCATGGTGTGACTCAATCCATAACTCAAACGGCACAGCGGGAGGTCAAACAGAATGTGGCCTGCGAGCCGATTGCTGGTTTGGCATGGCAAAGCCAGCAGGGCAACGTGCTTGGCATTTATTTGCATGGCATGTTCGAAGATTCTGCTGTGCTACAAGCGCTGTGGGGTGCGGATGCGCCCAGCTTGGATAGCGTATTTGATGGTTTGGCTCACTTTTTAGAGGCAAACACCGACGCTGGCTTCCTAAGCAAATTGGCCCCTAAATTGGCAAGCACTTGATACCGCGCAAGCCTTGCAGTTGGGACTTCGCGCAGTGCAGACGTATCTGCCATGCAAGATGAGCCAATGATGACTGTCGACTAAAAACTCTTTGGGAATGCGTTTGAGTAGCGCTAGCTCTACAGCGAGCGGCGTCTTGCCAGCTGCCAACCCTGTGCGATTGCCGAGGCGAAATAAGTGCGTATCAACGGCGATGGTGGGCTCACCAAAAGCGGAGTTCAAAATGACATTCGCCGTCTTGCGGCCGACGCCGGGTAAGGCCTCCAAGGCATCTCGGTTGCGTGGGACGATGCTCTGGTGCTGCTCAATCAGAATGCGGCACGTCTGCATTAAGTGCTTGGCTTTGGCGTGATAAAGACCAATGGTTTGAATGTAAGACTCTAGTTTTTCAAATCCAAGGTCAACGATCTTTTGCGGGGTGTTGGCGACAGGAAACAAGCGCCTTGTGGCTTTGTTGACAGCCACATCGGTCGCTTGCGCTGAGAGCAGCACAGCGGCGAGTAGTTCAAACACGCTGGTATATTCAAGCTCAGTCACAGGCTGCGGATTGGCGGCGCGAAGTATCGTAAAAAACGATTCAATTTGCGCGGCGGTCATCGGTTTAGATGCCCCATCCGCGGCTTCAATTTTTAGATTTGTCATTGCTCGATTATCCTTTTATGAACCTCTCCTCTGACCTGCCTTCCACCTTCGCTAAACGCCTTGGGAACGTTGAAACCTCTGCTATTCGTGAGCTATTTAAGCTCTTGTCCAAACCTGGCATTATTTCGTTTGCGGGTGGCTTTCCCGACGCATCCATGTTCGACGTAGAGGGCATCAAAGCGGCAACCGATAAGGCTTTGGGCGATACGGCGGGTGCCGTGCTGCAATATGGCGCAACCGAGGGCTACAACCCGTTGCGGAGTGGCTTATCCAAACACATGGCAACTAAGGGCGTGACCGTGTCGCCAGAAGGCTTGATCGTGACGACAGGCAGCCAGCAGGCGCTTGATTTGATTGGTAAGACCATGATTGACGCGGGCGATAACGTCATTGTGGAAGCCCCTACGTTCTTGGCGACGATTCAGTGTTTTAGGCTCTACGGTGCCAACATCATTGGGGCGCCGATTGATAGCGACGGCGTGCAGGTGGACAAGCTGGAGGAGTTAATCGTCAAGCACAAACCCAAGCTCGTGTATTTGATCCCTAGCTTTGGCAACCCAAGCGGAGCGTTATTGAGCCAAGAGCGGCGCAAGCGGATTTTGGCGCTGGCGGTGAAATACAAAACTTTAATCGTCGAAGACGACCCGTATGGCGAGCTATATTTTGATGAGTCGCAAGACGCTTGTGCACCGCGCTCCATGCTCTCGCTGGCAAGCGAAGTACCTGGAAGCCTTGACTGGCTTGCCTTTGCGGGCAGCTTCTCTAAAGTCATGTCACCAGGTCTGCGCGTGGGCTGGCTCATTGCCCCTCCCGACTTATTGGCTAAGGCGACCATGTGTAAGCAGTTTAGCGATGCGCATACCTCTAACCTCAGTCAAGCGATTGCAGCTAATTATTTGGATTCAGGTGCCATGCCTACAGCGCTAGCCAAGGTGCGCAAGGTCTATGCGGCCCGAGCCAAAACGATGGCGGAGTGCTTGAAGGCTGAGTTTGGTGATGCCATTAGTTTTACCGCTCCGCAAGGCGGCATGTTCTTTTGGGCCAATCTCACGGGTGCGCGGGGGCAATCCACTGACGTGGCGGCACTTGCCAAAGCCGCCATTGCAAACAACGTAGCCTTTGTGCCGGGTGCGCCGTTCTTTGCGCATGACGCGGATATGACTGCACTGCGCCTCTCGTTTGCTACAGCGAACGAAGACTTGATCCGCGACGGCTTGGCGAGGTTTGGGCAAGCGTTTAGAAGTCTTTAGGGGGGGCTGAGCTCAGCTTCCAGTCAGTGAGTAAAGATTTCTGACGCGTCAACTTTAGCGGTACGTTTTCGTTAGACTGAATACATCACTTCAAGGAGGACAAGATGCGTTCACTTAACAAATTTATTGCCATCGGCGGTTCTGTTGCGCTGACCTTCGCGGCTTTGACGACTAGCGTCCATGCGCAGCCTCAGCCAGAACAAGGCGCGGTCATGGGGCGAGTGATCTCTAGCACGCCGCTGGTGCAGCCCAATCAGAATCAGCCAATGGGCTACAACGTGGTGTACGAGTACGCGGGTAAGCGCTACAACGTGCAACTACCGCGTGATCCAGGGGCGTATGTGCAGTTGCAGGTCACGCCAGTTGGGACTCAGCAAGCGCAGCAGTATGAGCAGCAGGTCAACATTCCAGCACCAGTGATTCAACCGCAAACGGTGTACGTGCAATCAGCGCCCCAAGTGGTCTATGCGCCGCAGCCCGTGGTGTATCAGCAACCGTATTACGTGAATCCGTATATTTACCCTGCCATTGGCTTTGGACTAGGGTATGCGGCGTATCGTGGGGGGTATGTGGGTCATCGTGGATTTATTGGCCACGTCGGCTATAGGCGGCATTGAGTCGCTAGAGAAGGTGATGAGCCTGATCCTCGGCACTGTATCCACAGTTAGAGCTGCTTGGTTCCCCATCTGACTCGGTTGGCCGCTTTCCCATGCGAGGGGGCTCATCAACGCTGATTATAGAATCGTTGTATGTCTTATCTTGTCCTTGCTCGCAAATACCGCCCGAAAACCTTTACCGAAATGGTCGGCCAAGAGCACGTGGTGCAGGCTTTAACCAATGCTTTGACCTCGCAGCGCCTACATCACGCCTATCTTTTTACGGGCACTCGCGGCGTTGGCAAAACCACCGTTTCTCGCATCTTGGCAAAGTCACTCAATTGCTTGGGCGCGGACGGGCAGGGCGGCATTACGGCCAGCCCTTGCGGCGTTTGCGAAGCCTGCACCGCCATTGATGCAGGTCGTTTTGTCGATTACACCGAGCTAGATGCCGCTTCTAACCGCGGTGTGGACGAGGTGCAGCAATTGCTAGAACAAGCCGTCTACAAGCCCGTGCAAGGCCGTTTTAAGGTCTTCATGATTGATGAGGTGCACATGCTCACCAACACGGCGTTTAACGCCATGCTGAAGACTCTGGAAGAGCCACCCGAGTACCTCAAGTTTGTGCTGGCCACCACTGATCCGCAAAAAGTGCCTGTGACGGTGCTGTCGCGCTGCTTGCAGTTCAATCTACGCCCGATGGCACCCGAGACGGTGCGGGCGCATCTTGAGACGATTTTGTCTGCAGAAAACATCGAGCGTGAACCCGCTGCTCTGCGTTTGCTTGCCAAGAATGCCCATGGCTCCATGCGTGACGGCCTGAGCTTGACTGACCAAGCAATTGCCTTTGGTGATGGTGCACTGCGCGAAGCGCAAGTGCGGCAAATGCTGGGTGCGGTAGACGATCGCTACATTCTTGATTTGATTGGCTGCTTGGCACGTGGCGAGGGCGCTGCTGTGATCGCCACCGTGCGCCATTTGCAAGATGCCGGTTTGAATGCTGCATCGACATTGGAGCAAATGACGGATGTGCTGCACCGCATGATGGTCTCGCAAATCGGCGGCAAAAATACTGCTACTGATGCCTCTGAGGACGAAGACACGACGATTGCCTCGCTGGCCACGCAAATGCCAGCGGATGAAATCCAACTTTTGTACAGCATCTGTCTGCACGGCAAAGCGGACTTGGGCTTAGCGAGCGATGGCTATGCAGCGCTCACCATGATTTTGTTGCGCCTGCTTGCCTTTAAACCAAAGAAATCCGCTGATGGGAGTGCCGCCGAGCCGTCAAAAAAGCCTGAAATGCGAGAGGAGAGGCCGCCGCCGCAGGTGGTCGCTAGACCACAGCCAGTAAGGCCTGCGCTAGTGCCATTTGAAGCTCAGCCCGCCATGGTTTCCGTTCCCGTGCGTATTCAGACTGAACCGTTGGAAGGTTCAAAAACCGAGATTCCTACGCCGCCAAAAACGCCAACTCCTGCCATGCCTGTGCTAGAGATCACCCCGCTTGGCAATGTTTGGTTTGAGACAACGGCGGCGTTAATCGCAAACGAATCGATTGGCGCTTTGGTGCGCGAGCTGGCGCTGCAATCGCAGTTGATTTCTAAAGAGGCGGACGCTTGGGTTTTGCAAGTCGATAACGCGCTCTTGGCAAATCCTGCGCATGCAGAGAAATTGCAAACCGCATTGCAAACACTGGTGCCCCACGCGCAATTGCAAGTGAAAGCGGGCAGTGTCGTTGATACGCCATCCAAACGCTTGGCTAAAGCGGCGAACGAACTCCAAGCGGCTGCCGAGGCGCTCATCATGAATGACGGAACCGTGCAGCAACTCATGCGAGAATTCGATGCCAAAATTGTGCCAAACTCGATCAAGCCAATCAAATTAATCCCAATAAATACAACTGAAAAGGAATAACATGTTTAATAAAGGACAACTCGCAGGCCTGATGAAGCAAGCGCAAAACATGCAAGACAACATGAAAAAAGCGCAAGAGGAGCTGGGCAATATTGAAGTCACAGGCGAGTCGGGTGCGGGCCTTGTCAAAGTCACCATGACTTGCAAACACGATGTGAAACGCGTGCAGATTGATCCCACGCTTTTGGCTGACGACAAAGACATGCTGGAAGATTTGGTCGCAGCGGCGTTTAATGCGGCACTAAAAAAAGCCGAAGACACAAGCTCAGAAAAGATGGGCAAGATCACCGCTGGTATGCCTAGCCTTCCCGGCGGCATGAAGTTGCCGTTTTAAGCTCAGGCACTGATGCAAAGCCTCACAGCGCTCATCGAGGCTCTTCGCGTTCTGCCTGGCGTAGGCGAAAAGTCTGCTTCTCGCATGGCGTTTCACTTGCTCCAACGTGACCGCGGCGGTGCCATGCGTCTATCGCAGGCCTTATCTGGCGCGGTCTCGCATGCAATGCACTGCACGTGCTGCAACACCTTTAGTGATGCGCCCGTGTGCGTGACTTGTGCGGATGAGTCGCGTGACCGCACAAAACTCTGCATTATTGAAACACCCGCTGATCAATCCGCCCTAGAGCGCAGTGCAGCGTACAAGGGCTACTATTTTGTGCTGATGGGACACCTCAGTCCACTAGACGGCATGGGTGCAGCGCAATTAAATGTTCAAGCATTGCTCAAACGCGCAACGGATGGCGTCGTGACTGAAGTGATTTTGGCGACCAATTTCACAGCTGAAGGCGAAGCAACTTCGCATTTGATTGGGCAAACACTCAAAGCCAAAGGCATTGCAGTCACGCGCTTGGCTAGAGGAATTCCAGCAGGTAGTGAACTCGAGTATGTGGATTTGGGTACTATTGCGTACGCGCTTAGCGATCGGCGCTAAACATTAACTCTTTTACTGGGAGAACAATATGGCTCAATTTACGATTGCTTATTGGTGTGTTTTAGTGATGGCGATTTTGCCTATCGTTTGTGCGGGATTGTCCAAGAAATCTGGCTATGGCAAACGCCGCAGTGATGGTGGCTACGACAACGCTGATCCACGCGCGTGGCAAGCGGCGCAGTCAGGCTTTTCGGCCAGAGCACACGCGGCGCAAGCCAATACATTTGAGGCGCTTCCATTTTTCTTTGCTGCGGTCATCATTGCGCACCAATTGAACGCTTATCAAGTGCGCTTGGATGTCTTGGCAATCGTGTTTGTCGTGCTGCGTATCTTGTACGTCATGATGTACTTGGCAGGTATGGCAACCCTACGTAGCGGCATTTGGACGGCAGCTTTTTCCGTCAACATTGCGATATTGTTTTTAGGCTTTCGCTAAAACCGCACAGCCACGTTGCACGGCAGGGCGTACAGCAATCTTGTCAAACCACACTTTGAGTGTAGGGTAGTCCGCCCAATCAACACCTTGTTTTTGCCATGAGTTCACCCACGGAAAAATAGCAATATCAGCAATCGAATATGTTTTTCCAGCCATGAAGGGCGAGCTTTGCAAGCGCTTGTCCATCACACCATACAGGCGCTTGGCCTCAAGCGTATAGCGGTTGATCGCGTAAGGAACTTGCTCTGGCGCAAAGACACGAAAGTGGTGCGCTTGCCCTAGCATTGGGCCCAAGCCGCCCATTTGGAACATCAACCACTCCAACACTTCGAATTTTGCGCGATCACTTTTAGGTAAAAATTTGCCTGTTTTGGCTGCGAGGTAAAGCAAGATCGCACCCGATTCCATGAGGTGAATTGACTTGCCGTCTGGACCATTGGGATCAACTAATGCGGGGATTTTGTTGTTCGGACTAATCGCCAAAAATTCAGGCGAGAATTGCTCCCCCTTGCCAATGTTGATTGGATGTGCTCGCCAGTCGCGCCCCAGTTTGAAGCCGCATTCCTCCAGCATGATGTGAATTTTGTGTCCGTTGGGCGTAGGCCAAGAGTAAACGTCGATCATGGAGTTTCCTTTGTCATAATATGTCTGCATAATGATGCTCAGTGAAATCAATTTTTAGTGAGTTCAAGATCAAAACACTTTTAAATTTATCAGTCAATAAGCCTGATTTGAGTTTAACCCTGTCTTTGGTGCCCAGCGTATTAAGCGCTTGCGGGGGAGGTGGTAGCTCTAGTGCTAGTGCCACCACGGCAATGGCGCCGGCACCTATTAGCACGAGTAATGTGGCTAGTGTTTTAGCCCCAACCCCCACGGCTGATCAGGCGGCCCGTTTTTTACTTCAATTGCAGTTCAGTGCCAGCGACGCGGAAATCGCTACTGTGCAGACGCAAGGTTTTTCTTTATTTTTAGCTAATCAATTTAATGCAGCTGCGGGTACGACGGGTTGGGATTGGCAGATGGCGCAGGGCTTTAATACCAGCGCTTTTATAACGGATGTGACGCCCACCGACTTCATGATGTGGCAGCAGCTAATTGCCAGTAGTGATGGCCTACGCAAACGTATGGCGTTAGCATTGAGCGAGTTTTTTGTCGTCTCAAGCAGCGGTGTGTCTACGCCATCTTGTTCATTTGCGATGGCCCAGTATTGGGATGTGTTGGTGGCGGGCGCTTTTGGTAATTTTAGGCAGCTGCTTGAAGAAGTCACACTCAATCCAGCGATGGGGCAATATTTAAATACGCAAGGGAATCAAAAAGGTAATGCGGTCACAGGACGTGCGCCAGATGAAAATTTTGCGCGCGAAGTGATGCAATTATTTACGATCGGCTTGTATCAGCTCAATCTGGATGGCACCAATACACTCTTGGGTGGCCTACCGATTGAGACCTATACACAGACCGATGTGACGCAGCTTGCGCAAGTGTTTACCGGCTGGGGCTTGGACCCTGTGGGGAATGTCGCTGTGACCAATCCGCTTAGCGTGCGTTCGCGCATGGTTCTGAATGCCGCGCTGCATGAAACCGCAGCGGTCACTTTTTTAGGCGTCACCATTCCCGCGAACACCAGCGGAGCGGTCGCATTAGGCATGGCTTTAGATGCTCTGTTTAATCATCCCAATGTGGCGCCTTTCTTTTGTAAACAGTTGATTCAACGCTTCATCACAAGCAATCCTAGCGCCGCTTATGTGGCGAGGGTTGCGATCGTTTTTAACAACAACGGCAGTGGTATTCGCGGTGATTTAAAGGCCGTATTAGTTGCTATTCTTTTAGATGCTGAGGCTCGCTCTGATGTGCAGCTTGTTGCGCTAACGTGGGGCAAGCTGCGTGAGCCCATGCTGCGCTATGTGCAGTGGGCTCGTACTTTTGGAGCCACATCGCCAACAGGAAAATGGAATATAGAGGATATGTCGAGCGCTGGATATCGATTAGGACAAAGCCCACTACGTTCCGTTTCTGTTTTTAATTTTTTTCGCCCTGGCTATGTACCGCCCAATACGGCGCTAGCCTTACAAGGCTTAACGGCGCCAGAGTTTCAGCTAATGAACGAGTCGTCGGTTGCAGGCTATGCGAACAGCATGATGTCTGACATCGTTAATGGTCACAACAGCAGCACAGGTGGTCTAGCTGCACCGGCGTATGTCGCCGAGTTGGCTCTTGCCTCTACGCCTGTCAATTTGGTCAATCGACTCAATTTACTACTGTGCGCTGGCCAGCTCAGTGTGACTAGTCAAAACTTAATTCAAACGGCCATCAGCACGATTGACGCAAGTACCATAGCAGGGCAGAAAAATCGTGTGTATTCGGCCATTTTATTGGTCATGGTATCGCCAGATTATTTGATTCAAAAATGAAACAAGCAAGCCAAGAAAGACTCCATGTATTTGAATCAAATTGATAAGTTAGCGCGGCGTGCATTTCTAAAGCGCGCGGGCACTTTGGGGCTGGCTGGAGTTGCAGCTCCGTGGGCAATGAATCTGGCATCCATAAGCGATGCGGCTGCATTTTCGGCGACAGACTACAAAGCGTTGGTGTGTGTATTTCTCTATGGCGGCAATGATTTTGCCAATACGATTATTCCGTTTGACAGCGTTAACTATGCAAAATACAACGCTATCAGAACCGGCTTGCAAATACCACAAGCGAGCCTTGCCGCCACTGCATTAACACCAAACACACCATTGCCAGGAGGAATGCAATTGGCGCTAGCGCCAGCGCTTTCGCCCCTCAAATCCTTATTTGATGCGGGAAAACTTGCCGTTCAATTAAATGTAGGGCCGCTGATTCAACCCACCACGCTGGCGCAATACACAGCCAACGCGGTGCCGTTACCGCCCAAGCTCTTTTCGCATAACGATCAGCAATCAGTGTGGCAGTCATCGAGCCCCGAGGGATCAACGGTTGGCTGGGGTGGCCGATTGGGTGACCTTGCACTTTCAAACAATACGAATGCGTCTTTTACTTGCATGTCGGTCGCGGGCAATGCGGTTTATCTCGCAGGGCAAACAGCGATTCCTTATGACGTGGGAACCTTGGGGCCGGTCGCTATCAATGGCGTGATTAGTGATGTCTATGGATCAACCGCTTGTGGTGCGGCCATGAAGAGTTTGATGACGCAATCCCGAAGTCAGATGTTAGAGAACGAATACAACAAAGTAACGAGTCGATCCATTAGTTCTCAATCAACGGTTAGCTCGGCTTTTATTGGAGCATCTCCGTTTGCACAAACTTTTACGAGCACAAACTCGTTAGCAGCACAATTGCAGGCGGTTGCCAAAATCATTGCGGCGCGGGCTAATTTTGGCGCCAAACGCCAAGTCTTTATGGTTTCTTTGACGGGGTTTGATACACATGATTTTTTGATGTCCCAGCACGTCCCCTTACTCAGCAAGGTGGCTGATGCTATGAGTTCTTTTTATACGGCGACGCAACAGCTGGGGATTAGCGACAAAGTCACCACCTTTACGGCATCAGAATTTGGCAGAACCTATGCCTCAAACGGTGATGGTTCTGATCATGGATGGGGGAGTCATCATTTGGTGATGGGCGGCGCCGTCAATGGCAAAAATTTTTACGGGACTGCGCCCGAAATCTCCGTGACCGGTAGCGATCAAGTGGGGCAGGGACGGTTATTGCCAACAACCTCGGTGGATCAATTCGCTGCAACGCTTGCGTCTTGGTTTGGCGTTGCTGCCAGCGATTTAAGTTTAGTGGTGCCCAACATCAACAATTACAGCGTTAAAAATATGGGGTTTGTTTAAATTTAGTTATGGATAGTAGCGCGATCAGGTTCGTGTCATCTATGCTCCTGCTTTCTCCGTTAATTGATGATGCAAACTTCCGACACGCCATCACATGACTCTGTACTATCTGAAGATGTGGTTTTTCGGCATTCGCATTCGCATACGACTACTGCGGTAGCCGTATCTGCTTTTTTGACGGCTTGCGGCGGCGGCGCAGGTGGCAGCAATGTCTCTGGTGGAGCCAGTATTGCGCCAGCATCCGCGCAAGCCGCACGGTTTTTGCATCAAGCGCAGTTCAGCGCTAACGATGCCGATATTGCCGATGTGGTGGCCAAGGGTTACTCCTCTTGGCTAGCTGAACAAGTCAGCGCGCCAGCTTCTACAACAGGTTGGGATTGGCAAATTGCACAGGGCTACAACACAGTCGCCAGCGTTAATAACATTGCGCCAGCCGACTACATGATGTGGCAGCAACTCATCAGCAGCAGCGACAGCGTGCGCAAACGCATGGCGCTCGCGCTATCCGAAATTTTTGTTGTCTCCAGTAGTGGTGTGTCTGTTTCTTCGCGTTCGTTTGCCATGGCGCAGTATTGGGATGTTTTGGTGGCAGGGGCGTTTGGAAATTACCGTAGTTTGCTAGAGGAGATCACGCTCAACCCGGCGATGGGTGTTTATCTCAACACCAAAGGCAATCAAAAAACGAATGTGGCCGCAGGCCGTGCGCCAGATGAAAACTATGCGCGAGAGGTCTTGCAGCTTTTTTCCATCGGACTGTACGAGCTCAATCTAGATGGCACTAACAAGCTAGCCAGTGGCGCGCCGATAGAGACCTATTCGCAAAGTGACATCACTAGCCTTGCAAAAGTCTTCACAGGTTGGGATTACGACACAGCGGGCAGCACGGCTGTCAACCCGACCAGCGTGAGGAATCGCATGGTGCTAACCGCATCGCTGCACGAGACAACAGCGACTACGTTTTTGGGAACAACGATTGCTGCCAACACCTTTGGCGCAGCTGCATTGGGCTTGGCTTTAGATGCCATTTTTAATCACGCCAATGTAGCGCCGTTTATTAGCAAGCAGCTGATTCAGCGCTTGGTGACGAGTAATCCCAGCACGGCATACGTGGCAAGGGTTGCAGCTATTTTTAATAACAACGGCAGCGGCGTTCGGGGCGACTTAAAAGCGGTGTTAGGCGCGGTGCTGCTGGATACCGAAGCACGTGATGACGCCAACATCACTAGCGGCACGTGGGGCAAGCAGCGCGAACCCATGTTGCGTCTTGTCCAGTGGGCAAGGACTTTTGGCGCGACCTCGGCCGCGGGGCAATGGATTGTGGGTGATCTCTCGGATATGGGAACGCGGCTAGGGCAAAGTCCGCTGCGCTCAGGCTCAGTGTTTAATTTTTTTAGACCCGGCTATGTGCTGCCCAATTCGGCGTTGGCAGCGCAAAGCCTGGTCAGCCCTGAGTTCCAGTTGACCAACGAATCCACGGCGGCTGGTTATTTGAACTTCATGCTCGGTACGGTCAAGAGTGGCTTTAATGTGGCTAATGGTGGACTGAATCCGCCAAGCTATGCCACGGAGCTCGCGCTGGTGGGCAATCTCCCGACGCTGCTGGCGAGGCTTAATTTATTGCTTTGCGCAGGGCAACTGAGCAGTGCGACACTGGCAACGATTCAAACGGCGCTGGCCACTATGAGTATTAGCACAGCGGCCAATCAACAAAGTGTTGTGAGCGCTGCTATCTTTTTGGTCATGGCGTCGCCAGAGTACGTGATTCAAAAATAAAGGCCAACTCGATGTACCTTAATCAAACCGAAGCGTTGGCACGGCGAGCCTTTTTGAAGCGTGCTGCGCATGTAGGACTGGCAGGTGTTGCCGCACCGTGGGCGATTAATCTGGCCTCAATGGGCGAGGCTGCCGCTTTCACGGCCAGCGACTACAAAGCCTTGGTATGCGTGTTTTTGTACGGCGGCAACGATTTTGGCAACACGATCATTCCGTTTGACAACACCAATTACGCAGCCTATAACACCATCCGAACGGGCTTACAAATTCCGCAGGCTAATTTGGCTTCTACGGCACTCTCTCCGACGGCTGCATTGCCAAACGCCATGCAGCTGGCGCTGGCGCCTAATCTCTCGGCGCTGAAACCCATATTTGATGCGGGCAAGCTGGCGATTCAACTGAACGTGGGAACGCTGATTCAGCCGACCACGCTTGCGCAGTACAACGCAAAGTCGGTACCACTGCCGCCTAAGCTTTTTTCACATAACGACCAGCAATCGGTGTGGCAATCCTCTAAGCCCGAAGGTTCAGTGCAGGGCTGGGGCGGGCGGTTGGGCGATTTAGGACTTACCAACAATGGCAGCGCCACATTTACTTGCATTTCGGTCACGGGTAATTCGGTTTTTTTAGCGGGACAAAGTGCAATCCCGTATCAAATTAGTACCGCAGGTCCTGTGGCTGTGAGTGGGGTGAAGTCAGGCGTGTATGGCTCTACCGCTTGCGGTACGGCACTGCAAAGTCTGATTTCGCAGTCGCGCACGCACATGCTGGAGAGCGAATACAACAAAATCACAGCACGGTCTATGGCGGCACAGGCCACGTCCAGCCTGGCTTTCACAGGTACACCGCCGTATACGCAAGTCTTTAACACGGCCAATCCGCTGGCGATGCAGCTGCAAGCGGTTGCCAAAATGATTGGCGCACGCAGCACTTTTGGCGCGAAGCGGCAAGTGTTTATGGTGTCCATGGGTGGTTTTGATAACCACGATTTTTTAGCGACCCAGCACCCCACGCTCATGAGCAATTTAGGCGAAGCGCTTAGTCAGTTTTATACCGCGACGCAGCAAATGGGTGTCGATCAAAGCGTCACAGCGTTTACGGCGTCGGACTTTGGACGGACCTATGCCTCCAACGGTGATGGCTCGGACCACGGCTGGGGTAGCCATCACTTTGTACTGGGCGGTGCGGTCAATGGCAAGCAGTTTTATGGCACAGCGCCGCAAATATCGGTGACGAGCAACGACCAAGTGGGACAAGGACGTTTGTTGCCTAGCACCGCGGTGGATCAGTACGCGGCAACGCTTGCCAGTTGGTTTGGTGTGAGCAACTCAGAGTTATCACTAGTTGTGCCTAATATCGTGAACTACACAACAAAAAATATGGGTTTTGTCTAAATTTAAATCGTTAAAGCAGCTAGTAAATCCGTCTCAAGTGACAAGATGCCTTTGGGACTTTGAAAAACGGCGCCGTTCACCACAAAACTATCTTCAATGCGCTCGCCCAGAGTCGTGATTTTGGCGAGCTGCAAATTCACTTCGTGCTGCGCGAGTGCTCTGGCAACTGCATACAGCAACCCCACGCGGTCGGCTGCAGAGACATTCAAAATCCAACGTTGACCTTTCTCATCGGGGTGCAGTTCTACACGCGGCTGAATGGGGAAACTTCGAACACGCCTTGACTGCCGTGCATGCGGTGCATCTTTAAGCGGCACTAAGGCGGTTAGATCGTGCGCTAGCCCAGCTTCAATTTGCTTAATAAGTCGTGGATTCTGATCGGCATCTAATCCGACAGCCGTCACTTGAAAGCCATCCAGCGCATGTCCGTCGTTCGTCGTGTGAATTTTGGCATCCCAAATACTGAAATTGTGACGTTCAAAATAGCCACAAATCCGAGCAAACAAATCGGGAATGTCGGGCGTATAAATCAGCACCTGCAAGCCCTCGCCAATGGGGGATAGCCGAGCACGAACAATGGGTGCTAGGCTGCCAACATGCGGTATGAGCAGCCTGGTGTGCCAAGCGACATCGCCAGCGGTTTGGCGCATAAAGTAGCTGACATCTAGCGTTTTCCAAAGGGGTTCTGCTGACGTGGCTCGCAAATCGTAGAGTGCCAATGCTTCGCAGGCCTTACGCTGCGTGCCCTCTACGAGGGATGCTGCATCGGGGGCACGTCCACCAAGGGCGCGGGTGGTATAGCGGTACAAATCTTCTAATAGTGTGGCTTTCCAAGCATTCCACACTTTGGGCGAAGTGCCGCGAATATCGGCAACAGTAATTAAATAAAGCGCCGTCAGGTAACGCTGGCTACCCACGCGTTTGGCGAAAGCAGCAATCACGTCAGGATCTGAGAGGTCTTGCTTTTGCGCGATTTGGCTCATCGTGAGATGCTCTTTGACCAAGAACGCGATCAGATTCGCGTCATCTAACGCCACGCCATGTTGTTTGCAGAACAAATGTGCTTCGGCAATGCCAAGCTCCGAGTGATCTCCCCCGCGTCCTTTGGCGATATCGTGAAAGAGGGCTGCTATATACAAAATCCAAGGCTTGTCCCAGCCTCCTGCAAGGCTAGAGCAAAAAGGGTACTCATGCGCGTGGTCAGCAATAAAAAAGCGGCGCACGTTTCGCAGCACCATCAAGATATGCTGATCAACGGTATAGACATGAAACAAGTCGTGCTGCATCTGTCCCACGATGCGGCGAAACACCCACAGATAGCGGCCTAGCACCGAGGTTTGGTTGAGCAGCCGCATGGTGTGCGTCAGTCCTTCTCCAGTTTGCATGATGGCCAAAAACGTCGCTCGATTCACAGGGTCACGCCTAAAAGCGGCATCCATCTGGAGGCGTGCGTTATACAGTGCCCGCAGTGTGCGAGCCGACAGTCCGCTTACGCCCGCTGTTTTTTGGAAGACATGAAAGGTTTGCAAAATCGCCTGTGGCTTGCGCTGATACAGGTCGTCACTTGCAATATCAAGGAGGCCATTTTTGTCTAAAAAATCTGACGTTAGTTCAATTGGTGCCACACGGTTGGGGTTGAGTCGTTCATTGATATTTAATAGCAAAATTTGATTGAGTTGCACGACGGCCTTGGCCGCCCAGTAATAGCGCTGCATCAGCGCTTCGCTGTTTTTGCGTGACGACTCCAACTCAAAACCCATAGATAGTGCGACCTGCGTTTGCAAGTCGAAGACGAGCCGATCTTCGCGGCGCCTGGCAATCAGGTGTAGCCGAGTCCGAATATCCGAAAGAATAGCTTCATTACGCCGCAGTTGCTTGGCCTCAAAAGGTGTGGCAAGCCCATTGACCGCCAACTCGCTCCACGTGGTGCCCAGCCCCGCCGCCTTGGCAAGCCACAAAACGATGTGTAAATCACGCAAACCACCGGGAGATTCTTTGATGTTAGGCTCTAGCGAGTAGGGCGTGTTTTCAAACTTGTTATAGCGCTGATCCATCTCCAGTCGCTTGGCTGTCGCAAAGGCATGTGGGTCAAGGGCTGCAAAGAAGGCATCCTTGAACGTCATGTACAGCAAGGCTTGTGGGCTACCTACCTTGCAAGCCGTTATACAGCGAGCCTCTAGCAATGCGGTTTGAATCGTGATGTCGTTTGCAGCTTCCGCAATGCACTCATCCAAACGGCGAACTGACGAGCCAATCTCTAGTCCTGCATCCCAGCACATGCCAACAAACGACTCAATACTAGCTTGCAGCACACCATCTGTTTGTGGGTCAGCGTCGTTGGGCAATAGCACCAGTACATCGACATCTGAATAGGGAAATAGTTCAGCGCGCCCATAGCCCCCCACCGCCACCAAGCAAAACCGAGCCGATGCCGCCAAGCCTGACTTGGCCCAAATGTGCATCAACGTTTGATCCGTCAGCTTGGATAACTCCCTCAGCAATTTACGAGTCGTCATGGACTCGTTTTGAGCGAGCAGTGTTTGCTTATCTTGACGGTAATTCATTTAAGTTTTAGTCGATGTGACGAATGGCGGCAGCGGTGGGTAACCCTCTGACAACGTCAGCACTTCAAAGCCAGTCTCCGTCACTAAAACCGTATGCTCCCACTGCGCCGAGAGCGAGCGGTCTTTGGTCACCACACCCCAGCCATCAGGCAAACCTTTGGTTTCCTTGCGGCCTGCATTAATCATGGGCTCAACGGTAATGGTCATTCCAGGCACCAAAATCGTTCTCGCTTCAGGGCTGGCGAAATGCAAAATCTGCGGCTCTTCATGAAAGTTGCGCCCAATCCCGTGCCCGCAGTAGTCACGTACCACGGAGCAGCCTTGAGCTTCGGTAAATTTTTGAATGGCACGGCCAATCTCCAAAATTGGGATATTGGGTCCCATCACGCAAATGCCGTGCCACATGGCGTCGTAAGTCAAAGCGCAAAGGCGTTTAGCGGCAATGGAGGTCTCGCCAATTTGAAACATGCGGCTCGTATCGCCATGCCAGCCGTCTTGAATAATGGTCACATCAATGTTGATGATGTCGCCCTTGCGCAGCGGTTTGTCATTGGGAATGCCGTGGCACACCATGTTGTTGACTGAAGTGCAAATGGATTTCGGGTAAGGATTGTCCCCACTCGGGTTGTAGTTGAGCGGGGCAGGAATCGAGCGGATGTCTTTGGTGATGAAGTCATATGCCAAGCGGTCTAGCTGGTTGGTCGTCTTGCCCTCTTTGACAAAAGGGGTGAGGTAATCCAAAACCAGTGAGGCCAAGCGTCCTGCAACGCGCATGCCTTCGATTTCGTCTTTATTTTTAATTGTGATGGTCATAAGGGGGTGATTATAAATTTAGCTTGCTCGTATACATTCAACAACTCGCTCGCCAGTAAAATGAGTCCCTCTACAAAGGGCGAAATTCGTGGCATCTCACATCCTCTGCTTGGACACCCAGATCCAAGCACTCACCACCGCGCAGCAGTTCGCACTGCTTTCCAAACTTCAAGCTATTCAGCCCTCTATCCAAAGCATAACCGCTGGTTTTGTGCATTGGGTTGCTTTGTCTGCCTTGCCCGATGCTGAGACCGAATCACAGCTAAAAGCACTTTTGACCTATGGCGAACCATATGGTGTAAGGACTAGCGGGCAGCCTGCTTCGCAAGCCATACTGATTGCTCCTCGCCGGGGTACGATATCTTCTTGGTCGTCTAAAGCCACGGATATTGCTCGCAATTGCGGGATTGCCTCCAGCAACTTGCAGCGCGTGGAGCGCGTCACCGAATTTCACATCAGCGCTTCCAAGCCCTTAACTGATAAGGCTTTGCAAGAAGTTTCGGCGCTTTTGCATGACCGCATGACGGAGTCGGTTTTCTTTGATCGCGCTGGCGTGAGCAGCTTGTTCGATGTACTGCCATCTGTTGCGATGGAGCGCATCGACATACTGGGCGCTGGCTTAGCATCCTTGCTAGAGGTGAATACCCGCATGGGTTTGGCGCTGTCTAGCGACGAGATGGACTATCTGCTGGAAGCCTTTACCAAGCTAGAACGTAACCCCACCGATGTGGAGCTGATGATGTTTGCGCAGGCCAACTCTGAGCACTGCCGCCACAAGATTTTTAACGCTAAGTTCATCATTGATGGCGCAGAGCAAGACAAATCGCTCTTCGCCATGATTCGTAATACCGAGGCGTTGTCGCCGCAGCACACCGTCGTAGCTTATTCGGACAACTCTTCCATCATGGAAGGCGCTCCTGACGCGGACGGCGTTATCCGTCGCCACGTCATCATGAAAGTGGAAACGCACAACCATCCGACGGCCATTGCGCCTTGGCAGGGCGCGGCCACGGGCGCGGGCGGTGAGATTCGGGATGAGGGCGCAACGGGCAGGGGGTCTAAGCCTAAGGCTGGCGTGACGGGATTTACGGTGTCGTCATTGGGGCTGCCCGCAAGCCAATTGGGGACAGGCCCCAAAGTCGCTTCGCTTGCTGATTCTTTAAATAAGGGGGTCAGCCCCCAATTGTTTGCTACGGCTTTGGAGATCATGACGCAAGGCCCGCTTGGCGGTGCAGCTTTTAACAACGAATTTGGTCGTCCAAACCTTGCAGGCTATTTCCGCGCTTTTGAGCAAACGGTGACCGACACGGCGGGTGAAACACGCCACTACGGTTATCACAAACCGATCATGATTGCGGGCGGTCTGGGATCGATTGATGCCAAGCTAACGCACAAGATTTTGTTTCCTGCGGGCTCGCTGCTCATTCAATTGGGCGGGCCAGGTATGCGCATCGGCATGGGTGGTAGCGCGGCGAGTTCGATGGCGGGCGGTGCCAATTCGGCTGAGCTGGATTTTGATTCTGTGCAGCGTGCCAACCCCGAGATCGAGCGTCGTGCGCAAGAGGTGATTACGGCTTGTGCGGCTCTTGGATCGAAAGATGCCGCGCTGAATCCAATTTTGGCGATTCACGATGTGGGCGCAGGTGGACTTTCCAACGCGTTTCCCGAGCTGGTTAATGATGCGGCTCGTGGTGCGCGGTTTGATTTATCTGCTATCCCGTTAGAGGAATCGGGTCTGTCGCCCAAAGAGATGTGGTGCAACGAGAGCCAAGAGCGCTATGTTCTAGCAATTGCACCTGAGTCGCTCGAACAATTTAAAGCGATTTGCGAGCGCGAGCGTTGCCCGTTTGCTGTGGTGGGCGTAACGACAGAAGCGCGAAATTTGTCTTTGAAGAACGACAAGACTACCGCCGTTGATATGCCTATGAACGTGTTACTGGGCAAACCGCCCAAAATGACGCGTGATGTGAAAGCCGTGAAGCGTGAATTTGCGCCGCTCAACCTGACCGACGTGAAACTGCAAGATGCCGTCATCAATGTGCTGTCGCATCCCACGGTGGCAAGCAAGCGATTCCTCATCACCATTGGCGACCGCACGGTGGGCGGGCTGACTCATCGCGACCAAATGGTTGGGCCTTGGCAAGTCCCCGTGGCGGACTGCGCTGTCACGCTGGCAGATTACACAGGCTTTGCAGGCGAAGCCATGGCGATGGGCGAACGCACGCCGTTGGCGATAATGGACGCGCCTGCGTCAGGCCGCATGGCAGTGGGCGAAGCGATTACCAATTTGCTGGCAGCACCGATTGAGCTGTCTCGCGTCAAGCTGTCCGCCAATTGGATGGCGGCTTGCGGCACGGGTGACAAGGATGAGGGCGAAGACGCAGCGCTATACGCAACGGTCAAAGCCGTGGGCATGGATCTGTGCCCCGCACTGGGCATTTCCATTCCTGTGGGCAAAGATTCGCTCTCGATGCGCTCCAAGGCTGCTGACGGCTCACAAGTTGTGTCGCCTGTCTCGCTGATCGTGACTGCTTTTGCCACACTTGCCGACGTGCGCTGCACGCTGACGCCGCAATTGGATGCCACGGAATCGGATACATCGCTGCTCCTCATCGACTTAGGCCGAGGCAAAGCGCGAATGGCAGCGTCTGTTTTAGCGCAGACCCTGAATGCCGTAGGCGACCAAGTGCCTGATTTAGACAACCCTGAAGATTTAGTGAATCTGGTCAAAGCGGTCAATCAATTGCGAAGCGAGGGGAAAATCCTCGCCTACCACGACCGCAGCGATGGCGGTTTACTCGCCGCTGTAGCCGAGATGACATTTGCTGGACACGTGGGCGTGGCCCTCAATATCGACATGCTGGTGACCGAGGGTGATGGCATTACGGATAGCCGTGCGGACGTAGGCGATGCTAAAAACTGGTCAAGTCAAGTTAATGGAAGGCGTGAAGAGTTAACTATTAAATCATTATTTAACGAAGAGTTAGGAGTCATACTTCAAGTTAAAACGGCAGATCGTGCTGCGGTGATGCAAGCCCTACGTGCGCATGGTTTGTCCAGTATGAGTCACTATATCGGCAAGACTCGCCCTGAGTCGGCGGCGCTTGCTGAGGGCAAAGGAGAGCTGCAAATCTGGCGTGATACCAAGAAAATTTTTAGCGCCAATGTGGCGGATCTTTTCCAAGTTTGGGATGCCGTAAGTTGGAAGATTGCCAAAGTACGTGATAACCCAGTTTGTGCAGATTCTGAGCATGCCTTGGCTGGAAGCCTTGCTGATAAAGGCTTGCACGTCTATCTACCAGAGTCGTCATTCCCGCGAAGGCAGGAATCCACGAGCGCTCATGTGGATTCCCGCCTTCGCGGGAGTGACGTGGCTTTTAGTTTGACGAAACCTCGCGTAGCCGTGCTGCGCGAGCAAGGCGTGAATTCGCACATCGAGATGGCGGAAGCCTTTCGCGTGGCAGGTTTTGACGCCGTCGATGTCCACATGACCGACCTGCAAACAGGTCGCTACAAGCTGGATGACTTCATCGGCATGGTCGCTTGCGGCGGATTTAGCTACGGCGACACTCTGGGCGCTGGCGTGGGCTGGGCGCGTAGCATCACCTTTAACGCCAAGCTGCGTGATCAGTTTGAAGCGTTCTTTGCACGCGGCAACACCTTTGGCCTTGGCGTGTGCAATGGTTGCCAAATGTTTGCCGAGCTGGCCGACATCATCCCAGGCGCTAATGCTTGGCCGCGCTTTACGCACAACCAAAGCGGGCGCTTTGAAGCGCGCCTTTCGCAAGTCGAAATCTTGGAATCCCCCAGTTTGTTTTTGAACGGAATGGCGGGAAGCCATATGCCTATTGCTGTTGCACACGGCGAGGGCTATGCTAACTTTGCGCATCGTGGCGATGCTGGGCTCGTGATTCCGTCCATGCGATTTGTGGATAGCAACGGACAACCGACCGAGCAATACCCAGCTAATCCCAACGGTAGCGCAGGCGGCTTGACGGCTGTCACCACGGCGGACGGACGCTTCACCGCCATGATGCCGCACCCTGAGCGCGTGTTTAGAAATGTACAAATGAGCTGGACGGATTTAAGCAGCACAGGCGGCTTGGATGCCTACAGCCCGTGGATGGAACTTTGGCGTAACGCAAGGCGCTGGGTAGCTTAATCTTCGGCTAGCATCAAGTATCTTTTAGGAGTCTTGATGCAACGCCGAACACTCATTCAAACCGCAGCTACGGGTTTAGCTTTTCCGCATATTTGGGTGCCAGCGCAGACCTTGCCGGCTGGCCCTGTGCGCATCATTGTGGGCTTTCCGCCTGGCGGAGGTACCGATGCGCTGGCCCGTGTGGTGGGGCAAAAGCTGCAAGTTTTGTGGGGCACGTCGGTTGTAGTCGAAAACAAAGCAGGTGCTGCGGGCGTGATTGCTGCGGATTACGTAAGCAAGCAGGCCGGGGACGGTAATACGCTCCTGATGGGGCACATCAACAGCCATGCACTTGCACCCGCGATGGGGCAAAAATTGAATTACGACGCAGTCAAAGATTTCGCACCCATCAGCATGGTAGGTATTACGCCGAATCTTTTGATTTGCAACGTTGATCAACCGGCCAAAACAGTGAAAGATATTGTGGCGTTGGCAAAAGCCAAACCCGGCCAACTCAGTTTTGCATCAGCAGGGGGCGGGTCGGCGCAGCACTTTGCGCTGGAAATGTTTAAGCTGCAAGCCAATATTTTTGCGCTTCATGTGCCGTACCGAGGTTCAGCCCCCGCTTTGGTCGATTTGATTGGTGGGCAGGTCAACTATTGCTTTGAGACCATGACTTCGGCTGCGCCCCACGTCAAGAGTGGCAAGGCGATTGCGATTGCGCAGACCCGCCTCAAGCGAGCCAAGAGCCAAGCGCATGTACCCACCATGGATGAGTCGGGCTACAAAGGCTTTGAGGCCACCGTTTGGTATGGACTCATGGGCCCCAGCAAGATGCCAAGTGCCATCCAGCAGCGTATGAATGATGACGTGAACAAAGTGCTCGCCATGCCAGATGTGCAAGAGCGTATGGATTTTTATGGCGCTGAAGACGGTGGTGGCAGCATTGAGAAGTTTGCAAACTTCATCAAGTCTGAGCAACAAAAATGGGCGGTGGTGGCGAAGGCCGCGAATGTGAGAGCGGACAGCTAGAGTCCATCATTCCCGCGCAGGCGGGAGTTCATGTCAATTAGGTAAACACGCCGTAAGCCAGCAGCAGCGCCGTACCTGTTAGTAAAGCAGGCACTAGCCGCTTGGTAGGGCTGGACACCATCACCGCAACACTCAAAACGCAAACAAATAAGCGAACTAGCAACGGCACGGTTGCCAGTAATCCTGTTGGCATCGCAATTAAACGAATCGTGAGCGCTGCAACCATGGCGTAGGTCACAGCAGAAAGCCATCTAAAAATTTCACTCTCTTGGTCGATATGACCCGCCAATTTAACGCCAAGGGCGCGGCAAATATAGGTGCCCACGCAGGCAGCAATGAGTGCGATCCACAGTCCCATTTCCAGATTGGTGCTTGTCATGACTTTACCCCCTCAATCGTGCGATGGCGTAAAAACTGGCGTTCAATCACATAAGCCAAGGTTCCTGCAAAAAGCCCAGTCGCCAAGAGGCTGCTATCTTTATCCAGCAAAAAGAAAAGTGGCCCCAAAACGCAGCCAAGCCCAATCGCCAAGCGATTGCCCCAAGGCTTCACCTCGGTAAACGTGAGCAAAAAAAACAGCGGGTTGATAAACACCAACGCTAGCGTGACAGCATTAGGAACCATGCCTGCCAAAAAATAACCCAGCACCGTCCCTGGCATTGCGATGAGCCAGCAAGGCAAACCAAGCCCTAAAAAATAGCTAAGTCGATATTTAGGCTCGATCTTGGGGAACTCGCGCATCGACACCGCCCACGCGGTCATGGCGAGCAGGTGCACATAAGCATAGAGTTTGTTGTTGTAATCCTCTTTTGCAAGTTGCGGAAACAGCGTAATCGTCATCGTGATGAAACGCGCCGAGGTTAGAGTCACCGCAAGCGCAATGGCCAAGAATGACGAGCCTGAGATCACCATCTCAAGCAGCACCACTTGCCCAGGCAATGCAAACATTAGCAGGCTCGTAAGCCCCGTGAACCAAGCATTGATGCCATGGGTGTGCCCCATAGCGCCAAAGCCAATCATGCCGGCAAATAATACCATCATGGGTGCGCCTAACGCGTGCTTAAAACCACTCCAAAACGCTTGGCGTTTATCCACAAAAACTTGGGTCATGCGACTAATCCTAATTTTTGCATCCAATGGGCGAGGGCGCGTTCGTTGTCGGTTCCCATCGTGTACATGCCGTGCATCTTCGCGTGAGATTCTGGTCGGTGTTGGTTGATTTTTAGTTTGCAATCTAACTGATGAATCGTGAGCTCAAACCCCACAATGCCAGCCAGCATCTTGTGTTGGTACTCAGTGCCCAAACTCATCCATTGCTTGGCATAGGCTGGTTCATGGTCGCCAATCAGTTTTTTGAGTAACCGATCTTTGGCAAGCGGATCATCAATCAAAGTGGCTGTGCCTCTTGCGTGAACGGTCAAATAATTCCACGACGGAACGCGCACCAAGTCAGGATAAATTTGCGGCGACATATACGCATACGGCCCCATAAATGTGACCAGCGCTTTTGGACGCGACGCTAAATATTTCCAATGCGGATTCGGCTTGGCAACATGCCCAAGTAGCACCAACTGCGCACCCCTTTCTTCAAGGTGCAGAGGCAGATGCGTCACAGATGGGAAGCCCTCATCGTCGTTGCTAATGAGTGACGCGAAGGGATACTTCCGCATCAACTCTAGAGCATGAGCTGAATCTTTAGCAACAAACTGCGGTGGTTGATACATAGGTCCCCGTCATTCCCGCGAAGGCGGGAATCCATAGTCCATTACTTTTCAATCGCCAAGAGTTCGATTACAAATGTCAGCGTTGCATTCGGCGGAATCACGCCGCCCGCGCCACGCGCACCGTAGGCCGTCTCCGGAGGGCACACCAGTATGGCTTTTCCGCCCACCTTCATTTTTTGTACGCCTTCGGTCCAGGCCTTAATCACGCCTTGCAGCGGGAATGAGATGGGTGCGTTGCGCTTGTACGAGCTATCAAACTCTTTGCCGTTTTCTAGCGTCCCGCTGTAATGCACTTTGACGGTGTCCGTTGCTTTAGGGTTTGCACCCGTGCCAACAACGGTGTGAGTGATCTTGACACCTGATGGTAGGGTTTCGGTGATAGGTGCAGCGGCGTTGGCTTCAGTTGTCATAAAGGCTCCAAGAGATAAAAAAGAAAGAGTAGAGGAGAGAAAAGTTTTGCGGTTCATGCTTTGTGCTCACGAATTAAATTGAACAGGAATACGTTGCCTACCGAATTGTACGAACTCACCGCTTAGTGATTCGAAATGTCCTGCGATCGGGTGACTGCAATTCGGGCATTGGTTGCCATGCGTGAGCGCATAAGCTTCGATGTGATACCAGTCGCGCTGAATGACAGGATGCTGGCAGCTAGGGCAATCCGTCGTTCCACCTGCTGCATCATGGATGTTGCCCGTGTACACATAGCGCAGCCCTTGGTCTATGGCAATGCGGCGAGCTCGTATCAACGTCTCGGGTGGCGTCGCCGGCTTGTCCAGCATCTTGTAGTCAGGGTGGAAGGCCGAGAAGTGGAGCGGCACGTCGGGCCCCAGCTCGCGCATGACCCACTGGCTAAGCGCAGCGATCTCAGCATCGGAATCGTTGGCATCTGGAATGAGTAGCGTGGTGATTTCTAACCAGCAATTCGTGCGATGTTTGATGTAAACCAGCGTATCCAAAACCGTTTGTAAATCGCCCGAACAGGTGCTTGCATAAAAACTTTGCGAAAAAGCTTTCAAGTCCACGTTCGCAGCGTCCATCTTGGCAAACAAGGCTTTGCGCGGCGCAGGGTGGATGTAGCCTGCTGTCACAGCCACCGTGCGGATACCACTTGCGTGGCAGGCGTCCGCCACGTCCATGGCGTACTCGGCAAATATGATGGGGTCGTTATAGGTAAAGGCAATTGCTGGGGTTTTGAGCTCCAAGCATCCTGCTGCAATTTGCTCTGGCAACACCCGTTGCCCAATTTTGTCGGTGTCACGGCTTTTAGAGATATCCCAGTTTTGGCAAAACTTGCAAGCCAGATTGCAACCCGCCGTACCAAAACTCAAAATGCTAGAGCCTGGGTAGAAATGGTTGAGCGGCTTCTTTTCAATCGGGTCTAAACAAAACCCCGATGAGCGCCCCCATGTATCCAAAACGACTTGATTGCCACGCCGCTCGCGCACAAAGCACAGGCCGCGTTGTCCCTCGTAGAGTTTGCATTCGCGCGGGCACAAGTCGCATTGCAAACGCCCATCTGGTAAGGCGTGCCACCAGTTTGCGAGATAACTATCCATGGATTCCCGCCTCCGCGGGAATGACAGATTGCTCATGAAATTCTTGCACACGGTAGGTTTGCAACTGCACTGCATCCGACCAAAAATCAGCGGGTAGTCCCGCCTTCATTTTGAGCTGCGCCATGAACTGCTGCGCGTCCGCCATCTGTCCCCACACCTGCGGCAAGAAGGTGCTGCGGTAGGGTTGCCCGTTCACTTCGGCAGAAAAAATCACACCGTCCTTGAGCGGTTGGAGCTGCCACAGCGCATGCGCCTCATTCGCAAAGCCAAGAGGGACGGGGCTTGTGAGAACAGAGACTTCAATCATCAGCTCGGGTGCTTCATTTGCCGTGACGGGCGCAAAGCGGTGGTCATGCAGCGCCGCGGCCTGTGCGTTGTGAATCACATCGTCTTTGATAGAGCGATGCGCCATCAAACTACCGATACAGCCGCGCAGTTGTCCATTTTTGGATAGCGTGACAAAGCACGCGCCAGCGGCTTCTAACCACGGCGCTTGCATGGGCGTAGGCATGACAGGCGCACCCGCTGTGTGATGCAGCGCGGCTCGCGCGAGTTGTACGAGCGCAGCGCCTTGATCGGCCTGCAGGCCATATCCAGTAAGGCTTGCACGAATGCCGTTTTGCGTATCAGCAGCGTTTTCATAAAGCGCAAAGCTTGCGTAACCGACCACGCGCTCTCGTCCCTCAGGCGTATTGCCAGCGGTATCACCCGAGTTGCAATACGCGAGTTGCTCAATCTGCAAGAGTCTTTTGTTGGCAAGCATTAGCGCTGCATTGAGCGGCGTTGCACCGCAAGCCTGCGCGTGGGTAATATTTGTCTGCAAAGCGCGAATCATCTCGCAAGTCAAGTTGTCCGTGGCCTTGGCCGATTCATAGGTTTGAAAATGCGACAGATCAGTGCTAATCAAAATCAACGTTTGGTCGTTGCCCCACAAGCGCTCAATCAAGCTAGAGACTTGCTCTGCGGACACATCGCCCACGACCATTGGCAGAATTGTCGGCTGCGAATCGACAGTTAAGTCTTTCCACAAGCGCTGCAAAAACGGCAGATGAACCTCCAGCGCGTGCTCCTGCTCGTGCGCTTTGGCATAGTTGCCCACAAAGGGTAAATCGCTGACGGCGGCAACGCACAGCGCATCGACGGCCATCGTGCCCAGCGGTGTGGCAAATGCCAACACATCTGGCAGTGCAACGCCTTGGAAGTACTCGCGGTGCGCAGGACACAGCATGACGATGCGTTTGATTTTGGCGATGTGCGGCGCAATCCGTGCATAGCCGACGCTGGCCGCCAAGCCAGAGTAGACGTGGCCTGCGTGAGGGGCGACTAAGATTTTTGGACAGGTTGATTGAGCGTGAAGTTGCGCTGTTACAAGCCGCATTCCTTCACTCAATTGTGCATCCACCTCGCGCATCAGCGTGAGTGGATCGCCCGCATAAAAGGCGTTGGCAAGAGCAGGGGGGCGAACTATTGAGAGAGTCATTTCTTCATTATTGCGACAAACAATTCGGAGGCCAACCAACGCGCCAGCCACGCCTGCACGGCGGGTAGCGGTTGGGTATCAAACCATTTTTGATCGACAGCAGCGAACTGGCGCACGAATGGGAATATGGCAGCATCGGCAAGCGATGCTCGCGAAGCCTTATCTGGTATGGCTTGTAGAGCATTTTCCAAGGGAAAAATAAACGCTGACATGGCTCGTTCGCGGTGCTGCGCCATCGTCAGCTCAGGATGGCGACTCGCGTATTTGTAGCGATCCAACAGTGGCTTGAATGTGTCGTCGCAAAGCACAATCCAGTGGTTGATCTTTGCTTCGGTGTCGGCGGTTAACCATCCCGCAGGATCATTTTGCGCAAGCGCCCAGCGCATGATGTCTAGGCTTTGCTCTAGCATCGTGCCATCAGGCAACTGCATCACGGGCACGGTTCCCTTGGGCGAAATGGCAAGTAATTCAGGCGGTTTTGCCCTGAGTGACACCTCAATCGTTTGATATGCAATGCCAGCAACCCCAAGCGCCATGCGGGCTCGCATGGCATAGGGGCAGCGACGGAAGGAAAAAAGGGTGGGCAAAGTAAAATTAGGCATGACTTCAACTATCCCCAATTGTCCCAAATGTGGCTCTGAATTTGCCTACGAAGATGCCGGCCTCTTGATTTGTCCCGAGTGCGCTCATGAGTGGACTCCCTCGTCCGCTGAAGCCAATGCCGAAGAAGTGCGCGTTGTGCGCGATGCCAATGGCAATGTGCTGGTAGACGGAGACACCGTGACCTTGGTCAAAGACCTCAAAGTCAAAGGCTCATCGCTCGTCATTAAGGTGGGCACAAAAGCTAAAAACATCCGAATCATTGAAGGCGATCACGATATTGACTGCAAGATAGACGGCGTGGGTGCCATGCAACTGAAGTCTGGTTTTGTGAAAAAAGTCTAAGGTTAATGATTTAGCGGCTGAGCACAATGTGCGTCGCTAAATCGGTTGCCACGTGTTCACTGACAAGATACCCCATCGCCCGTAGATCAATCCCCGTAAACATAGCCTCGCCCCGCCCTAGAACAACGGGCGAGACGGCATAGTGGATTTCATCGACAAGCCCTGCACGTAGATACTGCCGCACCGTATCAACCCCGCCACCAATTTTGATGTCCTTCTCGCCAGCAGCTTGACGCGCACGGTGCATCGCAACCTCAATCCCTTCGGTCACAAAGTGAAAGACCGTGCCGCCTTCCATTTCAATAGATGCGCGTGGGTGGTGGGTGAGTATGAAGGTCGGTGCGTGATAGGGCGGGTTATCACCCCACCAACCCCTCCATTGGTCGTCCGTCCACTCGCCACGCACGGGTCCAAACATATTGCGGCCAAGGATGAATGCGCCAAAGCCGTCCATGGCGCGGTGTGCAAATTGGTCATCCACGCCAGTCGTGCCGCCTTCTTTGCCTTGCATGGCGTAAAAAAAGCGCGTAGGGAACATCCATTGCATCAGCTCTGCACCGTCTTTGCCAAGAGGCTGCTGAAGGCTTTGCTCGATGCCAGCTCCGAAGCCGTCAATAGAGATGCTAAATCCTGCTACGCGAACTTTTGTCATGATTGATGCCCTCACTCCACTATACAAAACGCGCAAAGCTTGTTGCCATCCAAGTCGCGGAAGTACACGTCATAAAACAACTCATCATGAGGCATCTCATTCAGCACGCAGTTTGCATTCAGTTTTTTGAGGCTTGAAAAAAACTTGTGACTTTCCCTAAACCGCAGGCTAATGAGCCAATAACACGAGGTGACATCGTTAATGCAAAAAATAACAGTAAATAATGCCACCACTCAGGTACGCTTAAGAAACCAGAAATTGCAAAAACTACAAAGATAAAAAAAATAATTTTACGAATGCTTCCATGCGGAAGCCATTTGGATAATAAATATCCACCAATAGCCGCATCCATCTTTTTGAGTTCTTCATTCATAACAATCCCTATGTTTTAATTAATATAAAAGAATAATAGTGCACTTCATAGGCTTGAAAAAGTTCATCCAATCGATAGATTTTCACTCCCACTCAATAGTCGCAGGCGGCTTACTCGACACGTCATACGTTACGCGGTTAATGCCGCGCACTTCGTTGATGATGCGGCTGCTGACTTTTTTGAGTAGCGCGTAGGGCAGTTCTGCCCAGTCTGCGGTCATGAAGTCTGAGGTTTGCACGGCTCTTAGCGCGACGACGTAATCGTAGGTTCTGCCGTCGCCCATCACGCCCACGGACTTGACGGGTAGGAACACGGTGAAGGCTTGGCTGGTGAGTTCATACCAATTTTTGCCGCTATCCGCATCTTTAAAGTTACGCAGTTCTTCGATAAAGATCGCATCCGCACGGCGTAGCAAATCGGCGTATTCTTTTTTGACTTCGCCCAAAATGCGCACGCCAAGTCCTGGGCCTGGGAACGGATGGCGATAAACCATATCGGCTGGCAGGCCAAGCGCCACGCCGAGTTCGCGCACTTCGTCTTTAAAGAGTTCGCGCAGTGGCTCTAGCAGTTTGAGCCCTAATTGCTCGGGCAAGCCGCCCACGTTGTGATGGCTTTTGATGACGACGGCCTTCTTGGTTTTTGCGCCGCCCGACTCAATCACGTCGGGGTAGATGGTGCCTTGCGCTAGGAACGTTGCGCCCTTAATTTTTGCGGCTTCGGCCTTGAAGACCTCCACAAATTCGCGGCCAATAATTTTGCGTTTGGCTTCGGGTTCTGACACTCCCGCCAAGTGCCCAAGGAACTGGGCCTCGGCATCGACGCGGATGACTTTTGCGTGGAGCTTGCCAACAAACATGCCCATCACCATGTCGCCTTCGCCCAAGCGGAGTAAGCCGTGATCGACAAACACGCAGGTCAGCTGGTCGCCAATGGCGCGGTGGATGAGCGCTGCGGCAACGGATGAATCCACGCCACCCGACAAGCCCAAAATCACGTGCTCAGAGCCAACTTGGCGCTTGATGGAGGCGACCGCATCGGTGATGTAGTCACGCATGATCCAGTCTGCCTTGGTTCCGCAAATGCCCAGCACAAAGCGATTCAGCATGGCTTGGCCTTGGATGGTGTGCGTGACTTCGGGGTGGAATTGCAGTGCGTAAAACTTGCGCGCTTCGTCAGCCATGCCCGCAATCGGGCAAGACGGCGTGCTCGCCATGACTTTGAAGCCCTCTGGCAGCGCGGTCACTTTGTCTCCGTGGCTCATCCACACTTTGAGCATGCCGTGGCCGTCATCGGTGGTGAAGTCCGCAATGTCTTTGAGTAGCTCGGTATGCCCCCGCGCCCGCACTTCGGCGTAGCCAAATTCGCGCTTCGCGATGCCGTCCACGACCTCAGCAGCTTCTACCTTGCCGCCCAATTGCAGCGCCATGGTTTGCATGCCGTAGCAAATGCCTAAAACGGGGATGCCCAGCGCAAACACAAGGGAGGGCGCTTTGTCTGTTGCTTCTTCGTAGGCGCTGGCATGTGAGCCAGAGAGGATGATGCCTTTTAGGTTGCCGTCAGCGGCGTAGTCTTTGAGCCAATCGTTGGTGACATCGCAAGGATGGACTTCGCAATAAACATGGGCTTCGCGCACGCGGCGAGCGATGAGTTGGGTGACTTGCGAGCCGAAATCGAGGATGAGAATTTTTTGATGTGTCATGGGGGGTAATGTTAGTCAATATGCAATCGGTGAAACGCAACGCCTTGGGCTGCCGTTGGTTTATCGAGCCAATCCGTGTGCGCCAGCGTTTGCTGCGCATCTGCGTAACCCGCCGCTACATGGGCTTCCATAGTCGATTTGGAAAACTCGTAATCTTTGTTGCCGTTCTCGTCAGGCTTGCTTTGGTAAATCATTTGGATCAAATTGACGACACCCGCATCGGCATAGTCGCGCATGATCGCTTTTTCCTCAGCACTCAGTTTAGCGGAGGGGATACGCTTGTAAGCCGCAGCCAGCTTACTACGCAGACTAAGCGCGTGCTGGAAGCCATGCGTAGCTTGCCGTGTGCGGCTGGAATAGGTGATGTCTTTTTGCCGCGTTTCGGCCTGCTGCATGTTTTGCGGAATAGCGCCTGCCGCTTTAAAGAGTTCGACTTGAAACACCAGCGAGCTCTTGTCGTCTTCCTCGTCCAGCAGATATTGCAGCGGCGTGTTGGAGACGATACCGCCATCCCAAAAATAGCCATCGCCAATTTTGACCATCGGCAGCGCAGGCGGCAACGCACCGCTTGCCATGATGTGCTCGGCGCTGAGTCGCTCTTTAGCGGTATCGAAGAATACGTTGTCACCCGTGCCTACGTTGACTGCGCCCACACTTAGCCGCACATCACCATTGTTTAGTCTTCCAAAGTCGATCAGTCGATCTAGTGTTTTGTGCAGCTCGGATGTGTCGTAATAACTGGTTGCAGCTTGCGAGCCTTGCATTGCAAACCACGGACTCACGATGTTGGGCTGAAAAAACCCAGGTTGCCCCAGCATCATGGTCATGAGCCCACTAAAGGCTGGCATGACTTCGCGGCTGGTGACCAGTGACCAAAACTCTTGCAACTTCGCAAGGCGATTGCCCGGCGCATTGCCCGCAATGATGGCCCCGTTGATGGCGCCAATTGACACGCCGCAAATCCAGGACGGCAAGCAGTTGGCTTCGGCAAGCGCTTGGTACACGCCCACTTGATACGAACCTAGTGCGCCGCCGCCTTGCAACATGAGCGCGACGCGTTCGTACTTAGCTAACTGAGCCGAAAGATCCGCTTTGGGCTTGGCACTCATACTTTGTCTTTCAATGAATCCGTTTTCAAATAGTCATGCACCACTTCGCCCATGCCTAGCGTCAGGTCAGCCACAAAGTGCAGGGCGGAGACGACCTCTAGTACAGGCAGACGCGCCACATCGGCAATCACGTGTTGATACAGCTGCAAAGCGGCAGGCGATGTCCACGCGCCTTTGATTTGGATGTCCTCTAACTGGTACTTCACCAGTTCGCAAATGCGCGGCGTGCCGTCCACATGCGGAATGATTTTGAGCAAATAGCCTGGTGCTTCCATGCTTTTAGTTAGAGCAGCTTGCGCAGCCTCATCCAAGATTTTGTGTTTGTAGCCCATCGTGCCCGAGGCGCACAGCTGGCTGCCGTAATGCAATGTGCCCACAATCACATCGCCTTCGTGAACGATTTTGGGGCTGGCGAGCTTTTTAGGAAATCCCCACAGCTCGCGGCCGCCGCTAATCGGTGCGTCATCGTCCAAATACATGGAGTGGACATAACTGCCGTGCTCGCCATTGAAGCTCACAGGAATCACTTGCCCCGACTCGGTGTAGTCGCCAAAGCCGGTGGAGTCAGGCATTCGGATGAATTCGTACTTCACAATCGGGTCGGTAATATCTAGCGGCTCGGGCACCACAGCACGCAGCGCGTCCATGTCGGTGCGGTAGCTAATGATGATGTATTCGCGGTTGTAAAACCGATACGGCGGACGCGGATACGAGGGGTTCGTGAGCGGCATGGCAAATGCTTGCTCGCGCACTTGGGTGATGTTCATGGCTCTCTGCTATGCAATTATTGGGCCGTCCAGCCACCGTCTGCGGCCCATGCCACGCCGCGCACGTTGTCAGCAGCAGGCGAACACATAAACACGGCTAGCTCTCCCAGTTGTTCCGTAGTGGTGAATTGCAATGAAGGCTCTTTTTCGCCCAACAGCTCTTTGGTGGCTTGATCAACCGTGATCTTCTCGTTCGCAGCACGCGCGTCAATCTGCGCTTGCACCAGTGGTGTCAGAACCCAGCCTGGACAAATCGCGTTGACCGTGACGCCGGTTGTGGCGACTTCTAGTGCCACGGCTTTAGTAAGTCCCACAATGCCGTGCTTAGCCGCTACATACGCGGTCTTGTTAGCAGAGGCCACGAGACCATGCGCCGAGGCGATATTGATGATGCGCCCCCAGTTTTTGGTGCGCATGGAGGGAATCGCTAGGCGTGTGGTGTGGAAGGCTGAGCTCAAATTGATAGCAATCACCGCATCCCATTTTTCAGTTGGAAAGGTCTCGATAGGTGAGACATACTGAATACCAGCGTTGTTGACCAAAATATCCACACCGCCAAACTCGGTGGTTGCATAAGCCATCATGGCTTCGATATCAGCAGGCTTGCTCATGTCTGCGCCGTTGTAGCCCACGCGGACTCCTAACGCTTCAATTTCCGCTTTGACGGCCGCGTACTCACCAAAACCGTTCAAGATGATGTTGGCGCCTTGTTTGGCGAGAGATTTGGCAATGCCAAGGCCGATGCCACTAGTCGAACCCGTGACGAGTGCGGTTTTATTTTTGAGCATGTTTTTTCCTTTTAGATGATGAAGTGGTCTTGTGCAAAGGCTTTCCCGCATTGGTTTTCGTCGCTTTAGCAGCTTTGCTGGATTTGGCGCAACTCGTGATTGGTCTACCATTTTTAGCCTTGCGTACTTTGCATTTTTGCGGGGGCGGAGGTGGGACAAACATGGTGAGTTGCCCGTTGTCAGCAACTTGCGCCGTGACGTCTTCCATTTTGTGCACAGAGCGGGGAATTAAAAGTGTGGATCCAGCTTTGATCAAGCCTTTATGCATGGCGATGCCATTAATTTCTCGTAAGGATGCCTCACTCATGCCTACACGCTTGGCGGCATCTTTGGGGTTCATTGAGCTAGGCGCTGTCCATGCCGTCCAACTGGCGAGCGCTCCTTTGTATTCACCTAAATTCGTATTGAAAGTTTCTGCATTCCCCCACGGCATCAGCACTTGCGGGGTGCCCGCGGCCAAAATCACAGGGCGAGAAAGCGAAGGGTTGAGCGCCTTGAAGTCTGCCAATGGTACTTGTGCCATCTTGGCAGCAATGGCAACATCCATATCACGCGTAATCGGCACGGATTGAAAGTAGGGGTGATTGGGAATCTCGTCAAGCAAGGTATTAAATTGCACGGGATTGGAGACGATGTTTTTAACCGCTTGCAGCTTGGGTACGTAGTAGCGTGTTTCGTTGGGCATCTTGAGGTCGGAGTAGGTGGTAGGCAAACCCAAGCGTTGATTTTTAGCAATCGCACGGCCCACGCTGCCCTCGCCCCAGTTGTAGGCGGCTAGCGCCAATTGCCAATCGCCAAACATACCGTAAAGTTTTTGCAAATAGTCCAGCGCGGCGCGTGTGGAAGCTTGCACATCACGCCGGTCATCGCGAAAGGTATTTTGCTTGAGCGAGTAGTCGCGCCCCGTACTGGGAATGAACTGCCACATGCCCGCAGCCTTTGCACTGGATACCGCTTGCGGATTAAAAGCGCTCTCGATAAAAGGCAGCAGCGCCAGTTCGGTCGGCATTTTGCGAGCCTCTAACTCTTCGACCACGTGGTAGAGATATTTTTTAGACCGCTCCGTCATACGGGCAATGTAATCAGGCCTTGTCGCATACCACTGCTCGCGGTTGGTCACAAACTCGTCTTGCAAATCAGGCATGGCAAAACCACGGCGGATGCGATCCCATAAATCGCCTGTCCCAATGGGCGGCGCGGCTGGCAACGTTAACGCTGTCGGCACAGGTTGCGCTGCGGCAGGTGCAGAAATCGGCGGAAAAGTCAGTGGCGGCAACAGAGAGCCAGATGGCACAGGCAGGCTTGCCGAGGCATCCACGACAGGAGGCAAAGCTGGCATGGCTTGCAGGGGATGTATCGTTTGAGCCAGCGTGAGGCTGCTGACCGTGGCCAGCAACAGTGTAAAAATCAATTTCATCTAAAGTTATTCTTCCATTGGCGCAGAGCGGCAAAAATGTCGATTGCTGATTTGGCCGTAGCGTCAAATTGTTGAACGGAGGCCGCAACGCTAGCCGTATGGCTGCGTAGAAACGGGTTTATTTTGTTCTCAATACCGATGCTGCTTGGAATCGTCGGAATGCCAGCTTTGCGAAGCGCTTGGCAGTGTGCCTCGTAGGCGAAAAGGTCGCTATTCGCAGCGTCCACTGCCAAAGCGAACTTGAGGTTAGATAGCGTGTACTCGTGGGCGCAGCAAACCAGAGTCTCCTCTGGCAAGGCCGCTAGCGATGCCAGTGATGCCAGCATCTGCACGGGCGTGCCTTCAAACAAGCGACCACATCCCCCCGAGAACAACGTATCACCGCAAAAAAGCAGCGGGGTAGGGTGCAAAGACGAGCCCTTGTGAAAATACGCAATGTGTCCTGAGGTATGACCTGGAACTTCCAGCACTTCAAACTCGATGCCCAGCACCGAGACCGTCTCGCCAGCGCCCACGCGCTGCAAAGGCTCTGGCATAACTTCAAACGCGGGACCATACACCTTGGCGCCTGTGTCGTCACGTAAAGCATCCACCCCGCCCACATGGTCGGCGTGGTGATGGGTGACTAGAATCGCCTCTAGCTTGAGACCAAGCTCAGCAAGTTTGGCTTGTACGGAAGCGGCATCGCCTGGGTCAACCACAACGGCGTGTATGCCGTCGTGAAGGAGCCAAAGATAGTTGTCGTCAAAGGCAGGGATCGTAACTAGAGATAAGATATTCATGAGCGATCAAATTATAGGTTTAGCCCCTGGCCTTGCGCCATCGCTAAACCCTTGGTTAGAACAATCACCCGAGGGTGGCGTTGGCGCTTCTGCGCGCGAGTGGGTTAAAGCACACTATGACAAAGCCGTCCAAGACATCTTTGGCTATCACGCCTTGCAATTAGGCGCGTCTAGCCTGCACACCCTTGCCCAGAGCCGCATCGCGCATCGCTGGATCGCGGCAGGTATAAGTTCAGACAAGCGAGCGGCTCTGTTCACAAATGCCTCCGCACTCCCGTTTTTTGAGTCCACGCTTGACTTGGTGACACTGCCGTTCACGCTCGACATGCACTCCGACCCTGACGCCGTACTGGACGAAGTTGCAAGGGTGCTGGTGCCCGAAGGTCGTGCCGTATTTGCCGGATTTAACAAAATGAGCCGATGGGGCGTGGCGCACATGCTGGGATCGAAACGATTGCCCGAGGGCGCCAGAATTTACGGCATTGATCGACTCAAAGCCTCGCTTGCTGAGCTGGGTTTAGTGATCGAGTCAGTAGAGCGCGGGCAGTGGGCAAGCCATCACGAAGGACTCTATTTTTTAATCGCCAGAAAACGCGTGATGGGTGTGCGCCCCATACGCCGTGCCGCGTGGCGGCTACCGTCTTGGTCGGAGCTGCCGCTGAATCCGTTTCCGAATCCTAATCCGCGTGGGCTTGGAAAAAACAAGAAACCTCAAGCCGAAAAATAATCCATCGCCGCGTGAACACCTGAACCCGCCAGCTTCACGCCCGCCAGTTTCAAGCCCATCTCGCAAGCCGCGACCATCGCAATCAAAGTCAGCTCGTTGCTATCGCCTAAATGCCCCATGCGGAACATGCGCCCTTTGACTTTGCCAAGTCCTGTGCCAAGCGAACAATCGAAGCGCTCGTAAATGACTTTGCGCACCGCGTCGGCGTCCACGCCTTCGGGCGTAATCACCCCCGTCAGCACGGGCGAATAAACCGATGCGTCACCGCATTGAATCGGCAAGCCCCACGCATTGACGGCTGCTCGCACACCCGCCGCCCAGCGCTGGTGACGCGCAAAAGTGGCTGCCAGTCCTGCCTTGCCATCTTTGCCCAAAATCATATTCAGCGCTTCGTGCAAGCCGTAGAGCAAGTTAGTGTTTGGGGTGTACGGGAAGTAGCCCGTTTTGTTCATCTCGATGATTTCATCCCACGCCCAAAACGCCTTGGGCAGCGTGGCTTTTTTGCTGGCCTCAAGCGCCTTTTCTGACACGGCGTTAAAGCTGATGCCAGGCGGCAGCATGAGTCCTTTTTGCGAGCCGCTCACGGTCACGTCCACACCCCACGCGTCGTGTTGATAGTCCGCGCAGGCCAAACCCGATATGGTGTCCACCAGTAGCAGCGCAGGGTGTTTGGCAGCATCAATAGCGCGGCGCACGGCGGCGATGTCGCTGGTCACGCCTGTCGATGTTTCGTTGTGCACGACGCACACAGCGTGGATGCTGTGCGAGGTGTCAGCCTTGAGTCTTGCCTCAATCATGTCGGCTTGCACGCCGCTGCGCCAGTTGTTTGGCAAGCCCGTCTCAGCGCATGTGCCTTCTTTTGCGATGATCTCGACTTGCAAGCCAAGACGTGTGGCAAGACGTTGCCACAGCCATGCGAAGTGCCCTGTTTCGTACATCAGCAGATGGTCGCCCGGGCTGCAGACGTTAGCCAGTGCGGCTTCCCAAGCACCTGTGCCCGATGCGGGGTAGATCACCACGGGCTGCGTGGTTTGAAAAATATGCTGGATGCCCTTGAGTAATTTCAGCCCCAGCACACCAAACTCAGGGCCGCGGTGGTCGATGGTGGGCAAACTCATCGCCCTCAAAATACGGTCAGGCACAGGCGAGGGGCCTGGGATTTGCAAAAAGTGATGCCCCGTGGGGTGCGCGTTCAAGATGGTGGAGAGTGCGGGCATGACAGTGACCTAAAAAGTAAGAAGCAGAGTAGCTCAAAATAGCGTGATTGCATTTTGCCTAGAACGACTCCGATGATTGCACACACTGACACCTCAAAGACACTGGAACGCGAACTGCTAGCCCATACCGACGGCGAGGTTTTATTCACTGCTGGCGACCGCGCACGCTACGCCGCCGATGCCTCGATCTACCAAGAAACGCCCATTGGTGTATTCGTACCTAAAACAGATGTGGACGTGAAAGCCGCACTGGATGTGGCTCGCGGGCTGGGTGTTCCGCTGGTTGCGCGTGGCGGCGGTACATCGCAGTGCGGGCAAACGGTGGGAACGGGATTAGTCATTGACCACAGCAAATATCTGCGCCATGTCACGAATTTGGATTTAGACAATCGGCTCGTTACGGTGCAGCCTGGCATGGTGCTGGATCACTTGAACGCGCAGCTCAAGCCCCATGGACTCTGGTATCCCGTGGACGTGTCCACTAGCGCGCAAGCCACGCTGGGCGGGATGGCGGGGAATAACTCGTGCGGCAGTCGCTCTATCAAATACGGCAATATGGTACACAACGTGGAGGGCTTGCAGATGCTCACCGCGGTGGGCGAATCCATGCAACTTGGACGCTTCGACACGGCAACGGGTCGCGAGCGAGCGCTTGGCGAGTTTGTGCAAAAGCTGGCTCACGGATTGCTCCCCGAAATCAAAGCGAACTTCCCCAAAGTGCTGCGACGCGTGGGTGGCTACAACCTCGATGTCTTCCACCCGATGAACGAGCGCCCGTACACGCAAGACAACTCAGTCAACCTCGCGCACCTGCTGATTGGCTCGGAAGGCACGCTGGGCTTGACCCAGAGCCTCACGCTGCGCTTGTCAGAGTTGCCCAAAGCCAAGGTACTGGGCGTGGTCAATTTCGAGAGCTTTTACAAAGCGATGGATACGGCGCAGCACATCGTCAAGCTGGGCTCGGATGGATTTTTGACGGCTGTAGAGCTGGTGGATCGCACGATGTTGGATTTGGCGCTAGAGAATCCCGCTTTCGCGCCGACGATCCGCACTGCCTTGGCTAACCCCGATAAACAAACGCCTGCAGCGGTGTTGCTCGTCGAGTTTGCAGGATCAAACAAAGCCGAACTCTTGCCGAAGATGCGTCAATTGGTGGAGCTGATGGGCGATCTTGGGATGCCAAACTCCGTTGTCGAAATGACCGACGAAACGCCGCAAAAGAATTTATGGGAAGTGCGCAAGGCGGGGCTCAACATCATGATGAGCCTCAAGGGCGACGGCAAGCCCGTGAGCTTTATCGAGGATTGCGCCGTACCTTTGGAATCATTGGCAGAGTACACACAGGCGCTTACCGACGTGTTTGCCAAATACGGCTCGCGCGGCACGTGGTACGCCCACGCGTCGGTGGGCACATTGCACGTACGCCCGATTTTGGATATGAGACGTGATGGCGGCATCAAGATGCGAGCGATGGCGGAAGAGGCCTCCGAGTTAGTTCGCAAGTTCAAAGGTGCGTATAGCGGCGAGCATGGTGATGGCCTGTGCCGTGGCGAGTGGATTGAGTGGCAGTTTGGCAGCAAGATTAACGATGCGTTTAAAGCCATCAAGCAGCATCTCGATCCGACAAGTTTGTTGTGCCCAGGGCGCATGGTGGCAACAAAAGCGCATCCGATTCCGAAGATGGAAAGCCCTAGTTTGCTCAGATTTCCTCCTGTGGAAGCCCTATCCCGTAAGGCCTACAAGGTGATTCCCCTGCAACCTGCACTCGACTGGTCAGCATGGAACGTGCAAGCCGATCCCGTGACCGAAATCACGACTGCGGCTGGCACTGGCGGCGATCCTGCGCAGGGACTCGCCAAGATGGTGGAGATGTGCAACAACAACGGCCACTGCCGCAAGTTTGATGCAGGCACGATGTGCCCCAGCTACCGCGTGACGCGTGACGAGCAGCACGTCACAAGGGGCAGGGCGAATACGCTGCGCATGGCGATGAGTGGACAGCTTGCTGAAGGACAAAGTCAATCTAATCAAATTTCAGACCATGCCCTGCAAACTGCCAACGACGCACTCGACCTGTGCGTTGCCTGCAAAGGCTGCAAGCGCGATTGCCCCACGGGTGTGGATATGGCGAAGGTCAAAATCGAATTTACGCAGCTGTACAAAGCACGGTTTGGACATACATTGAAAGACAAGCTCATTGCCTACATGCCAGACTACGCAAGGCTTGCGAGCCAGTTTTCACCTGTGCTTAACTTGCGCAACCGCATCGGGCTGCTGGCTTGGGCTAGCGAACATCTGCTGGGATTTTCCGCCAAGCGTAGTCTTCCAACATGGCAGTCAAAACACTTCTTCAACAGCTCTATCACAACCGCAACCAAGGCCGAAGTGCTCGCTGCCGCCAAACCTGTCGTGTTGTTTGTGGATACCTTCAACGGTTACTTTGAGAGTGAAAACGCACACGCTGCGCTCAAGGTGTTACAGGCGACAGGCTATACAGTGCATGTGGCGGCGAAGCATGCAAGCGACAAGCATCTGTGCTGCGGACGGACGTATTTGTCCACAGGTATGGTGGACAAGGCTAAACAAAAAATGACGGAGTTGCTAACTGAGCTTGCGCCGTTTGCAGCCAAAGGAATCAAGATCGTCGGCTTAGAGCCCTCGTGCTTATTGACTTTGCGAGATGAGGCGCTAGTGATGGGCTTTGATCGAGAGTTGCAGTCAAAAGCGGAATCAGTCGCTAAACGAGCAGTTCTGTTTGAAGAGTTTTTGAGCCTCGAGGCCAAAGCAGGCCGTATGAATGGCCTTCAGGCCATGCTGGGTAGTGCTTCCGGCGGTACCGTTATCGAAAAAATGACGCAGCCCATCTTGCTCCACGGCCACTGCCATCAAAAAGCGTTTGATGCTGTGAATCCGATTTTGGAAGTATTGAATTGGTTGCCACGCGCCGAGGGGGTGGCTAAGCCAGCACTGATTGACTCCAGTTGCTGCGGCATGGCCGGCAGTTTTGGTTATGAACCAAGTCATATCGACATTTCAATGCAAATGGCGGAGTTGTCGCTGTTGCCAGCTATCAGAAAACAAGCGAATGCGATTGTGGTGGCAGACGGCACCAGCTGTCGCCATCAGATTTTTGATGGCACGGGACTAGATGGCAAAACGCCACGAGAAGCTGTTCACGTGGCGTTGTTGTTAGCGCAATTTTTATAAGTCCGTGCATTGAGCTTGTCGAAATGCTAGGGCAAGCTCAGCATGAACGGCGGATCTCTAGCGCCAGCGCCGTCCGTAACCACCGCCAAAGCCGAAGCCAAATGAAACGTTCGGATACATGTAGGGATAGGGATAGGGCGCAGCCACAATGACTTGAGGCTGTTGGGCGTAGACCACTTGCTGCGGAGCGGCAACTTGCGGCATCTGAGCCACGGGTGCCATGTGCTGTTGAACAGGTGGCGCAGAGCCGACCGGCGAGACTTGCAACTGAATAAATGGCCCAGGTGCTTGCGGCATTTGTACGTTGTACTGCCTACCTGCGTACTCATAAACCACGTTATAGCCAACCGTGCGGTTTTCATAAGTCGTTTGCGTACTGCAAGTTTGTATGTTTTGCACTTGAGGAGCTGGTTGGCCTTCAATGTTGTCGCCCATGACCGCACCGCCAATCACGCCAATCATGGTCGCCACCGCACGACCCGAACCAGCGCCAACGTTATTGCCGACAGCGCCGCCAGCAATGGCGCCCATCAAGCTCCCAGCGCCGCTTTTAGGTTGCTGAATCGCCACTTGCTGTGTGCCGCAGACCTGCGATGGTACGGCAAACTGTTGCAAGACGGGCGTTGTGGAGATGACGCGCCCCATTTCGCCTGCGGGCGATGTTTGTGCATGTGCTGCACCAAGCCCTAGCAAGGCGATAAACGCGGTTGTTTTAAAAGATGCGTTCATGTGAGTACTCCTATGAAACGTTGCAGATGCCACTATTATGAAACTAACGCCAGCATTCACCATGAAGTTGACGTAAAGATGGGTAAATCATCGTTAATTCCCATCATTCTGCTTTTGTGATGGGTCCTTTGCCACTAAAGCGCTCAAGTGTCAAATAAATAACAGGCGTGATGTAGAGCGTAATAGCTTGCGAAAACACAAGGCCACCGCACACCGCAAGACCTAGTGGCTGACGCAATTCAGCGCCAGCACCCAGCCCCAGCGCAATCGGCAATGCGCCCATCAACGCGGCCAACGTCGTCATCATGATCGGACGAAAGCGCAGCACACAGGCTTCGTGAATAGCTTGCTCAGGCGTCATGCCTTGATGTCTTTGCGCATCAAGTGCAAAGTCAATCATCATGATGGCGTTCTTTTTAACGATACCAATCAGCAGCACGATGCCAATGGTCGCAATCAGCGTGAGATCTTGTCCAAACAACATTAGCGTACCGAGTGCACCTACGGCTGCCGATGGCAAGCCTGCCAAGATGGTAATCGGGTGGATATAGCTCTCGTAGAGTACGCCCAACAGCACGTAGATGACCAAAAGCGCGGCAATTACGAGCGTGAGCTGAGAGCCTTGCGATTTTTTAAACACCGCGGCGTCACCACCATAGGTCGTAATGATGGACGAGGGTAAATTGATGTCTTGTCCCGCCTGTTCAAGTTTAGCCGTGGCGTCTCCTAACGCAGCACCAGGGGCGAGGTTGAAAGATACCGTAATGGCTTGCAATTGCCCCGCATGGTTAATGGCGGTAGGCCCCACCGTGCGCTCCACCGTGGTAAAGCTGGTCAGTGGCACCAGCGCACCTGTGCCTGATTTGACATAAATGCTAGACAAATCACTTTCAAATTGCTTGCTGGTGGGCGCAACCTCCATGATGACTTGGTAGCTATCGACGGGCAGATAAATGGTGGAGACTTGCCGCTCACCATAGGCGCTGTAGAGAGCCGTGCGCACACTGGTCATGGACACACCCAGCGCGTTAGCACGCTCGCGATCAATTTTGAGCTGCGCCTGCATGGCTTTGAGCTGCGAGTCGCTGGTCACGTCGCGGAACAGCGGATCGGTTTTGATTTTGTCTTGCAATTTGGTCGCCCACGTGTCCAGCTCATCGGCTTTCACGCTTTGCAAAATGTATTGGTATTGCGCCTTGGTTTGACGCCCGCCCAATTGCAAGTTTTGAATGGGGCGCATAAAGACGTTCAAACCCGCGACGCCGCGCAGTTTTTTACGCAGGCCGTCGATCACGTCTTTCATGGCAGCACGGTCACTTTTGTCTTTTAGCGTAATGAACATCCGCCCTGTATTTTGCGAATTGATACCGCCCGTAAACGAAGCCACGTTGGCAACGTTCGGGTCATTCCTAAAAATGTTAGCGGCACGTTCTTGCAACTCAATCATGGCGATGAAAGACGTATCTTCAGAGGCTTCGGTTTGCACGGTGATTTGCCCAATGTCTTCTTGCGGGAAAAAGCCCTTGGGAATGACATTTGCCATCCAAACGGTGGCAATGAGCGTGACGAGTGCCAGCAAAAGCATGGATTTTCTCCAACGCAGCGCCGCTTCTAAGCTACGCGTGTAGCCACGCAGAACGGCGTTAAAGCCGCGCTCAAACGAGCGGATCAACGCATTAGGTTGGGCCTCGTGCGCCGAGTCTTTGATGAACTTGCTAGCCAGCATGGGCACCAAAGTGAGTGACACAAAAGCCGACACGATGATGGATAAGCCCACGACCACGGCGAACTCATGGAAGAGCAAGCCAATCACACCGGGCATAAAAAAGATGGGGATGAACACCGCAATCAGTGAGCTTGAGATCGCAATGATGGTGAAGCCCACTTCGCGTGCGCCTTGGATGGCAGCTTTAAAGGGCGGCATCCCTTCTTCGATGTGGCGCATGATGTTCTCCAGCACCACAATCGCATCGTCCACGACCAGACCCACCGCCAGCGTCAGACCGAGTAGCGAGATGTTGTCTAGGCTATAGCCAAAGCCCCATAACAAAGATACCGCGCCGATGAGCGACACCGGCAATGAGAGCGATGGAATCATCGTGGCGACAAAATGGCGCAAGAATAAAAAGATCACCAGCACAACCAAAATAATCGTGCCAATTAAGGTCAGATTCACGTCGTGCAGCGCCTCGCGCACCGAGACCGAGCGGTCGTTGACTGGGGTTAGTTTGAGCGACTGAGGGAGCTGCGCTGACAGACTAGGCAACAAGGCGCGTACCTTGTCCACCACGGCCACGGTATTGGCACCAGGCTGACGCAAAATAGCGAGCATGATGGCGTTTTCGCCATTCACTGTCGCCCATGATTTGATGACTTCAACGCTGTCTTGCACGTCTGCCACATCGCGCAAATAAACCGTGTTGCCGCCTTTGCTACTCACAATCAAACCCGCAAATTCACGCGCGGTGGCCAGCTGTTTGTTGGCTTGCAAAATTAAAGTTTGCGTGGGTCCATCTAGCGTTCCCACAGGCGAGTTGGAATTGGCTTGGTTGATCGCTGCGGCCAAATCTTCAAGACTCATGCCGCGACTTGCTAACTCTTGCGGCTTGGCGCGCACCCGAACGGCAAAGCGCTTGGGCGCAAAGACGTTGACCTGTGCCACGCCAGAAATAGTGGACAGCGTGGGCGAGATCAAATGCTCGGCGTAATCTTGAATCTCGGAAGGTTTTAGCGAGGGCGACGTCATTCCCACGATAAGCACGGGTGCGTCTGCTGGGTTAACTTTGCGGTACGACGGCGGATTTGTCATCTCCACGGGAAGCGTGCGCTGGGCACGGAGTAGTGCCGCTTGCACATCCACCGCCGCGGCATCAATGTTTCGACCTTCGGCAAACTCAAGCGTCAGTGATGTGCTACCCAAAATGCTGGTCGAGCTAATTACGTCTAGGCCAGCAATCGTTTGGAATTGCTTTTCCAACTGCAAGGCGACTGAGCTTGCCATCGTCTCGGGGCTGGCACCTGGCAAGGTGGCGGTGACGCTGATCACGGCGGTATCGTAGCTGGGCAGGGCAGAGATAGGAATCTTGCTGTAGCCGATGATGCCCGCGCCAACAATCGCAAGATTCAGCAGCACCGTCATCACAGGACGGCGAGTAAAGAGTTCCGAAAAATTCATGGCTTACTTTCCTGCAGCGGATGTGCTGGATGCTGAAGCTGCTGGCGCCGAAGCAGTACCAGCGGGCGAGGTTGCAGGTTTGGCGCGCTCAACCACGGGGCTGTTAGGGCGCAAATTTTGCTTGCCATCGACGATAACCGATTCACCTTCTTTGATGCCGCTGACTGCCGCGTCGCCGCCTTGTCCAAAGAGCACTTTAATGGGGCGTAGCACGGCTTTTTTGCTTTCTTTTTCGCCTTCGACCACATACACAATGGTGCCACGTGCGTTTTGAATGATGGCCGCTTGCGGGACGACGATGGCATCTTTGATCGTGCGTGAAGTCAGCGTCACATCGGCAAAGCCACCAGGCCACAGCTTGCTCTCTTTATTTCCAAATAGCGCTTTCATTTTGATGGTGCCCGAGGCAGCATCGACCACATTGTCAACAAAGCGCAGCTTGCCCTTAACAGTGGTTTGTCCATCTGTTAGTTTTGCCGTGACTAAGGTCCCCTCGCCTTGCAAGGCACTCAGAGCATCACTCAGACTGCTTTGCGGCAAGCTAAAAGCGACCGCAATGGGGTCCAACTGCGTGATGGTGACTAATGTGCTTTGATTGGCTTGTACAGCACTGCCGACAAACACACTAATGGCGCCAACGCGTCCAGCCTGCGCCGCCGTAATGCGGTTGTAGGAAAGCGTAGTCATGGCACTATCAATGGCGGCTTTGTCCGCGGCAACCGTCGCGATCCATCCATCGACATTGGATTGGCTGGTATCTGCCGCGCCTTGCGAAATAAAGGCTTTGGCAACTAAATCTTGATTACGTGTCAGCTGCCGCTTCGCATCAACCAGTGCGGCATCGTCTTTGGCGAGCTGCGCTTTAGCTTTTGCCAGATTCGCCTCATCGGTACGGGAATCGAGCGTAAACAGCACATCACCGCGTTTGACGAATTGCCCTTCCTTGAAGTTGACTCCCGTTACCACGCTGGTGACTTGCGGCTTCACATCTACACTGGACAGTGGCGTGACCGTTCCTGTTGCTTTAATCGTGACTGCCATATCACGTTGGGTCGCTTTTGCACTCGTCACGCTAACAGCACCTGTCACGGGCGCTGAGGCCGCTGCCGTAGGAGTGGATGCCGTCGATGCTGGCTGCGATGCACTTGGTGTTGCTTGAGGAGCAGATCTCTCAGAGCAAGCGGCCAGCAAAGCGGCTGAAAAGATAAGTGCGAGGGTCAATGGAGGAATGCGTGGGGTCATAATCTCAGGCGTAAAAAAATGAAAATAAACGATGCGTGATTCTTACAGAAAGAAGGCTGGTAAAAACCCCCAAAGAGTCATTTACCTTACTTTACGGCAGCTTCACCATTTCTTGACAAGTAAGCGTCAGAATAAAGTCCTCGTCTACTCATAAGGAACTCGATATGTCTGCACGCTATTTTTTTAAATCGTCGCTCAGTGCTTTAGCTTTCATGCTCACGGTGGGCGTATCCCAAGCGCAGCCTGCCAATCCACCCGAGATGGGCAAAATGATGGAACGCCACATTTCCCGAATGGCTGATTCGATTGGCGCCAGCGCCGATCAAAAGGCAAAGCTGCTGGCTATTGCAAAAGCAACGCAAGCCGATTTAAAACCACTCCACGAACAAGCCAAAGCCGGTCGCGAACAAGGCATGGTTTTGTTTTCTGCAGTCACGCTAGATGCGGCCGCGATTGAGCAGCATCGCGTTGCACAAAGTCAGATTCGCGAAGCGATTAGCCGCCGCATGACACAGTCGATGCTTGATTCGGCGATGGTGCTGACGCCTGAGCAAAGAGTCAAGATGACTGCTACCATGAGGGCGCGGCATGGACGTCATCCTATGCACGACATGCCCAAAAAAAATTAAAGGAATCTACAAATGGCTGAGCAATTACTGCTAATTGACGATGACCAACGACTTGCAAAAATGGTCGGTGAGTACTTGGGGCAGTCTGGTTATTCGGTCACGCAGGCAATGACGGCTACGCAAGGCCTTGCCATGCTGGATAAGCCTTGCAGCTTGGTGGTGCTGGATTTAATGCTACCTGATATGGATGGCCTTGAGGTCTGCAGACGCATTCGCGCATTGCCAGGCGCGGTGCGCCACATCCCGATCTTGATGCTGACGGCCAAGGGCGACCCTATGGACAGAATCATTGGGTTGGAGATGGGCGCGGACGACTATTTGCCAAAACCCTTTGAGCCGCGCGAGCTATTAGCACGCATCAGAGCTATTTTGCGTAGACGTGCCGATGCTGGTAAAAACGAAGATCAAGCAGCAACGACAAAGCCAGTGCTGCAGTTTGGTAGTTTGGAGATCAATCCAAATAATCGACAAGCCAGCTTGCGCGGTTTAGTTTGCGATTTGACGTCTTACCAGTTTGACTTGTTGCTGGCTTTGGCCGAGCGTGCAGGACGCGTACTAAGTCGAGATCAAATTATGGAAGCCGTGCGTGGGCGTGAACTGGAAGCTTTTGACCGCAGTATCGATGTCCATATGGGGCGCATCCGTGTAGCGATTGAAGTAGACCCCAAGGACCCACTACGCATCTTGACCGTCCGCGGTGTTGGCTACGTTTTTGCCAAGCAACAAAGCTAGAGAGCACAGGGATGAGACTCTACGCGCGTATTTGGTTGGCTGTTGTGGCCACACTTGCTGCTTTTGCGGTTGTGGTGAGTTTGCTTTGGAGCAACCATACCGAGCATTTACAGGAGCAGTTCCGTATTCAAACGGTCGATATGAGTCAGCGTGAAGGGCAACGCGAAATTGAAGTTCGAAGCGAAACAGGCCAAGTCATCGGACATGCCAGTCGGCGTCTGGAGCCCTCGGCTGCAGAGGGCCTACCGCCTAGAACCCGCGGTTTTGATGTAAGTCTCGATAATGGACAAAAACTTAGCCTTGTGATTCCGCCACGGGTAACGCGGCCACCACGTCCCGCGCCTCCTTGGTACTTTTCTGGCTATGGATTTTTGGGCTTGCTCGCTTTGATGGCAATTGCGGTTGGGCTGGGCGCCTACCCTATTATTCGGCGTTTAATGCGTCGACTCGAAGTCTTGCAGCATGGGGTTGATCAATGGGGTGCGGGACATTTATCGTCTCGCGTGCCAGTTGAAGGCGACGATGAAGTGGCATTTTTGGCGCAAAAATTTAATTTGGCAGCTGCACAGGTTGAGTCCTTAATGAGTGCTCACAAGTCTTTACTGGCCAATGCTTCGCATGAGTTGCGCTCGCCGTTAGCACGCATTCGTATGGCTTTGACGTTGATGCAAGCCTCGCCAAATAAGGCTTCCGAGTCTACTAGCCAAGAGATTAGTCGTAATATTCATGAGCTAGACAGCTTAATTGAAGAGATTTTGCTAGCAAGTCGATTGGACGCGCCTGATGCCATCATTGGCCAAACGGAGTCTTTTGATTTGATGGGTTTGGCCGCGGAGGAGTGCGCCAGAACATCGGCCGAGCTCATGGTTGATGATAATTCTCAAGGCTCGTTTGAAATGGTGGGCTATCCGCGTTTAGTCAGGCGTTTACTGCGTAACTTACTAGAGAATGCGCATCGCTATAACAATCCCGACAAAGGTGCTGTGACTTTGGCGTTAACAGCGCAGTGCGATTGTTTTAATATTGTGGTGCGAGATCATGGCCCTGGCGTTGCTGAGAATGAATGCAGGCGTATTTTTGAACCTTTTTATCGTGCCAAAAATGCTAGCGAACGTGATGGCGGTGTGGGGCTTGGGCTTGCACTCGTCAAAAGCATTGCGCAGCGTCATCGCGGTAGTGCCACCTGCCAAGCCATGCAAGGCATGGGGGGCTGCTTTGTGGTGAAGCTCAGTGCTGCCTAGACTCTATTCGTAGAGTTACGGGGTATAGGCAAACGCAGGGCCCGTAACGCTCATGCCCGATGCGGACTGGTTTTCAATGAGCGTGGCAATGGAGCGTCCAAAAAAGAAACTTCCACCAAAAACCATGTTGCTGGTTGCCGTTTGATTGCCAGCCAAACCTGCAAAAGCATTGGCGCTAGAGGCTGAGTTCACAAGGGTTTGAGCATTGACGGTGTATACGGTGGCTGAAGTTGATGCACCCGCCAGATTAGCGGTATTAAAGATATTGGCGGTTAGCGTGACGGGCGATGTGGGGCAAAGCAAACCATAGACAAAGCTGGTGCTGGAAGCTGGGGTACACACCAAATACGGGAGCGTGCCGGCTGCGGGGAAGTAATTTAACGAGGTGCCACTGTCCATATAGCTGCCACCCAGCGTATGACCATTAAAGACGGATGTAAACGTGCCTGCCGAATAGCCTGCGCTGTAAGGTAAAGCACTAACCACACTACTGAACTGTGTGAGTGCATTGTTGGTTTGAGTCCCGATACCCAGCACCAATAGCCCAGCGACTTGATCGGCGTAATTTTTGCTCAGCGACGGCAACGCTATGGTGCTCCCATTATTATTGGTGGTTAGAAGTGAAATGGGGTGTGTGACTTGCGATGCAAGTGGCGTTGCCGCGCTAATGCAAGAGCTAGCGCAGGCATAGTAGCCATTACCAGTGGTGGAAACGCAAGCTGTACCGCAGTCATATTTAAAAACGCCAATACCAATGATTCCCTTTGCACCCAATTGTGCAACTGTTTGCATGGCATTGGCTATGCCGCCACCACTGACCACACAACTCGATGGCGCATTTACCACCCGCGTATCCGTATCCGCAATAATTTGGGTATTCAGTGTGCGCGCGACTTCACCTGTGTAGTTACTACCGCCCCAATGCAAATCCAACTGGCGGACGCCACCCCACGTAAAGCCTTGCACAAAATGCAGACACTCGCCTGCCACGCCTGAGCCAAGAGGCACTTGGGGTAAGGCCGATACCAGGGAGGCGGGTATCGCTGAGGACATGAGCCGAAGTCCAGTAGAGCCTGTATCGACGAGGACGTGATCAATAACCGCGCATTGGGTTGTGCTCCCCGGGGCGCAAATTTGGATATCCACAAACATCGCGTTAATCACGTGATTGGTCGTGACGGGGCCTGCATCCATGTAGATAGCGACGACATTACTATCGCCAGGCATTGCGCCAGTTTGGCTTTGCACTAGCGATGCAGAAACGGGGCTTACTAATGCGCTTGAGCTTGCCCCCCCGCCGCCACACGCACTGAGAAGAAAAGTAAGCGCCGCCGTAATGGTGAAATAACGGTAAATTTTCAAAAAATTCATGGCATCAATAATTTCAAATCAAACCCACTCGGTACTTGCGAGCGCAAGTAGGCAAATCCACCATAGGCTCTAGGGCGTGCTTGGGTGCGCATGACCCAATCGCCTTCATTGGCGCTGAGTTGATGTAAGGAGTGGGAAGTACTGCCACGTCGCCCTTTAGCCTGCGCCCGCAAGTGTGCCGAATGAGTGCCACCAAGCAAGATCGTCAGTGGTGGCATGACTGGCGACTGCCATGACACAGCAAAAACAATCCCGACTGCGTTACTCCATTCAACCGCTAAACCATTGTTGGGCAAGGCAATTTCGTACTGCGTATAGAGGGGGACTCCGCTGGAGGCCAATGTTGTAGATACAACCCTGTGCACGGGGGCAAGGGAAAGAAGTGCTGCGGCATCAGCGGTGATGGTTTGAGCCGACTCGCCTAAAGCTGCGTGAGCGCTGGATCCAAGTACAAGCCCTGTGACAAAACAGCATAGGGTCTTAGTGGTTGAATTCATCCGTCAAAGTATACAGAAAGCTACACTGGCTTGCTCAATGCCAGCGCCTCATCCCACGTTGGCGGCTGGCAGCCAAGGCGCGTGCAATTGATGCTGGCGCTGCTAACGGCGTGATCGAGCGCTGCTTGCAGATCGGATGTATCGTTAAGCCAATGTGCCAAAAAACCAGCAAAAAAACAGTCCCCAGCGCCCACCGTATCGACTAGCTGCAAGCCTTGCGGGGCAGGCGCTGTCAAGCGCAGCCCTTGGTGGGTCAATAGCTGAGCGCCTTGCGAGCCTAGGGTGAGTAGAAAAATTTTCGCACTAGATTGGGTCAGCATCGCTTCTGCGCTGATGTCCAAATACGCCAAATCGTCGTCGCTGGCTTTAATGATGTCAGCCAAGGCGCAAGCAGCCATTATGTTTTCTTTATAAGCCGCATCATCTTTCATGACGGCTGCGCGCACGTTAACGTCAATACAGATGGTGCGTCCCAGCCGTTTTTGCTCTGTAAGCCAAGGTAGATAAGACTTGGCATCATCTGGAGACAATGCCAAGCAGCCTGTACAGGCGATTTGCACGTCGGCATGCCGACTCAGATGATTAAGCTGATCGCTACTGGTCTTCCGGTCAGCGACGCCTTCTCGATAGAACGCATAGATTGCTTTGCCGTCAGCATCTAAGTTGACGACGGCTAACGACGTAGACTCCAAAACGGGGCTTGCTTCAAATACAGCGACACCTGCCGCCTCTAATCCAGCGCGAAGTTGAGTGCCGTACAAATCCCGAGACAGTGGATTGAGATAGCCTGTGCCCACGCCTTGCAATGCCAAGGCGCGGGCTAGGTTGTACACCGCACCGCCCAAGCAAGGCGTTAGTTTTCCATGTTCATCACTCACCAAATCAATGAGCGCCTCTCCAGCACAAAGCGCTTGACGAGAGATCTGAGTGTTTTTTCTTTTCATAAGTAAACTATATTGATTTATGTTGTTGATGCGACTATAGTCTATGAATTAGCAAAATCTTTCATTAAGATAGTCAACATGAAAACCCAGCAAGTTAAAAACCCACTTGGCTCTAACGAACGCAAACTGCTTAATATTGTGCGTCAGCACGGCATCATGCCTAGGCACAAAATTGTCGAGCACATGGATGTGAGCGTGCAAGCTGTTGGGCAAATTGTGCGGCGCTTGGATCAATATCAATTGCTGACGCATCACAAAGCTGTTACCGTAGGCCTTGGTCAGCCCCCCAAGCCTATGTCCGTCAATGCGGATGGTGCGTTTAGCGTGGGTATCAAGATTGGGCGTCGCCATACCGATGTACTCTTAGTTGATTTGCTGGGCTGTGTACGCGATCGTTACTCGATTGCCTATGAGTTTCCAGTGGCGCACGAGTTGCTTGCCAAAATCGAACAACATCTGCATCGCATTCAGGCGCAACTGACGCAGGAAGATCACCTCTTAATTGGTATTGGCATTGCCATGCCTTTTGCCCTGGGCGGTTGGCACAAATTACTGGGACTCAGCGAGGCCCAAGCTAGCGAGTGGAATGCTCTAGACATTACCGCCGCCATTCAAGCGATGACGACATGTCCTGTTAAGTTGGCCAAAGATACAGCGGCGGCTTGCATTGCAGAGCTGCTTAATGGTCAGGGACGGCATTATCAAAATTTCTTGTATCTATTTCTGGATACGTTTGTCGGTGGCAGCGTCGTCTCGCAGGGGCGAATGCTGGAGTCCAAGCATGGCAACGCGGGTGCGGTGGCTTCCGTGCCTATGTCCTTGACAATGGCGCAAGACCAACTGCTCAATCATGCCTCGCTGTGGGAGCTTGAGGGCAGGTTGAGTGCGCAATCGTTTGAGCCACTGGCCGCCTATTCTGAAGAGGCATTAAGTACGCAGCATCTGAAGCAAACCCAAGATTGGCTGGCGTCTGCAAGCCAAGCATTGGCGTTCGCCATTGTCAGTGGCACCGCATTTTTAGATATGGATGCTGTCGTGATTGATGGCTCTATGGCGCCGCTACTTTTGCAAAAACTTATTACTCAAACCGAAGACGCATTAAAAGCCTTTAACTGGGAAGGCCTATGGCAGCCTAAGCTATTGGCAGGCTTGGTGGGCAGCGATGCAGGCGCATTGGGCGGCGCGTTGATTCCGCTACATGAATACTTTTATGCTTAATCTGCACGCAACTACAAAGGAGGCACTATGAAATCCCCTCGCATCGCTCTCATTCACGCGCTCCCGCATTCCGTGCCCCCCATTAATTCCGCCATGATTCGGCTGTGGCCCGAGGCGAATCGCATGAACTTGCAAGACGACAGTTTGTCAAATGATTTGGCTGCCATTGAAGCCAAAGCGCCAGGCACAGGTTTAGATGCCTTCATGCACGAGCGCTTTCAACGTCTCGCGCAGTACGCGGTGGACTGCGGCGCCGATGCGATTTTGTTTACCTGCTCTGCGTTTGGTTCGTGCATAGAAGCCGTGGCTGCTGTCCAAAAAATTCCCGTCCTTAAACCGAACGAAGCCATGATTGAACAAGCGGCTGCCTTGGTAGGTGAGCACGGACGCATGAACGGTCAAATTTTGGGCTTGGTCTCCAGCTTTGCCCCCACCCTCGCCAGCATGCCGAATGAGTTTTCAGCAGACGTCAACTTGCAGATAAAACTAGCTGAAGGCGCCATGGCAGCTTTAAATGCAGATAAGGTAGCTACGCATGACCGACTGGTTGTTGAAGCGGCTCGCAGTTTGACTCTGCAAGGCGCAAAAGCAATTGCACTCGCCCAGTACAGCATGGCGCATTGCAAACCCTTGGTAGAGGCGGTTTGCGGCGTACCTGTACTCACAACACTCGATAGCGCAATTGAAAAATTAAAACGTCTTTTGGCATAAACGCTTTTGTAATGACTGACCAAGACTTCATGACCCTCGCCCTTGCCGAGGCACGCGCAGCAGGGCTTCGCGGCGAGGTTCCCGTGGGAGCCCTACTGGTCAAGGGCGGTGAGATTCTTGCCTCGGGAAGCAACGCGGTGATTGGCCTGCACGACCCTACCGCTCACGCGGAGGTACTCGCACTACGTGCTGCGGGGCAGGCTTTGCAAAACTATCGACTGCCAGACTGCGAGCTCTTTGTCACGCTAGAGCCTTGCGCCATGTGCGCGGCGGCGATGATTCATGCGCGAATTAGCCGTGTGGTGTACGGCGCAAGCGATGCCAAGACAGGCGCTGCGGGTGGACTGCTCAATGTTTTTGACACGACGTTTAACCACCAAACGAAGGTGGAGGGCGGGGTGATGGCCGAGGAATGCGGCGCACTACTAACTAATTTCTTTAGAACGAAAAGAGCATTAGCCAAAGGATAATCAAACCGTCATTCCCGCGAAGGCGGGAATCTAACTTCATATTGATATGGCTCACATCTACATTTACTCTCCGGCTGGCGCGGTGCGCGACAAGGCAGGATTCAAGCGCGGCGTTAAACGGCTTGAGTCGCAAGGCCACCAAGTTGAAATTGATAAAGACGCTTTGGCGAGCCACGAGCGCTTTGCAGGTGATGATGAAACACGCCTGCAAGCCATATCCAGAGCGGCGTCTAGCGGTGCAGAGTTAACTTTAATCACTCGCGGCGGCTACGGATTGACGAGGATTTTGCCGCAGATCAACTACAAGCAAATCGCCAAATCTATTGCCAACGGAACACACTGGATGGGCTACAGCGACTTCACGGCGTTTCAATCAGCACTTTTCGCCAAAACGGACACGGCTACGATTAGTGGCGCGAGTTTGATTGCAGATTTTGGCGCGGACTCTTCCAAGGGCGAGGTGGACGACATCACCGAGGCTTGTTTTGACGATGTGCTGCTTGGGCAAAATGAGGGCGCAGGGTGGAGGCTACCAAAGCGAAGCCTTGCAGACCGTGCCTTGTGCGAGCAATATGCCTTGAAGCCCTTATATATTAAGCCCTCCAGCAAAGACTCGGCACTTCTTTGGGGTGGTAATTTGTCGGTGCTGACCAGCTTAATCGGAACGCCCTACATGCCGCAAATCAAGGGCGGCGTACTCTGGTTTGAAGACACAGGCGAATCCCCATTCCGAATTGAACGGATGCTGACCCAGTGGCTACATGCGGGCATCTTGGCGCAGCAAAAGGCGATTGTTCTGGGACAATTCACCGAGTCCAAACTCTATCCACATGACAGGGGATTCAATATGGCGAGCGTTGTGGCACGGCTGCGCACGCAGCTGTCCACGTCCAAGCTCAAGATTCCCGTGCTCACCGGCTTGCCGTTCGGTCATGTGGCCACCAAGGTGATGCTGCCGTTTGGCGCACCTGTTCGGCTTTTGTGTGATGGCTCGGATGCCATGCTGCTGTGGGATGAGCTATGAAGATTTGGTTTAAGCGTCTCGGAAAAACGATTTCAGCGCTTGCCTTACTGCTGATCCTTGTTATTGGTATTTATATCTACCGATCTTTCCCCACGCTTAGCGGTGAAACCAAGCTGGCTGGACTTATGGGAGATGTCAGTATCAAACGCGATCTATCGGATGTCACGCATATTGAGGCAAAAAATCCGCTCGACGTGTGGCGCGCTTTGGGCTACACCCACGCGCAAGAGCGCAGCTGGCAGCTGGAGTTCAATCGCCGCGTGATGCACGGCGAGCTCTCAGAAGTATTGGGTTCAGCGACACTGGAGACGGACAAGCTGTTGCGCACGCTAGGCATTGTGCAAGCCGCCAAAGCCCAATATGCCAAGTATCCCGCCGATATAAAAGCGGCACTAGAGGCGTATGCCGATGGCATCAATGGCTTTCATGCCACGAGCAATCAAGCGCTACCGCCAGAGTTTCATATTTTGGGAGTGAAACCAGGTAAATGGAAAGCCACGGACAGCGTGGGCTGGGGGCTGATGATGGCGCTGGATTTGGGCGGCAATTGGGGCACCGAGTTTGTACGTTTAGTGGCACTGCAAAAGCTTTCAACCCAAGAGCTGTGGCAGCTGATACCTGCTTACGGCACGGAAGCGCCCGCAACCAAACTAGATTTAGCCAAGCTGTACAAAGATTTGGATGTGTTTGCAGCAAAGGATCAAAAGCTCGCAAGCCATACTGACTCTAGTCTGCCGAACGAAAATAGCCTGCAAGCCTTGTTGGGTAAGGATATCAACGGCTGGGCAACGGGGCTAGGGCACATCGACAGTCGTGGCTCGAACAACTGGGTCGTCTCGGGGACGCACACGGAATCAGGCAAGCCGCTTTTGGCAAACGATCCGCATTTGGCGCTGGGTGCACCTGCCGTGTGGTACTTTGCACACCTCAAGTCGCCTGATTTTGATGCGATCGGCGCGACCTTGCCAGGCTTGCCATTCGTGATTTTGGGACGGACACAAACAACCGCTTGGGGCTTTACCAACACAGGGCCCGATACGCAAGATTTGTATTTGGAACAAATTGACCCCACCAATGCCAAGCAATACCGCACGCCAACGGGCTTTGCTGCATTTACCGAGCGCAATGAGGTCATCAAGGTTAAAAATCAAGCGGACGTGACATACACGGTACGTACTACTCGCCACGGCCCCGTGGTTAGTGATGCGCAAAGCGGCTACGACGGCGTGCTCAATAGATCTAAGTACGCGATGGCGCTACGCTGGGCGGCACTAGATGCGGACAACCTCACCTTGGTTGCTGGCCTTAGCACCATGAAAGCAAAAACGGTCGCGGAATTAGAGTCGGCATTTTCAAGTTATCACTCTCCCATGCAAAACGTTGTGATGGCCGATACTGCCGGTCAAACACTGTACAAAGCCGTGGGAAAAGTGCCGCTTCGCGCTGCTGGCGACGACCTCAAAGGTATGTCGCCAAGCCTTGGCTGGGATGCCAAATATGACTGGGCGGGCTGGTTACCCTACGCCCATACGCCCGAGGTGAGGGCGGCTACCATTGACAAAAAGGGGTGGCATGCTACAGCCAATCAAAAAATCCACGCCGATGATTACCCGCACTTTATTGGGCAAGACTGGGCACAGTCTTACCGTTTGGAGCGCATTGATACCATGCTGGCGCAAACGCAAAAGCATACGATGGCTAGCATGGCGATGGCGCAAGCCGATACGCTATCACTATCCACGCCCAAAGTGATGCCAAGTTTGCTGTCAGTCCAAAGTGATCACCCCATGGCTGCGGCTGTGATGACCGAGCTCAAAAGATTTGATGGCCGTATGACAACCAATAGCGTAGCCGCGACGATTGTCAATGTGTGGCGCGATGAGCTAGCCCATGCCATGCTGGGCGATAAATTAGGCGCTGACACCTTCAAGCTGGTCTATGGCAAACGCCAATTCAGGCAAGGCATGGAGGAAATGCTGGCTGCCGATCAAGGCAAAGGCAATAAGGCGTGGTGCGCTCCGCAAAGCTGCCAAGAGCGCTACACAGCTGCTTTTGACGCCACTTTAGAAAAGCTGGGGAAGCTGTACGGCAGAGACTTGAGTCTTTGGACTTGGGGTGCGGTGCATCCAGCCATGTCAAGCCACAGGCCGTTTTCTAGCGTGCCAGTCCTCAATAAGCTGTTTACGGTATCTGTACCCAGTGCTGGCGACCCGATGACGGTGAACGTTGGGCAGTACTTTTTAGCCGAGCCAGCAGACACCTATGCCAATCGTCATGCTGCATCGTTGCGTGCGGTATACGATTTTTCTGACTTGGAGAAATCACAATTTATCTATCAAACAGGTCAAAGCGGTTTGGTTTTCTCTAGCCGCTACAAAGACATGGCGAATGAATGGTCTAAGGTTGAATATAGAAAAATTCAAATGAATACAAATAACTTTAGAGAAAAATTAAAGTTAATTCCTTAATTTTTATAATCATTATCATCATAAAAAATAACACAATTTATATTATGTTAAATAATAAATCATAAGCCCGAATCAATGAAAAAAGATCTCCCGCTCAAACAAAACATTCGACTCCTTGGCAAAATCTTGGGCGACATCATTCGCGAGCAAGATGGCGCCCCTGCCTACGAGTTAGTCGAGCGCATTCGTTTGCAGTCGGTGGCCTTTCGGCGCAATCCAGATCCTGCGGCAGAGATCAGCATTACCAAGCTGCTTAAATCACTCACCAGCGATCAAGCCGTGCAGGTGATTCGGGCGTTCACCTATTTCAGTCACCTGGTCAATCTAGCGGAAGATCAGCACCATTTGCGCCGTGGGCTTGTGCATGACCGCGAGGGAAGCGTGCGAGAAGGCAGTCTCGATAGTTCGCTCAAGCGCCTAGATGCTGCGCGAATTCCGCACAACAAAATTGCCCAGTTTTTATCGACTGCCTATATTTCGCCGGTTTTAACGGCGCACCCAACCGAAGTACAGCGTAAGAGTGTTTTAGATGCTGAACGCGCGATTGCCAAGCTCTTGATGGAGCGGGATGAGATTGTGGCTTTGCAGCAGCCCCGCGATGCCCTCGCGCCTAAAGCATTGGCGGCTAACGAAGCGCGTATCCGGGTGCTGGTAATGCAAATTTGGCAAACTCGCCTCCTTCGGCTTAGCAAGCTCACCGTAGAGGACGAAGTGGACAACTCTTTGTCGTTTTACGAATCGACCTTTTTGCGTGAAATTCCTAAGCTTTATGGCGCTTTGGAAATTGCCCTAGGACAGACCAAACCTCTAGCGCCCTTTTTGCGTATGGGGCAATGGATGGGCGGTGACCGCGACGGCAACCCCAATGTCAACAAGGCGACGCTAGATTACGCCCTGCACCGCCAATGCGAATTGGTGCTGCGTCACTATCTGACCGAGGTGCATTATTTGGGCGGCGAACTCTCGCTCTCCACGATGCTGGTAGACATAACGCCTGCTATGCAGGGGCTTGCCGATCGCTCGCCCGATACCAGCGAGCATCGCCTTGACGAGCCCTACCGCCGTGCTTTGATCGGCATTTATGCACGTTTGGCAGCTAGTTTGGCAGAGCTGACGGGCGGCGAAGCCACGCGCCATGCAGTAAAGCCGCAAAACGCTTATGCATCGCCTGCTGATTTTCTTGCTGACCTTCAAACAATTGAGGACTCGCTAGTATCAAACCACGACACTACGCTCGCCCAGTATCGACTGCATCCCCTTATTCGAGCGGTTCAGGTATTTGGTTTTCATTTGGCAACCGTCGATTTGCGCCAAAGCTCGGATAAGCACGCTGCCGTTGTGGCGGAATTGATGCTCGGGGCAGGTCAATGCCAAGATTACCTAGCGCTTGATGAGTTGGCCAAGCGCGCCCTGCTCTTGCAAGCACTCGATGACCCTCGGCCACTGCGCGTGCCGCATACCGAATATTCGGAATTGGCGCAAAGCGAAATCGGCATTTTTGAAATGGCGTATCGATTGCGCCATCAGTTAGGCGCAGAAGCCATTCGGCACTACATCATCAGCCATACGGAGAGTGTGAGCGATTTGCTGGAAGTGCTGGTGCTGCAAAAAGAAGTGGGCTTATTTCAAGGTCGCTTAAGTAATACAGGAACAGCCGATTTGATCGTCGTGCCGCTCTTTGAAACGATTGAAGACTTGCGCCAAGCGGCGCCCATCATGCGAGATTTTTACGCCTTACCCGGCATTTTGGCGATGGTGCAGCGCGGTGCGGCGCATCAATACAGCGAACAGGACATCATGCTGGGCTATAGCGACAGCAATAAAGATGGCGGCATTTTTACCAGCAACTGGGAACTCTACAGCGCGGAAGTGGCCGTCACAGCACTGTTTGACACGATTTGCCCGTCAAGCCCGATTCGGCTACGCATGTTCCATGGTCGCGGCGGAACGGTGGGACGCGGTGGCGGCCCCAGCTATCAAGCAATTTTGGCGCAACCACCTGATACCGTGCGGGGGCAAATTCGCCTGACCGAGCAAGGCGAAGTGATTGGCTCTAAATACGCCAATCCTGAGTTGGGACGGCGGAATCTTGAGACCTTGGTTGCGGCAACACTAGAGGCTAGTTTGCTCGCGCCCACGCATATCGCCTCGGATAAGTTTTTGGCGATGGCGCAAACGCTCTCAGACATAAGTATGCAAGCTTATCGGGCGTTGGTTTACGAGACGACTGGGTTTAGTGATTACTTTTTTAGTGCCACGCCTATTCGCGAAATTGCCGAGCTCAATATTGGCTCACGCCCTGCTTCGCGCAAAGCGAATCAAGCAATTGAAGATTTGAGGGCCATTCCGTGGAGCTTTAGCTGGGGGCAATGCCGCATGTCGTTACCAGGCTGGTATGGCTTTGGTAGTGCGGTGATGAGTATGAGCGCTGACAAAACGAGTCTCGCCCTGCTACGAAGCATGTACCGAGATTGGCCATTTTTCCGCACCCTGCTCTCTAATTTAGATATGGTGCTGGCAAAAAGCGATTTAGCGCTTGCTGCGCATTACGCGCAGCTGGTGCCCAACAAAAAATTGCGAGAGAAAATTTTTGCGCTCATGCAAGGCGAGTGGCTGCGTACGCAAGAAGCCTTAACTCTGATCACCGGACAAAAGAAACGTCTAGCAGGCAACCCGTCTTTAGCCCGTTCAATTGAGCACCGCTTCCCCTATATTGATCCGCTACACCACCTCCAAGTCGAATTGATGAAACGCTATCGTGCCGGCAAGGCAGACGATAGGGTTAAACTTGGAATTCATATGACAATCAATGGGATAGCGGCTGGACTTCGCAATACGGGTTAAGTTTAAAAACTATTAATTCCACATGAATTTGCATCAACTTCGCTTTGTTCAAGAGGTCGCTAGGCGTGGGCTTAACCTCACCGAGGCAGCCAAAGCCCTGCACACCAGTCAACCTGGCGTGTCTAAAAGCATCCTGGAACTAGAGGCTGAGCTTGGGGTTGATATCTTCGTTCGGCACGGGAAACGCATCAAAGCCCTGACCGAGCCAGGCCAAGAAGTCCTAAAAACAGTTGAAATCATCATGCGTGAACTGGGTAATCTGCGCCGTATTGGCGAGCAGTACACGGCAGAGGATAGCGGGACGCTCAGTATTGCGACCACGCATACGCAGGCACGGTATGTGCTGCCAGCCCCCATTGCTAGCTTGCGCTCTGAATTTCCCAAGGTCAATGTCAGTCTGCACCAAGGCAATCCGAATCAAGTCGCGCGAATGCTGATTGATGAAACCGCAGAGATCGGCATTGCAACCGAATCGCTGGCGGACTACACCGAACTGGTCACCCTTCCCTGCTACGAGTGGCAACACATGCTGGTCATGCCAGAAGATCATCCGTTGGCAAGCAAAAAACAAATTTCGCTTGCCGACTTGGCGGCGCATCCCTTAATTACCTATCACCCCACGTTTACGGGGCGCACCAAAATTGATGCGGCATTCCATGCTGCCAAACTGCATCCGCGTATTGCGCTGGAAGCGATTGACTCTGACGTGATCAAAACCTATGTAGCATCCGGCATGGGCGTGGGTATCTTGGCTGAAATGGCCATCCGTGACGAGTTAGCAGGGCAGTCGATGCCTGCTAAGCCTCTCCAGATAAGGCCTGCAGGCCATTTGTTTGGTAAAAATATTACTAGAATTGCCTTCAAACGCGGTGCTTATCTGCGTAATTTCGTTTACTCTTTTGCCATGGCGCTTGCGCCGCAGCTATCCAAATCTGACATTGATAAAGCCCTAGCCGCTTAAACCTAAAACCGCTATGACCACCCCCGCCATTCAAACCAAACTGCCTGCCGTTGGCACGACCATTTTTACCGTGATGTCGGCTCTTGCCACAGAGAAAAATGCCGTCAATCTGGGCCAAGGCTTCCCTGACTTCAACTGCGATCCCAAATTGGTTGATGCCGTCACAAGCGCCATGCAGCAAGGGCTGAACCAATACCCGCCGATGGTGGGCATCTCGGCTTTGCGCCAAGCGGTATCCGATAAGGTAGCTGCGATTCATGGCAAGCGCTACGACGCGAACTCCGAAATCACTATTACAGCAGGCGCCACGCAAGGCATCATCACGATCATCTTGGCGATTGTGCAAGCAGGCGATGAAGTCATCGTTTTAGAGCCTTGTTATGACAGTTATGTTCCGAATATTGAGTTAGCAGGCGGTGTAGTGGTGCGAGTCCCACTCACACCCAAAACCTTTCGCCCTGACTTTGACAAGATCAGTGCCGCAATCACATCCAAGACCCGAGCTATCTTGATTAACTCGCCGCATAACCCCAGCGCCACCATTTGGACTGAAGCGGAAATGCTGAAGCTGCAAGAGCTGCTCGCGTCGACCAACATCTTTTTAATTAGCGATGAGGTTTATGAACACATGGTGTTTGATGGCAACACCCACCAAAGTGCGGCTAGATTTGCAGGCCTTGCCGATCGTGCCTTCATCGTCTCTAGTTTTGGCAAAACCTTTCACGTAACGGGTTGGAAAGTGGGTACGGTATGCGCCCCAGCCAGTTTGACGACTGAGTTTAGAAAGGTCCACCAATTCAACGTCTTCACTGTCAACACGCCCGTCCAGTATGGCTTAGCGGCGTATTTGGCGAATCCAGAGCCTTACATCACTCTGCCCGCGTTCTACCAAAAGAAGCGTGAGTTGTTCCGTGCAGGACTGGCCAAAACCAAATTCAAAATTTTGCCATCGGAAGGCAGCTACTTTCAGTGCGTGGACATTACCGACGTGTCGGATTTATCAGAAGCAGAATTTTGCAAATGGCTGACGACTGAGATGGGGGTGGCGGCGATTCCGCTCTCGGCTTTTTACGGCGATGGGTTCGATCAGCGCGTGGTTCGTTTTTGTTTCGCCAAAAAAGACGAAACATTGAACTTGGCACTTGATCGTTTGTCTAAGCTTTAAATCGTGCTTCGGCAATGACCAGTAAGCCATCAAAAATTAGGTTATCGACCAATTCAAATGATGTATTCATACTTGGTGCCATTTTCCAGCCTGCACCACCTGTCATGATGCAGTGCGGCTCTTGCCGGTAGTGCCCACGCATATGGTTCATCATCCGTTCGACCGCGCCAGCAATGGCGTATGTGCCACCACTGGTGAGTGCGTCGCTGGTATTGGTAGGAAATGGCACAACTTCACCCGTCGGTACATGGAGGCCTGCCGTGCCAGACTCCAATGCTTTGAGCATGATGCCATGACCTGGAATAATGATGCCGCCTAAAAACTTACCCGATGGATCGATAGCTTCCACGGTGACTGCTGTGCCGACCATCACAACCACCAGCGGTTTACTCGCCAAGCCTTGCTGAATGGCACGTTGCCTAGCACCAATCATGGCAATCCATCGATCCGCACCTAACCGCGTGGGATGGTCATAACCATTCGTTAAGCCGCATTCGGCTTCACTGGCCACCACCCATTGCGGTATGGCTTGCCATATATCCAACTGCTCCTTTACTCGTCCTTTTATCGCATCGCCGGCAACGATACAGCCCAAAATGTGCTTGGGAGACGGCAAGTTTGCCCAATCATTTTCGGCAAGCTGATCGATGTTTTCCAAGAAGCAAACACCCTGCGCAACGACAGGGCTAGAGGGATGAGGTGTTTCGTACAACGCCCATTTCAAACGGGAATTGCCGATATCAAGGGCGAATAGCATGTGGAGATTCTAGAACCGTGCGATATCAGCGCTCTCAAACACACGCATAGTGCTACCTTGCTTTGCAACGGACAACATGGTTCGTCCCATTTGTTCAGTCGTCACAATCTTGCTAGGAAGCAACTTGCGCAGCAGCGTGATGAATGGTGAGCCTAGAAAAAATCCAACACGGTAAAGCCCGTTTCGTGCAATCTCGCCATTCACGGCTTGGACAGCGAGCGGCCTAAACATCACGGCTTGTTTGATCGGCAAGGCGAGTAAGGCCTGCTCCACCTGCCCCTTCACCCGCATCCAAAGCGACTTGCTTTGCGCCGTGCCGTCCGTACCAGCGCCCGAAACATATGTCAATGTGATATTCGGGTTGAGCTTAGCAACCACGTTCGCCGCTGCCATCGTCAAATCAAACGTCTGGCGAATATATTGCGTTTCATTTGCCATGTCTTTGGCCGCAATGCCAAGGCAAATAAAGCAAGCGTCGAATCCAGAGAGCTCTGACTCCACTTTTGAGTAGTCAAACATGTCAGGCATCACTAATTCAGACAGCTTCGTGGTTGGCATATGGAACGAAGGATCAATCTTAGAACGCCCGACCAGCAGGACCTCAGAGACATCTGCGTCCAGCAAACATTCGCGCAAAACGCCGCGACCGATTAGACCGCTGGCGCCAAAGATGATGATCTTCATGAGGCAATCCTTTCAGGATTAAAGTTACTGGCTCAAGCTTCGCGTTTAAGGGCAGGAAACAAAATCACATCGCGAATGCTCGGACTGTTGGTCAGCAGCATCATCAAGCGATCAATACCTATACCACAGCCTCCCGTGGGCGGTAAACCGTATTCCAAGGCACGCACAAAATCTTGGTCGTAGTACATGGCTTCGTCGTCACCCGCGTCTTTAGCATTGGCTTGCGCTTGAAAGCGTGCTGCTTGCTCTTCTGCGTCGTTTAGCTCAGAGAAGCCATTACCAAATTCGCGGCCTGTGATGTAGAGCTCGAAGCGCTCGGTAATTTCGGGGTTGCTGTCGCTAGCACGGGCCAGCGGCGAGATTTCGGTTGGATGCTCCATGATGAAGGTGGGCTGCCAGAGCTTTTCTTCGACGGTTTCCTCGAAGTACAGCACTTGCAGGCTAGCCAAGCTACGCGTACTCAGGCGATCTTTTTCTTCTTTAAAGCCGAGTTTTTTAAGTGCTTCGATCAGCCACGCGGCGTTATCGACCGTGGCGCTCGCGCCGCCCTCACCATTCACGCCCGCTTCCGTGTATTTAACGATGGCGTTACGGATGGTAATGCGCTCAAACGGCGCAGCCAAATCAACTGGCTTCTCAACGCCTTGGTGTGCATAGGTGAGTTGCAGCGTACCCACTGCCTTCATCGCCGCGTGACGAATCAAGTCTTCGGTAAACGTCATCAAGTCTTGGTAGTTCCAATACGCCGCGTAGAACTCCATCATGGTGAACTCGGGGTTGTGGCGAACGCTAATGCCTTCGTTACGGAAGTTACGGTTGATCTCGAATACGCGGTCAAAGCCGCCGACCACCAGGCGCTTCAAGTACAGCTCAGGCGCAATACGCAAGAACATTTCTTGATCTAGCGCGTTGTGATGTGTCTTAAACGGCTTGGCATTGGCACCACCTGGAATCGGGTGCAGCATCGGTGTTTCGACTTCTAAAAACTCGTGCTGAAGCATGAAGTCGCGAATCGAAGCAACAGCTTTTGACCGTGCCATAAAACGCTTGCGCGTCTCGACATCGGTCATTAAATCGATGTATCGCTGGCGATATTTCACCTCTTGGTCTGCCACGCCGTGGAACTTGTCTGGCATCGGGCGCAGCGCCTTAGTCAGCAAGCGCACTTCGGTCGCATGAACCGACAGTTCGCCTGTTTTGGTTTTGAACAGCGTGCCCGTGCAAGCCACGATGTCGCCCAAATCCCAATGTTTGAAGGCGTCGTGTGTCTCTGTACCAATCGAATCACTCGTCACGTAAATCTGAATATGGCCATTAGACGCGCCAAACGACGAGTCTTGCAGCGTCGCAAAGCTAGCTTTACCCATCACTCGCTTGAGCATCATGCGACCTGCAACTGCGACCTCAACCGCCATAGGCTTGAGGTCATCCTTTTCGATGGCGTCGTACTGGGAAAAAAGCGCCTCGGCTTTATGCGTTGGCTTGAAGTCGTTCGGAAAGGCAATATTGCCGCCAGCACGAAGCGCCTTCAGTTTTTCGCGGCGCTCGGCGATGAGTTGATTGGTGTCGAGAACAATGTCGGTCATGGTTTTTTATTTTTAAACGGATTGAACAGCTTCAGCAGGTAGGCGCTGGAGCATAGCAAGTGAGTTAGCGATGGTTTGGCGCAGCTGGCGACGATCGACGATCATGTCCACAGCGCCTTTTTGCATCAAAAATTCTGCACGCTGAAAGCCCTCTGGCAATTTCACGCGAACGGTGCTTTCAATCACGCGAGGACCTGCAAAACCAATCAGTGCCTTGGGTTCCGCGATAACGATGTCACCTAGAAAGGCGAATCCAGCGCTCACACCTCCCATAGTAGGGTCGGTTAAGACGCTGATGTATGGCAGTTTCTTTTTGGCAAGGCGCGTGAGTGCCGCATTCGTTTTTGCCATTTGCATGAGGCTAAGCAAGCCTTCTTGCATCCGTGCGCCGCCCGTAGCGGTAAAGCAGACAAACGGTAGTTTGTTTTTGATAGCGAACTCGACGCCACGGACAAACCGCTCACCCACCACAGAGCCCATGGAGCCGCCCATAAATTCGAATTCGAAACAAGCCACAACCAAAGGTACACACATCACAGCGCCCGACATCACAACTAACGCATCAGTTTCAGAAGTCGCTTTTTGAGCTTCTTTAATGCGCACGGGATATTTGCGTGAATCGGTAAATTTGAGCGGATCAATCGGCGTGACTTCTGCGCCGATTTCTTCTCTGTGCGAAGCGGCTGCTCCCACGGGATCTAAGAACTGATCTAACCGCGCTCTTGCACCAATCCGCATGTGGTGTGAGCAGCTTGGGCATACATTTTGATTTTTTTCCAAATCCGTTTTGTACAAAACGGCTTCGCAAGATGCGCATTTGAACCACAAACCCTCTGGGACACTGCGGCGCTCGACTGCATCAGACGCATCAATTTTGTTGCCGAGAATTTTTGACGATAACCAAGACATGACTTATTCCTTATCGAGTGCTGCTCGAATTTCGCGCAAAAACTGAATCGCTGTTGGCACCACTTTTTCGTGCGATTGGTCTTCTAGCAATTGAATAATTTTCGTACCAATCACAACCGCATCCGACACATTGCCAATGGCACGCGCCGTTGCCGCATCGCGAATACCAAAGCCCACGCCAACAGGGATCGTCACGTGCGCTTTAATTCGCGGAATAGCGCTTGCCACCGCATCCACATCTAATGCGCCAGAGCCCGTCACGCCTTTCAACGAGACGTAGTAAACATAGCCGCTGGCAATGCGTCCGACAAGTGCCATACGCGAATCAGTCGAGGTAGGTGCTAGCAAGAAGATCAAATCCATGTTTTGACTACGCAGGTCGGCGGCAAATTGCTCGCATTCTTCTGGCGGGTAGTCCACTACCAAAACACCGTCTACGCCGGCTTTGGCGCTGTCCGCAATAAATGCTCCTTTGCCATGCACGAGATCGTATTTTTCAACAGGATTGGCGTACCCCATAAGCACGACGGGCGTTTTGTCGTCATCTTTGCGAAACTGCGCCACCATCGCCAACACCTGCACCAGGCCAATGCCAAGCGCCAGAGCACGCTCTCCCGCTTTTTGAATCACAGGGCCGTCGGCCATGGGGTCGCTAAAAGGAACACCCAGTTCAATGACATCCGCGCCCGCTTCCACCATGCCGTGCATCAATGCTGGCGTGATATTGGCGAAAGGAAAACCCGCTGTGACGTAAGGAATCAGCGCCTTGCGACCTTGCTTTTGCAGCGCTTCAAAAGTACTTTGAATACGGCTCATCGCTTGAACTCCACTGCAGATTCAACACTTTTGCTTGATTGCACTTTGCAGCTTGGGCGACAGAAAAAATCTGCACCTGACACATCCGCAATGGTGCCAATATCTTTATCACCTCGCCCCGATAGATTGACAAGAATCGACTGATCGGGACGCATGGTTTTTGCCAGCTTCATGGCGTAAGCCACGGCGTGGCTGGACTCCAGTGCTGGGATGATGCCCTCGATACGGCACAAATAGTGGAAAGCCTTCAACGCCTCGTCATCGGTAATGCCCACGTACTCGGCGCGTCCAATGTCATGAAGCCATGCGTGCTCTGGGCCAACACCTGGGTAATCTAAGCCAGCACTGATGGAGTGTGTCTCAATGATTTGACCATTGTTGTCTTGAAGCAAATACGTACGATTACCGTGAAGCACACCTGGTGTACCGCCCGAAATGGATGCTGCGTGTTTACCCGTCTCAATGCCAAGACCTGCGGCTTCCACGCCAATGAGGCGTGTGTTTTCATGTGGAATATACGGATAAAAAATACCCATCGCATTACTGCCGCCACCCACACAGGCCACCACGGCATCGGGCTGTTTATCTTTGCCCAAATGCGCTAGGTGAATAGGCATTTGCGTCAGACATTCCTCACCAATCACACTTTGGAAGTCACGCACCATCATCGGATAAGGGTGAGGTCCTGCCACCGTACCAATGATGTAAAAAGTGTTCTCCACGTTGGTCACCCAGTCGCGCAGAGCTTCGTTCAAAGCATCCTTCAGCGTCTTGCTACCTGACTCCACGGGCACAACCGTTGCGCCCAAGAGCTTCATGCGGTACACATTCGGGCTTTGGCGTTTGATATCTTCCGAGCCCATATACACAATGCACTCAAGCCCGTAGCGAGCGCAAATGGTGGCTGTCGCCACGCCGTGCTGCCCTGCACCTGTCTCGGCAATGATGCGCGGCTTGCCCATGCGTTTAGCCAGCATCGCTTGACCAATGGTGTTGTTTATCTTGTGCGCACCCGTGTGATTCAAATCTTCGCGCTTTAGGTAGATTTGCGCGCCGCCCATCTCTTGGCTCATGCGAGCCGCGTGGTACACGGGGGACGGACGCCCTACGTAATTGGCAAGTTCGTACTTAAATTCACGAATGAACTCGGGATCGTGCTGATATTTGGCGTAAGCGTCTTTGAGCTCGTTGATGGCGTGCGTCAAGGTCTCAGAGACAAAACTGCCGCCGTAAGGGCCAAAGTGTCCTGTGTTATCGGGTTGTTGGTAAGCGTACATAAGGAAATTAAAAATGATCAAAAGGCTACTGACTTGCTTGGCGATCGGCTTTCTTGGTAGTCGGCTTGTTTAACCGCTGCCACAAAATCAGCTATTTTTTGTGAGTCTTTGATGCCGCGTGCGCTTTCTACGCCCGAACTGACATCCACCGCCCACGGTTTAACGAGGGCTATGCCTTCGCGGGCATTTGCAGGCGTCAATCCACCACTCAAAACGAGGGGAAGGCTGACGTTTGTTGAAAGCTGTGACCAATTGAATGAATTCCAGTTAAATGTTTTGCCGCCGCCGCCGTAACCTGTGACCAGCGTATCCAGCAAGATAGCTGAGGCGTCTTTATAGCGCTCTGCGTATTTTACGAGGTCAAAGCTCGTCTCCTCGCCAACGGGGATACGCGCTGCTTTCATAAAAGGGCGTTTGAGCGATACGCAAAATTCAGGCGTTTCGATGTCATCGTCTCCATGGAGCTGCAAAAGCGTAGTTGGAATAGCCTCGCAGGCCTTATGAATATTGGCCTGCAGCTCATTGACAAAGAGCAAAACGGGGGTCACAAAAGGTGGCAAGCGCTTGGCAAGCATGGCGGCACGTTCTATAGATACCGCTCTTGGACTGGGCGCATACATCACAAAACCAATCGCGTCTACGCCTGCAAGCACTGCCGCATCGACGTCTTGCTCTCTGGTGAGTCCACAGATCTTGATTTTTGTCATATCAGTCCGTAAGTAAATAAAGGCGTGATGGGCAAGCCCCATTTTGCGTCATAGGTAGGACCTAAAAAATAGAGCCCATCAGGTGAGAAAGTAGGTGCGGCAACTTTGCGGCTTTTGGCGTCCAACACAGTTTTCACCCATTCGGGAGATTCCGCGCCCTGCCCCACGGTGATTAAGCAGCCCATGATATTACGAATCATGTGGTGCAAAAAGGCGTTCCCCTCAAACTCAAAGCGCCAATAGCGCTGCCCATGATCCGCATAACGCTCACCTCGGCAGGCAATGTCAATGCTCAGTAAGTTTTTGACAGGCGATAACGCTTGGCACTGCGACGCACGGAAGGACGTGAAGTCATGCTCTCCCAGCAAATAGTTCGCGGCAAGCCGCATGGGTTCCAGCTCAAGCGATCGATGCGCCCAGCCTAAACGCCCTACGTCAACGCTAGGACGAACATGGGACTCTAAAAGCGAATACGCATAACGCCGAGTGATGGCACTACCGCGGCAATGGAACTCGCGTGGCACTTCTTTTGCCCACTGCACGGCAATGTCTTTGGGCAAATGCGTATTGGTGCCACGTACCCATGATGCGGCGTCTCGCACCACATCAGTATCGAAATGGACAACTTGCATGTGTCCATGAACGCCAGAATCGGTGCGCCCTGCACACAGCGTATGAATCCGGTACTCTGGCGTTAGCAGCGGTGTTGTATCTGCAAATAAATTAAGCGCTGCTTCTAATTTGTCTTGGACGGTTTGTCCGTCTGCTTGGCTTTGCCAGCCGTGATAGGCTGTCCCAAGATAACTAACGCCTAAAGCCCAGCGCAAAAGACTCAGCCCAGCCGTGCAAGCATATGATGCGCTTGCGTCACAATTTGAGGATGAGCATTTTGACGTATCACTTCTTCGATAAGTGATCTAGCGCCTGCGTGATCGCCAATGGATAGATACTCTTCCGCAAGCGCTAATTTGGGATCTTCTACAGCGTCAAGATTAAACGCAGATACCGTCTCTGGCAACAACGTATGCACTGAGGCTGGGACCGAGACCGGAACTGGAGAATCATGCAAATCAAGTGAAAATGAATTCATATCAAAATCAATCAACCCAGAGGTGGATTGAAAATGAGGCTCTGTCTGTGCGGTTGCAGCTGCCGAGACAGGCGCAGGCGCGGACTCGACTGGCGATGCATTGAACAACGCAGACGACGAGCCAATGTCCTTTGCAAGTTCGCGGGCACGATACCAGTCCGCACCAGCACCATCTGTCAGCATGTGTAGGTCTTGCGCATCAGCATTGAAGGCTTCAGTATCACGACGCTTAGCATAAATTTCTAGAAGTTTGAGTCGCACATCGGTACGGGTTGGTGTATCTAATTTAGCGGCTTTTAAAATTTCTTCAGCTTGCACATCACGGTTATAAGCCAAATAAACATCGGCCTCGGCAATTGGATCAACGTCACCTGTCGTGGGGGCTAATTGGCTTGGTGAATACACCATGGTGGTACTAGCTGGCGACTCTTTTGTGTCCACATCGCTCGCACCCATGGGGCCAAAAATAGTGTCACTGGGTTGGCGAGTGGCTGAAAAATTTTGGCTAGGCATTTGTGTATGCCCAAAAGCAAATTTACGGCGGCGACGGATACCTAGCCAGCCGGCTACCAGCACGAGCAGACCGACACCACCGGCAATCGGCAACGTCAGAGGATTCATAATGATTTGATCCAAAAATGAACTCTCTAACGGTGGCGGCGGCGGACGATTTTGCGGTTTAGATGGAGGAGGCACAACCGCCACTAATGGCACTGGCAGAGGCACCGCGGCGGTAATTGGCGCTGATGCTGGAGCAACTGACGCGCTTGCTGATAAGGCTACGGCGGGTGACAATTTACTCAAATCATCAATATTTTTTTTCAACTCAGTCGTACGCGCAGCACTGTCAGCAGCAGCGTGTTCTTGTGCAATTTTTGTTTCTGGAGAAACTATTTTATTTCCAACAATTGGCTTAGCCAGCGTTAGTCGATCATCACTGGTGGGGACAGACTGTCGATCTGCCACATGCGCCACTACTTTTCCGGATGCGCTTCGGCCAGATTCATCTGGGGCTGTAGCAACGACATTGCTAGATAGTTTTTTACGGTAATCGTTGAAGTCACCTGCTTGCGCTTGGATGCTGCTGCGCGCGGCGGATGGCGTAATGGCTCGAATCTCATCGGTACTTGGCACATCGAGCAACACTCCTGTTTTTAAGCGATTGACGTTACCCGCAACAAAAGCATTCGGATTGCGACGCAGCATCGCCACTAACATTTGATCGAGTGATACACCTTCAGGTCTACTATTATTGGCTAATGCCGCCGCTGTGTCGCCGCGCTTGGTTGTTACACCTTTGAGTGCAACAGGTCTTGTAGCCGCTCGCACATTCGGTAATGGCGCAGGTGTGGCCGACGCAAGTGGCGGCAATTCTGTTGCAGATGCCTGCGATACGCTGGGCACAGGTGCAGACTGCACATCTGTCGCTAAACTCATTGACTGGATTGGCAACGTCGGAACAGGAACCACAAGCGCTTGTGTACTGGTCGCAGGTGGATCTAGCAGTACGGTGTAGTCACGCAGCATGCGACCTGCATTCCAAGTTACCTCTAAAACCAAGTCCAAATAAGGCGCCGTGATCGGCTGTGCACTCCTAAGTTCTAATATGGCGCGGCCATCGGTACGGCGCTTACCGACCACATTCATTTGTGCAACGGCTGGCGTGTAATCCAATCCCGCAGATTTAAAAGCCTCTGCACTAGCTATGCCGACACGAATCGAGTTGGACTCTTCAGCAGAAATGTCAGGGACTTCAATCTCCGCAATCAAAGGCTGCCCTAGTGAGGACAATACCGATAGCTTGCCCAGCGTTAAAGCTTGGGCACTCATCGAAAATGTCAACCCTAAGGAGACGACTAATCGGCTAAGGAGAATAGGTCTGTTCATAGGGGGGATTGTAGGAGTATGCGTAGCATACGGCGCAGTGGCTCGGCAGCGCCCCATAGCAATTGATCGCCAATAGTAAACGCGCCAAGATACTCAGGTCCCATTGCCAATTTGCGGACGCGTCCAACAGGGATTTGCAGTGAGCCAGCAACCATCGCAGGGGTTAAGTGTCGTTCAGTCTCTTCGCGTACGTTAGGCACATATTTCACCCAAGCGTTGTCGTTGGCAATGATGGCTTCTAAATCAGCTAGCGGCACATTCTTTTTAAGCTTAAAGGTGAGCGACTGCGAATGGCAGCGCATTGCCCCCACGCGCACGCAGGTCTCGTCAATGGGGATCGCTGCAAACTCGGGGCTAGAGCCAAAATCAGCGCCAAGTCCGAGAATCTTATTGGTCTCTGCGCCGCCCTTCCACTCCTCAAGGCTAGTACCGTCGCCGTTGTCGCGATCAATCCAAGGAATCAAATTGCCACCGAGTGGCACGCCGCGGAAATGCTCCGTCTCGGCCGCACTAAACGTACGCTGTTTGTTTGTAATCTTGCGGTCAATCTCCAAGATGGCGGACTTGGGGTCATCCAGCAAATCTTTGACTTCTGAATACAGCGAGCCATACTGCGTAATGAGTTCCCGCATATTGGCTGCGCCGCCGCCCGATGCCGCTTGGTAAGTGTGCGCATTCATCCACTCGACCAAGCCCGCCTTAAACACCCCCCCCACGCCCATGAGCATGCAGCTGACCGTACAGTTACCGCCGATGTAGTCTTTGACACCGCGAGCTAAGGCCGCATCAATCACATTGCGATTGACGGGATCGAGCACAATGACAGAATCTTTGTTCATGCGCAGCGTTTTAGCCGCGTCAATCCAGTAACCCGTCCAGCCTGAGGCGCGAAGCTTAGGGTAAACCTCGGTCGTGTAATCGCCGCCTTGGGCGGTGATGATGATGTCGCATTTTTTGAGTGTTGCAATATCGAAACCGTCTTGCAATTTAGTTTCGTTTTTGGCTTGCGCAGGCGCACGTCCACCTGCATTAGAGGTAGAAAAAAAGATCGGCTCGATGAGATCGAAGTCACCTTCAGCAATCATGCGATCAATCAAAACCGATCCCACCATGCCGCGCCAACCGACTAAACCAACAACATTACCAACTTTCATCTCAAAACCTTTAAGCTACAGGGTTACAAAAGAGGTCTATTTTAGTTGACTAGAGGCTACTTTTCGCCTTTTCCCGCCAGTTCTCCCTATGAAAAACGATTCAAACGAACAAATATCGATCTCTATTGAAGCAGCAGAGGCATCTCTACAACAACTTGTGCTCGCAATGGACAGGATCGAGACCGACGTACCGCTGCATCAGGCATTGGGACGCGTGCTGGCCAAAGACATCATCTCGCCCATCAATGTGCCGCCGCACGACAACTCGGCCATGGATGGCTACGCTTTTCATTCCAGCAGCTTTAGCGGATGCAACGATGGCGATGGTGTTTTAGAGCTGGTCATCATCGGGAAAGCCTTAGCTGGTAAGGCTTGGAGCGGTGTCGTAGGTAGCAACGAGTGCGTGCAAATCACCACTGGCGCGGTGATGCCAACAGGGGCTGATACTGTTGTGCCATCCGAACTCGTCACCCTTGCAGGTACTTCCATTCGCCCTTCCATCCGATTTCCGCATAAAGCGATTTTTGCAGGCGATAACCGCCGCAAAGCAGGCGAAGATTTGATGCAAGGCTCGGTTGCGCTATGCAAAGGCAGCTGCATCACGCCTGCAGCTCTGGGATTGATCGCCAGCCTTGGTCTTGCACAAGTCTCCGTGTTTAAACGCTTGCGGGTCGCCTACTTCTCTACGGGTGACGAAATTTTGAGTCTTGGCGAGTCGTCACGCGAAGGCGCTGTGTACGACTCCAACCGCTATACGGTGTTTGGCATGCTCACCAAACTGGGCGTTGATATTGTCGATTTAGGCGTGGTGCCTGACGACAAAGATGCTCTGGAAGCCAAATTCCATAAGGCTTGCACGAGTGCCGATGTCGTCATCACCAGCGGCGGTGTCAGCGTGGGAGAAGCCGATCACACGAAAACAATGATGCGAACGCTTGGCGACGTGGAGTTTTGGCGCATCGCCATGCGTCCAGGTCGCCCAATGGCAGTGGGAACGCTCAAGCGAGCCGATGGCTCAAAAGCTGTGCTCTTTGGACTCCCCGGTAATCCTGTCGCCGTCATGGTCACCTTCTTAGCACTCGTGCGCCCTGCACTCTTGCAAATGATGGGCGCAAATGTCAAGCCGCTACCGATGCTGCAAGCCAAATCAACAATGGCGATTCGCAAAAAAGCAGGCCGAACCGAGTATCAGCGAGGCATCGTCCGCACGAACGAGCATGGCGAGCTGGTCGTTGAAATCACCGGCAATCAGGGCTCGGGCATACTAAGCTCAATGGTGCAAGCCAATGGGCTGATCGTTCTAGCGCATAAACAAAGTGATGTCGCTGCTGGTGATCTGGTTAGTGTGATGATGTTTGAGGGGTCTCTGTAGAAGATCCGAATTGCAGCGCCCGCCAAGCCGCAACCATAGCCAAAACGGCGCAAACCGCTGATGCCCAAAACACACTTTGCAGTCCGTAGTGGGTGGATAGCCAACCACCTGCCAAGCCAGCCGTCACACCCGTAAAGCCGTAACCAATCGAAGTAAACAGCGCCTGCCCTCGTCCACGCAAATTGCCTGGAAAGTGATGTGAGATCAGCGCAATGCACGCCGTGTGGTGCGCAGTAAACGTGAGCGCGTGTAGGCACTGCGCCGCAAATAGCACGAGCACATACTGGGGCGCGCCTGCCATCATCGTCATGCGCAGCACCATCACGGCTGCCGTGACCAAGAGCCATTTGCGCAGCGAGAGCTTCGGAATCCAGCGCCCTTGCGTATAAAACCAAGCAATCTCCATCACGATGGACAACGCCCACATCAGGCCAATAAAAGTTTTGCTGTAACCCAGCGAATCTAAATACAGCGAGAGAAAAATGTAGATGCTCATGTGCGCGAGCACGTGAAAGAATTGGCTCACAAAAAACCAACGCACTTCGGGCAAGCGCAAGATAGGCGCGATGGGCTGAATAGGCGCTTTCTCGCTCGATTTCTCTTTGTAAGCGAACGATGCCTCTTTCAAATTCGGCAACCACCAAATGGCCAGCATCACCACCGCCAACGAGGCAATCGTCCAATACGGAAAGTCTTTAATCGAAAACCGCTCGAACCACGCACCCGAGGCAAACACCATGACTAAAAACCCAATCGAACCCCAGACGCGAATCCGCCCATAGCGCTTGGCATCCAGCGCACCCGTCGGGCTCACCAAATGCACCATCGCAGCCTCGGTCATCGGAATCATCGAACTGGTATGCGTGAACATCAACAAAAGCACGAGCACCAACCACACCAAGCTTGATTCGATGGCGCTTTGCCACAAAAAGCCTAGCGAGCACAAAAGCGCAACGACCGAGCTATAGCGCAGGATTTTGATGCGCTCACCTGTTGTATCCGCCAGCCAGCCCCACGCGTAGGGAGCAAAAAGCCGCGTCCAAGCCTGAATCGACGTCAAGATGCTGATGGTCAATATCGGCAACCCAAGATCTTTTAGCCACAGCGGCAGGTAAGGATTAAAGAACCCGATGTGCCCGTAATACGCTGCCGACATGACAGCGAACGGGAGGAAGTGTTTTCTATTCACCAAGCTGCCCGAAGCACGTCCTATTTAGCAGCTTCACCGCATTGAGCGCGATGTTGCAGCGCATGCTCCATCACCACCAGCGCCAGCATCGCTTCCAAAATCGGCGTCGCACGAATACCCACGCACGGGTCGTGTCTACCCTTGGTGACCACTTCGACTGCGTTGCCAGCCGTATCAATCGACTGCTTGGGTGAAAAGATGGAACTGGTCGGTTTGATCGCCACGCTCACTTCCAAATCTTGCCCTGTGCTGATGCCGCCCAAAACGCCGCCTGCGTTATTGGTTTTGAAGTGGACTTTTCTCACGCCGTTCACATCAAGCATTTCAATCTCATCGCCGTGCGTCGTGCCGCGCTGGGCGACGCTGGCGAATCCCGCGCCAATTTCAACGCCCTTCACAGCATTCACGCCCATCATGGCGTAAGCAATATCGGCATCCAACTTATCGAACAGCGGCTGACCTAGCCCCACAGGCATGTTGCTCGCGACCACCCGCAGACGTGCCCCGCACGAGTCCCCAGCCTTGCGCAGCCCATCCATCAAGGCTTCCAAGGCAGATACGTCGCTAATCGGCGCATAGAAAGGGTTGGCAGGCACATGCTCCCAAGATTCAAACGCAATTGGCATCTCACCAATTTGCGTCATGCAGCCCTTAAATGTAGTGCCGTACTTTTCAAATAACCATTTCTTAGCGACAGCGCCAGCTGCCACCATAGGCGCGGTCAGCCGTGCGGATGAACGTCCGCCGCCGCGAGGATCGCGTAGCCCATATTTATTGAAATAGGTGAAGTCCGCATGACCAGGACGAAAACTTTGCAAAATGTTGCTGTAATCTTTGCTGCGCTGATCGGTGTTTTGAATCAAGAGCGCAATCGGCGTACCCGTGGTTTTCCCCTCGTACACGCCTGATAAAATTTGAACCAAATCAGGCTCGGCACGCTGCGTCACATGGCGGCTTGTGCCAGGACGACGGCGATCGAGATCGCCTTGAATATCCGCTTCTGATAAAGCCATCCCCGGAGGGCAGCCATCAATCACACAGCCAATCGCAGGGCCGTGTGACTCGCCAAAATTAGTAACAGCAAATAAATTGCCAAAGGTGTTGCCGGACATGATGAAGGGATTGTTGTGACAATTTTGATTGAATATTGACTTTCAATTTTAAGCGTGATGAAGGCAGGCTCGTTAGAATGATTCTTAAATCATTTAACTGAATGGACATCGCTATGACACAGATTTTGTTAGTGGACGATCAAACCTTAAATCTGGTGTATCTCAAGAGCGTCGTTGGGAAGTTGCCAGAAGCCAAAATCCAATCATGCCATTCAGCCATTCATGCCTTAGAACTCTCCACTAAACATGACTGGGATTTGGTCATCGTCGATTACATGATGCCCGAAATGGATGGATTAGCGTTCATTCAACGGTATCGTGATTTGCCAAATGGCAAAAATACGCCCATATTGATGGTGACCTCCTCATCCGATCCGCAAGTTAAACATCGACTTCTTGATTTGGGCGTGGTAGATTTTTTGATGAAACCGGTCGATGCTTCTGAGCTTATTGCTCGCGCAAGGAACCTCATTTCCTTGCATCAAATTTCTAAGTCGCTCATTGACCATAATGCCGAACTAAGAAAAGGCGTACGAGAAATGACGCTCGAACTGGCTCTGCGTGAACGCGAAAGCCTTTTAGTTCTTGCTAAAGCAGCAGAATCACGCGATCCGGTCACTGGGTTTCATTTGACTCGCATGGCATTATTTTCACGTTTGATTGCCAGGAATATGGGCTTCTCAGAGGATGAGGCAGAAAATATTTATTTGGCGGCACCCATGCATGACGTCGGAAAGATTGGAATCCCCGACAATATTCTCTTGAAGAAGGGGAAATTAACACCTGATGAGTGGGCGGAAATGAGGCGACATACGAACTACGGTTACGCCATTTTGGAAAGTTGCCAAACACCTATTTTGAAATTAGGGGCCATCATCGCATTAAATCACCATGAAGCATGGAGCGGCAAAGGCTACCCCAACGGTTTATCCAAAGAGCAAATTCCAATCGAAGCGAGAATTGTCGCAACTGCCGATGTTTTTGATGCGCTGACATCAGCGCGGCCTTATAAAAAAGCATGGACACTCACCGAAGCCCTCTCAGAATTAGATACCATGGCGGGGCAGCAGTTAGATCCCGCGTGTGTTCAAGCCTTTATGCGATCCTTGGCTGAGGTACAAACTATCCAAGCAAACTATGCTGACTCCTATGCTTAGTTTTTATAGTCGCATCTTTGCTTATAAAGTAGATCAACAGTTTTTAAAGGGATCTTGTGTCTAATCATTTGACGACATCCATCATGGATATGGATACATCACCCAATCAAAACAAACTACGGCTGCGCATTTTGGCGGTTGTGTTGCTATGCTTAACGATTATTTGGGCCACAGTTTCTTATGAGCTTGACCGCATTAAAAAAAGCTTATTACAAAAAGCTGAGGTCAGCGTCGTGACGCAAGCGCGTGTGCTTGCCGAGAACTCTAAATCGACAATTAAACGGCTCAATGAGGCTCTTTTGGACACGCGGCCGCACTGGACGGGTGATTGGCGAGCATTTGCCAAAACGATCCAGCATAGCCAAGAAAACTTACAAGATATCACGTTTCAAGTCGTGACTATTGATCGTGAGGGCATCATGGCATTTTCAAATCTTGCCAAACCAACCAATCGAACAGATTTAAGTCAACGTGAACACTTTAAAGTACATCAAGATTCACCCAACGCCGATCAACTATTTATTAGTAAACCACTGATAGGGAAAATATCAGGCAAGTGGACTATTCAATTCACAAGACCTTTATTAAAAGATAGTCACTTTAATGGCGTCATCGTCATCTCTGTCAGTCCTGTCCTGTTTACAGGGTTTGCCAAAACAATGAGTTTAGCCAAAGGTGGCGTTGCGGCCATGATTCGGGACTCGGGGGAAATCATGTCTCGTTACCCAGACAGCGAGTTAAGTTTCGGGCAGATGATCACGGGGTCGCCCTACCTAGAAGTGAATGCGCCTCTCTCGGGATCATTTCGCCGTATCTCAAAAACGGATGGCGTCGATAGAGTGTATGGCTACTACAAGCTGCCAGAATACAAGCTTAGTTTTACCGTCGGCGAATCAATAGAAGATGTACTTGCGCCGTATAAAAATACTCGTACCTCCATTCTTGCAGCAGCCTTTGCTATCAGTGCACTGACTTTGCTCTTGTTCTATCAGTTACTTCAATCGATGCTGGCGTCTGATCGCTTGCGACATGATCTAGAGAGTGCAAAAGTGCATGCGGAGGACGCGAATCGGGCTAAGAGTCAATTCCTGGCTAATATGTCGCACGAAATCCGTACCCCCATGAATGGCGTCTTGGGCATGGCCCACTTGTTATTAGATAGCAAACTCGAGCCTGATCAAATTTTTTATGCGCGCAACATCGCCCTTTCTGGTGAAGCACTTTTAGCGCTAATTAATGACATCCTTGACCTATCAAAAATTGAAGCCGGTCATATGGATTTCGAAACACATGCGTTTTCAGTCGGACTACAACTCAATTTTGTATCTTCTGTTTTAAGTTTAAAGGCTGATGATAAAAAAATTGGCTTTCGAATTGAGCTCCCCACAGAGTTAGACGTGATTTATTTAGGGGATAGCCTGCGTCTGCGTCAAGTTCTCTTCAATTTGCTCGGAAATGCGGTCAAATTTACAAGTAGCGGTGAAGTCGTTCTAAAAATCTCATCAACAGCTACGGGCCTACGATTTGAAATCCACGACACGGGTATTGGAATTTCTGTCGATGCCATAGACAAACTCTTTACCAATTTTGTGCAAGTCGACGCCTCCACCTCGCGAAAATTTGGTGGCACGGGGCTGGGCTTAGTGATATGCAAGCGTCTCGTAGAGGGTATGGGCGGGACTATCGGCGTGAGAAGTGCATTAAACGAAGGAAGCTGTTTCTGGTTTGAATTACCACTGCCAATCGCACCTCAACATCAGCAAATCCTAACGATTGATCCCATCGCAGGTGAATCGGTGACTAAAACGATCACGCCCAATGAGGAAATTAACCTTCCACGTTCATCAAGCTCGTCTGACGAGACTAATAAAATAAAAATTTTATTAGTGGAGGATCATCCCATTAATCAAAAGCTGGCACTCATCTTGTTGGATCAACTAGGGTATGCCGTAGATTTAGCTGAGGATGGTGAGAAAGCTGTAGTAGCCGCGGCACAAACTACCTATGCCATTATCTTGATGGATATTCAAATGCCCGTGATGAATGGCTTTGAAGCCACCCGTCTCATCCGTAGTGGCATGGGCCCCAATGCAATGACCCCTATCCTAGCCCTAACAGCCAACGCTATGAAATCAGATCGAGACGCTTGTATTAAAGCAGGAATGAATGATTTCATTACAAAGCCGTTCACCAAGGAAAATCTCGCTAATTGTTTGCGACGAGCCCTTTTTCACGGCTCCTGAGCAGCGTGCCATTGACCAAGCTCTACTATAAATTCCTGCATTCTCAATTGCAAACTTAAAAACAACTCTTGAACTTCATCATTCAAGCCTTTCGTACGTAATTTTTCTTCCATGAGACTGATGAAGCTTGTCGTTAGTTTATCTGCGAACATGGGGACCGTCCCTTTTATCGAATGGATTATTTCGAGAGCGGGGGTGATTTGATGTTCATTGAAGGATTTCTCAAATGCCGCCCAATCGCCGGAAAGGCGATCATGCAACAAACAAAGTAACTCGGACAGAAGGGCATCGTCTCCAAAATTTTCGGTGGCAGTTTTTAGATCGAGATAGCGAAAGTTGGGGGGAGGGTTAAATGCATTCATTTTTATTAAGACGTTGGCGACGCCAAAAGTTAACTTATTCTAGTCCTTCAACAACTAAAAATGGCTATGAGATACGTTTTTGATGCAACCTCAGCGACAATAAGCCTGTGCCTGTCATACGAGAACTCCCCGACGAATTAATTAGTCAAATCGCTGCTGGCGAGGTCGTCGAGCGCCCTGCGTCAGTGGTGCGCGAGCTGATTGACAATGCGCTAGATGCTGGCGCAACGCAGGTGACGCTTCGGTTGCTTGCAGGCGGTGTGCGCTCCATCGTGGTTGAGGACAACGGCTCGGGCATTCCTAGCGCCCAGCTGACGCTAGCGCTCAAGCGCCACGCGACTAGCAAAATTGCATCGCTCACCGACCTCGAATCTTTGGACACCATGGGCTTTCGCGGCGAGGCTTTGGCGGCAGTGTCTAGCGTGTCGGACATGTCCATCATTAGCCAAATAGCAGACCAGCCGCACGCATGGCGCATTGATGCGCGCACCGGGGAAATATCACCCGCAGCACGTAGCACAGGCACGACCATCGAAGTACGTGAACTGTTCTTTAACACGCCGGCTCGCAGAAAATTTTTAAAGACGGACGCAACGGAGCTGGCTCATTGCGTGGAAAGCGCCCGCCGTCATGCACTCGCGCGTCCCGACGTGAGTTTTGCGATTTGGTCTGACGGCAAACTGCATGACCAGTGGCTTGCCGCATCCAATCCAATCGAACGGATCGCACAAATTTTGGGTGACGAGCTAGGTCGCAAATGTTTAGCGCTTAACCATACGGTAGGCATGGCGGGCATCACAGGATTCGTCGGCACGCCAGACGTAGCAAGGTCTCGCGCCGACCAGCAGTATTGCTACGTCAACGGCCGCTATGTGCGTGATAAGGTCATCCAACACGCTGTGCGCCAAGCCTTTGCCGATGTGCTGCATGGTGCGCGTCAGCCTATTTATGTGCTATTCGTCACGATGGATCCTGCGCGGGTCGATGTGAATGTGCATCCCACCAAAATCGAAGTGCGATTTCGCGATAGCCGCGATGTGCATAGCGCCGCCTACCATGCCGTACAAAACGTGCTGGCAGCACCCAGAAGTGGAACTGATGCTCAATTCGTCCGCCCTGAGCCTGTCGAAGGGTTTATCGCGCAAGGCTTCGACAAGCTCAGCTCGAACGGTGGCGCGTTTTATCGTCCAGAGTATTCACAGCAAAATCGGCTGCAAATTAACGAAGCACAGGCACTGTGGCAGCCGTCATCTGCGCAGCCCTCGTCTTTGCAATTAGTGACCGATACAAACGCACATCCCAAGGTATCAAACGACTGGATGCTGGGCCGCGCCATCGCGCAGCTCCAAGGCATTTACGTACTGGCAGAAAACGCACAAGGACTTGTGATTGTGGATATGCATGCCGCGCACGAGCGTATCGTGTACGAGTCACTCAAAAACCAGCTTGCGAATCAATCCGAGCAGCGCATTGCATCACAACCGCTGCTCGTACCCGCTACGTTTGCAGCCACGCCAGAGGAAGTGGCAAGCACCGAGACACATGCTGAAACCCTTGCCCAGCTTGGTCTAGAGATCAGCGCCTTCTCGCCCAAAACGCTGGCGGTGCGGGCGGTGCCTGCATCCCTTTTTAATGGCGACGCAGTAGCACTCGCGCGGACTGTGCTGGCCAATCTCGCCGAGTTTGATAACGCTGAGTCAGCCGAGACACTGGTTGAGGAAGCGCGTAACGAGCTCTTATCTGGTATGGCTTGCCACGGTGCAGTACGTGCCAATCGCAAGCTGAACCTTGATGAGATGAATGCGCTTTTACGGCAAATGGAAGTGACCGAGCGCTCCGATCAATGCAACCACGGCAGGCCCACTTGGCGGCAAATTTCTATCAAAGAATTAGACAATTTGTTCATGCGTGGACGTTGAACTTTTAAGTCTACATGTCACAAAAATTCATCACCGTACTCCTTGCCATGTTGCTTGGAATTCAAGCTATTGCAACCGATTTGTATCTCTCCGCACTGCCAAGTATTCAAGCCGACTTATCAGCCACGATTGGACAAACCCAGCTCACCCTATCCGTGATGATGCTTGCGTTTGGCATCTCGCAATTGATTCTCGGGCCGCTCAGTGACCGCTTTGGGCGCAAGCCCGTGTTGCTTTGGGGTGTTGCGTTATTTACTTTAAGTGGCCTAGCAACTGCTTTTTCCAGCAGCATCACATGGCTGATTGCGCTGCGTGCATTGCAAGGTGTTGGCGTTGGTGCAGCAGTGATGTCGGGGCGTGCGGTGCTACGTGATCTGTTTGCACCCGAGCGCGGCGCGATTGTGATGAGCAAAGCATTTACAGGCTTGGGCTTCCTCGCATTGGCCAGCGCCGTGCTGGGCAGCGTTGCTGCAGAGTATTTGGGTTGGCGCAGTACGCTGGTGCTAATGAGCGCGTTCGGCTTGGTGCTTTGGATCATGCTGCGGGCGCGGTTTCAAGAAACGTTAGTGGTTCGAAACCTCCATGCCTTAGAGTGGCGCACTCTGTGGTCAAACTGGCTATCCATCCTGTCGCACCCTGCTTTTTTAAGCTACTCAATGCTGAGCACATTTAGCTTTTGTTCGATGATTAATTTTTTAGCGGGTTCGTCTTTTGTGTTTATCAAAATGCTTGGGCTATCCAAATTGCAATACGGTTTGTGTCTGTTTTTTATGCCCGTCTCCTATATTTCGGGTACGTTTTATTGCCGCTATTTGCTTAAGAAGTACGGCCTTCAAAGCGCCGTCAAACGCGCCACGTGGCTCACTCTTGTGCCAGGGCTTGCACTGGTGACGTTTGCTAGCTTTGGTATACAGACAATGGCGAGTCTTCTCGCGCCGTTCTACATGTTTATGGTCGGCCACGGCGTGATGCAGTCGAGCGGACAAACTGGCGCAGTCGCGCACTTCCCCCAAAAAGCAGGTGTGGCATCGGCATTGAATGGTTTTTTAATGATGGCTTTTGGCTTTGCGACCAGCTTATGGTTGGGTGCGAATCTAGTCGACAACGCCGCACCCATGATGCATGGCATGGCGTTTTTTGCCATCAGTGTCAGCGCAGTGGCTTGGTTTATTGTGCCTAGATTTGGGAAACTGCCAGCGTGAAACCACACCCGCCTGACCTTTCGCCCATCATTTGTATTGCAGGTCCCACGGCCAGCGGCAAAAGCAAACTTGCACTCGATTACGCGCAAAGCCAAGCTGCGCGTGGCTTGCGTCTAGAGCTTATCTGCGTGGACTCGGCCACCATCTACAAAGATATGGACATTGGCACAGCCAAACCCAGTCTTGCCGAGCAAGCCATTTGCCCTCATCACTTAATCAACATTCGTGACCCCAGCGAGAGCTACAACGCAGGCGAGTTTGCACGAGATGCGACTCGTTTGATCGCTGAGATTCGCGCTCGCGGCGCTGAGCCTGTGCTCGTTGGCGGCACGATGCTGTACTTCAAAGCGTTGATTGATGGCATTGATGACCTTCCAACTGCTGATTTGGTCATTCGCGCCGCGATTGACCAAGAAGCGCAAAGCCTTGGCTGGCCTGCCCTGCACGCCAGTCTTGCCCGGCATGATCCCGTCACGGCGGCAAGGCTTTCGCCCAACGATAGCCAACGCATTCAACGTGCGCTAGAGGTGTACCGTGCGACTGGCAAACCGCTCTCCAGCTATTTCAAACCAAAAGGTAGCCCGCAGGCCGCATCGGGATTGGCCTTCCAGCTCATTGCCATGGAACCTCAATCTAGGAGCAGCCTGCACGAACGCATTGCTGCGCGGTTCGACTCCATGCTGGCAAATGGCTTGGTGGACGAAGTACGCGCTTTAAAATTACACGCAGATCTGCATGCGGATTTGCCATCCATGCGCTGCGTCGGCTACCGCCAAGTGTGGGGGTTCTTAGATGGCGATTGCAACGAATCTGACATGCGCGAGCGTGGCATTGCTGCGACTCGTCAGCTTGCCAAGCGCCAACTGACATGGCTTCGTGGCTGGAAAGGGAAAATTTCGATGCCGTCAGAAACAGCCAATTTGGCAATGCTGTTAAAGCATATTGAGAATTTATAAATCCGTCATTCGCCTAAGTAAGCTGCGCGCACTCGTGAATCATCCAGCAAGTCTTTTGCTGCACCACTCATTGTGATCAAGCCTGACTCCATCACGTAAGCCCGATCTGCAATTTGCATCGCCAGTTTGGCGTTTTGTTCGACCAATAAAACAGTCACGCCTTGGCTACGAACTTCACGTACCACATCAAAAATCTTTTCCACCATTAATGGCGACAAACCCATCGAAGGTTCGTCGAGCAAAAGCATCTTTGGACGCGACATCAGTGCTCGTGCCATCGCCAGCATTTGCTGCTCCCCGCCCGACATCGTGCCCGCGAGTTGATTGATTCGTTCTTTCAATCGCGGGAACGTTGTAAAAGCACGATCCACATCATCCGCCATTTGCTGTTTAGCATTCGCATGGGTAACGCTGTACGCGCCCATTTGCAAATTCTCCAAAATCGTCATGCGCGTAAACACACCACGCCCTTCGGGAACCATCGCCAAGCCCTCCGCCACCAAATCCCAAGCGCCACGACCTGTGATGGATTGCCCCATAAATTCGATCTCGCCCGATTGCAGTGGCAGCGATCCCGTTAGTGCTTTCATCGTCGTAGTTTTGCCCGCGCCATTCGAGCCAATCAAAGTGACGAGTTCGCCCTCACCAACTTCAAAATCAATCCCCTTGACCGCTTGGATGCCGCCGTAGGCGACTTTTAGATTTTTAACACTTAACATCATTTTTCAGCCCCGCTCACAGTACTCGCAGTGGCTTCGTGGTTAGCACCAAGATAAGCCTCAATCACTTTAGGATCGCGCTGAACCACGGCTGGCGTGCCTTCAGCGATCACCTTGCCGTAATCGAGTACCGTCACGCGGTCGCACAGTCCCATCACCAGCTTCACGTCGTGCTCAATTAAAAGAATCGACTTGCCATCTTTGCGGATACGGTCAATCAACTCACGCAAAATCACTTTCTCCGTCGCGTTCATGCCAGCAGCAGGCTCGTCTAGTGCAAGCAATTTGGGATTGGTGGCGAGGGCGCGAGCAATCTCCAAGCGGCGTTGATCGCCATAACTCAGTGTCTTAGCCCTTGCATCGGCCAGCTCGCCAATGCCCACGTAATCCAGTAGTTCGTGCGCCTTGATTTCAATTTGACGCTCCTCGCGCTTAAAGCCTCTGGTGCGAAGCATCGCTCCCCAAATGCTAGATTTAGTGCGGCAATGCTGCCCCACCATCACGTTTTCTAATGCCGTCATTTCGGCAAACAAGCGGATATTTTGGAACGTACGTGCAATGCCTGCCTGCGCTACGCGGTGCACCGCAGATGGCCTGTAGGCCTTGCCAGATAAGGTGAAGTGGCCACTGTCGGGTTCATACAACCCCGTAATAACATTAAAAAATGTCGTCTTGCCAGCGCCGTTAGGGCCAATCAAACCGTAGACTTCGCCTGATTTAATTTCTAAGCCCACATCATTTAAGGCTTGCAGACCACCAAAGCGTTTGGATGCTTTCTCTACTTTTAGGACGACTTCGCTCATGACGCGGCTCCTTTGCTCTCGAGCGATTTACCGCGCTCAGGACTTGGCCACAAACCTTTGGGACGCGCCAGCATGATGCCAATCATCGCCAGCGCAATCAGCAGTTGCCGCAAGATGGAGGCGTCTAAGCGTCCGCTCGTGGCTTGCTGCAAATCCATAATGCTAGAAAACCAACGCAGGCCTTCTGGCAACACGGCTAGCAAGATCGCACCCAGTACCACACCAGGCAGATGCCCGATGCCGCCCAGCACGACCATCGCCACAATCATCACAGACTCCATCAGCGAGAAGGATTCGGGCGAAATGAAACCTTGGAACGAGGCGAACAACACCCCCGACACACCGCCAAACGTCGCTCCCATGCCAAACGCCAAGAGCTTTAAGTTGCGCGTGTTAATGCCCATCGCTTTGGCGGCAATTTCATCTTCCCGAATCGCCATCCAAGCACGACCCACGCGTGAGTCGGCCAAGCGATGGCTAATCACAATTGCCACGATAACGAGCGTTAAAAATAAATAGTAGTAAAGCGTGACTGATGAAAACTCAATGAATCCAAGGTCGAGTTTTTTACCAATATCCCAACCGAAAAAGCGCACCGAGTCAATCTGACCAAGGCCTTTCGGGCCATTGGTGATGTTGGCGGGTTGATCGAGATTATTCAAAAAGACGCGGATGATTTCGCCAAACCCAAGCGTCACGATGGCAAGATAGTCACCTCGCAGCCTGAGCGTAGGAGCACCAAGCAGGATACCAAAAAATCCTGCCACCACAACCGCAAGCGGAATCACCAGCCAAAGCGAGAGATGCAAGCCCGCGGGAAACATCATGGCAATCCATGCAAAAGTTTCCGTTAAATGCGGCGATGCTAAAAGCGCATACAAATACGCACCCACAGCAAAGAACGCCACGTAGCCCAAATCGAGCAAGCCTGCATAGCCCACGACGATATTTAGACCAATGGCGAGCAGCACATACAGCAGCGCCATGTCCGCCGTGCGCACCCAAAAATTGCCTATTTGCTGCAAGCCCAGTGGCAGCAAAGCGAGCAAAAGAATGATGAGGATTTTTTTCATGCTCGGTCCGCCACACGTTCGCCTAGCAAACCAGAAGGCCTAATCGTCAGCACCACAATGAGCACGACAAACGCAAAAATATCGGAATACTGGCTGCCCAAAACACCGCCCGTCATCTGACCAATGTAGCCCGAGCCGATGGACTCGATCAGTCCTAACAAGATGCCACCCAGCAACGCGCCGCCAAGATTGCCAATGCCGCCAAAAACCGCAGCCGTAAAGGCTTTCAGCCCTGGCATAAAACCCATTGCATGCTGTGCCGTACCGTAATTGGCCGCCCACATCACGCCAGCAATAGCCGCCAAAATTGCGCCAATGATGAAGGTTGCTGAAATCACTCGGTCAGGCTGTACGCCCATGAGAGCCGCCACGCGTGGGTTCTCGGCCGTCGCCCGCATCGCACGGCCAAGACGCGTGCGATTGACCACCCAAGACAGCGTCGCCAAGCTAATCGCCGTAACAGCCAAAATCAAAATTTGCGTGGGCGTAATCACCGCACCGCCTAAGTGAATCGGGTCATTGGGCAGCATGGTGGGATAGGCCTTGGGGTTAGGCTTCCAAATGACCATGGCGAGCGTTTGCAAGAGTAAGCTCATGCCGATGGCCGTAATCAAAGGCGCCAGCTTAGGCGCATTACGCAGCGGGCGATAAGCAATTTTTTCAATACAAAAATTGAGCGCGGCGCAAACCACACAAGCAATCAGCAGAGCCAGCAGCAAAATCAGCCAGCCTGGAGCGCTCGGCATCGCGTCCCGCATCAAGTTGATGCATGAGTAACTGGTGAGGGCACCCACCATCAGCACCTCGCCATGCGCGAAGTTAATCAAATTAATGATGCCGTACACCATCGTGTAACCCAGTGCCACCAGCGCGTACATGCTTCCAAGCACGAGTCCGTTGATGATTTGTTGGAGGAGTGTCTCCATGCGTTTTTATTTCCTATTTTTTATTTTTTAGTTTTTCTTATTC